>CAJTXA010000028.1:0-451 GCA_910579865.1 uncultured Lachnospiraceae bacterium
TCTAGAATCAATGCACGAACTCATAAATGCTAATGAAGATACTGATTTTGTGAAACAGATTCACTTGATCGAAACATTCAAAGGTGCTGGTTTCTTATCTGCCGTATCCCTCATGGGAGAGATTGGTGATTTTTCTGCATTTTCAAAACCAAAACAGCTTTTTGCTTACTTTGGCCTTGATCCGGCAGTAAAACAATCCGGCAAATTTGAAGGCACAAAAACCCAAATGTCTAAAAGGGGCTCCGCCATAGCCAGGCGGGTGGTTCATACACTGGCTTTACAAAGCATCGGCACATCCCGCACGGGAGAAGCCAAAAATCCGGTTCTGCGTGATTACTACCTCAAAAAATGTGAATCAAAACCCAAACTCGTGGCAATGGGGGCTGTTTCACACAAAGTATGCAACATGATATTTGCAATACTCAGGGACAATAAGCCTTTTGAAATCATT
>CAJTXA010000028.1:461-43063 GCA_910579865.1 uncultured Lachnospiraceae bacterium
AAACACAATGCTGCTAAATGCGACATAGCCGCATAAAATACTGTAAATCCAACGAATCAATATCTTTTGAAAAAATGATATTTTCACCAAGGGGTAAGTGCGCCTTTTTTGCTTTAAAAATAATTTCGATTTTTCTCATTTTGCTATTGACATTTATTAGCTGGACTTTAAGCGAACATCAACTCCATTTACTAAGACGGATCGTCGATACTTTGGGCAAAAAACCACATGATACTTACAGGAATAAACCACATTGTTGTTTGATTTGTATTTCATAGAAATATGATATAACTTAATGTTATCTAATGCAAGTATAAATTCGATAACTTTGAAAAAACTAACATTCGCCTTATATCCCCATAGTTAAAGCTAGGGGCTTTATGGCGAATATTGGTAAAACTTGTATTTTTGTTAAAAAAATGTCAATCTAATCTTCCTTTCAGCTCCATTTTTTCACTTACTATTTTTTTGTCAATTCCAATAACCTATACTTCTTTTCTAAAATTTTCTTAACATAAAAAAACAGACACTTCATTTGCCACAAGTAACATAATCGATGCCTGTTATCTATTCTTTTATTTTTTCTTTTTTGGATCTAATACAGTTTCCAACAATCCCTCTAAAGAAGTTCCTCGTAAAAGTCGATTTGTAACATCAGAAACAGACTCTTCACCTGCAATCGCATATGCCCCCATTGCTGTCGAAACTGTTCCAATCAGTTCTGCATTAGAACGTGCTGTCATAGATGCTACTAACTCTGGCGTAATACTTTCAAATACACTTCGAACTGCCTCAATATAAGACTTCTGCTTTTCCAATTCAAGTTGTACTAACTTCTCCTGTTTATATAATTCTGCATTATCTACTTCTTTTTGTCTTGTCAATTCTGCTTTTAATATGGTATCCAATAAAGTTTGTACTGCTTCTTCCGCTTCTTTGGAAGCTCGAAAAGCGGCCTCTTCTGCCCGTTTTTCTGTCTCTTCACTACTAATTTTTTCTAATTTTAGTTTATTTTCTAAAATTAATTTATAAGAATTTACCTTATACTGCAGCTCTGCCTGTTCTCTTTCTGACTCCGATAATTTCTGAATCATTTCTAACTTTTTTTCGGCAGCAGATAATTCCAATGTCTTTTCTACTACACTTTTTTGGTAAGAATCGATTACTTTTTGTACAGCTTCTTCTGCCCGAACCGATAAAATCTCAACATCATGAATCCACATCCCATTTTCTTTAAAAATTCGTCCTGTTCTTGTATCCATTTGCTCTGTAAAATCTGTGTGTTTTAAATCCAACACCACATCTCGAATAATATCAGAAGCTTGTGCATAAAACTTTTCAATTGAATATTTGTTTGCTTCTCTTTTTAAAAGAGATTTCATTCGATCACACAGATATTTTACATAATTCTCTATCCGAAACCAATTTTCCTGATATTCTGGCAGAAAGTCCACACAATAAGAAACAGTTACCCAAACTGTAACAAAATCTTTTGTCTGTAACTCAATCTGATCACTGACTTTATTATTATTTGTTCTCAGATACACAGTGCGAAGTGGCGTATGGGTTGTTTTAGGTTCTCCCGTAGATAGCGATAATACTTCTAATGTCTCGTCATACTCCATTAAATAAGTAATTGGCCCAGTAATGACCTTTCGATTTCCACTTTTCGAAATTACATTTACTGCATATCCTGTCCATACATCAATACTGACTACCCCATCGTATTTATTATCAATTGTAATCGTACGAGGTTTTGAATATGTACTTTTTCTGGAAAATCCAGCCTCTTCTACAACTGCATTTTCCTGCCCAAAAAATCCATTTTCTAATGGAATATCCAATGGACTCCCCAACAAACAAGAAGCAGGAACTGCTGCTGCTTTTCCATACTCTTCTTGTATAATATCATTATAGATTAAAACCTCAATATTTCCAGGATACCATAAATCACACTGTTGTTGTGTCAATTTTCTTCGAACTACTACTTCTTCTATTGGATTGACAAGATACATAGAAGCACCCTTTACCATCTTGATTTTTCCTGTTTTTCGTTCTAAAATATACCTTCCCTCTCCTGTTGGAATGGCAATGGCATGATGAATTACTTTTCCTTCATAATCAATAATCGCATGTTCTGGTCTTGGATAATAGATCATCTGCTCCCTTCCAGTGATAAATAATTCCTCCCCAGCCGCATATTTCACACCATTTTCCTCATAGCTAGAAACAACTTTTACATAAATTCCACTAATCTCCGATAATTCAATTGCCTTAAACTTATATCCTCCCTCTGGATTTTCTACAAATGTTTCATCTGGCTTTGGAAATACTACTGCTGAACCATGTACATATTTTTTCTCGCCCTCTTCATTTTTTAAAATACAATACTCTAATTTTTCCAATGTTACTGCATCTCGGATATAATTATTTCCCTCAGTGGAAATTACTTCAATCCCAGTAGGTGGAATATAAAAAGAAACCTCTGTTCCTTTGATGACAAGAAGCTGTCCTGTAATATATGGATTTCTTTTTTCTCTTGCCTTTCCTTCTTTTTTTGACCCTTCTTCTACCTCTAATGCATCTGCATCATAAACTCGTGCTAACAGATATTGATTAAAATGCAAGCGATGTCCTTGAATTGCTTTTGCCATCTGTCCAGGATAAAGAGCAAACGATACATTTCCTCGAATATTTACCTTTTTTCCAATCTGAAGCTCTGGCAGTGAATTTGCTGTTCCTGGTGTAGGATGCCGATAATCTACAGTTGGATTTTTTAAAACTACATACCAATTCTCAGGAGCTGTAATAAACGTAGTAATCGCTTCAGAAAATCCAGCCTCTTCAAACCGCTTACTCTTTTCATTAAAAATTACTAACGCATCCGAAGTAGATAAACTCATCTTATAAGACCCCACAACGCAAGAAATTAATCCTTTTGTTTTATCTAGTACATAGGCATATTCATTTGGATTCAATACTAAATCCCGTTCTCTTTGTATATCCGCCATATCTTACCTTTATCCTTTCTATGATTCTTCTTCAATTAAATCCGCATAAGTCCCAGTCAGTTTTTCAAACTTCAAAGAAAAATTTTCATAAACTCGATCTGTAAGTTCTGCCAACCGATTATTTACATAAATCTTCAGCATCTCTGTATCAATATCCAAAAACTGCATCACTTGCTCTACTGTATAATAATTTAAAAACTGAATTTCATCACTTTCTTGTATTTCATAATACCCCGATTCCAATTTTCCATTTACCTGTGCAAATTTTGGACAGGTAATCTTCTTTTCATTTACTACAAAAGAAATACTTCCTTCATACTCCGGTAATTTTTCAATAAAACAAACTGCATCTGGTCCAACTGTAGATTCCTTAATAAAAATTCGATCATTTTGATGAATTGGTGTCTGAAGGCTTGCTTCATTCTTCTCCAGTAAAATAACAGCTCCTTCTCCAGCCGTCCCTCGCACTACACGAGTTTTCCCATTCACTCGGAAATTCAAATCTTTTCCCCTCTGAGGAAACAGTGAGCTATTTGAAATATCTGCCTGTAAAGCTGCATCCATAACTGTTAATTTATCATTGTCATATAACTTAATTCGCTCATTATTGACATAAACAAAGATAAAACTATTTCGTTCATTATAAAAATTCATACAAATTCCAATCGGTGTTACAAGCAAAGAATCCTTTTTCGCATCTTGAATTAAAAATTCTACATTTCCCATTACTTCTTCCCCACGAAGAGCCACTCGTTCACGAGGAATCATCACTTTATCTGCAAGTAAGGAAGTAAACCCACTAATCTTACCACCGCCTCCTACTACAAAGATTGCACTAACTGGTTTTCCGCCATTTAATTCCTTAATCTTTTCTGAAATGCTTTCTGTCATATGATCAAGCACAGGCTTTAAAACCTCTAGCACTTCTTCCGAAGTCAGCTTATGAATTAATCCCATAATGTCTTTATAAAAAATAGGTTTATTTTTACCAGTAGCAATTTTTATTTTCTCCGCTGTATCAAAGTCTGTTAAATATTGTTTTGCTAAACATTCCGTTAATTCATCTCCTGCCAGAGAAATCATCCCATATGCTACTATACTTCCATCCTTTGTAATACAAATATCAGAAGTTCCTGCTCCAATATCCACTAATGCAATATTTAACAAACGAAACTGTTCTGGAATCGCAAGCTGAATTGCAGCAATTGGCTCTAATGTTAAACTTGCCACTTGAAGGTCTGCTTCTCTTACTGCTGCATATAAACTATCCACTACATCTTCTGGTAAAAAGGTAGCTAATACATTTGCTCCAATCTTCCTTGCCTTATGTCCCTCTAAATTATTCATTACATAATCATTCATATAATACTGAATCACCGTATAACCTACACAATAAAAACGAATATTTTCTGTTTCTTCTTCAGCAAGCTGTGCATGTGCCTGCTCCACACCAAGCATATCCAAAGAATAGATATCCTCTTGACTAACCACTCTCTCTTCCTCTAATACTTGCTCTGCCTTAATCGTTACGGTCTTTAATACACGCCCTGCTGCCGCAATGCATACTTCATTTAATGTTCTTCCTAAGTTTCGCTCTAATTCGGACTTCACTTGATAAATCACCTGTCCTACTTTTGTAATATCATGAATCTGCCCATCAATCATTGCACGGGTATCTTGATATCGGACACATTGTGCTGCTACTTTAAAAATTTTTCGTTCAAGATATCCGACCGTTCCTACAACGCTTCTTGTCCCTATATCCAGACCAAATACCATATGCTCTGGATATTTGATTGCTTCATCCATAAAATTCTTATCCCCTTTGTATCACTGTCTGCTTTTTTTCAGACAGCTTTCTATCTGTTTTATCAGTTCTTCTTCTGTTGTATCATTCTTAATAATACAATTACATTGTTTTCGAAATATTTCATCAGAAAGCTGATTTTTCATTACTGCAGCAATTTTTTCTTCTGAATATCCACGTTGTTCCTTTAATCGCCTTTTACGAACTGCAATATCAGAATAAATATACCAAATCATATCACAGATTTTATCATACTGTTCTTCTAGTAAAAGTGCTGCCTCAATTACAATATCCCTTTCTGGCTGTTCTGCCTGCAAGAAACGGATTCTTTGTTGAATGGTTTCTTTCACTGCTGGATGGACAATTTGATTTAATTGTAACAATTTTTCTCGATTGGAAAATACTATTTTTCCTAATTTCTGCCGATGAATTGTTCCATCTACATCTAGAATCTCTCTTCCAAAAACTTGAAGAATTGCAGGATAACACAACCCCGAAGGCTGCTCTAATTCCCAAGCAATCCGATCCGCCTCCATAACCAAACAGTGAAACTTTTGTTCCATTATGGAAAGAACATAAGATTTGCCGCTTCCAATTCCGCCAGTAATTCCAATAACCATATCTTTCACCTACTTTGCATCAAACCAACTGCTTCCAGTATGCATATCAACCTCTAACTTTACCTGTAAATTGGCAGCTCCCATCATCTCTTTTTGTAAAATATGGCTGACAATTTCTACTTCTTCTTGATATGTTTCAATTAGAAGTTCGTCATGTACCTGTAGGATTAATCTAGATTTGAGTTTTCGTTCTCTTAGCTGCTGATCGACCCGAATCATAGCAATTTTAATAATATCGGCTGCTGTACCCTGAATTGGTGCATTCATTGCAATTCTTTCTCCAAAAGAACGTTGTGTATAATTAGAGGATGTAATTTCTGGAATTGGACGCCGCCTGCCAAACATCGTTTCAGAATATCCCTTTTCTTTCGCATCTATTACTAACTGTTCCAAAAAACGTTTAATTCCTGGATAAGCCTGAAAATATTGTTCGATATATTCCTGTGCCTCTGTTTTTGAAACACTTAAATCCTGACTTAATCCAAAGGAACTAATCCCATATACAATTCCAAAATTCACTGCTTTTGCATTTCTTCTTTGTAGTGAAGTTACCTCCTCTAAAGGCACATGAAATACCTTTGAAGCTGTTATGCTATGAATATCCTCTGCCTCTTTGTAAGCCTCTATTAAATGAGAATCATTTGACATATGGGCCAATATACGAAGTTCAATCTGCGAATAATCTGCATCTAGAAAAACATAGCCTTCTTCTGGTACAAATACCTTTCGCACTTCTCTTCCTAATTCCATTCGTGTTGGAATATTTTGCAGATTTGGCTCTGTACTGCTAATTCGTCCAGTTGCTGTAATCATCTGATGAAACTTACCATGAATTCGTCCATCCGCCCCAATATAACCTGCTAATCCATCTGCATAAGTTGATTTTAATTTGCTATATTGCCGATATTCCAAAATCTCCTGCACCACTGGATACTCTGGTGCTAATTTCTCCAATACCTCTGCTGCTGTTGAATACCCCGTTTTTGTCTTTTTCCCACCAGGCAGACCCATTTTCTCAAATAGAATTTCTCCTAATTGTTTGGGAGAATTCAAATTGAATTGCTCTCCTACCTGCTGATAAATAGACTGCTCTACCTCTTTTATTTTTACAGCAAGCCGTTTCCCATATTCTTGAAGTTCTTGTTTATTAGCACGAATTCCACTCTGTTCCATACGATATAAAGTAAAAATTAGTGGCATTTCTATCGTTTCAAAAAGGTTCCACATTCCCTGCTTTTCCAAACGTTCTTTTAAAATTGGCTGTACAAGAAATGGAATAAAACTAGCAAAACAACAATACTTTAAAAACTCCTCTGGTTTTTCTTTTTGTGCTTCTTTTAAAGATAGTTTTCCAAAAAGTTCACTTCTTTTTGGTACTGCATAATGTAGATATTCTCTTGCTACATCCTCATAGCCATATGCATCTTTTAAAGGATTTAATAAGTAAGCTGCTATTCCTATATCAAATTTTCGGTCTAAATTTTGTTCAAGAGAATCTACTTGGCCAAGATAGGATAAATCTTCTTTTAAATTTAAAAAAATACTATTAGGAGAAGCTTGAACAAGCTGCTGCCAGCACGAAAGCAAATAGTCCTCTGTTATAAAAAACTGAACTGGTATAAAATAGGCTTGTTTTTCTGAAAATGTAAGAGACAGTCCTAGTAACTTTCCATCTTCTGCAATTTTTGCAACTGCAACTTTCTTTTTCTTTTCCGCCTTTTTTAAAATTTTTCCTACTTCACTAAAATCCTCTAAAAGAATAAATTCTTCTTGTTTGGTTTCTATTAATTCAATTTGATCAGAGGAAAAATCGGTTTTACTAAAATATCGGTGCAGCAAACTTTTAAACTCTAACTGCTGAAATAATTGATAGGTTTCTTTTGTAAAAAAATCCTCTTTTTTTGCATCCTGTTTCGAATACTCCAATTCACAATCGGTCTTTATCGTTGCCAACACTTTTGAAAGCTGTGCTAAGTCATAGTGTTCCTGTAACATTTTTTGTGCTTTTGGCGGCTTAATTTCTTCAATATGTGCATAGGCATTTTCTATGGAGCCAAAACTTTGAATAATCTTAGCTGCTGTCTTTTCTCCTATACTTGGTACCCCCGGAATATTGTCTGAAGTGTCCCCCATTAATGCTTTCATATCAATAAATTGTGTCGGCGTTACACCATATGCTTTTTTTACATCTTCTGCATAATAATTTTCTACTTCTGTTACCCCTTTTTTTGTCTTTGGAATTCGAATTAGTACTTGATTGGTAGCAATCTGCAAAAGATCTCTATCTCCTGATAATAAAACTACTTTCATTCCATCTGCCTCAGCCTTTTTTGCCAAACTTCCTAAAATATCGTCTGCCTCCCAGCCAGCATGATCCAAATAGGGAATTTTCATAGCCGTAAGTACCTCTTTCATTTTAGGGAGCTGTTCTGCTAACTCCTCTGGCATAGGCTTTCGATTCCCTTTATATTCCTTATAAATCTGATGACGAAAGGTCGGTTCTCCCCGATCAAAAGCCACAATTATATAATTAGGTACTTCCTCTTCTACCACTTTCATTAAGATATTGATAAATCCCAATACCGCATTTGTATGTTGTCCATTTGAATTTGTCATATCTGGCAAACCATAGAATGCCCGATTTAAAATACTATTTCCATCAATTAGTAATATTTTCTCCATTTTTTCTCCTGCTTATATCCACTTTACTATTTGAAGCGCAATTCCCAATCCCACTAAAATATGCAAAATCACAATGATCAACCTATTTAAGTAACGAATCCGCCTAATCCGTTCAAACCGAATCTCTGCTTCTATTATTTTATTCTCTAACAACTGGCTGAAATTATACGAAATATTTCTGTCTTCATTTAATTCCTGTAAGCCGATAGAAAGCATAAACATGATTTCCAATTCTTCGTAACAATCTTCACAGGCTTGTACATGTTTAATAAAACCTTCCATCTCCTGGTTTTCTAATGTATCATTTAAAAATCCAGGAATCATTTTCTGCCATTCCCTACATATCATCACTTTGCGTCCTTTCTGGTATTTTCCAGTTTGACAAGTTATTGCTTTTATTCTAGCACAAGAAGCTTAAGATTGCAAAGAAAAAAAAGCAGTTATCCATTTTGGATAACTACCTAAATATTTCTATTCTCTTACAAAACAACAGATCGTGTATTTTGTAAACTGTCCTTATATTAAAAAAAATTCTCTGTAAATATAATATTTACAGAGAACGCCCCTGCCAAGAGTGCCGCAGGCCGGACTTGAACCGGCACGAGGTCGCCCCCGCTAGATTTTGAGTCTAGTGCGTCTGCCATTCCGCCACTGCGGCAATTTCCTAACACTTGATTAGTCTATCATAGATATCATCTCTTGTCAACTCTTTTTTTGAAAAATTTGTATTTTTTTGTTCTTTTTCAACTATATCACCAAAAAGCTATTTTATTGTAACAGAACTAGAACGCTCCTGTTTTGAAAAAATACAGCCACAATATTCCTGTCGATAAAGTCCATACTCCTTTGAAAGTACAATCGAACGCTGATATCCATTTTTCTTTTTAAAATCAGAAAAAAGATATGGCACACCATATTCCTTTGAAAGCATACTTCCAATTTGATTTAATTTTTCTGCATTTTTTAAAGGACTAATACTTAATGTTGTTGTAAAATAATCAAATCCTTTCTCTTGTGCGATTTTGGCAGTTTCTCGAAGCCGTAACTCATAACAGCGAAAACAGCGCTCTCCACCTTCTTTTATTTTCTCCACTCCCTTTACCGTAGTAAAAAAATCTTCTGGTTTATACTCTCCTTCTAAAAAATGTACTGGATTAGAAAAAGGCATAGCAGAAATCAATCGTTTCTCTTCCTCCACTCGGTACTGATACTCTTCTATAGGAAAAATATTTGGATTAAAATAAAACACAGTAATCTCAAAATATTTTGATAAATATTCCAACACATAGCTAGAACAAGGAGCACAACAACTATGTAAAAGAATATGTGGTTGTCCTTGTATTTTTTCTAATATTTGTTCAAACACTCTTTGGTAGTTCTCGGTCATTTCCTTTTCCTCCAATAATAAAAAATGCACATTTCATTGGCTTGTACCAAAAAAGGAATCTTTGTAAAAATATTGTTTTAGCTCAAACAAAGATTCCATCTTGTTATAGACGTCAAAATCCAAAATTAAATTTAGGAAATTCCATAAAGCTTCTTATATTTTTCTTTTAAGTAGATAATAAAATAATCTGGATTAAACTCTTCTTTTGTTGTTTCTTTTAAAATTTCCCGTGCTTCCTTAAATGCCCCATATTGATGCACATGTTGATGTAAAAATTCTCGAATTGCTTTTATATTTCCTTTCGAAAGCTCCTCTTCCACATTGATTTCTTTCTGCATCTTTGCATAAATCTGAGCAGCAAATGCATTTCCAAGTGCATAAGATGGAAAATATCCCATACTTCCCATAGACCAATGTACATCCTGCAAAATTCCAACGGTATCATTTTCTGGTGTGATTCCTAGATATTCTTGATATTTTTCATTCCAAAGCCGAGGTAATTCTTCTACTTCTACTTCCCCATTTATCATTAATTTTTCCAACTCATAGCGTACCATAATATGCAAACAGTAAGTCAATTCATCTGCCTCTGTCCGAATTTCATCTGCCTGAACTCGATTGATTGCTGCTACAAACTGATCGAGTGAAACTTCTTTTAATTGTTTTGGAAACAATTCTACTAACTTCCCATAAATAGGTACCCAAAATGCTCGGCTTCTTCCAATCATATTTTCCATAAACCGAGACTGGGATTCATGTATTCCACAAGAAGCTCCCTCTCCAAGTATCGTTTGTGTATATTGATCCTCTATTCCCTGCTCATAAATTGCATGTCCACTCTCATGGATAGTAGAAAAAATCGCACTTGCTAAATTTTCTTCATAATAATGTGTTGTAATTCGCACATCATGATTATGCCAAGAAGTTGTAAATGGATGTTCACTCTCCGCCATAACGCCACGGTTAAAATTAAATCCAATATACTCCGCTAAAAAGCGATTAAATTCTTTTTGTTTTTCAATTTCATACTTTTGATGTAAAAAGGAATCTTCTATCTGTGGTTGTTTTTGAATCTTTTGAAGAAGAGGAATTAACTCCTTTTTTAATTTATCAAAAAAAATATCCAATACCTCTACTGGAAACGTTTCCTCATAATTATCTAACAGTACATCATATCCTGTCTGTTCTTTGGTTGAACCATAAGAGGCAAACTTTTTGTTATATGCAATAATCTCCTTTAAATAAGGTGCAAAGATTGAAAAATCATTCTCTTTTTTCGCTTTCTGCCATGCTTTTTGTGACTTTGACTGTAATTCCGCATAAGCTCGCTTCTCCTCTTTTGGAATTGCTTCTGTCTTTCTTAAACTCTTTTTGATTTTACGAATGATTGCCTGTTCTTTTTCTTCTCCTTCTTTTGCTTCAAATTTTTCTAAAATCTTCTTTACCTCTGGATTGGTAAGACAAAGAAAATCTTCCTCCGCTAAAATACCAATTACTTTTGCTGTCTGTTCTCCTGCTTCTTTTGGTGCAAGGGTCGCATCATCCCAATCAAATAAAGCAAGCGCTGTCTGTAATGCCATATGTTTTTCTAAATAAGGCATCAATTGTTCAAAAATTTGACTCATTCTAAACTCCCTTCCTTTTAGGAAAACCGGAAAACAACTCTCTGTTTTCCGGTTTCCTATCTTTTTAAAAATATTTCCTATTTTAAAAGTATTTCTTACTTCCCCAAAGATTATTCCTCTTTAAGTCTAAATATTCATTATATGCTTTTTCTAAAATCTGCTTTTCATTCGAAAATTTTAATAAGTGGTAAGCCTCATGAAATTTATAATAACCCGAATCCATGAAAAACTCTTCCCGCTGCGGTTTGCTGTAATAGCTGTCTGACATCATTAGATACCAGTGTACATCTTTCTCTACCATATCAGCAGGAGTCGCAAACGTATATTGGCTTTTTCCTACATATTTGATTATATTTCCCTTTACGCCTGATTCCTCTAATACTTCACGTAGTGCAGTTTCTTTATACTCTTCTCCAGCTTCTACAGTTCCTTTTGGTAATACCCATCCCTCATATTTATTCTTATAGTTTTTATATAAGAGTAAAATCTTACCTCGAAAAATAACCACACCGCCACAGCTCGTTGCTTCAATCATTGCAATTCCTCCTGTCCTTTGGTGTGAAACCAAAACTAGGATAAGTATACCTCAATTGACAGAATTATGCAAGTCAATCCAAAAATATGTGAAAAATTTACGTATCCATTTCGGATTCTTTTAATGTATACCATACTTTAAAAATTTCTCCTGCTATCGAAGCTGCCTTTTTACTTCCAGCTCCTCCCTCCTCTACAATTACACTTACTACAATTTCTGGTTTTTCTACTGAAGAAAATCCCACAAACCAAGAGTGCGCTTCTTTCTTTGGATCCCATTCTGCCGTACCTGTCTTTCCGGCTACTGAATATTCTTCCAATCTAGCACGATATCCTGTTCCTTCTGTTACACACAAAGTCATCCATTCCGTCAGCTGTTTTGCTTCCTGTTCACTAATGGGTACTTGATAACGTTGAGGGCGATATTTTTTTATGGTATTCCCATGTACATCTGTAATTCGATCTACTAAATAAGGTTTCATCATAACACCACCATTTGCAATGGTTGCTGTTATCATTGCCTGATGAAGTGGTGTTATCTCCACCGTACCCTGTCCGATTGCAGTTTGCATAATCTCCCATTCAGGAGAACTATCCTTTAATTGAAATTGACTTGATACATATGATAATGCAACTGGTAAATCTTGATTAAACAAAAATTTTTCACACAGTTTTGAAAACTGTTCTATCGAAAGCTCTAAACCAATTTTTGCAAAAGCACCATTGCAAGACTTCGCAAAAGCCGTTTCAAATGAAATAGTTCCATGTACAGTTTGGTTTGAACATTGAATTGTTGCTCCATTATGTTGGTAAGAACCAGTACAATCATAAGAAAACTTTGAAATCTGATCTGGAAACTCTTTTAAATATTCTAATGCAGTTAAAATCTTAAATGTAGAACCAGGTGGATAACGTCCTTGCGTAGCACGGTTTAATAGATAGCTCTGTTCTCCATCTGAATCATCTGCAAGTGATTCCCAGATAGCTTCTATTTCGTTTGGATTATAATCTGGCTTCGAAACCATAGCAAGAATTTTTCCAGTCGATGGCTCCATCACTACAATAGCCCCTTTTTGACCTTCCAATTCCTCAGAAGCTGCTTTTTGAAGCGTATAATTTAAAGTCGTAATCAGTTGATTTCCCTTATCTTTTTCCCCTCTTAATTCATGTCCTATTTTTTCATAAATAGGTTCATCTGATGTTAAAAGCTGAAAGTTATAGATTTTTTCCAATCCATCTTTTCCACTCTGTGAATACCCTACTACATGGGAAAATAAATTCTCAAATGGATAAACTCTTTGCTCTGTTCCATCCTCCTTTGTTTCTGTCTTTGCAATCACTTTTCCATCTGCCGTAAGAATTGTACCACGTACCACCTTTTTTGCGAAATCCTCCTGCCGCAGATTATAAGGATTGTTGATAACATCTTTACTCTCTGCAAAAAGAAAATAACCAAGATAACACGGCATTAATAGAAATAGTCCTGTAAATAGATACATAACAAAATAAAGTTCTCGATTCCAACTTGTTTTTCCCGATAAAATTCTTAGTCTTTCATCATCTGTATGTTTTTGTTCTTCCTCCCCTTTTCCTAGCCCTAGTTCTAATTCTGAAATATATAGTCCCTGTACAATTCCATACATTACAAGTGAACTTAGCATTGAACTTCCGCCACAACTTACAAATGGAATTGTTACCCCCGTAGATGGAATTAGTTTCATTGCTCCGCCAATTGTTAAAAATACCTGTATTCCATACTCACAAGCAAGCCCCAACGCCATATAACGATAAAAATGACTGTGCATCTGAATCGCTAT
This sequence comes from uncultured Lachnospiraceae bacterium, assembly GCA_910579865.1. Lineage (GTDB taxonomy): Bacteria > Bacillota > Clostridia > Lachnospirales > Lachnospiraceae > MGBC114844. The sequence goes on from CAJTXA010000028.1 coordinate 13,945, forward strand.
ATTTAAAATCAAAAGCAGACATCCTAAACAGATAAAAATAACACAGACTGCAACCAACCCGCCCAATTCTTCTGCAATTGCTGAGAAGAAAAAGTCCTCTTCTACAACTGGTATCTGGGAAGGAGAACCTTTATTTAATCCTACTCCTAACCAGCCTCCTGTTCCGATTGCAAAAAGAGACTGTGCAATCTGATACCCTTTACTTTCAATTACAGACCAGGGATCAATCCACGCTGTTACACGAGTCTGAATATGGGAAAATGTCTGATAAGCCAGATAGGAAGCACCTGCTCCCGCTAATAACCCGCCAAATAAATAAATCGGTCTTTTTGTAGCTACATAGACCATAAATACAAATACCAATGAAAAAATCAATGCACTTCCCAAATCAGTCGATGCCACTAAAATTAAAATATGCACAGCTGCTAAAATTCCTGTCTTTATTACCTGCTTCCAATCATCTCTTACTTCAAACATAGCAGCAATAAAAAATACATAACTAATTTTTACAAATTCAGAAGGTTGAAAAGAAACACCAAGTAATGCAATCGAAAGTTTAGCTCCATAACTGGTTTCTGCCAAAATCAAAACTACCAAAAGTAACACTACCCCAGCAATTCCATAAAGCCATGCAAACTTTCTTAACGATTTCCACTTTTTCATAATATATGGAATCGCTGCCATAAAAAGTGTTCCTAATGCTAAAATCAAAAACTGTCGGTTTGCTTTTCCAATAGAAAGTCTTGCCAGCACAAGAAACCCTATCACCATTAGCATACAAACTAAACTAGTTAATAATCTAGAAGCTGCTGGATAAGCAATATGAAATAATGTTTCTAACAAAATTAAATAAACTAATTCCGCCCCATATAAAAGGATTAGATTCTCATTTCCTGTAGAAAGAAATAAAGAAAAAAACCCAAGAAAATGTACCATAAACAGGCAAATATTTAATATTGTTACTTTTCTTTTTTTATAATAAGCAAAAGAATAATACGTATATACCATCATCAGCAAAATAATCAGATATTTTGACAGCTCTTGCATCAGACTAACCATACTACTACCTCCCTCTTACTCAATCCCCCGTTTCAAATGCCCTCTTGTAAATGCAAAAGGTTCCTCTGAAAATAAAATACCCTTTTGATACGCCTGAATAAATTTTGTAAGAATCTCTGTTACCTCTTTTACAGATTCCAGTGTAAAATCCAGCCGTATTGCACTAGGTAAAATTCGATCCACTTCTTTTTTTACACTTAAAAGAGAAAGTGGTTTACAATTATATATTTTATTATAGCAAAATTTACACCTATTTTTTATTGTAAATTCATTGTTATAACGATCGGTTAAAAGAAGCGTTCCAGATTTGCAAGAACATCCTTTTAAATTTTTCATCGTACATTGTGCTGATACCATCATTGGTAAGTAGCCATATACCATTAACTCACTTCTTTTATCTGCAATTTGTGCCAGCTCTCTTCCATTTAACTCTAAAGGAAGGGTTATTTGTTCTACATTCCACTGTTTTTCAAATACCTGCATACTTTCCGAATTAAATCCATAAAGAGAAGAATCCAATCGAATCGGTATTTCTTTTTCTTTTCTTTTTTCTTTTAGAAAAGAAAATTCATCTAAATTTCTTGCTACAAATCCATCAATTCCTGCCTGTAACAATGATTGATATTCTTGTTCTAACCAATTCTTTGTCGTATCTCGAAAAATAGGTGGAAGCATATAATAAAACTTTTGATTTGGAAACCGTTTTTTATAACTTTTTACATCATCTGTTGAAAATTCACTTGCATCTAAATAAATCGAAGAAATTTCTGTAAATTTTGTTACTGCTTCTACATATTCTTTTTTTTCTAAATAGACATTTATCTTATATTGACAAGCAGATTTTAATTCTCTTTTTTTATTTTTTATTTCCTTTAAATAAATCTCTTTTTGACTTTCTTCTCGATAAAATGGTTGCAGATATGCTGCCGTTAGTTGTTCTAATGCTGTTCTTCGCAATTCATTTAATTCTGTTATAGAAATAAAACTCTTTCCATCTGTTTCTATTAAAAGATTAGAAAAAGAAAATGGCGTTTTTCCGGTTTTTTCTATTTGTTTTGCAATATTTTCTTTTGTCATAGGCTGCTTTTCTGCCAAAGCAACCTCTTTTCCAAATACAGTAACACTTTGGTTTTGAAATTGAACAGTAAGTTTTGCCTTTTCTTTCGAATATATTCTTATTGTTCCATCAATTGCTTCCTTTGGCTCTACAGAGAGAAATTCTTTTCGAACTGCTTCAAAAAGTTCTTGATTTTTCTCCTCACTTTCTGCTTCTTTTCCCTGAAGAAACATCATATCTTTTCCGTTCTTTTCTATATAATATCCTTTTGTAAATCCACCCCGATTATAAAGATCATATAAAATTTTCTTATCCTTATCAGATACAGCAAATCCCTCTCTTCCATGCTCAATATAAATATCTAGATATTTGCGATAAACACTGACTACACCTGCTGTATATTCCGGCTTTTTCATCCTGCCTTCAATTTTAAGAGAATAGACACCTGCTTCTAAAATATCTGGTAAAAGTTCTATACTGCACAAATCCTTTGGACTTAATTGGTAAGGTTCCTCCTTACGGTTCCATCTTTTTTTCTGTTCTTTCTCTTTTACCTGATAGGGAAGACGGCAAGGCTGTGCACAACGTCCTCGATTTCCACTTCTTCCTCCTGCCAAACTACTAAATAAACACTGTCCCGAATAGCAGTAACAAAGTGCTCCATGTATAAAACTTTCTATTTCTAAAGATTCTAACCCTTCTGTATGATGAATCTTTTGGATCTCCTCCAAGGAAAGTTCTCTTGCAGTTACAATTCGTACAGCTCCCATTTCTTTTAAAAGTTTTGCTCCATAAGGCCCCATCAAAGTCATCTGTGTACTAGCATGAATAGGAAGCTTGGGAAAATACTTTTGAATAAAAGAAAATACTCCAATATCCTGCACAATTACTGCATCTAATCCCTGTTGATAAAAAGGAAGTAAATAAGAATATAGTTTTTCCTGCATCTCTTGTTCTTTTAATAATGTATTAACTGTTAAATATAATTTTCTACCATGAAGATGAACAAAATCAATTGCAGATTTTAAGGTTTCTGTATCTAGGTTGTTGGCATATGCTCTTGCACCAAACAGATTTCCCCCTAAATAAACCGCATCAGCACCTGCCAAAACAGCCGCCACCATCGTTTCATAGGAGCCAGCTGGTGCTAACAATTCTGCTTTTTTTGTATAACATGCCTGATACCTTTGACTTTTATATAACTCCATTCTTTTTTCCTCAATCTTTTCTTTTTTCTCTATAAAGAATGTCATGTCTTCTTTCTGGGAATGACATGACATTTTCTATCCTTATTTATCCTGATTTTCATTCTTATCCTGCCCATCTTTGCTTCTTTTTTCATTTTGTGCTTTTCTAGTATGTGTTTTCTCTGCTTCTAAACGAATAATCGTTTTTTCCTGTTCACTTACTGTCTTTCGAAGAGCTTCTAATTCCAGCTCTTCCTCCTCCATTCGAAGTTTTAGTCCTACTAATTCATGTTTTAAATTCGAAATCTCCTTATTGCGCTCTTCTAATTCTAAACTTGCTGTATCTGCATTTTTCTTTGCTTTATAATAATCATCTGCTACATTGAGATACATCAGGATATTCTGCACCTCTCGGTTCTGACGTTTATATCCCTCTGCCATTCGTACCTCAGAAAGTTTTGCATTAATATATGCAGCAACTTTATTTAGGTATTCGGGGTCTTCGTATCCGCTTAATGTATATACTTTTCCGTCAATAACCACCTGTACATTATTCTTTAGTGCCATCCAATATCCTCTCCCTGCATTATTCCTTTGTTATCATTAAACTTTATTATAATCAATTTCAGAAAAAAGCACAAGCATTTTATGAGAGGATTTTGTTTACCAAGATTCTCCAGTTTATAGTTCTATTCTGTTTTTTCTATTTTTTTAGTCCAAGATGTTGATAAGCCAAATCTGTTACAATTCTTCCACGAGGCGTCCTCTGTAAAAATCCATTTTGAATAAGATACGGTTCAATTACTTCTTCTAATGTTCCAGCATCTTCTCCTAAAGCTGCTGCCAATGTATCTAATCCGCAAGGACCTCCTGTAAATTTTTGAATTAAAGTAATTAAAAACATCCGATCGCTATTATCTAGTCCATATTTATCCACTTCCAGCAAATCCAACGCAAAATTTGCCACCTCTTCTGTAATAACTCCATGATATTTTACCTGTGCAAAATCTCGCACCCGCTTTAAAAGCCGATTTGCCAATCGAGGTGTGCCACGACTTCTTCTTGCCATCTCCATTGCACCCGCAGCCTCAATTTCTACTTGCAATACCCTAGCAGAACGCATTAAAATTGTCTGCAATTCCTGCGGTGTATAAAATTCTAATCGATGAATCACGCCAAATCGATCCCGAAGCGGTGCCGTTAAAAGTCCAGCTCTGGTTGTAGCACCTACCAAAGTAAATTTAGGTAAATCTAATCGGATGGATCGTGCTGTTGCGCCTTTTCCAATCACAATATCAATTGCAAAATCCTCCATTGCCGGATAAAGCACTTCTTCTACTTGTCGATTTAACCGATGAATTTCATCAATAAATAATACATCTTTTTCTTGAAGATTATTTAAAATCGCCGCCAGCTCTCCTGGTTTTTCAATCGCAGGTCCAGAAGTAATCTTCATATTGGTTCCCATCTCATTTGCGATAATTCCAGCTAAAGTTGTTTTTCCAAGTCCAGGAGGACCATAAAATAATACATGGTCTAGTGGTTCTTTCCGGCTTTTCGCTGCTTCAATATATACTTTTAAATTTTCCTTTGCTTTTGCTTGACCAATATAATCTGCCAAAAGCTGTGGCCTTAGATGATTTTCCACACTATTATCTTCTTCTGTTCGCTCTGTTGTTATCATTCTCTTTGCCATATAGAAATCCTTTCATCCTACCGACTCATCTTTTTTAAAGAAGCTTTTAACAAAGTTTCCACTGTCATATCCTCTGTTACTGTTACAGCACGAACGGCACGAAGTGCATCAGTTGGACTATATCCCAAAGCAGTCAGTGCTTGCACTGCCTCATTTTGTATCTCTTTTGTCTGTCCAACATCTTTTGCTTCTTTTGCCAACTTTTGTTCAAATACCTCTTCTAATTTTAATTTATCCTTTAACTCAATTACCATCTTTTGTGCTGTTTTACTGCCAATTCCTGGTGCTTTTGCAATCGTTTTTGCATCTCCTGCCAACACTGCAAACCGTAAATCATCTACAGAAATTGTAGAAAGAATAGCCAACGCTCCTTTTGGGCCAATTCCACTTACTCCCAAAAGAAGCCGAAATACTGTGATATCTTCTTTTTCTAAAAATCCATATAAATCTAAAATATCTTCTCTGATATAGAGATAGGTAAAAATCTGTATCTCACTTCCTATTGCTGGAAGCATAGTAACCACAGTAGCAGGTACCTTTATCAAATAACCGATTCCATGATTTTCCACCACAACAAAATCTATTCCTACTTCTTTTAACTCACCTTTTATAAAAGAAATCATTGAAACTCTCCTTATGCTCTTTTTAATCCAATCTATTAAAAGTAATCGAACATAGATACGATTGTAACAGATCTTCCTCTATCTGGCAAGCATTTTAATACCCAGTTCCATTGCTCTATCTATCATTTTATTTCATAAACCAAAGCCCTCCTTTTTTCCTTATTATTTGTCTTATTTATCACCAAGTAACTTTTTGATCTTTATGTGTATAATTTTTCATTTGTATTATTAAATCTGATAAAATTTTTTTATAATATTCCTTTTGTTTTTCGTTTAGTTGATTTGTCTTTAAACATTCTTCAAAAACTTTTTGAAATTCTTTTAAATTTTCCTGTGCTGCATCTTTATAATTATTAGATTGATTTATCTGTATCTTCTGCAAAATTGTTTCTAATTCAGAATTTTTCTTATTAAAAAATGGAAACACTCGGATCCCTCCAATTTAGTTTTATTTTTTAGTACAATATAAAAACTCGGAGAGAAGTCTTTCTCTCCGAAAATATTCTTTATTTTATTATTTTATTCCATTATATAAATAAGGAAAGATTTTTTCAACCCTATTTTTATAAATTTTTCAACTAAAAACTTAGTATTAAATATATTAAAAGAAAAAATTTATTCGAATAAATTTTCATAAAACCATTTTTTCCATTTTCCAAAAAATAGTGATTCTAAATGAAACCACCTTAATTTCTAACTTTCAACATTTATAAATCGAAAATCCCTTAACATTATTACTGTAAAGGGATTTTCTTATTCGTTTATTTATGATCCTACAATTGATGTAATCAATTTTGGTATATAATTACTCAAAGCAGAAGCAGTCATAACCAGAGCAAACAAATAACTTATTGAGTTCCATAAATACCCGACGTAACCGCTGCATTTGTACTAATATAAGCCAAAGCTGTTGTTAGGCTTGCCTCTGGAAAACTCCAGTGTACTACACTGTATCCCATTTCTCCCCAATCAGGTCCTCCAGATGCAACCAGCGTTGCATAAAATGCAAGAATGATACCAAAAATGCATACTGTAATTCCCTTTTCTACTTTTGAGTAAACCCCTTTTGAAAAGTAGCAATACATTAGAACCGCCAACATAATTAAAGCACCAATCTTCCAGTTTATTCCAAACAACAAGTTCATACCTGCCCCAGTTCCAGAAATATTACCCAGTGTAAAAAATAAGCAAGCCTGCTTTATTAATTGAAAGGGAAAGCTGTTAAACAGCTTACCTTTCTTATCTAACTACTTATTTTCTGTTTGAGGCAAACTAATCCGAACAAATCTTCGCAAAAATTCTCGTCCATTAAATGGAAACAACGGATAAAGATAACTTTTTCCAGAAAGCGTTCGGTTTTGACAAACACAAAAAATCGTAAATAATACTCCAAAAGCATAACCCCAAACCTGAAATACTTGCGTAAGTAATAATGTAATCAATCGCATAAACTTAAGTGCAAAACCTAATTCAAAACTAGGCTGCGAATAATTTGCCAATACTACAAACGCCATATAAAGCATAGATTCCGAATTAAACCATCCTGACTGTACCGCATAATCCCCTAATACCAAACCAGCAATTACACTTAATGGGGTACTCAGCATATTAGGTGTATTTACTGCCGCAAGCCGTAAACCGTCAATTGCAAATTCTAAAATAATCAACTGCCAAATTAAAGGGACTTGTATTTCCTCTGCTGGAAAAATAAATGCCAACCACTCTGGCACCCACTCTGGATTTTTCATAAGAAGCAGCCAAGTAGGCGTTAATATCATCGTTAGTATCGTAATTAAAAATCGTGACAGCCGAAGATAAGTTCCTGTAACAGGAGGAAAATAATAATCATCTGCTTCCTCTAAAATATCAAACACAGAACAAGGTAAAATCATAGCAGATGGAGAATTATCTACCAAAACGGCAATTCCGCCTTCTAATATAGAGGCAGCAGCCGTATCCGGTCGTTCTGTATATTTATATTTTGGAAATGGATTCCACCATCCTCTTCTATAAAGACATTCTGCCAAACTTTCCTGATTCATTGTCAATGAATCAATATCAATCCCATTAATTCGTTGAATCAGCCCCTTTAAAAACTCTTGATCCACTCGATCCCTCATATAACAAACCGCAATATCTGTTTTTGAAGAACGTCCTACTGTATAGATTTCATTTGTCAATTCTATACTTCGAATCCGACGACGAATTAAAGCAGTATTAGACACAATCGTTTCCACAAAACCATCTCGTGAGCCACGCATCACTCTGTCTTTTTCTGGTTCTTCTACCCCTCTAGCAGGATAGGATCGACAATCAATCAAATATGCCTTTGTATATCCTTCTATAAATAAAACCACCACACCAGAAAGTACATTTTTTATAATAATATCCTCCGCCTCTTCCATTTCAACTTCCATATGAGATAGATATTCTTTTGAAAATTCCTCTGCATTCGATGGCATATTTTCTTTTTTTATACTAACAAAAGAAGCTGTCAATTTTTGCATCAGATCATCTTTTACAAAACCATTGATAAAAAAATAAACAGATTCTCGTCCACCAATTAAAAATTCTTTATATAAAACATCAAAGCTGTCCTCTGTACGTAAAAGCTTTTTAAACCGATTAAAAGTGTTTTGAAAATCGGTTTTGTTTGTTTCACTCATCTCTTCTCACCCTCTCCTTATTATTTCTTATTGATAAAAGATAGTATCTTCTCATTTTCTTAAAATATTCATACCTTAATTTTAATCTTTACTAGAAAATTTATCGTTCACTCTTGAGAAAAAGAAAAAAATTCACTATAATACAATCAAAATTTATTCCTATGAGGTGAGAATATGATTGAACAAGATCAACAAACCATAACCCATTCCATTTCTCCTGCACTCCTTCCAGCTCCTGCTCAAGAAGTTCTATTCTTTGCAATTGAAACAACAGGACTCTCTTTTGAACATTCGTTCCTCTATCTAATTGGTTGTATCTATTACAAGGAAAATAACTGGCATCTGCTACAATTCTTTAGTGATCATCCAGAAAAAGAAGCAGATTTACTTCGTTCCTTTTTTTCCTTTGCATCCAATTATCACTATCTTATTCACTATAATGGTGATCACTTTGCACTTCCATTCTTAAAAAAAAGAGCCGCAAAACAAAATATTCCTGTTTCTCTTCCATCTGAATCAATTGATTTATATAAAGAACTACGCCCTTTCCAATCCTTACTTAATCTAACAACTATGAAACAAAAAAACTTAGAAAACTATTTACACTTTTCTAGAAAAGATACACATACCAGTAAAGAACAAATTAAACAATATAAAATCTACTTAAATACAAAGGAACATAACCTATTGTCTTCCCTTTTATTACATAACAAAGAAACGTTAAAAGGGCTCCTTTTTATTTTATCTCTTAGGACACTTCCTCTTTTAAAAAAAGGACATTTTCACATTCAAAAAACAATTTGCCAGTCCTTTTCTCTTCTTACTGGTGAACAAACACTTTTTGTTACACGCCTGCTTCCGTTCTCCCCTCTTCTTGTTCCTATCTATTATCAAAATGAATTTTGCACAATTACAACCCAAATGGATCATAGTATTCAAATTAAAATACCTGTCTTTACTGGAACACTAAAATACTTTTATTCTAACTATAAAGATTATTATTATCTTCCAGAAGAAGACTATGCCATTCACAAAAGTGTCGCCTCTTATGTCGATACCTCTCACCGTATAAAAGCCAAAAAAAGTACCTGTTATACCAAAAAGAACAGTCACTTTTTAATTCAGCCAACACCCCTTTATACACCAAAATTTAAACAAAATTATAATGATATTTACAGCTATTTTGAACTAACAGAAGAATTTCTAAATTCCCTTGCCAAACAAAAAGATTATTTTACAATTTTACTTTCACAATTTTTATAAAATATGATTCTTTACTAAAAAAAGGACTATAACAAAATTATCACATTCTGTTATAGTCCTTGCCTTTTAAAACAATAAGCAATTACTTTATCTTTTTATAGAAAAACGATTTATAAGACTCATAATTTAATTCTCGATATTTAATAATCTGCTCTGTACTTCCAACAAAAAGATAGCCTCCTATCCGTAAAGTTGCATTAAACTTACGATAAATTTCCTCTTTTGCTTCCTCTGTAAAATAGATTAATACATTTCGGCAGAGAATCAAATCAAAGTTTGTTGGATAAGTATCTTTTAATAAATTATGTTGTTTAAATTGTACGCATTTTTTAATATCATTACTAATTTGAAATGCCGAATTTCCAACTGAAGTAAAATATTTACTTACAAAGTCTTTTGGTAAGCCTGCTAAGCTTTTTTGCGTATAAAGCCCTGTTTGTGCTTTTTCAAGAACCTGTTTATCAATATCCGTTGCCATAATTGAAATATTAGAAAGTGGCATATACTTTCCAAGTACCATTGCTAATGTATAAGGCTCATCTCCAGTAGAACAAGCAGCACTCCAAATCTTTAATCGCCCTGTTGCATTTTTCATCAAAATTGGTAAAATTTCATTTTCCAATACTTTCCACTGTTCTGGATTCCGGTAAAACTCTGAAACATTAATTGTCAGGTAATTAATAAATTCTTCTAATAAATCTTCCTGTTTTTTAATTGCTGCAACATAATCCTCATATCCAGAAAACTTATTTTTTGCAATCAGTGAATCAATTCTTCGTTTCATCTGACGCTCTTTATACGCATTTAAATCAATTTTGGTTAAAGAAAATACTTGTGTTTTAAACTGCTCATAATTCATTGCCATTCCAATAGGCTCCTCCCTTTTCGATACAGTATAAAGTTGCAATTAATAAAAACCCGCAGTTATCCTTGCCGGAACTTTCTAGAATCCGACTATCAACTGCGGGAGAGTGATTGTTTTATTCTTCTGCCGGAACAGCTTCCTCTGCCGGAGTTTCCAAAACTTTCATACTTAAACTAATCTTCTTTTCTGCTTCATTAAAATCTACAATTTTAGCTTTAATTGCCTGTCCAACTTTTAAGACATCGGATGGTTTTTCTACATGTTCTTTTGAAATTTGGGAAACATGAAGTAACGCATCTACACCAGATTCTAACTCTACAAAAGCTCCAAAATCTGTCATTCTAGCAACTTTACCTTCTACCACATTTCCAACTGCATACTTCTTAGCAGCATCTGTCCATGGATTTGCTTCTGGAAATTTCAAACTTAATGCTACTTTATCTCCACTGATATCCTTGATAAATGCTTTTACTGTATCACCAACTTTAAATACCTTCTTTGGACTTTCCACACGTCCCCAAGACATCTCTGAAATATGAAGCAAACCATCTGCTCCACCTAAATCAATAAAGGCTCCAAAATCTGTTACATTTTTAACTGTTCCTTCAATTGTCATACCAACTGAAATTCTTTCAAATAATTCTCTTTGCAGTTCTGCTTTCTTTGCAAGTAAGAGTTGTTTTCTATCGCCAATAATCCTTCTTCTTTTTGGATTAAATTCACTAATTACAAATTCAATCTCTTGTCCTGCATATTTTTCTAAATTCTTTTCATACGTATCCGATACTAAACTTGCTGGAATAAAAACACGTGTTTCATCTACTACAACACTTAAACCACCATCTAATACCTGCGCAACAGTTGCTGTTAATACTTCTTTATTGTTATAAGCATCTTCTAATTTCTTATTTCCTTTTTCGGCTGCTAACTTCTTATAAGAAAGCAATACCTGCCCCTCACCATCATTAACTTTCATAACCTTTACTTGCATCGTATCGCCAACGGAAACCATTGTCGTAAGGTCTGCATTTGGAACATTTGTATATTCACTTCTTGTAATAATGCCATCAGCCTTATAGCCTATATTTAAGACAATTTCATCTTCCTTAACACTGATTACAGTACCTTCGACTACCTCCCCATTTCTGATTGTTTTAAATGATTCTTCCAACATTTGTTCAAAACTTAATTCTGACATTAGTATGAACCTCCTCGATAATATTATTTGGGGTGGAAGCCCCTGCTGTAATACCTACGCAACCCATGGACTTCAATTTATCAAAATCCAAATCAACAAGTGTCTGTATATAGTAAGTATTTTTACATTCCTTTTTACATATTTCATACAGCTTTTGCGTATTCGAACTGCTTTTACTGCCAATCACAATCATAGCGTCTACTTCAGAAGCAATCTGCTTTGCTTCTGTCTGCCGTTCTTCTGTCGCATTGCAAATTGTATTACGGACAACTATATCATAACCCTTTTTTGAAATAATTTCAACTAAATCTTTAAATTTCGTATAATGAAAAGTAGTTTGTGAAACAATACAGACTTTTTTCTCCTTCTCCACTACAAATTCCATTGCTTGTTGTTTATTTTCAATAATTACAGGTGTTGTTTTACACCATCCTTTAATCCCCTCTACTTCTGGATGTTTATCATTTCCAATTACTACAATTTGATAGCCTTCTTCACTATACTTTGCTACAATCTGATGAATCTTCTTTACAAATGGACAAGTAGCATCTACAACTGTAATCCCCTTCTCTTGCAATTTATCATAAATTCGCTTTTCTACTCCATGAGAACGAAGTACAACAATTCCTTCTGTCAGCTTTTCTAAATCCTCTTCTCCATGCAACACTTTCACACCCTTTTTTTCTAAATCACATACCACTTCTTCATTATGAATTAATGGGCCATATGTATAAATGGCTGAATGTACAAAAGGATCCTCCAATTTTTGATATACGGCTTCTACCGCTTTTTTTACTCCAAAACAAAATCCCGCTGATTTTGCCACTTTTACTTCCATAAAATCGATTCCTCACATTTTCCATAAACTTCCAAATGACTTGTCTTTCAAATTTTTATCGGCTTATTTTGTATTTTCCTTAATAGCCAGAATGGAATTTATCACTTCCTCAATGGTTTGATTGGAACTATCAATCAAAACAGCATCCTCTGCCTGACGAAGAGGTGCAAATTCACGATTTTTATCTCGCTCGTCTCGTTCTTCCATATCTCTTTTTATTTCATCATAATCACTTTTTATCCCCTTCTCTTTTAATTCCAGATAACGGCGATCGGCACGGGCTTTGACACTTGCTGTTAGATAAATTTTAATATCTGCATCTGGAAGTACATATGTTCCAATATCCCGTCCATCCATAATAACATCATTTATCTTAGCAAGTTCTCTCTGTAACTCTACTAATTTTAACCGAACTTCTGGATAAATACTAATAGCAGAGGCCATTCTTCCAACTGCTTCTTCCCTTAAAAAGGAGGTAACATTCTCTCCATTTAAAATCACTTGTTGCATACCATCTTTATATTCAATTGCAACTTTTACTTTCTGACAAGCTCCCACAATCGCAACCTGATCGGTTGCTGCAAATCCAAGTCGAAGAAAATATAATGCCATTGCACGATACATTGCACCAGTATCTACATAAATATATTCTAATCTTTTTGCTAATTCTTTCGCTATTGTACTTTTGCCAGCTCCTGCTGGTCCATCGATTGCAATATTATATTTCATAACATTCTCCATTTTTCTTATTTTATTCATTTTTATAAAAACCACTCTTTTTTTATTGGATTGCATTTGCTGCTGCATAAGCAGTAGACCAAGCAATCTGTAAGTTAAATCCTCCTGTCAATGCATCTAAATCCAATACCTCTCCAATAAAGTAAATCCCTTTTACTAGTTTCGATTCCATACTAGCAGGTGTTATTTCTGAAACTGCCACTCCTCCACGAGTAATAATTGCTTCTGAAAAGCCCCGATAACCAATTAAGGTAAATTGAAAATCTTTTAGTGTTTCTACTATCTTTATTCTTTCCGTTTTTGTGATTTCATTTACTTTTTTCTCAAAAGAAATCTCCATATAATCAAGTACAATAGGAACCATCTTCCGAGGAAGCAAAGTATCCATAACATTCTTTATCTGTTTCTTTTGATTTACTTCAAACTCCCGAAGAATTCTTGCTTCTAATTGTTTTTTGTCAAGTGCTGGCTTTAAATCAATAGAAAGTTTCAATTCTCCCTTTTCCATTTCCTCACTTACTAAACTGCTTGCGCTTAATATCACTGGCCCACTTACACCAAAATGAGTAAATAGCATTTCTCCAAATTCCGAATAAATCGACTTTTTTCCGCTATAAATCGTAACCCGAATATTTTTAAGTGAAATTCCTTGCAGCTTTTCTACCCAAGCTTCTTTTACAATAAATGGCACCAATCCTGGTTTTAATTTTGTAACAGTATGTCCCATCTTTTTTGCAAACTGATAACCGTCTCCCGTTGATCCGGTGGAAGGATAGGAAATTCCTCCAGTTGCAATGAATACTGCATCTGCCTTTACTACTTGTCGATTTGACAGACGAATCCCACTGCAATGCCCTTTTTCTACTAATACTTCTTCCACTTGTGTATGCAAATGTATCTTTACTCCCAAATGCTGCATCTTTCTTTGCAAAGTAAAAATAACATCCGAAGCTTTATCCGATTCTGGAAATACCCTTCCGCCACGTTCTGTCTTTATTCTAAGTCCAAGCTCTGTCAAAAAATTCATCATATCATAATTATGAAATCCATAAAAAGCACTGTAAAGAAATTTTGGATTTCCAACCACATTGGCAAATAATGTATCCATATCACAGGCATTTGTAATATTACAACGTCCTTTTCCAGTAATATAAAGCTTTTTTCCTAATTTTTCATTTTTTTCAAAAACCTGAACCTCATGACCATTTTTAGCTGCAACGATAGCAGCTAACATCCCCGCTGCGCCGCCTCCTACAATTAATACTTTGCTCATTCTCCTTCTCCTTATTTATTCATCAAGCTCCTGTTTTGCTGCCTGTATCTCGTCATTATTATAAATTTGATATTCATCCCATATTTGCTCTAATCTTTCTAAATTTTGAACCACTTCGCCCCGCCTTTTTATACAAAGTGCAACCACTAATGCATTAATTACACTTAATGGAGCAACCAAAGAATCCACAATCGAAGCCATATCACTTTTTGCCAATAAACTATAAGTCGCATATAGATTCATTGGAGAATTTGAGCTATCTGTTAAAGCAACCACTTTTGCCCCCTGGTGATTTGCAAATTCCAATGCTTTTAATGTTCGCATAGAATAACGTGGAAAACTAATTCCAATCATCACATCTCTTTCTCCTATCCGAAGCATCTGCTCAAATAACTCGCTTGAATTACTGCTTTGTAAAATCCGAACATCTTCCAATATTAAATTTAAATAAAATCCAAGAAAATTAGCAAGTGGTGCACAACTTCGAATTCCAATAATATAAACGGTCTTTGCATTAAGAATTGTATCCACAGTTTGTCCAAATACATTTTTATCAATTGTATCCAACGTTATCTTTATTTTCTCTATATCTGCACTTAACACAGAATCTAATACATCTGTTTCTGAAAGAATTCCAGATGTCATTTCCATTCGCTGAATGGAATTTAATTTTTGCTTTATATACTCCTTTAGTGCTCTTTGAAATTCTGGATATCCTTTATATCCAAGACTAATTGCAAACCGTACAACTGTTGATTCACTTACTCCAACTACTTCTCCTAATTTTGCCGCAGTTAAAAAAGCAGCTTTATTGGAATGTTTTTCAATATAACGTAAAATCATCCTCTGTCCTTTACTTAGTCTTTTCTTCTTATCTTGCACCTTTTCTTGTATTCTTTTTTGTATATCATATTGTGGTTCCATTTTTTCTACTCCCTACAAAATCGTTTACTTTTTTCATCCTATGTTAGTTAATCAAAAATTTTCATCAATTCATAAACCCTAACTTTTGTCATCTCTGCTGCTTTTTGATTCATAACCATTGGTTGTATTGATCCTCCTTCATGTTCTGCTCCTGCTTTTGCAATCTCTTGCTCCTTTAAAGCAATCCATTTTAATTGTTCAGCAGTTAGAATTTTCATCGTTTCTGTATCCTGTGTCTGTTTTAAAACTTCCCATACTCGATTTAGCAAAGAGTCCCACAAATCGTACAGCTCTTTTGTTTTTTCATTATATTCTAATTGAGTAAGAATATCATTTGTTATTGATTCCTCTAAAGATGCTGCACTTGTTTCATTATAAGTAATTATTTTTTTTAGCTCATCAATTACATGATAACTTGAAAATCCAAATTGGCTAACTTCATTATTTAAGACATAAAATGGAAGTTTTCTATCCTTTTCTTTTCCTTCGTCCATCCAACTTCCTTGCACCCACATTTGAACTTCTTTTGAAAGTTCTGTATATGGTGTTCCAGGCAAATAAATTAAAATATTTTGTGTGTTCTCTAATCCATAGGCATCTGTATAGCGATACAACATCTCATCCTTAATCTCTTCTGTACCTGCTTCTTTTTCATATTCTATCTGAGCAATCTGTACAGAATACGTAAATTCATTTACTTTTACTGGTTGTGTAAACTGACCATGAAACTTACACTGATAAGCTACACCTTTATAATTTTCTCCTACTTCTGCATCATGATCCAAATATTCTCCAGAAAAATTTCCATTTTCATGAATCATTAAAACAGTTCTCCAAGCACCTGCACCACTAGAAAAATAAAATTCAAAATTCTTAAGATCTGCAAAAGAAAACTCATTTTTTTCCAAAACTAATTCTTGTATAACCTTAGTTTCTGTATTCCCTACTGTATTTTGAGTTGTTTCTTGTTTTTGATTTCTGCAACTGCATATGATAAACACCATACTTCCAATTAATATAAACCTTATCACTTTTATCTTTTTCCTCTCCTTTTTCTAAACTCCAGAAGTATCATACCATAACTATTTCTTAAATTCCATTCTTTTTTAATAATTAAAAAAGAGGAGTTTTTTCAGACTCCTCTTAAACTTTTTCTTCTATTTCCATCTTTTAACGGTTTTTAGGTGCACGAGGCATTTCCCAAGCTTTATGATCAGTATGTAACAACAAATGTGCTTTATGTGAATTTGGTCGCTCCATATAGTCACTATAAAGCCGAAGCACATCTGGATTTTCATGTGAAAATCGAATCGCATAATTTCGATCCAAAAAATAAAGGTTCTCTCTTCGTTCATTTGTCAAATTTTCTTCATTATGAATTGGCTGTCCACCGCCACCAACACATCCGCCAGGACAAGCCATAACTTCAACAAAATCATAGTGTACCTTTCCTGCCTCTAGTGCTTCTAAAAGTTGTCTGGTGTTTCCCAAGCCACTTACTACAGCTACTTTTACCTGTGCATCTGCAATTGGAACAACTGCTTCTATCCAGCCTTGTTTTCCAGCCTCCATTCCTCGAACCTGTTCAAATGCATCTGGATCAGGATTCTTTCCTGTAATCAGATAGTGTGCAGAACGAAGTGCTGCCTCCATAACACCACCTGTTGTTCCAAAGATTACACCTGCTCCTGTTCCATCGTGCATAATCTGATCACATTCTTTTTCAACTAATGTATCCACTTTAATATGTGCAGAACGAATCATTCGATCCAATTCTCTTGTTGTCAATACTAAATCTACATCATGTCCGCCATATTCCTCAAAATACAGTTCCATTTTACTTTCGCCTTTTTTTGCTACACAAGGCATAACGGAAACAGTTACAATATTCTCTGGTTTTACTCCAATCTTTTCTGCAAAATAGCTCTTCATTACAGCTCCAAACATCTGCTGTGGTGATTTTGCTGTTGAAAGATATGGAACCAAATGTGGATATTGTGATTTGATAAAGCGAATCCATCCAGGACAACAGGAAGTAAACATAGGATGATTTCGTGTCTCACCCTTACGGAATCGCTCTACAAACTCTGCTCCCTCTTCCATAATCGTTAAATCTGCTGAAAATACACTGTCAAATACATAGTCAAATCCCATTCGTTTTAATGCATCTACCATCTTTCCAACTGTGGCATGTTCCCGCTTCATTCCTAGTACTTCTCCCCATGCAGTACGAACTGCAGGCGCAATCTGCACCACAGTAATTTTATTTTTATCTTCGATTGCATTCCATGCTTTTTCTGTATCATCTCTTACCCGCAATGCACCTGTTGGACAATGGGTAATACACTGCCCGCATAGAGAACAGTCTGCTTCTTCAATCTTTCGATTTAAAGATACATTTACTGTTGTTCTAGAACCAGTTCCTGTTAAATCCCAGACATGCAGTCCTTGTACTTTATCACAGATTTGAATACAACGCATACATTTAATACATTTTGCAGCATTGCGAATCAATGGAAATTCTTTATTCCAAGGGAGTTTTTCAATCTCCATTTTATAAGGAATTTCCAATATATTCAAATCATTTGCAATCTCTTGTAATGCACAATTTCCACTTCTTACACAAGTAGCACAATGACAGTCATGTTGTGAAAGAATCAATTCAATCGTATTTTTCCGATTCATACGTACTTTACGGCTATTGGTATAAATCACCATACCTTCTTCTACTTTATTATTACAGGAAATAATCAGCTTATCTTTTCCTTCTACTTCTACTACACAAACTCGGCATGCCCCAATCTCATTGATTCCTTTTAAATAGCAAAGTCTTGGAATTGGAATTCCTGCCTGTTTTGCTGCTTCGATAACAGTTGTTCCTTCTGGTACACATACCGCCTGATGATCAATTGTAAGATTTACCATATCGTTTCTCTGCCTCCCTTAAATACGCCATAACCGAAGTGATCACAGCGAAGACAACGAGAAGCTTCCTGTTTTCCTTCCTGCTCCGACATTCCATACTCACAGCCTTCAAAATCTTTTACTCGCTCACAAGCTTCCCTTTCCGTCATATTGACTCTTCCACATGGTGTCCGATCCGCAAGGCTTGCCTTTGGAATCACCACATCACAGGAAATTTCATGATGGAACCCAAGATACTCATCAATATTTGCTGCAACCACTTTTGCCTGACTAATTGCCATAATTACAGTAGCTGGTCCAGTTGCGCAGTCTCCTCCAGCAAATACACCAGGAATATTGTCAAATCCACCATAATTTTCTGCATGAATCCTTCCTCTCGCTACAGATACTCCTGCTTCTTCAAAATGGTGATACTCGATATCCTGTCCAATTGCCACAATAATACTATTACAAGGAATCAAAATATCTTTTTCTTTTGTTGGTTTTATACTCGCTCTTCCATCTCGAATTGTACTTACCATCTGTGGCTGTACCCAAAGTCCAGATACATGCCCTGTCTCATCTACTTCAATTCGCATAGGTGCTTTTAATACCTGCACTTCAACGCCTTCTGCTATTGCTCCTTCGATTTCAGAAGGAAGTGCTGTCATATCTACAATTCTTCTACGATAGACAATACTTACCTTCTTTGCTCCCATACGAATTGCTGTACGGGCTGCGTCCATTGATACATTTCCACCACCAATAATAATTGTTTCCTGTCCCGTTAAATCAACAGTTTCACCCATTCCTATTGTACGCAGAAAATGAACTGCACTAATAATTCCCTCTGCATCATCATTTGGAATCCCAAGTTTTTTATCAGTACTTGCGCCAATTGCAATTAATACCGCATCATATTCTTCTCTTAATCTTTGAATCGTAATATCTGAGCCAATACGAAGTCCATACTTTACTTCTACTCCGGTTTCTAAAATTGCCTCAATATCTTCTTCCAACCGATCCTTTGGCAAGCGATAATTTGGTATTCCATACCGCAACATTCCGCCAAGCTGTGGTAACATTTCGAATACAGTAACCTGATGTCCCATAAGCTGCATATAATAAGCAGCACTTAATCCACAAGGTCCGCCCCCTACAACAGCCACACGTTTTCCAGTAGAAGGAGCACAAGGAGGTGGTGGCACCTTTCCTGCTAAATCGGCTGCTAAACGCTTCAATCCACGAATATTAATGGAATCGTCCACCATATTTCTACGACATCTTGCCTCACATGGATGTTCACAAATAAAACCACAGGTAGTTGGAAATGGATTATCTTTCCGAATTAAGCGAATCGCATCCTGATAGCGTCCTTCCCGTACCAATGCAATATACCCTGGAATATCTACTTCAGCCGGACAAAGAGAAGTACATGGTACTGGTTGGTTATAGGTACAAGTACAACGACCTTCTCGAATATGTACTTCATAGTCCTCTCTAAATCCAATGACTCCTTTATATACCATACTAGCTGCTTCATAACCAATTGCACAATCCGCAGAATGCATAATCGCAAATGCAGTTTCTTCAATTAATTCAATGGTATCCATTGTAGCATTTCCATCCAATACATCCGTCAGCATATTGTTTAACTGACCCAAACCAACCCGGCAAGGTACACATTTTCCACATGTCTGTGCATGACACAATACCAAAAATGCTCGTGACATATCTACTGGACATAGCCCAGGAGGACTGGCCTCGATTCTTCGCTCTAAGTCCTTATAAAGCCCTTCTACTACTACCTGAGCTTTATTCGGAGTTGAAATTTCTAATCTGCTCATCTTCTACCTCATTTTCCTTCTAGATTTTTTCATCCTAAATAAAAAACAAATATCCTTTTATCAAACTGTTATAAATTTATATTACAATTCTCTTAAATCTATTAAAATTCTACAAGTTTTATTTTCTTTTATAGAATTTTATCTGTAATACTTTTTATAAAATAGCTCTTTCTTTGTTTTATATTTATTATGATTGCATAGTTCTATCATATATGTTAGTGTTTATATTTGTCAACAATTTTCTTCTATTCCCGAACTAATTTCTTATCTTCTCGTTCTTTTTTATACGATTTCTATAGAAAAACACTCTTATCTATACAGAGCTTCTGTTTATCTAAGAGTGTATTTTTATTGTTATACTTTTTCTTTATAAGTAGTACCTTTTTTATACTTGTACTTCTCCTGCTAATACCTGTTTATAATCTTCATAATTTCGTTCTAACAAAGCTGGTGTATCCAATCCATAAGGACAACGGCTCTTACACTGATTACAATGCAAACAATCTTCAATCTTTCTCATTTTATCTTGTACTTCTTTTGTAAGCTGTAAAGCAGAAGGAGAGCGTCGAAGAAGCAATGACATTCTTGCACAGTTATTAATTTCAATTCCGGCTGGACATGGCATACAATATCCACATCCTCGGCAAAACTCTCCACTCAGTTGTTTTCTATCTTCTTCAATCCACTGTTTGATTTCTTCTGTCATCTTAGGCGGATTTGCAATATAGGAAATAAATTCTTCTAGTTCTGTCTCTCTTTGTATTCCCCATATTGGCAATACCTGATCAAATTGTGCCTCAAATGCATACGCTGCTTTTGAATTTGTAATCAATCCTCCAGAAAGGGCTTTCATAGCCAAAAATCCCATGCCTGCCTCTTTACATGCCTGTACTAAATCCAAATCCTGTTCACTGGCAAGATAACAAAATGGAAATTGCAATGTTTCATACAACCCAGAAGCAACTGCTTCTTTTGCTATAGCAAGCCGATGGTTGGTAATTCCAATATGCCGAATCTTCCCTTGTTCTTTCGCTTTTAACATCGCTTCATATAATCCTGTTCCATCCTCTGGCTTTGGACAAAATGCTGGATTATGAAATTGATAAAGATCAATATAATCTGTTTTTAAATTATGTAAAGAAGTATCTAATTGTTTCCAAAATTCCTCTGTCGTCTTTGCTGCTGTTTTTGTTGCAAAATAAACTTCTTTTCGTATGCCCAAAAAAGCCTCTCCTAACTTTTCTTCACTATCTGTATAAAACCGAGCTGTATCAAAAAAAGTAATTCCCGCCTGGTAAGCCTTGCGTACCAATTTTATTGCATCTTCTTTAGAAATTCTCTGAATTGGAAGTGCTCCAAACCCATTTTTATTTACGGTAATCCCAGTCTTTCCCAATGTTACAAATTTCATCTTTTCCTCCTTTTTAATAAAAAAACATGTTCGAAAGTACTTTCTTTTATTCAAACATGCTTTATCCAAAAATCTATTTTATTAAGTCCTTTATTGCCTGTTCAATTGCATCATACCGCTTTGACTGAAGCTGTTCTAATAATGCTGCCATAGGATCAGTTTTATTACTTAATACCATTTTTACAATATTTGGGCTAAATCCGCTTACTAAAGCAACCCCCAAATCATTCTGTCTAATTGGAATTGTACCTGTCTGTGAACCAATATTCCAAAAGACTAGTCGTGGCAACTGATATCCTGCTTTTTGATAACGTTCTTCAAATATGTGAAACAATTTCTTTGATGGTTTTGTTGGATAATTTCCATCTGCATTACAGCATACACAAGCATCAAATTCCATATCTGATAAAATTAAAATATTTTGTGGCAATTCTTCCTGTTTCATCTGTTGTTTGATTGCGGTCATTAAAATCAGATCAAAAACTGCTTCAATATTTGTATTTGCTACTTCATTATGCCGACTTGCAATTATTAATTTTTCTTTTAGACTTACTGCTTTTTTGAAATCCACAATTTGAGGATGTTCACTAAAGGTAAGGTACGTATTTTGAAATTGTCCCTTACTTCTTTCTGCAAAATAAATAGCAAGTGAATTGGCTACATCTAAACACCTTACCTGTGTTCCTCCAATAGTAGACAACATACTGCCTGAACCATCTGCCACACAGAGCGTATTTCCATCATTTGTCCCATAATCTGGCAATGCTTTCCAAAGTTCTTCCAATGTATTATCTAGTTCTTTTAATTGATAAGAATACAATTCCTTTTTATAATTATGTACAATATCATGTGGAAACAAAACTCCTGCATGAATTTTGGTTTCTCCTTTTTTCAAACTTTCTAAATAACACATTCTACGTTCTTTATCATTTCTTAAAAATGCATTATTATAAAGTAAATTTGCTCTAGATGGAACCGCTGCATAATTAATTTGTGGCCATTCCCTTTTGCTCATAAAAACTTCTACAACCTTAAGATACTTTCGTAGCTTAGAAAGCATTTTTCTATATTGTCTTTCTGAAATATCCAATTTCATAATTATAATATGAGCCAAACGTTTGGTTTCTTTTGAAGAAGCATTTGCACTTGGAAGCCACTTTGCCAGCAAAGAAATTGCTTTTTCCTCACTCATATGCTGTCTATCTTCTGCTAACTGTCGTTTTATTATCTCAATAATATCATCACAAAGACAACTATCTAACAGACAAAGCAAATTATCCCAACGACTATAAAAAGGAATCCATTCTAATACAGCTTTTACAAATTCTGGATTATTTCTGGCAAGGCATTTCATTCCAATTCGAAATAAACGCCGTTCTCCTAATCCCTCTCGTACATCTCCTGCGAAAAATAACCACTTAACTGCAAGCAACTTATCTTCACAAAAAACTTCTGTAAATTTTTCTTCTATTTTCTGTTCACTTTGATTGCGCAGAGAGGATACTTGAAAATTTAAATCCAGTAGTTTTTTCCCTGTTGTCTGATATCCTACTGCACCATTTTCTGTAATACTTATATTCTTATCTGTCTCTAATGTATTCTTTAAATGTTCCATAAATTCCATACTCTGCATCAACCCTTTCTAAATCCTATATTTTTTACTTTCCTTTTTCTTTCACAAATCTTTTTAATAACAATGAAGAGTGGGTGGATTCGAACCACCAAATCTTTACGAAGCCCCTATGTATGTAAATGCTGTTTGAGACTTTTACAAGTCTCTTTCATACTATCTGCTGCCTATCCCATTTTGGCTACACTCTTCTCTAAAAATAAGAAAAAGACTACAAAATTGTATCTTTCTAGTCTCATTTTGTTACCCTCTAATCGTGAAAGTTATTTTACGCTGTTTGAGACTATTCTTATTTTTAAACAGGGACGACAGGAATTGAACCTGTGACACTATGAGGTATTAAAGATTTGCTGTTCGTGTTTTTCTAAACACATTTGTTTCATATGCTCTACCCATCTGAGCTACGTCCCTTTTTATTTTTAACTTCTATTATTTACTTACAAAAATAGGGATGACAGGAATTGAACCTGTGATCGAATAAACATTAGGATTTGAACCTATTACTCAAAAGAGTCGCCAAAAATTTGCTGTCTGCGTTTTTCTAAACACATCTGTTTATTTGCTTTCCCCACTAAGCTACATCCCTTTCTATCCTATTTCAAACGGGGACGGTAGGATTCGAACCCACGAATTTACAAAATATTGCTGTCTATGTCTTTCTAGACATAATTCTTTTGCTCTACCACTAAGCTACGTCCCCTGCTCAATACTCTTAATCTAGTTCAAACATTTTCTTTAATTGTGGCTGTGCACCTGTCACAGGATCTAACTCCATTTCCATTACATCTTTCATATACTCATTCCACTTATCTACAATTGGGCTATTTGCCTGTGTCTTTGCTGCAAAATCAATTCCCTTTTCGCACTCATAATATCCAAATAGTTCATCCTTCACATTCCAGATTGTATAATTGCAGATCCCAGCTTCCTTTAACAATTCCACTAATTCTGGCCAAATTGTATCATGACGTCTTTTATATTCTTCTAACTTTCCATCTAATACTTTTGCTTTCCAAGCATACTTCTCCATTCTACAAGACCCTCTTTCACCAATATTTTACTTTTCTTTTATTGTACCATTCTTATCCATTTTTTACAAGAATTTTTTCATTCATTCTTATAGTTAATCAAAATTATGGCTGCATCAACTCTGCTACCCGTCCCATCATATCACAATATTCTTCATAGGATTTATATTTTAAAAATAAATCAATATTTTCCTGCATTAACATAGATCTTTGAAAATTTGCAATATCCTTTCTAATACAATTATATCGATAAGTATAATCCAATTTTATCATTTTTAATGATTCTGCATAGGACAATCCAGTTGGAAAGTATAATCCCTTTGTTGACTTTCCTTTAAAGCAAGAATCATGATCAAACAATGGATATAATGAATGCATTTTTCCATTCCAAACTAATACACCAAAATTATCTCTATTTCGATCCGTATTTAATGTAATATAATCCAAAATATGCATTTTTAAAAATCCAATAGGATCAATCTGCATATATTTTAAATAAGGCAATCCATTATAAGTCATAAGATTTGTGTCATAAAAAGACATCATATCCCGATAGGGAACTAACTCTAATATTTCTGATGTTTTTATTTGGCATACAGCACAATCTCTTCCATTTACTTTTGAATAAATATAACGACTGCATGGTATATTTAAAAATCTAGCCAAATAATATACAATAATTTCTGATAAAATTTCTTTTATTTTTTCATACTTTACCAAAACAATTCCTTTTGAAGTGCGAACAAAACACTTTGCCCGAATTCCTTTGCTTGTTAATTCTCCTGTATAGATTCGATCTCCGATTGCATCATTTTGATTGATATCTTCTAAATTTCCTGTTAGAGCAACATCTGCTATCTTCAGTGAAAACTCATTTTTATAAAGATTTACTTTCTCCCATGTTTCCGCTGAATATTTTGAACAAATCCAATAGTTATCTCGAAAGCTAAGTGCCCTACTTAAGATACAAATATTTACATCACTTTGATCATCAATCCCACAGGAAACTAAAATTTCTTTACAATATTCACGATTTGTCATTAACATTCGATCCGAACAAAAACTAATAATCATCCCATAATCTCTACGATTTTTTATTGATACTGGTATCAATTCACTATCAAAAACTTGAACCGTCTTCCTTTTTGTATCAAATTGAAGTACAATCTCATCTTTATATTTTAAATAATACTCGCTTTCTAAGAACTCTCTTTCTCCCATAAATTATCCTTTTACTGAATTTTATGTTTTGTTTTATATTGCTCCCAATTTTTTATTGCATCGTCTTCTGTTTCTCCCCCAAATTCTTCATTAATTAAAGCAATGATATATTCTAACATCTCTTCTTTTATTCTTGTTTCATTACACTGGTTCAGCCGTTCTGCCTGCCTTCGTATAAATTCTCCATCTGGCAAAGTGTCATCATCTAAATCTGCTAAGGCATCACCCAATTCTAAATCTTGAAACATCATTCAACCACCCCATTTTCTAGTTATATTCATCCAAACGCTCCCTTCACACTCTTTCAATCTAAATTAAGATATGGAAAGTTCGCTTGCTAATTCGTATGCAAGCGAACTTAGAACAAACATTTCCTTTTTCCATTATCTATTCTGGATAGCAAATTACATCAACTAATTTTTCTCCTATATAGTATAATTTTAAAGAAAAGTACTCTCTTCTCTGCTCCAAAAGCCGAAAAAATACCTTATCCCCTTCCCATAACTCTAATTGAAACACTTCTTCTTTTTTTATCCAAGCAAGTGTTCCTTCTGTACAAGTAGCAGATACCCCTTCCCACTGATCTGCAGTAAACAAATGCATATATTCTGTTTCCTGTCCTTCTTGTACAAAAGTTACTAATCCTCTATAAGAATATCGAATAATAGAAAGTCCTGTTTCTTCTTTTACTTCTCGTAACATACACTCTTCTGGTGTTTCTCCATTTTCAAACTTTCCACCAATCCCGAGCCACTTTCCCTGATTGATATCATTTTGTTTTTTATTTCGGTATAACATCAGATATCTTCCGTCTTGCTCTAAATAGCATAAACTAGACAATCTCATTTCTTTTATTCTGTCCTTCCTAGTTTTCCGACTTCTTGATTTTAATTAAAATAGCATTTTTTTATTTCACTATCCGAAATCTCTTCTACATCTTTTGCAACAGCATATTCCATTAAATCTGGTTCTATTGTTCGAATAAAAAGATAAGCATCTTCTTTTGCTTCAATATGAAGTTCTTTATAAGGAACATTGTCAATTGGCATCTGTTCTATTCTAGAATCTGCCATTGGATTATTGGTATAATAAATACGAACCACTTTTCTTGTTGCTCCTTGGAACAATACCCATCTGCCATATTCCACATCTGCTGGAGAAAACTTACAGTCAAAATGACGTCTATGATCTCTTCCCAAATAATAATGGAAACGAGACTGTTGTAATGCATCTGTTTCATAATTCTTTACAATTTTAATAGAACTTCCATCTCTACTCTTTAATAATCCATAAGCCACTCCGGTTTTTGCATTTGGTGTATATAAACTTCTATTATTTCCTTCTCCAGTTAATGGATCAATTAGTTCAAAACGAGAATGTCCGATTCCATTCATCATTTTTAATGATTTACTATAATGTTCCTCTATTTTTTTCTGGAACAATTCTTTTACAAAAATCGATTTACTTGCATTTCCTGCTAAAAAGATATAAATTGTATTTCCTTCTTCTTGTGCTTCTTCTCTATATAAGAACATCTTTGTTAAGCATTGGAAGAAACTATCAATTCCTTTTTGAATTCGATTCTTTATTAGATCCAACAAATCCTGACTTGAGAATTCTAAGATACACTGTGGAACTGGTTCTCCATCAATATTATATAAAGAAACAATAATACCTTCTTTATCTTCATTCTGTGATTCGTTATCTAATTGATATTTCTTTCTCCAACCCTGCTTTTGATGCCATAAAGGACGAAGCTCTTCTTTTAAAATTGCCATATTTCTCTTTGCTATCTGAGAATTTAGCAGCAATGTTTCACTTCCTGCAAAACCATGTTCTCCTATAGGCAATGTAAACGTGATCTTCTTCTCCCGAAACAATTCCAGATTTTTCTGATATACCTGATATGCCATTAATTCCAGAATATTTTCTCCTCCAAGTGTAACATCTGAATCTGCCCCAAAACATTCCAAAACATAGTCATAGGCTTCCTTTTCATATTCTTCTTCTGTTGCACCTCTCCAAATTCCAAAATCGAAATCTGTTGTTCCGCCTCCAAAATCAAAAATTCCATACATGAACTGTTCTGTTTCATCTTTTGGTTCTAATCCACTTTGTTCTAATGCAGTTACTGCATAAGCAGCAGGCTCACTAATTCCTAATTCTACTTTAAATTGATCCATACATTCTTTATCATTTAAAATACTAGAAGGCAATGATTTTTTAATTCCTTTATAAAAACTTTCTGCAATAAAATCTCTAATTTCCTTTGTATAGCCAACTGGAAATGTCATTAAATATTTTAAATAAATACCATTGCGCATATTGTTAATATATAAACCAATGTAATATGCATACAATTCAATTGGATTAACGACTTTCTCCGAAATTTCCATATTTTCTCCTAAAAAATATTCCTTTCTTTGTTTATCCTTAATCACAATATTTCCTTTTTCACGATTTGCCCATTGCTTTAATTCACTGAAAAATGCATAAAAATCATCTGGTTTACAATTTTGAAAATCTTCATATGCATCATAAGAAACAAAAATATCATTGCAAGAGGTATGTGGTCTACCAGCTTCTTTTTGGTAATCCTCTAAAAATTGTTTTACATCTGTAAATTCAATAATAGTTGGATTTTCAAAATCTTCTTCTTTTACTTCATTGCTTAAGTTTCCAGTACCAATTCGTATTGGTATAATTCGATTTGTCGCATCCTGCCGAACAACTACTGTACTTTTTGTTCCAAAGTCAATTCCAACAATCCCTTGTCTTATATCTAATTTAGGATCTCTTGCAATTAATCCTTTTAAATCCTGTTTCTTTTCGATTTCTATCTCTTCTGTCTGCATTGGAATATTGTCAACTGACTCTTCCAAGTTTTCCTTAAATTCTTCATTTGCTTTTCCTTCAAAGAGTTCCCAATGTCCTCTTATAATATCATATAAAATATCCTTGTCATATGGTTCTAATCGGCATCTGTTTTTATCACAATCTAATAATTCTTGTATCTTATCCATATCCTCATTTACTTCCTCTTCTTTCTGGACAACAGCAATCTCTTTTGCTTTGTCATATTGTTCTTGTTGCATAAAATTATTTTGTATTCTAGAATTCTCTAGTTTGTCAAAATTATTCTGTATAGCAGAAGTATTTTGTTTTATAAAACCTTTTAATCCTGTTAAATTCTCCGACTTTATTGTTTCTGCAAATACATTTGATTTCATCTGCGTTTCTGATTTTATTTGATTTTTTGAATTTAATTCTAATTCTGATTTTTTTGATATATCCTGCATAATTTGCGGCTGTAGCTCCACTGAAATTTCTGGCTTTTCCTCTGATTCTGGTAAACTTTCTTGCTTTTCCTTCGATCCGATTGAATCTTGATTCTGTTGCAATTTTTGTTCTTTCTGTTTTTCTAAATTTACTTCTGGCTTCATTTCTATTATTACTTCTTCTAAAATCTCTGGTTTTTCTTCTATTGTTACTTCCTCTAAGACTTCTTGGTTTACTTCTTTCGTTACTTCCTCTAAAACCTCTGGGGTTGCTTCTTTTGTTACTTCCTCTAAAACCTCTGGGGTTGCTTCTTTTGTTACTTCCTCTAAAACCTCTGGGGTTGCTTCTTTTGTGGCTTCCTCTAAAATCTCTGTGGTTACTTCTTTCGTTACTTCTTCTAAAACTTCTGGGA
>CAJTXA010000029.1 GCA_910579865.1 uncultured Lachnospiraceae bacterium
TTTGTTTTGATTCTCAAATTGAATTTTCAAGGTTGGTTTTTTATACTGTTCAATTATCAAGGTTCGATTTGCTGTCTAAGTGATAGCTTGTTTATTCTATCATACTATTTATCATTTGTCAACATTTTTTTAATTATTTCTTTTATTTGAATTTTTCTTAACTTTTATTGTTTTACAACGAGATAAATAATATCACAAATTGCAAAATTTGTCAACTACTAATTTCTATAATTTTTCTATATATTACTTATGCCATACTATTTATACTGCTTCCTATCTAAAATATGATCACTTCTTTCTACAAATCACTTTTAACCATTCTATCACAAAAAAATTTAACTCTACAACTTTCCTATCTTTGCATATACTAAATAAAATACTCTAAAAAACGAAGAGGAATGTAAAAATGGTAAATTCCTTTCATACATTTAGTAATGTTACTTCAACCTATCTTCAAACTTATCACTCTATTCTAAATAACATGATTCAATCCATAACAAAAGTTGATCTAAGTGATAGTATTTCCTATAATTTTATTCTTCAAATACTTCCTCATTGCCAAGCTGCCATTCAGATGTCAGAAAACCTTCTTCATTATACTACGAATATTCCACTGCAAAATATCGCTTTAAATATAATCCAAACACAAACTAAAAGTATTGAACATATGTTTCAGATCCAAACACAATGTCAATCCCTTTCCAACTCCAAACAAGATTTATCTTTATTTCAGCGAAAAACAAAACAAATTATGCATATTATGTTCTTTGAAATGGAAAATGCCCCTACTACCAATCAGATTAATTCTAACTTTATTTACGAAATACTTCCACATTATGAAGGTGCTATTAAAATGTCAGAAAATGCACTTCAATATAAAATCTATCCTGACTTAAAGTCAGCTTTAGAAACTAGTCGTATTTTACAGGAAAAAGAAGTTCTTCAAATACAATATCTGTTACAATGTATCGAATAAAAAACGGACAGCATTTATTTCTCTGCTGTCCGCTTTTCTTTTTCGATATATTCTATGATATAGTTTTCTACTTTTCCCCGTTCAATCGCAAGTACAACTGCTAATTCTCCATAAAGTTGTTCTTCTGCTAACCTAAGATATTTCATATCTACTGCTGTTACCTTTTTTCCATTTTCTAACCGTAGCTTCTTTCTTAAATAAAGGGTTTTAATAATCTTTACTAATTCTTCACAATCACACGTCTGCAAAGCTGCTCGATATACCTGTTCTCTCTCTTTTTCATTCGGAACCCACAGTTCTTCAATCTCTGGTATTTTCCTTATTAAAGCTTTCACTTCTGTCTCACTAAGCAAAAGACGCATCAGAATTTTCTGATTATCGATTGGTATATATAGCCGACTCCCACAATTATAAACTTGTGATAATACATAATAAATTCGTTCCTCTCCCATCCCTGTAAGATCCATTGTTGCAATCTCATCAATCTGGCATACCCCATGACTACCACACAGAACATAAGTTCCTTTTTCAAATACACTTGCCATAGTGAAAACCTGCCTTTCCTTAATAATAATTTTATTTTATCATACAAATTCTAATTATAACAGTAAATATCTGTAAAATTCAAAATTTTGTTATTATTGTAGAAAGACAGTTTCTTTTCTTTTGTGCAAAATCACAATAATCACTTACCACTCTTCGGGAATAATTACGGCTGCAACCAAATAGGCAACCATCACTGTTCCTGCACTTGCCACTCCAGCAAGCACTGCTAAAAGTCGTACTACTGTTGGATCTAAATTAAAATATTCTGCTACACCTGCACATACTCCACATACCATACGATTGTTTTTCGAACGTACTAATTTTTTATATTCATTACTCATTTTCTTTTCCTCACTTTCCTATATTAAATTATTTATTCAAAATAAATATCAATATTTCCTAACCCACAGTTTATCTGGAAATCACTAGAAACATGATTATTGATTTCATAATCTGAATGAAATCCAGTATGATAATAAGTCCCGATATTTAAATTTCCTGTAGAAGATACCTTATAATTATGATCGGATTCCTTTCCAGTTAAATATAACATTAATCCTCCCATTCCACACTCTACATCCAAATCTCCTGTAATAGTTCCATTCATAATCTCAGCAACTCCCAAACCAATCTCAATTTCTGCATCCTTTGTTTGAAGTTCATTTAACATAAAAGAACCACTCCCAACTTCTACATCAAACTTATCTGCTATTATTGTTTCCCCTTCTACATAGCCTGCTCCAACTTCTACCTCTACCTTATCTGCATGTAATACCTCAAAAGAAAGAGAACCTGCTCCAATTGAAATATCTACTTCCTTTCCTACCCAATCATCTGGAATATAAAGTATACACTCTCCTGAAAATTCTCCTTTTTTGGAAGAAATTTTAAGAGTATTTTCTTTTACTTCATAAAAATCTTGCTTATCAAAACATTCTATATAAAAAGAATCACCTTCTATAAAATGAATATAAAAGTGGCTGTTCCAATCAATACTCAACTTCTGAATCTCATCCTTTTTTGCAAGTTCTATTAAATCGTTTTCATATTCCCACCATTCCGTATCAGTAACTTCATACTGCGAAAAATCCCATTCCCCTTCTTCTACTACCCATGCATCTGCTACCTGTGTTGCAACTCTATGATACCTATCTGAATAAAACAAATGAGCTCCAGCTATACTTAATTCTCCATTTTCTGCCATTGCTTGTACCTGACGTATTCCTCCATTTGCTGCGCCAATACTTAAAAGAATTCCTCCAGCAAGCAACATTCCAGCAGATACAATAAAACCTGTTTTTCCAAAAAAATTCATGTCCTATACGCTCCTTTCCTTTCTTCTTCTCTGAAAGGCTTTTCGAAATACTTCAACCGTCTTTCTTACTACTTTTGGTAATATCTTAATCCCAATCTGTATTCCTACTATCACTCCCAATAAACCAATAGATAAAGAAATAAATCCTGATCCAAGTAATACTAATCCTGCAAATGGTGCAACAAATAACTTTACAATTCCCAGTCCTAAAAGCATAATTCCTGTAAATAACAGTGCAGCTCCTGCTACAACAGATGCAAAAATGCCAGCTCCTACTACAATAATTCCACAAAACAAAAGAGATACTATTACTGCTAAAACGGAAAATACTACTGGTCCTCCTATCATACCTGCTACAATAATTAAAAGAATTCCAGCAATCCCCACTTTTCTTTCTTTTTTTCGTCTTTCCTCTCTCTCTTTATCTTGATATGCCTGATTCTCTGATCTTGTTACACCTCCAAAACTATCCACTTGATTTTTTTGTTCTTCAAATTCCTGAAATCCTCTTTCTGTAAATTCTGCTTCCTGCTCGAATCTGCCATTTAATCCATCTCTTACTGTCTGTGCAACTCTTTGAGGGGTTCCAAAACTTTCTGGAACTTCTGTATCTTCTAAGATACCAGCTTCCTCTAAATAGTCCTCATAATATTGTAGTGCCTCTTCCTTTTCCTCTTGTTCTACTTCCTGCAAGAGTCCCTGTAATTGCTCTATAAATTCTGTCCTTTTCATAGTCAATACTCTCCCTCAAATATGGCTGTTATTTTTCTGGAATATGTGTTCCATTCACCCTTATATAGAGTTAATTGCGCTTTTCCCTGTTCCGTAATTCGATAGTACCTCCGATTTCTGCCAGAACACTCCCTATCATAGCTTTCTAGACAAGCATCCTTTAAAAGCCTTCTTAGAACTGGATACAAAGTAGATTCTGATAACTCAATTACTTGTCTTACTTCCTGTGTAATTTTGTATCCATAGGTTCCTTCTGCATCTCTAGCAACAACTGCAAGAACGATGGCATCCAGCAGAGCAGAGCCTGTATTAAATACCATTGCCGCCTCCTGTTATACTTATTTTACAGTATGTCTTATATCTGTCAACTTAGAATCACAAATTGCACACTATATTGAATTGAAATAATATTATATGATATATAATATTGCTGTTTTTTACATTATATATCGTATAATATTATTTGTCAATAGAAATTTGGAAAAAATTTTATTGGCTCACTGTTTTAGACAGTGAGCCAAATTTATCAAGTCATCAATTATTCTATTATTCTTCAATCCCTTCTTCTATTACAAGTCCAGTTTCTTTTAAAAATCGAGATACTACTACAGGTTTATGATAACGTGTTTGTATTGTATAAATATGAAGCCGATCTTTAGCTCGTGTCATTCCTACATAAAACATCCGTCTCTCTTCTTCCATATCCTCTTCTAATACAGCCTTCTGATGAGGAATCACCCCTTCTATCACATCAATTATAAATACAATTTCATATTCTAATCCCTTAGAACTATGCAACGTTACCATCTCAATCCAATTTTTCTCTTGTAAAGAATCGGTCTCTTGAACTTGCCTTTCCAGCTCTTCTTTATATGCCGCCATATGCGCAAACCATTCTTCATACGTAAAATAGTCTTCCGCACTTTCCTGTATTTCATCAATAAGATGATATAACTCTTGTACAGGAATATGACGGTATTCTGCATACTCTCTAATATATTCATCATAACCAATCCCTTTACGAATATAAGTAATTGCCGCATAAGGCGACAAATCCCTTAAAAAATCAAGATCCTCTTCTAATTTTCGAATCCGTTCCAACATCCAATGTTTTTCCTGATAAAATGTTTCTAACCGATCAAAGGAAAAAGAAGCCGTATCTAAACATTCCCGACTAATATAACGTTTTGGGCGATTGATAATCCGCAAAAAATCTCCTCTTTCCCGACTTCCCATTGCAATCCGTATATAAGTCAAAATATCTTTTGCAATCCAATGCTCAAACATATTCGTCATAACTTCCTTTATATGAAATGGAATCTGATATTCCATAAATTGTTCTACTAAAAATCGGGCATCTGTATTGGTTCGAAATAAAACTGCCATATCAGAATACTGTCGTCCTTGTTCCAAATATTTTGTTATTTGTTGCAAGATCGCTTTACTTTCTTCCTTTGGTGTTGGATAACATTTAAGTTCTATCTTTTCTCCTATAAAACGAGACGCTTGTATTTTCTTTGGAAACCGTTTTGTATTATAAGAAATCACTTGAGATGCCATATCTACAATATTTTTTACTGAACGATAATTCCAATCTAATAAAATTGTTACTGCTTCTGGATAATCTTTTGTAAAATTTAACATAATCTCTGGCTTTGAACCACGAAATCGATAAATCGACTGATCATCATCTCCTACAATAAATAGATTATTTTCTGGCTTTGCCAATAATCGAATTGTATCATACTGAATCTGATTAATATCTTGAAATTCATCAATTAAAATAAAACGATATTTTTTCTGCCAACCTTTTAAAATATCTTCTCTCTCTGTTAAAAGCTCATATGTTAGAACCAACATATCATCAAAATCTAATTTTTGACTATATTTTAATTTTTCTTGATATCTCGTATAAATTCGCTGAAAAACTTCATTCGAACAACTTTTTGCATTGTAATATTTCAGTGTAAGCCGTTCTCCCTTTACCTGACTTATTTCACCAATCATCGATTGCATCAATTCTTTTTCATCTTCTACTTCTATCTGTTCTTGTTCTACAAGTTCTCTAAGCCATTGTATTTTTTGTTCCTCTGTAATAATATTAGCAGCCGATAAACCATATGCATACTTTAAAATTTTAAAATATATCGCATGAAATGTTCCAAAAGAAACTGGAGGTCGTTCGGTTCCCATTCGTTTAAAAAATCGTTCCTGCATCTCCTTCGCTGCTGCCTTTGTAAAAGTAATTACTAGAATCTCAGAAGGTTTTACTTTATATTCCTCAATTAATTGTTTTGTCCTTTGTGTAATTACAGTAGTTTTTCCAGAACCTGGTCCTGCCAAAACCATACAAGCACCTTCAAAATGACAAATTGCCTGTAGCTGTGCCTTATTAAAACCCATTCTTTTCCTTTCTTAAACTTATCTTTATAAAATTTTGCAACATTAAAGCAAAACTATAAAAACCAAAAAATACAGCTTCTTTTCAATTTCCTTTTTCTTGTAATTTTTCGATTCCAACTTGAATTCGCCGCAAAGTTTCTGCCTTACCAAGCAACTCCATAATCTCAGTTGCTCCTCCCGGAGTAGACTGCTTTCCAGAAACAGCTGTTCGAATTGGCCACATCACATACCCATTCTTTACTCCTTTTTCTGTTACATATTTAGATAATGTTGTATAAAGTGCATCATTGCTATAATCTTCTTGTTTTTCTAAAATAGGAAGAACGTCTTTTAATACCTCCAAAGAAGTCTCTGCATTTGTTTTCATCTTTTTATGTGTATAAAGTGTAATCTCATAAGCAGGTAATTCTTCTAGAAAATCAATCTGATCTCGAATATCTGAAAATAGTTCTATTCTAGTCTTTACCAAAGCAGCTACCTTTTTTAAATCAATCTCTTTTGTAATCACTTCTTTTAAATATGGTTCTGCCATTTGATAAAACCGTTCAAACTCCATCGCCTTTAGGTATTCTCCATTCATCCACTTTAATTTGGTATAGTCAAATACAGAAGGAGATTTATTAATATGATGATAGTCAAACACTTGTACCAATTCTTCTAAGGAAAAAATTTCTCGATTCTCAGCTGGGCTCCAACCAAGCAAAGCAACAAAGTTTACAATTGTTTCTGGCAAAAATCCCTGTGCGATTAGATCTTCATAAGAAGCATGTCCACTACGTTTTGCTAATTTATGGTGATTTTCATCTGTAATCAAAGGACAGTGCACATAAACTGGCACCTCCCATCCAAATGCCTGATATAAACGATTATATTTTGGAGAAGATGACAAATATTCATTTCCTCTTACTACATGTGTAATTCTCATTAAGTGATCATCTACTACATTCGCAAAATTATAAGTTGGAAAACCATCTGACTTTATTAAAATCATATCATCTAATTCTGCATTTTCTACTGTTATCTCTCCATACAATTCATCATAAAAGGTAGTGGTTCCTTCAGTTGGATTATTCTGACGAATCACATATGGTTTTTTTTCTGCTAAATTTTTCTCTACTTCCTCTTTACTAAGAGAAAGACAATGTTTATCATAAACTGAAATTTCTTTTCCTTCCACAATTTCCGTTTTTAAAGTAGCAAGACGTTCCTTATCACAAAAACAATAGTAAGCTTCTCCCTTCTCCACTAGCATTTTGGCATACTCTAAATAAATTCCTTTTGCTTGGCGTTCACTTTGTACATAAGGTCCTACGCCTCCATCTTTATCTGGCCCTTCATCATGGAGCAATCCCGTTTTTTCCATTGTTCGATAAATAATCTCTACCGCACCTTCTACTAATCGTTCTTGATCTGTATCCTCAATACGAAGTAGAAACTCTCCTTCTTCATGTTTTGCAATTAAATATGCATAAAGAGCTGTTCTTAAATTTCCCACATGCATACGTCCTGTTGGACTTGGTGCAAATCTTGTTCTAATTTTTTGGCTCATTCTTTCCCTCACTTTCCTTATTTCAGTTCTTTCGATTCATTATAGATCAGCTTATTTTTTTTAGCAACTAATTCCCAAACTATTTTCTTTTATCTCCTTTCCTATTTTTAAACTGGCATGGTATTTTTTTTTTAAATTGGCTATTTCTATCTATCCACTTTCTTTTATAATAATAAAAAATATTCACCAAAAATACAAAAAAATAAAAGTGGAGGATTCTTATGGAAAAAATACAGAAAAAAAACAATCGGCTTCTAATTGGTATTGCAATTTTAATACTTGGTGTTATTACAAGTATTCTAACCTACCATCATGCAACTTCGGAAAGTGCATCAAATAGTGCTAAAATGTTTTATGCCCTTAGTTTACTTATTGCAACATTTGGCATTATCACAACAACATCTGGTATCCACTCTTTGTCAACCTCAAAAAATGCAAGGAAATTAGATACTAAAACCTTAGCACAAGCTGCTTTATGTGCTTCTCTTTGTTATATTGGATTTACATTTTTTAAAATTGATATTCCAGTTGGTCCTGAAAAAACAGCAATTCACTTTGGAAATATCTTCTGTGTACTAGCGGCTCTTCTTATTGGCGGTTTCTGGGGTGGTATGGCAGGAGCCGTTGGTATGACAATCGCTGATCTCACTACTGCTTATGTTACCAGTGCTCCAAAAACTTTTGTTCTAAAACTATTAATTGGTCTTATTGTTGGTTTGGTTGCTCATAAAATCTGCAAACTAAGTGATGACCATAATAAAAAATATGTTACGATTACTACAATAGGTGCTTCAGCAGCAGGAATGTTATTTAATATTATTGCCGATCCACTTGTTAGTTATTTCTATAAAACATACCTGCTTGGCATCCCACAAGACATCACAAAAGTATTAGCTAAAGTTGGTGCCCTTACTACTGCAATCAATGCTATTACAACTGTTCTAATCGCTTCTATCCTCTACCTTGCACTACGTTCTGCACTAAAAAAAGCTGATCTTTTTGTTCATCTCAGTTAATCGTAATTCCGTCTTGCTTTTTATCTTCTAAATAGTAAGGCGGAATTTTATTGCAAAAATCCTTCTCGCCGCATCCAATCTTCTGCCAATGCCATCCATTGGCATATACCTCCAATTTCTGCTGCCTCTGTTACTGATTTTCCATGTCCTCCAGAAGGAAAAATATGAAACTCATACGTATTTTTTTTCTTTTGCAATTCTTGAACAAATGCAAGGGCAGCAAAAACACTTACTCTTTCATCATCTGCTGTATGCCATATAAATATAGGAGGCATTTTTTCCCGAACTAATGCATCACAAGAATATGATTTTAAAAAACCTTCTCTTGCTTTTTCTGGTACAATTCTTTCAAACATTTCCACATCACTACTACTCATAAATTCCATCTTTAAGCTTAATGCTCCATATCCAAAAATGCAAAAATCTGGTTTCGCACAAAAGGTATCCAATCTATCTGTTGTATCATACTCCATTTTATCAAATGTTTCTGCAACCAAACATGCATTTCCTGCTCCTGCTGAAAATCCAGCCACTCCTATACAATTTTCCACTATCCCAAGCTCTGTTGCATGTGCTCGTAGATATCGAACAGCTCGTTTCCCATCGATACACCCTAGATAAGGATGATAAGGAATCACACGATAATTTACTACAAACGCATGAAACCCAAGAGAATTAAAATAAAGGGCAACTGGTTCTCCCTCTTTTTCAGAATGATGGGTATATCCTCCACCTGGAAATACAAGAACTGCACCATGTTTCTTTCCATCTTTTAACAAAAAAGGGGTTAATGTACAGGCATTTTGATTGGCATCACAATGATACTCTTCATGATAAAATGGGATATTTTCTTCTTCCCATAATGTTATTAAATGATTCTTTATTTCTTTCATTTCCTTTTCTCCATCTCTTTTTCTTACAATTTTTGGAAGAATATTTCTTCATTCTTTCTCTATTGTTTTCTTCTAAAAATTTCCATGTCATTTATTTTACAACATTTTTTAAATAAATTCAATTATTAAGACTTTTCTTTCTGCTATAAATCGATTATAATACCTTTAGAACAAAAAGTATTATAAAATAAGGCAGGATAAACTTATGACGCATCTTCGAATACATACTGACCGCCTACGTAAAGGTATGGTTATTGCAAACAATGTTCATTCCCGTTCTGGTGCTGTCCT
Organism: uncultured Lachnospiraceae bacterium; assembly: GCA_910579865.1. Taxonomy (GTDB): domain Bacteria; phylum Bacillota; class Clostridia; order Lachnospirales; family Lachnospiraceae; genus MGBC114844. Next base: position 9,722 of record CAJTXA010000029.1, read on the forward strand.
TATCCCAGAAGGCACCCCTGTAACAAAAGAAATTATGACTCTTTTAGCTAGACATTTTATCGAATATGTTATTGTAGAATATGAACCAACTGGTTTTCCCGTTATTGTCGCCACCCCTGTTCCGGGAGAAACACCTAAACTAAATGAAAAACGCTTTGAAGAATTTAAAGAAAGTTTTCAAATTGCAGAAGACACTCTTTCTGAAAACTTAAAAGAAATTGTAGAAAAAAATAATGATATTGATGTTCCTGTTCTTTTAAACATGTTAAATCAGATTGTAGAAAAATCAGAAAATGATATGAATCTCTGCGATATGTTATTTCATATGAAAAAAAATGCAGAAAATCTCTATACTCATTCCATTAATGTTGCTTTACTTGCACAGATTCTTGCAAAATGGATGAACTTTGATTCCTACGATATTGAACCACTTGTAATTGCTGCTCTTTTGCATGATATTGGCATCTTAAAGCTTTCTGAAGACGATTTAAAAGAGTTTACCTTTAAACAGGAATTAGAAAAAGGAAAGTATGAAAAACATACTGTATTAGGTTATAATCTAATCAAAGAAAAAGATATTGACATTCGTATTAAGCAGGCCGTACTTACCCACCACGAACGTCTTGATAAAAGTGGATTTCCTTTACAAGTCCCATCCAAAAATATCAATCCTCTTTCTCGTATTCTTGCCATTGCTGACGTCTATGATACATTGATTATGAAAGAAAAGGGAGCAGCTGCACTTTCTCCATTTCTAGCATTAAAAGAACTAGAAGAAAATGGTTATCATAAATTCGATTCACAAATGCTAATGACGTTTCTATCGAAAGTAACTTATAACTTTATTCAACACACGGTTTTATTAAGCAATGGAGAATATGCGCAAATTGTATTAATTAATAAATACAATCTTTCTCGACCACTCGTACAAATGGGATCTACTTTTATTGATTTGGCTATACGCACGGATCTTCATATTGAAGCTTTATTAGACTAAACTAGCTATTTGCGTCACATCTGCTGACGCAAATAGCTAGTTTTATTTGTTTTCTTTCTTTTCCTCTTTTCTTTTTCTCCCTCTTTCTACTAATAAGATAGCATAGAGTAAAACTGGAACCAAAATCGTAACTGTAATACTTGCTTTCAACCATGCCTGTCCTGCTGAATGGTCAAATAAAGCGGCAACTAATGTTAGCAGATACATTCCTGCAAGTAAAATTGCGCCTCCTAATGCAGCCATTCGTCGTAATGATTGTTTCATTGTTTCTCCTTTCACAGTAGATTTTTTCTATTTCTTATTTCTTTCCTTTGCTTTATTCTATCATATCTCTTTTCGGATTACTACTAGACAAAACCTAAAATAGCTTGTATAATAGTTCCGTTGCCATATACAAAAAATTGCCCTATCATATCTAATATATCTGATAGGGCAACTCAAAAAGGGGAGGATAAGTATTACTTTTCTCTTTCGTCCTTCTACTGTCTGTACCAAACTGGTACAAACCTTCTGAATGGAGGGGGAATCCATCTTGGTTTCAGCAGACAGTAGAGGTAAGCAAATGCCTCACATTATGTGAATGGCTTTTTTATCAGAAGCCTTCGTCGCTTCCGATATTTTTATTATTAACACAAAATCACTCTTTATACATTAAAATGTAAAAAAAGAGAACAATCTATAAAGCAGGCATATAACAAACATCATATATGCAGAAAGGAAACTATCATGACATTATTAGAAGCATGGAGAAGTGAAGCTTACTCCGAAGAAATCAGTGAACAAGAAAGCACTGCTCTTTGGACTAATTACTTTCAAATTGAAAAAGGAATCTATGAACAGATTTTAGCTACACCAGAAACGGTTGTAGAAGGAACTGTAAAAGAGCTAGCAGAAAAATTTCACTGTGAACTAAAAATTATGGTTGGTTTTTTAGACGGCATTAATGATAGTCTAACAACCCCAAACCCAATTGAAGAAATGACGGAAGATACAAAAGTAACACTTTGTTATGATAAAGAAAAACTTTATTACAATATGGTAGCAGCAAAAGCAGAATGGCTTTATACTCTTCCTCAATGGGAAAATTTACTTTCCAAAGAAAAACGCTCTGAACTTTACAAAGCTCAAAAAAGTTCTACTACTATTGTAAAAGATAAAAAAGTATATCCAAACGATCCATGTCCTTGTGGAAGTGGAAAAAAATATAAAAAATGTTGTGGAAAACATACTTCTTAATTCTTTTATTTCTTATTTATAATAAACAATGCAGCAGAAACAAAAACGAATTTTTTCTGCTGCATTATTCTACTATTTTTATTTTCTTATAATAATATCTTCTCTTCCTGGTCCATTTGATACCAATGTAATTGGTACTTCAATTGCTTTCTCAATCGCATCAATATAATCTCTACATTCCTTTGGAAGTGCCTGATAATCCCGAATCCCTCGAATATCACTTTTCCATCCTGGATATTTTTTTAGAATTGGCTTTGCTTTTTCTAATAACCTTGTAGTAGGAAACTCTGTCACTACTTTACCATCAATCTCATATCCTACACACATTGGAATTTCATCTAAATATCCTAATACATCCAAAACAGTCAATGCTACTTCCGTTGTTCCTTGAATTCTACAGCCATATTTTGTTGCTACTGCATCAAACCACCCCATCCGTCTAGGACGTCCTGTTGTAGCACCATATTCTCCGCCATCGCCACCACGCTTTCTTAACTCTTCCGCTTCTTGACCAAAAATTTCACTTACAAATGCACCTGCTCCAACTGCACTAGAATATGCCTTTACTACAGTAGTAATATTTTTAATCTCATAAGGCGGAATTCCTGCTCCAATTGCCCCATAAGCAGCTAATGTCGAAGAGGATGTTACCATAGGATAAATTCCATGATCGGGATCTTTTAAGGAACCAAGCTGTCCCTCCAACAAAATACGTTTTCCCTCTTTTATCGCTTGCTGTAAATAAAATGATACATCACAAACATAAGGTTTTACCATATCCCGATATTCCAACAAAGTCTGAAATACCTCTTCTGGTTTTAATGCCTCTTTGTGATACAGATGTTCAAACAATACATTTTTTATCTCACAAACTTGTTCTACCTTTTCCTTTAAATACACTTCATCAAATAATTCACTAACTTGAAACCCGATTTTAGCATACTTATCAGAATAAAATGGAGCAATTCCAGATTTCGTTGATCCAAAAGACTTCCCAGCAAGTCTTGCCTCCTCATACGTATCTTGTAAAATATGATAAGGCATTAAAATCTGCGCTCTATCAGAAACTAAAATCTTAGGTGTTGGAACTTTCTTACTTTCTAACTCTTTTATTTCTTGCAGCAAATATGGAATATTTAAAGCAACCCCGTTGCCGATAATACTTGTTGTATGGTGATAAAAAACACCAGATGGCAGCAAATGCAATGCAAATTTGCCATAATTATTAATAATTGTATGCCCCGCATTACTGCCGCCTTGAAAACGAATAATAATATCAGAATCCTTTGCAAGCATATCTGTAATCTTACCCTTGCCCTCATCTCCCCAATTCGCTCCTACGATTGCTCTTACCATCTAACATGTCCTCCATTCTATTCTTTTTTGTATACTAATTTCTTTTATTCATCAGTATACGAATCCCATTTACTCTTGGGTAAATCCTATATTAGTATACCTGATCTTAATTCATAAGTAAAATCATTTTTTCTTTTCTGTCAATTTCTTCAATGGTTCCTGCATTTTTTGTATCTCCCTTTGAAACAAAATCTTAATTTCTGTCCCTTTTCCAAGCTCACTTACTAATTCCATCTGTGTCTGATGTTGCGCCAAAATATGCTTTACAATCGCTAGTCCTAATCCTGTTCCACCTGTAGACTTTGAACGACTTTTATCTACCCGATAAAATCGTTCAAAGATTCTTTCTTGGTGTTCTTTTGAAATACCAATTCCATCATCTTTTACAATCAAATAGACAAACTCTATATCATTTGTAATGGTAATACTAACCTTTCCTCCAGGATTATTATAGCGAATCGCATTGTCACAGAGATTATAAATCAACTCTTCTATCATAGGACGATTTGCATAAATTATTTCTTTTATTCCAAATAGCTGCATTGTAATCTGATGATCATTTGCACTTTTTGAAAGCCAGTCCATACACTCCTTTGCACACTCATACAAATCCACATTTTCAAATTCAACAAAAACTTCAGAACTATCTAATTCAGAAAGACGAATAATGTCATTAATTAATTTTAATAAACGATTTGAACTTTTATGAATCTCTGCTGCAAATAAAACAGCCTGTTCTGATACTGCCATTCGATTTTCAATTAACTCTGCATAGCCAGAAATTGCTGTCAATGGCGTTTTTAATTCATGTGACACATTAGCAGTAAACTCCTGCCGCATTTTCGCTCCTTTTAAAATATCTGCATGTTGTTTTTGTATCATTTCAATAAATGGTGTCAATTCCTGATAGGCAACAATCGTTTCTTTATCATCTAAATGCTCTACCATCTTTTCAATTGGATCTAACATACTATTTACCAAAATATGAGCAACTATTGTACAAATAACAAACATAAAAAGAATTACTATAATTATAAATGGAATCGCTTTTATCAAAATCCCCAAAATGCTTCCTGCTTCTTTTGCCACTCGAAGTACACTTCCATCAGAAAGTAACAAAGCATAGTAAAAGGTACTTTTCTTTAATGTATCCGATCGCCGCACAGCTTGCCCAAACCCTTTCAAAACAGCCTGTTCCACTTCTACTCGATCGGTATGATTCTCTAAATATTCCATTTGTGTATAATTATCAAAAATAACTGTCCCATCTGCTGCAATTTCTGTTATTCGTAAATCACGAAATTGTTCTAAATATGCCATCTGTTCTCTTTGCTCAATCATTTTTGTATTTCTAAACAAATGGGCATATATCTTTAAATCCTCAAAAATTTCCTGTTTTAATACTTGAAAAAAAATAATTGTAACCAATATAACTGCCAGTACAGAAGATATTCCTGCTATCCAAAAAAATTGCAGATTAATTTTTCTTTTCATATTTTTCATATCTCCTGCCAAGCCTTTCTATTCTTCTTCTATCATATATCCAACATTTCGAACTGTTTTAATACACCCTCCAGCATCCCTTAGCTTCTGCCGTAATGTCTTAATATGCATATCTAATGTTCTAGATTCTCCTTCAAAATCAATCCCCCAAACTCGTTCCATAATCAGATCTCTAGGCATCACTCTTTTTGGATTATAAATAAAAAGTTTCAATAACTCATACTCTTTATAAGTCAATTCACATGCTTCCCCTTTGACAAATACCGCATGACGTCCCCGATCCATTACAATATCTCCTAGTTTTATCTGTATCGCTTCTTCTCCATACATATCATCCATGCTTCGTCTAAGCATGGCTTTCACCCTAGAAATCAACTCCATAACACCAAATGGTTTTGTAATATAATCATCTGCTCCAATATCGAGTCCCTTTACCTTATCTAATTCTGATGTCTTTGCTGTCACTAAAATAATTGGTATTTTCTTTGTTTCCAAACGTTCCCTTAGCTTTTTTATAATCGAAAGCCCATCTTCATCCGGAAGCATCACATCAAGTAAAATTAAATTAGGAAGTGCAATTTCCAATTGTCTATAAAAGTCTTTCGCACATGCAAAGTTTTCTACTGCATACCCACTATTTTTTAATGAAAAAGTTTCAATCTCACGAATGTTACAATCATCCTCTACTACATACACCATTGCCATTCTTTTTCTACCCTCTCTGTTCCTTCCTTTTTATTCCTTTATGGTAACATATATTTCGCCTTATAGGAAAGGTATTTTTCACGAAATAGTGTATTTTCTCCTTTATCTAAAGTATCTAAATATTCATGCATATCAAATCCATTCGCATGAATCTGTATCAAACACACCGCAATATTAGAACAGTGATCGGCAACTCTCTCATAATTTGTTGTCAAATCTGATAAAATAAATCCCATCTCAATTGTACATTTTCCTTCACGAAGTCGTGTAATATGTCTTGATTTCATCTCAATATTCAGATTATCCACTACTTCTTCTAATGGTTCTACTAGTCTTGCCATTGTAATATCATCGTGGATAAAGACTTCTACCGCAGTTTCTACAATCTCACGAATTGCTTCTGCAAATACATAAATTTCTTTAATCGCATCTTCTGAAAAAGTCATATTTTTATCATTCATTTCTTTTGCTGCTTCTGAAATATTAATTGCGTGATCCGAAATTCGTTCAAAATCTCCAATACAATGTAACAGCATTGAAATTGTTCGACTGTCTTTCTCTGTCAGATTTCTACTACTTAAACGCACCAGATAAGTTCCAAGCTCATCCTCATAGCGATCCACATATTCTTCCATTTTACAAACTTCTTCAAACTTCTCTTGATGATAAGACTGAAGCATATCTAGCGCTAAAATAATTGCTTCCTTTGAAAGTTCAGCCATTTTAGCAGCAACTGCTTTACATTGCTGTACTGCAAAAGCTGGTTTATCCAAAAAACGTTCATCCAAAAGTTGAAATTCTTCTGCCTTTACTAATACTTCTTCTTTCCCATCTCGAATTGTCAAATAGGCTAATTTTTCTAATCCCTTTGAAAATGGAAGTAATACCAAAGTAGCTACGATATTAAATATACTATGAATTAATGCAATCCCAACAGGACCTGCTGCTTTTTCCAAAAATGAAAAATTTACAACTATATTCAAAAGATAAAATCCTGTCATAAACAGTGCGGTACCAATTAAATTAAAGTAAAGATGAACAACACTTGCTCGTCTTGCATTTTTCGTAGCACCAATTCCAGAAAGTAATGCTGTAATACAAGTACCAATATTCTGTCCCATAATAATCGGCAATGCGGTGTCATAGTGAATTGCCCCTGTAACACAAAGTGCTTGTAAGATACCAACTGAAGCAGAAGAGCTTTGAATTACTGCTGTTAAAACTGCTCCAGCCAAAAGTCCTAAAAGTGGGTTAGAAAACATTGTTAAAATATTCGTAAACTCTGGTACGTCTGCTAATGGTTTTACTGCTCCACTCATTGTATCCATTCCAGTCATCAATACAGCAAAACCAACTAAAATAGTTCCAATATCTTGTCTCTTGGCATTTTTTGAAAATAGCAAAAAACAAACACCAATTAGTGCTAATACGGGTGAAAAAGAAGAAGGTTTTAATAATTGTATAAAAAAACTATCTCCCTCCACTCCAGATAAACTCAATACCCAAGAAGTAATTGTTGTTCCAACATTTGCTCCCATAATAATATTAATTGCTTGGGATAACCGCATAATTCCTGAATTTACAAATCCAACTACCATTACAGTTGTAGCAGAAGAGGACTGAATTACAGCGGTTACTGCTGCTCCAAGCAAAACTCCTTTTATCGGAGAAGAGGTTAATTTTTCTAAAATACGCTCTAGCTTTCCACCTGATAGCTTTGACAATCCTTCTCCCATTGCATGCATCCCATAAAGAAATAATGCTAAACCACCAACCATAGACAGTATATCAAAAATACTCATAATCGACTCCTTTCTATCTGTCTTATCCAACTTATTTCCTATCATATTCCTAAATTGTAAAAAACAACAGAATGTTTTTGTAAAATTTGTGTAAAATTATAAAAAGAGATTTGACAAGAAACTAACGAAATTTCTGCTTTTCCAAATCTACTTTCAGTGATAAGATAGAACTAGAAAAAAACTAATTAATCTATGGAGGAACTATTTATGGCATTACATGTAATGGATGAGGCAAACCGTTGTCTTCAATGTAAAGTACCACAATGTCAAAAGGGATGTCCAATTGGAACTGATATTCCTACTGCAATCCGTCTTCTAAAAGAAAATAAATTAGATGAAGCCGGAAAAATGCTATTTGAAAACAACCCATTAACCACTGTCTGTAGTCTAGTTTGTAACCACGAAAATCAATGTGAAGGGCATTGTGTACTTGGTAAAAAAGGAGCTCCGGTTCACTTTTCTACAATTGAAAATTATATTTCATCTACTTTTGCTAATAAAATGACAAAAGGTCCTGCTCCATCTAATGGGAAACGAGTTGCTATTATTGGATCTGGCCCTGCTGGTATCACAATCGCTATTATTCTTGCACGTTATGGCTATCAAGTTACAATCTTTGAGGGCAAGGATAAAATTGGTGGTGTCCTACGCTACGGTATTCCAGAGTTTCGTCTGCCAAAAAGTGTATTAGATGATATTGAATACCGACACTTAAATCTAAAAGGAATTAAAGTTCGTCCTAATACAACGATAGGTGGAGCTATTGGAATTGATGACTTATTCCGTGACGGTTATCAGGCTATCTTTATTGGAACAGGTGTCTGGAAGCCAAATGCACTGCATATTAAAGGAGAAACCTTTGGACATGTTCACTTTGGCATTAATTATCTAAACAATCCAGACAGTTATCGTTTAGGAGAAAATGTTATTGTTATTGGTGCTGGAAACGCTGCAATGGATGTGGCAAGAACTGCCATTCGTAAAGGCTCTAGTCACTTAACTTGTTTCTCTTTAACCAAAAAAGTAGCAGCAAGTGATTATGAATTTAGTTATGGTGCGACGTGTTGTGCAGCCTAAATAAAGGCTACCCTATTGTGTTTCATAAAACAAATAGAACTGATAACTTGACAAGTCAAATGCGGGAGTAGTGACCCAAAGGGCTTGCTCTAATACTCCGACATGCAAGCAAATAATAAGGTTTGTTTGTATGAAGCTCGGTAAAGTCAGTTGACCCCTACCGTAAGTATTCTTACTTTTTCTATAAAAATAATTAGTAAAAATACACGAAAAATAAGTTAGAGGTAACTATGTAGGTATAGACTGGGAGGCTATAAAATATCTATGGTGAGAATGATGTAACAAACATCTGACGAAAACTCGAATGAACGATTCTAGATAAATAAACTATCGAAAGGTAGTCAGCATGTAAGTGCGGTTTCTGGGGATAAGTAAGAAACGTAACTATGAAAATCCCTGTATTACAGTAATCGGTCACGTAGTAGATAGAAACAGGATTAGAGAGGACACCTAAGGATATATGGAAAGCTAAGGTTATCGGAACACGGAAAGCTGGAAACGTTGAATTATAGTACTTATTTACTAAACGTTGGATGGGAAATAGAACATAGAAAAAATTCTAATAACTATCCTTTATTCCAGTGAGAGTAGAGCCACGACCAATGAAGTTGTTGTAATGACAATGGAGGAACAGGCTCAATTTAGTTGTTATAAAACGAAATAATTCTAAAAAAAATAACAATTGAGGGAACGCCGTGTGCGGTGAAAGTCGCAAGCACGGTGTGGAGTGGGGGAAAAGCTGAAGATAACATCAAAGGCTTACCTATCACTATCAAAACTAGAAGGAGTTCAATTTGAATATAATAAGCGTCCATTAGAAATTACAGATGAAGGAGTTATTTTTATTGATGTAGAAGAACAAGAGGACGGCCGCATTACTGATATTGAAGGAAGCGAAACACTTTATCCTGCAAATAGTGTGATTATCTCTATTAGTCAGGGACCTCAAAACCGTATTGTCAATACAACAGAAGGTTTAAAAGCTACACAACGTGGTCTTTTAGAAGCAGATGAAACGGGACATACTTCAAGACCTGGTATTTTTGCTTCTGGTGATGTAGTAAATGGAGCCCGTACGGTTGTAGAAGCAGTCGCACATAGTAAAATAGTAGCAGAATCTATGCATGCTTATATGCAAAGTTTAGATAAAGACAATACAACCACTTCAAATTAAACTATAAAACAACTAATCAGAATAGAGTAAAACAAAATCTCTATTCTGATTTAAGCAATTTATTCTTTTAACTAGTTATTTTTCATTCTAAAAAATGAATGTAACTGATACAAAAAACAAATTTTTCACAATCTTACATAAAAAAATAAAATATTTGTAAATTTTCACTCTTGTAGTTTTATCAAATATCAGCTAGAAGGAGTAACTTAATATGAAAACGTTGAAAAACTATTTACTGATCACTTTAAGTATCTTTATTATGGCAATTGGAGTTTATTTTTTTAAATTCCCAAATAACTTTTCCTTTGGTGGTGTCACTGGTTTTGCAGTTATTGTTGCAAAAGTTCTTCCTATCTCAGCTAGTGACTTTTCTTCTTTAGCTAATATTATACTACTAATTTTAGGTGTATTTGTATTTGGAAAAACATTTGCCATTAAAACCAGCTATGCTACACTTATCTTATCTGTGTTTTTAACTATTTTTGAATATATCTTCCCTTTGGAAACTCCACTAACAGATGAGCCAATGTTAGAATTAATGTTTGCCATTGCTCTTCCAGCACTAGGTTCTGCTATTTTATTTAATATTGGTGCTTCAAGTGGTGGAACAGATGTTCTTGCTATGATTTTAAAAAAATACACAAATGCCAATATTGGCAGTGCACTTTTCTTTACTGATTTAATTGCTATTGTATTAACTTGCTTTATCTTTGATATTAAAACGGCATTATATTCTTTTGTTGGACTTACCATTAAATCTTTCCTAATTGATGGTATTATTGAAAATATCAATCTCTGCAAAGCATTTAATATTATTTGTGAAAAACCTGAACCAATCTGCAACTATATTGTTCATGAATTAAATCGAAGTGCTACTATCTGTAAAGCAACTGGTGCCTATACAAACAGGGATAAATTTGAAATTATTACTGTGCTAAAAAGACATCAAGCAATGCAGCTTCGCCAATTTATTCATGACAACTCGCCAGATGCCTTTATTATTATTTCAAATAGTAGCGAAATTATTGGAAAAGGATTTTTTACTATTTAATTGTCATCATGAACACAAAACGATGGAAAAGATCTCCCTTACCCTTATTATGGGGAAATTAGGGGGACCTTTCCTATTTATTATGCCATAATCCGATCTAACTCTGCTACTAAACGACCAATCTCTGGTTTAGATAACTGTGCATTTGCTCCTAATTGTTCTCCCTTTCGCTTCATATCATCATTAAGCAAAGAAGAGAAAATTACAACTGGAATATCCCGCAAATCAGAATCGTCCCGTATCAATCTTAAAAGCCGATGTCCATCCATTAAAGGCATCTCAATATCTGTAACCACGCAATGTACTTTTTCCTTTACCGTTCCTTCTTCTTTATATTCCATCAAAGTATCCCAAGCCGCCTGTCCATTTACATTCTTTTGAATATTTGTATAGCCAGCTTTTTTCAAAGAGTCTAAAATTAGCTGCATCAACAACGGAGAATCTTCCGCAATCATAATTGGACGTTCATTTCTTGGTCTTCCCTGATACTCTTCCATATCAGAAAGTTTAAGTCCTGTTTCTGGGCTAATATCTGATACAATTTTCTCAAAATCAAGAATTACAATCAATCTTCCTTCTAATTTTACAATACCAGTTGCAAGTGCAGTATCTGCTGTATTGATCGTCTTATCCGGCACAATAATATCCTTCCATGAAACACGATGAATCCCTTCTACCTTATGTACTCGAAACGATACATTTAAACGATTAAAATTTGTAATAATAAACATATCTAACTTTGGATTTTCCGAAGGAGATAATCCTAATACTTTCGCTAAATTAATCGCTGTAATCATAACATCCCTTGGCATAAAAACGCCTTCAATACAAGGATGGGCATTTGGAACCGGTGTAATCGGCTCACTTGTAATAATTTCTCTTACTTTTGCAACATTAATACCATAAGAATTACTTCCTACTTCAAACACGAGCAATTCCAGTTCATTTGTTCCGCTTTCCAACAGGATATTGGTTTCCATCTCTATACCTCCTAACAGATATTCTCAGTCTGAATATTTGTGCTATTTTTAAAATTATATCACAGATTGAAAAAAATTGATAGAGAAAGTCTTAAAAAATGGTGGAAAAATTATAATGTTCTTTTATCTTCCCCTACTCTCCCATCCATCGTATTACCTCTTTTAAATTTTCAATCCCAACCACTTTCATTCCCTTTGGTACTTTACTGCTTGCAAGAGAAACTTTTGGTAACACGCAAGTTTGAAAGCCTAACTTAAATGCCTCTTTTAATCGTGCTTCACACAGACGAATTCCTCGCACCTCTCCAGAAAGTCCCACTTCTCCAAACACAATTGTTTTATCATCCACTGCACGATCTCGATAACTTGAAATAATTGCCATCACAATTCCTAAATCCAAAGAAGGTTCATTTAACTTTAATCCTCCAGCAATATTGACATAAGCATCACAATCCGATAATCGAAGTCCCACTCGCTTTTCTAGCACTGCCATTAAAAGATTCACTCGATTATAATCCGTTCCAGCCGCAGTTCGTCTAGGAAGTCCAAAATTCGTCTTACAGACCAAAGCTTGGATTTCCAAAAGAATAGGCCGTGTTCCCTCTATTGCACAAGTTACAATCGAACCAGAAGCTCCTTGTGGTTTTCCATTTAACATATACTCAGAAGGATTCTTTACTTCTTCCAATCCACTTTCTCTCATTTCAAATACTCCAATTTCGTTGGTAGAACCAAATCGGTTTTTTACTCCTCGTAAAATTCGATATGCTGCATGGCGATCTCCTTCAAAGTAAAGAACGGTATCTACCATATGTTCCAATACTCGTGGTCCTGCTACAACACCCTCCTTTGTTACATGTCCCACTATAAAAATAGAAATTCCAAGCCCTTTCGCTAACTGCATTAAAAGTCCTGTTGATTCCCGCACCTGACTTACACTTCCAGCAGCTGAGGCCACATCCTCTCGTACCATTGTCTGAATGGAATCAATGATTACAACATCTGGCTGTGCGTTCTCCACCCTCTCTTTAATTAATTCCAAATTGGTTTCACACAAAAGAAAAAACTGATCCGAAAATGTTCCAATTCGATTTGCACGCAGCTTTATCTGCTGCAGTGACTCTTCCCCAGAAATATAATAAACCTTTTTTGTTTCTGCTAAATTTCTACAAACTTGTAATAATAACGTTGATTTACCAATCCCTGGATCCCCTCCAACTAAAACCAAAGATCCAGATACCACTCCTCCTCCAAGCACACGATCTAGCTCTTGAATCCCAGTTAGCATCCGTTCCTCTTTTTCCATTGAAATTTCAAAAAGCCGCTTTTCTGTAGCTTTTGTCAATCCCCCTGCTGCCAGTCCTCCACGTTTTGTTTTTCTTTCCACTGGTTCCTCTACAAATCGATTCCATGCCTTACAAGCAGGACATTGCCCAAGCCACTTTGCAGACTCATAGCCACACTCCTGACAAAAAAACACATTTCCTTTCGTCATCCTTTTTCTCCTATTCTTTCATAGAAAAAGAAGATTTTTCTTTCTATGAAAAACCTTCTTTCTACAAAATTTACAAATTTCTACACTATTTTTCCAAGTCAAAAACTACCTACCCTAATAGTATAACGAATTCATTCTACCCGTATTATTGTAACAAAAGCCTTTCCTTTCTCTCCAAGCTCTGTACTAAATACTAATTTTCCACCTAAATTAGTCTGAATTCTTCCAACAACTACACTATCAATCAAAACTTTATATTCCGAATCTGCTTCTAACCCTACTGTAATCTGTGGATTTCCTGTCCCCTCTACTACAAACTGAACCCCCTTTTCTGTAAAGGAAAATCCATTCACTGCTGTTCCAGGAACAGATTCATACACAAACACTCCATTCCGTTCTAGCTTTGTAATATCTTTATATGTCTTAACCTTATATAAATCACCCTCATACTTAAAATCCACAACTTTTGATTTTACAGCTAATTCATAATTTCCAAAGCTTAAACTCCCGTCTGTTTCCTTCTTTATCAATTCGTTTACTACTGGCATATGTTTGCCCTCCTAAAAATGTGTATTCTGTTTGCCACTTCTGATAGATTCATTATATAATAGTTTTGGTTACTTGACTAGTGTTTTGTCACTTATTTCACGGAAAAATTCAATTCCTTTTCTTTCCTATCTACACAAACAGTATCCCCACTATGCACTTCTTTTGCTAAAATCTTTTCTGCTAATTCATCCTCTAAACGATTTTGAATCGTACGTTTTAATGGACGAGCACCATACTTTTCATCATATCCTAATTCTACAAGCAATTCCTTCGCTTCCTCTGTAACAAAAAGAGTAACCTCCACTTGTGCAGCAGCACGTTTGATTACTGTATCCAAAAGAATGGTAACTATATCCCTGATCTGTGTCTTAGTTAGTGCATGGAATACAATTGTTTCATCAATTCGATTTAAAAATTCTGGTTTAAACAATCGTTTTACTTCTGCCATTACACTATCTTTCATTCGTTTATAATCTGCTTTTTCATCTTCATTTGACAAAAATCCCAATTTTTTTGGCGAAACGATATTTTCTGCTCCTGTATTTGATGTCATAATAATAATGGTATTTTTAAAATCAATCTTTCTTCCCTGTGAGTCTGTAATATGCCCATCATCCAATACCTGAAGTAAAATATTGAAAATATCAGGATGTGCTTTTTCTACTTCATCAAATAGAATTACTGAATATGGATTTCTTCTTACTTTCTCACTAAGCTGACCACCTTCATCATATCCAACATATCCGGGAGGCGATCCAATTAATTTGGATATACTATGTTTTTCCATATACTCCGACATATCCACACGAATAATAGAAGTTTCTGAACCAAACATTGCTTCTGCTAACGCTTTGCAAATCTCTGTCTTTCCTACACCAGTAGGACCTAAGAATAGGAAAGATCCAATTGGACGTTTTGGATCTTTTAATCCAACCCTTCCACGCCGAATTGCTCTAGATACTGCACTTACTGCTTCATCTTGCCCAACAACCCGCTTATGCAGTATCGTTTCCAATGCACACAAACGCTCTGTTTCCTCCTGCTCTAACTTCTTAACTGGAATTTTCGTCCAACCAGAAACTACATCTGCAATTTCACTCTCTGAGACAATCAAGGATACCTTTTCTCTCTCTTTTTTTAATTTTGCTAAAAGTCGCTCTTTTTTCTCTTCCTTTTTTACTTGTTTCTTTTTTATTTCACCTGCTAAGGTATAATTTTCTTTTAAGATGGCTTGTTCTTTTTCCTGTTCTAATTGATAAATCTCCATCTCTAACTGCTTTAACTCCTTTGGAGCGTGATAAGTTCCTAGACGTACTTTTGAAGATGCCTCATCAATTAAATCAATTGCCTTATCTGGTAAAAAGCGATCGTTAATATACCTTGCAGACATACGAACTGCTGCTTTTATTGCTTCCTCCGTAATTGTTACATGATGATGTTCTTCATAGCAGCCACGAAGTCCCATTAAAATTTCGATTGCCTCTGCTTCTGTTGGTTCTTCTACTGTAACAGGCTGAAATCTTCGCTCTAATGCTGCATCTTTTTCAATGTATTTTCGATACTCTGTAATTGTAGTTGCTCCAATTAGCTGAATCTCTCCCCTCGCTAATGCTGGTTTTAAAATATTAGATGCATCAATTGCTCCCTCTGCACCTCCTGCACCAATTACTGTATGCAGTTCATCTAAAAATAAAACTACTCTGCCGTCTGATTTTACTTCTGTTAAAAGTCGTTTAATTCGTTCTTCAAATTCTCCTCGATATTTTGAACCTGCTACCATCCCCGATAAATCCAAAGATAGTACCCGCTTTTCTTTTAAAATTTCTGGTACATTTCCTGTTACAATTCTAGAAGCAAGCCCTTCTGCTATCGCCGTCTTTCCAACTCCTGGTTCTCCAATTAAACAAGGGTTATTTTTTGTACGGCGACTTAAAATTTGAATCACTCGTTCAATCTCTTGTTCCCTTCCAATTACTGGATCTAATTTTCCCTCTTTTGCATTTTGATTTAAATTCCGACTATATTGATCCAAAGTTGGGGTTGTACTTCGGATACGCTGGCGTGGTTTTCCATTCTGAAAGTCTTCTTTATAGAGATTCCCATCTTCTCCCATCGCCAACAATAAATCCACATACATCTTTTGTATATTAACACCTAAAGAAATCAGCATCTTTGAAGCAACACAATCCATTTCTTTAATTAATGCAATCAATATATGCTCTGTACCTGCCAATTTGCTATGAAACCGAAAGGCTTCTTTTACTGCTGCTTCTAGTATCTTTTCTGTCTTTGGAGAATATCCTTCTGGATCGGCAAAGCTGACTCTGGAAGTTGGCGCAATCAACTGCTCCATTAATTCTAATACTTTTTCTTCGGTAATCTCATGTGCTTCTAATACATTCCCAGCCAAGCTGTCTTTTGTACGAATTAACCCCAATAAGATATGTTCGGTTCCGATATATCCATGTCCAAGCTCTTTTGCAGCTTTTTCAGCTGCTTTTTGTGCTAGTATTGCCTTTTGCGTAAAACGACTTTGCATAATTCCTCCTGTTGGATACTAAAAACGTACCCCTAAATATTCATCATAAATCTGATCTAAAATCTGATGGGCTTCCTCCCTTGAGATTCCTTTACAAATCCCTTTCGCAAGCACCACATTCATATTTTGACGCAGTTCATTCAGCGCCTGTATCTTATCGTAACTAAGAGCCACAACTGCTCCCTTTCTTCTGTCTAGCTTTACAAAACCTTCTTGGCGCAAAACAGAATAAGCCTTATTTACTGTATGCATATTTATCCCAATACTATCTGCTAACTGGCGCACGGAAGGAAGAGAATCCCCTTCCTTGTACTGCTCCATAGCAATTCCTATGATGATCTGATTTCTAAGCTGCATATAAAGTGCTTCTTCACTATTAAAATCAATGGACAATACAACCATCCGTTTCGCCCCTTTCTAACAATCTGTTATACTATTTCTATAACATCTAGTATAACCTTCCTTTTTTCTATTGTCAACCAGGCTTTCCTATTTGTTTTCATCCTCATCATCATCAAAAAATTCAAAGTCATCATCTAGTTCAAACTCAATTTCATCATCAAGATCAGGAGCAAAATCGGGTTCTTTCTTTTTACTTGGTTTCTGTGATTTTTGCACTTTCTCTGTCTTTTGTAGATTTTCTGTTCGTTCTAGTCGCTCTGAACGAGGTATCTTTTCTAGTTTCTTTTCTTTTCTAATATCTGGAACACTTACCTCTGGAATATTTTCTGGCTCTATTAAATCCATATTTGGAGTTTCTTCAAAAGCTTCTTGACTTCCTGCCAAACCTCGGATTTTAAATACCATTCCAATAATAGTAAATAACAAAATAATACATAAAATTGCCAATGTAATAATAATCATAAAATGTGTTTTGGAAGATTCTTTGTTTTCTTTTCGGCTTGCTGCTAAAGCCTCTTTTAATTCTTCCATATCACCTTCTTCATTCCCACTTGAACTAGATGATTTCTCATTTGCATGATAACGTTGCACTGTTTTTTCTTTTGTATCATACTGATAAAAACCAGTATCTCCATTTGGATTCAGAGCATACACTAGAAAAAATTCTGCATCTGAATCAGAAACCCAAGCAGATACATTTGTCTGTACACTTTCTGAATTTGTTCCAGCCAATGTAATTGTAGTAGCAGTATAACCTGCAGGAGCAGTAATTCCCTCTGCAAGTAAAAGCAGATAACTTCCTTCTGTATTTTCCAAAGTAATATAAGGATAAACTGAATTTTTAGTTACATCATATACATAAAATCCACCATTACTTTTTAATCCATCTACCATATAAAACAGTGTAATATTCTGACTTCCTCCACTATAAGCAGGAATTTCTTTTTCCTGATAGGAAACAGTTGTTTCTGAGAATCCTTTTGGAATAGAATCACTATCTGGTGCTTTACTAACAAACATATCTTTTCCATTTACAAAAAAAGAAACTGCCTGTTCCATTTCTTCTGAAGTAAGCCCAACACCAGATGCGGTAGTAGCTGCCTCTGTTTGTCCTGACGAAGCTGTTGTTTCTGCCTGTCTTTGAGTTGTTGTTTCTGTCTGTCCAGATGAAGTCGTTGTAGCAGCTGTTGTTTCTTCTGGTTTCCTACGTACAATTATACTATATGTTTTTGTTGCACCACTTTCTGCAGTAACTGTAATCGAAATCGTATTTACTCCTACATCTAAGTTTGTATCGGAAACGGTATAAGTTGCCTTTTCATTACTAGTTGTTGCACTAACGGAAAGCTTATTGACATCATATGCTACTGTAATATCATATTCTGTTACATCTGGCGAAAATCCATATAACCCGCTTGGAGATAACATAAGAGAAGATAAATCACAATCTTCAGAAGCTGTCTGTGGTCCTTGTATTGTCACTGGTGCACTAGAAGCCTCTGTAATTGTCATAGAATCTCCACTGGAAGGATTTAATGGGCCTAAATCTGCTCCAGAAATACTGATATTACAATTTCCTGCTGATATTGCACGAAATGTCAACATATAAGAATAAGAATCTGCATTTCCATAGCCTACAAATTTTAATCTTCCAGCTCCACCAGAATCTGCACCAGATACATATTCTATCATATCTGGATTATAATCCAAATAGAACTCATATGCTCCAATTGCCTCACTTCCTTTTACATAAACACCAACTTGAAAATTTTCTCCTTGTGTTGCTGTATAAGAAGTAGAGCCATAAGTTACGCTTCCTTCTGCTGCCAAAACAAAAATACTTTGGCAAAATAACAGTATCCATAACATAACTACTACGCTAATACATTGTTTTATACTTTTCATTTTTTTCCCAACCTTTCGTATTTTTTATTTCTGTGAAATCTTCTGCATATCCAACAAATGCCGCTGTAAATATAACATGTCTCTTGCTGATATCGTCGATACTTTTGCACCATCTTCATTTTTTACTAAATCTGACCAATTTAAATCTCCTGCTTCTGCATAAGGTCCAGTTAAAGGTGCTAATTCTAACAGATGACGCTGCATATAAAGCATATCCCTTCCTGTAATTTCTCCATCTCCATTTACGTCACCATAAATCACAATTGGATACTCCTTAATCACTTCTTCTGTAAATAATGCTGTAACCTGAAGAATATTTCCAGTTGC
Source organism: uncultured Lachnospiraceae bacterium (assembly GCA_910579865.1). Classification (GTDB taxonomy): domain Bacteria; phylum Bacillota; class Clostridia; order Lachnospirales; family Lachnospiraceae; genus MGBC114844. Next base: position 28,820 of record CAJTXA010000029.1, read on the forward strand.
CAAAACTGAATCACTCTCTTTTTCTGTGAAATCAGAATTTAAAATTCGATAACCACAATTTGTCGTTGTAATTTCTTTCGAAAACTGCTCTACTGTAGTTCCTACCTCAAATCCATGTAACATCGTTGTAACTGTCTCTCCATTTAACACAGATAAAAAAATTTTTCCTTCTATATTTATAGAATATCCTCCTGCATTAAAAGTCGAATCATCTGTAGGGTTACTGATATTTATTGTATATGTAGTACTTGTCCCATTCTGTGCGGTAATGGTTACAGGAATACTATTTAAACCCGCTTTTAATTCCACTGTTCCTGTTCCTGATATGCTTGCATTTTCATCTAATGTAGATGCTCGAATTGTAACATAACTTACCATTTCTGTGAAAACTAAATCGTATTCTAGTGTATCTTTATGGAAAGTTGGAGAAAGAGAATACCCATCTACTGTTAAAGAATAAAGTGCTGTAACAGAACTTCCTGTTCCCTTTGGTGCTTCACAAACACTTTGCGGCATATCTAGATAAACTGGAATCTTAAAAGCAATCGCCTGATTGACATTTGAACCATATGCGCTTGCCATTTTTCTTGCTTCCATTGTAGGAGCTTGTACATTAGTCATATACTGATGTGTATAAGGATTACTTCCCTGTACATTAAACTTTTGCAGATATAATGTATCTTGTCCTACATTAATATAACGTGTTCCCAAATAAATTGCTCCTCCCGCAATCGCTTTCCATTTTGCATTCCATGGTAAAAAATAAGTATCATTATACTGTGAAGCAAAACTTAATCCAAGTACTACTGGATTGCCAGAACTGGTTGCACCAATATTATAAAAATTAAAGATCCCCTCATATCCACTTACATTTCCGCCTGTAGCGGCACTTCCACTTGTTCCAACCTCCTGAATACAGCGAGAAGCCAGATGGTAGGGACTAACTCCCGATTTCTCTGCTGCATAGACAAATGCTTCTGCATAAGTGCCTGTCCATCCATCCGTATCTACATAACTTCCTTCCATAAAACTTCCATTTAGAATATTTTGAATTCCATAGATGGTCTGATAAGTATTATCATAAGAAAGCGTTTCAAACTGAAAAATTTCTGTATCATTTAAAAAATTTCTTGGATCAAGATAATAAGCAATTAACTCTCTAGATGCTGCTACCCAATCACTTCCATCAAATACCACCCAAGTATTGGTTGTATAGTCATAAGCACCTGGTTCCATCGATTTCCAAGAGGATATTGCAGAATTTTGGATTAAATTTTTTCCAACTTTGCTTTCTGCCTCCAATGCATCCGCCCATTCTAGATTTGTATGTTGTGCCTCAAAAATCCACGTTGGATGTTTTGCATGAAGGTTCCTTAAAGCTTCTCGATAGCTTTCTGGAAATCCCTGTGCATCCAAATAAGACTCAAAATCACCATTTGAATTTGTAGTTGTTCGTTCCCTAATATAATCACTTAATGCATACCCTGTTTTCTCTACATATTCATAAGTAAATGAAATATAATACCAAACATTACCAGAAGAATCTCTTACTTCATCTAAAATAGTAACACTATAACCATTTGGTAGCGTAATTTTTTCTCCATTATTTGTTGTGATATTGTCGTAATTTGTTCCAGGACCGGAACGTACATTAAGTGCAGCTGCACCAGACACTACTGCACTGGTTGCTGCATCACAGTAGGAATTGTACAAAGATGTTCCTGCTATTAGTGTAATAGCTCCTAATAGAGAAAGCATAATACACCCTAGCTTATGTATGAAATCGTTTCTCATCTTTTTCTCCGTTCTGTATAAATTCTTAACTCTATTTGCTGCTAAAAAGACATACAGGGACATTATAATTTTTTTTGAATAGAATTGCAACCTAAATCTGACAAAAAGTAGAATCTTCCTACTTTTTCATGTCCTGTCCTGTCTTTTTCTTGTTGTTATGGGAATAAAAGAACGTTTTTATAGGAGAAAATAAAAAAGAATTTCTAGAAAATTTTGTAAATATTATTTCCATATTTTTCATAGAAGGGAAAGAAATCTTTAATATATAAAGTTTTTCCCTTCTTAAATAAGTCATTTTTTAATTTTAATCCTTTTTTTAGTATTCTTTCATAACATAAAACGATTTTATTCTACTCTCTCAGCCTTATGTCGTCTTTTATAAGCATACATAGCCACATCTGCCCTTCGAATAGTATCCTCAAAACTCTTATCCTTATCCAACTCGCAGATAGCAAATCCAAACGAAAAATTAATTCTTGCATCCCTTCCTTTCAGTACCAATTCCTCCATCCTTTCTGCACAAGCTCTTGCCTTTACCTGCATAGAAGGAGTAAAAATACAGATAAATTCATCTCCGCCAGTTCGATAAACTTTTCCAATATGTTCCATCTCTCGATTTAAATAATCCGCATTATCCCGAATATACTGATCGCCTTGGTCATGGCCATACCGATCATTAATTTTCTTTAAATTATTTAAGTCAAAAGCAAATACACCATAGCCAACCGTTTGTTCTACTCCTAAATCCAATAATTCATTTAGATATTCCTGATAGGCTGTCCGATTCCAAAGTCCAGTCATTTTATCATGATAAGCCAGCTCCTCATATAACTCTGCTTTCTTTCCCTTCATTAGATTAAAAAAGATTCCTTTTGAAATATAGAGCATTAAACAAATAATATAAACCAATGTCCCTATATAAGAACTTCCTACCTTCCCTCTTTGAAAATGATATTTTAGTAAATCCAATATGATTGTTATTGATAAAAACCAAAAACCAATTATCTCAATATGGAATCGTTTCTCTCCTTTTCTTCTCTTTCGAAAATAAATATTGTTATAACTAAGAATAATAAAAATACTAACAATAACCAAATGTAATAATAGAATCGTCTGTGAAACATCCATTAATCTTAAAATCTGTAATAAATTACAAAACAAAAAATTCAAGCATGGAATCAAAGATACCCATTCTATTTCATGATTATCTTCCCATGAAAACTCACTATAAAACATTACAAATGGGATTGGCATAAATAACAATATTTCAAATGTCATTAAGCTAAAAAACTCTACTCTTCCAAAAACAAGCTGTGGTATTCTGGCATTTAAAAATTCCCATAATGATAAAAATATTCCAAAGATTGCTAGATAAAAAACTTGATTAAAAACCTTTCTTTTTCTTGTCACAAGCCACAAAATAATTACTACAAAAGAGAGACTAAAAATCAAGGAGACACAAAGTAATGCTGCTAAATTCTCTTTTACAATTTGTATAAAAATTGCCATCTTATCTCCTAGATAAATTATTCCAATATTCCCACGATGAGGATCTGACTTTGCGGTATTTACGATGGTAAGCTTTTTTCCACTATAATCTTCCTTCATTGGTATTACATTCCAATTTGTGACAGGAATATGAAAAAATTTCAAATTTTCTCCAAATTCATAAATCTTTTCCTCCTCAATATATACCTCCAAAACAGTATGTCTAGAAAAAATTACCAGTGAATCCGCTTTGTCTACCTCTTCTAACGTTCGTGTAATTTCTATCTTTTGAGATAGGTAATTGCTAAGCTGGACTGGAACATGAATCTTTCTTTCATCAGATAAAGTCCATCCTTCTGATAGCTGCATCACTTCTCCGTTACAATAAGCTCTTTTCTCTGTTTCTTTTGTTATACCAGCAAAAACAAAGATCACTACCATCAATATAAGAAGTATTAGATGCAGAATATGTATCTTCTGCTTCTTATTCATTATCCCACCTCCTATACTCTTTGTTTTTATATATTACCATATAAACACTTCTTTTTCCATAAAAATATAATAATTCATCTCGAATTATAATCTGTTATATCACTCCATTATATTTCCATATTTTTTCTATAAAAATAAAAACGCCAATTTCTATATAAAAGAAATTTGACGTTTATAAATTTTATCTTTAAATACAACTTTACTATCTTCTGATTCTCTTCCGCTATATATAAAATAATTTATCAATTAGGAAATTATCTGACATTATATATTTTATCAATTGCGGAAATCTATTCTTACTATCTTTATAATCATCACTACTTATATCAATTTCTTGTTCTTTATGATTCCTTCTCTACAAATGTATGTTCCCCTGTAATTTCTTTAATTGTTGCACTACGACTTACACATAATGTTCCATTACAATCCACCCTATCAATTGTACAATTATCCCCAATTGTAATATTATGTCCATTTACTTCTTTTGCACGTACATTTTTTAATGTAATTGTAGTCCCTTCAATCAAATCAACCTGAGAAAAATTCTCTTTTCCTCCATCATCTAATCCAATTAAACTGCGAATTCCTTTTTTTATCCATTGATATGGTTCAATTGATACCGATTCAATCCAAATCTCATCGCCGCAAATTTCATCTGCCCGAATAATTCCCTCTGCTTTTACAAAATCAGCACTAATTTCTCCTCCAAAATCTAACATTCCCTTACAAGTAATACTTTCTGCCTCTACTTTATCTCCTCTACTTCGAATTACCCCTTGAATATCTAACTTTTTTGCTTTCAAATTTCCAGAAAGATTCATAACTGCCTCTACCTTTACTTCATTACTAATAATCTCATTTGAAATATTAGTAACACCATTGACATGAAGAGACGCCGCTTTTACTACCCCTTTTACTGTACTTACTCCTTCTAGACGCATTTTATTCGTTATCACATCTCCATTAATTGTTACCACTCCTGATACTTTAACCGAATGAAATTCTCCTCCCTTTATCGTTTGAATTCCCTCTATATGACACTTTAAATCACTCTCTGTATACTTTACTTCCTGTCCCATTTTTCATTCCTCCTTATAAAAATTTTTCTTTTACTTGATTTGCTAATTGATTTACCAAATAAGATTCCATCTGACCAATTCGCTCCTCCGCTACAATCCGACTGCTTTCATAACAAAGAATTCCATAACACTTTTGTTCTATCTGAAAAATCAAAAATTGCTTTCCTTCCTTTCCCATCTGATTTAACAGTCCTTTTGTACTATGACACAAATCACATATTTGCTCTATTGGCAACTGATATTTCTTTCGATAATCAGAGAGTGCCAAAATCCATCCGACTTCTAGATAAGAATACTCCTCTTTCTTTACCAATAACGCAACTTCTGAATCTACTTTTTCTAACTCTAATAATCTTTCCCAAGTTATCTCTTTTCCGTCTAGTGTTGTCGCTAACAGTTCTCGAATCTCTTCTAACGAACAAGAATCTTTTTTCTCTAATATAAAACGAATTCTTTCTAAAACCAGATCTTTTGGTAAAAAAGTTTCCTGTCCAGTAAAGGAAGATTGTTTCATAAACCACTCTTCTGGAATCAATCCTTCTCTTTTCCAGCGATACAATTGTCCATAAGATATCCCTGTCAACTTTAATAGTTCCTTCTTTGATATTGTCAAAAAAACACCTCCTACATTTCAAAACAATAGATAACACATTCTAAAAACTATTCTCACAAAATAAAACAATGTTTTGTTATGTTTTTAATATAACAAAACATTGTTCTCTTGTCAACTTTTTCTTTTATCTTTTTCAAAAAATTATTTTCCTATCTATTTTTTATCCAATCATACCATAAAAATAATACAAAATTTTATTCCTTTAAAATCTGAACAATTTTAATATAATTTTCAGGTTGGTGAGGAAATGTGCAATTCGTACAAATTTTTATTTTTTTTCTATTCTTTTCCATATATTGTGGATTTCCTGGACAATCTTCTTTTAAATAAAGAGGACAATAACAAAATAAACAATTAAAATTATCTAATCCCTTATGACAAGGAAAGTAACTACACTCCCTATTTTCAAAAAAGCAATATGAATTTTTCATCTTTTCTCTTCCTTTTTTATTTATAAACTATATTTTTTATTGATTTTATAGACGAAAATCGTCTTATAACTTCTTACAAGCCTTTATAGAAAACGGCAAAAACCATTGATTTTTCAAGGTTCTTGCCGTTTCTGCTTATATCACGC
>CAJTXA010000030.1 GCA_910579865.1 uncultured Lachnospiraceae bacterium
TTGGTCAATTCTATTATCTCGCATTTTCCTGAAAAATGGGAGGTTTTTTATTATAAATTTTTTAATCGTCAGGGCTGATAATTTTAAGCTCTCCTAACTCATTAAAAAAAGATATAAGGGAACTACGACAACCCTAGCACATCATTAATGCAGTAGGATATTATATCATACCAAAAGATATAAGTGATATTGTCAATATTGGTTGACACTTTTTTTACAAGGATATCAATGCCTAAGTTGCAGCATTCAGAGATTCGTAATATCTCTGTCGCTTGACCATAGGAGGGAGCGAGGAAGGCAGATTAAATATCTGCATATCTGGAAATCGTTGAAATAGAAACATAGTGGAATGTAAATGACGGAACAACATTCCATAACAAGTGAACAACTTGTGTTGAAATAGAAACATAGTGGAATGTAAATATTGGTGCTACACCGTATCCTTCTCCGGCGTATTCGTTGAACTTGCAACAAAGAAAGTTCTAAGATATAATGAATTTTGAAAAAAACAGGAAATATTACAGATGTGGCTTTAACTATTGTTTTAAAAGAATTAATAATGAAATTATATTACGGAAATTTTGTGATAAAATACCACCACATCTAGAGTATTCTTTATCAAAAAAAGGAAATTCTATTATTTCAATTTTACAAAATAAGAGTTTTTATAAAAAAGATAATAATTATAAAATGCTATATTGCCCAAAATGTGATTATAACGAACTGAGGAAACTTTAAAAATTTTTCCACAAAATCAATTTTTTAAAAAAAGATTATAGAATAATTATTTATTAGTAGACTTTTAGTAACGAATATTAACTATTGGTTAAAAAACCACTTTACAAATTATATTTTCTGTACTATACTGCACTTATCAATTATCTAATTAAATTATTTCTAAAATAAACTTAGGAATCAAAATTTTCCCAAAAAGATAGTAATAAAAATATGACAGGATATGTAATTGTGTTTTGCATAGGATTTTCTATTTTAGCAGTTTGGTTTGACTGGCATAGTTTTCGAATACCAAATCGGTTAATTTTATTTGGTTATTTTATTGCAATTTTAATACAAATACTATGGGCAGAGGAAACTTTAATACAAAAATTGCTTTATCTGGTAAACGGAGCATTTTGTCCGATTTTTCTTATGGGACTGGTCTGGATGGCAGGTGGAATCGGAGCAGGTGATGTAAAATTGTTATCTGTTCTGGGGACGGTTCTTGGAGCAAAGGAAATTATCTTATGCTGTATGATGGCATTAATAGCAGGAGCTTTTATAGGAATAGTCGCTAAGATAAAAAAGAGAAAAAAATTTCATTTTTCGATAGCAATACTTATTAGTATACTCATATATTTTTTCCATAATAAATAAGGCTATTTCATTGCATTGTTTTAAATATCACCCGATACTGTTTTATGCTTTTATACTATCAGGATTAAAATGCTAAAAAAGTTTTAAACAATCAAAGATAGTATAAAGTCATACAAAATTACATAACTGACAGAAGATAAAAGAGAAAGGAGGAAAGTGGGAGATGATTAGATAATTGAAATATTTAAAATAGGGAATAATTTGTATGAAAGAAAAAAAGTAAATGGGGAAGTGGGATGAAACGAATATTAGCTATTTGTGATACAGAAGAAGAATATGTTAGAAAGTTAATGCGCTATCTAAATGAATGTAAGCAGATACCATTTGAAGTGCAGGCATATACCAATTTAGAAGTATTTTTAGAAGCAGCGCAAAAGAATCCGCCTACTATGCTCTTGATTTCTGTAGAATTAATGGATGCAATAATACAAGATTTAGGAATAGAGAATATTGTTTTACTTTCGCAAGGGGAATTAGTTGGTGTATTTGGGGAATATCCTTCTATTGTAAAATATCAAGCAGCATCTGGTATTATGCGAGAAGTGATGCAATATTATATGGGTTCAATGCAGGCGGTTTCTGCCATAGTAGGAGTAAAACAATGCCAAATACTGGGGATTTATTCTCCAGTAAAAGGCTGTGGAAAAACCAGTTTTAGTCTTGCTTTAGCAGGACTTTATGGAAGTCAGAAGCGAGTTTTATACTTAAATTTAGAAGGACAATCAGGATTTAGCCGTTTTATAAAAGAGAACGAGGCAGCCGATATTACAGATGCACTTTATTATTTTAGGCAACAAAGAGAATGTAGTTTGGAGCGAATTTTTGGAATTATTCAACAGATAGATAATTTTTTTTATATTCCACCAGCTTTTTATGAAGAAGATATAAAATCTGTGGATGGACAGGAATGGGAAGCATTTCTTAAATTGATAGCAGAAAAAGCTGGATACGAAGAGATTGTACTAGATATTGGAGATGCGGCAAGAGGAATTGGACGAATTTTGAATTTATGTAATAAAATTTTTATGCCAGTAAAAGAAGATCTTATTTCACAGGCAAAACTTTCTGAAGGAATGGAGGCATTAATAGCTTCTGGCTATGGAGAGTTAAAGGAACGAATTTTGCAAGTAAAAATGGAGCCATTAATAGAAACAAGTACAAGTGATATTTGGAATATAGTAAAAAATGAAACTTATTTGAAATGGGTACGAGGATTGATAGAATAAAGAAATTTCAGGTAAGTAGGAGGAAGTTGGATGGGAATGGAAACATTGCGACAGCAGGTTTTGGAACGATTGGATCATACAAAAGAGGCAACAGATGAGGAAATATATGATTGTATTGATGAAATTTTAATACAAGAAAGCAAAAAAACTTATCTACCTCTTAAGACAAGAATTCAGCTTCGTAAGTCAATTTTTGACTCTTTACGACGAATGGATGTACTACAAGATTTATTGGAGAATCCAGAAATTACTGAAATTATGGTAAATGGTTATGATACGATATTTGTAGAAGAAAAAGGGCAGATTCGGAAATTAGAAGCTCGTTTTTTATCAAAAGAACGTTTATCAGATGTGATTCAACAGATAGTTGCTCGTACAAACAGACGGATTAATGAAGCTACTCCTATTGTAGATTCTCGCTTAGAAGATGGCTCTCGTGTAAATATTGTCTTAAATCCAATTGCAATTAATGGACCTATTTTAACAATTCGAAAATTTCCAGAGCATCCGATTACAATGCAAGATTTAATTGAATGGGGTGCATTGAATGAAGAATTGGCAAATTTATTCTCCGATTTAGTACGAGCAGGTTATAATATTTTTGTATGTGGTGGAACTGGTTCTGGAAAAACTACTTTTTTAAATGCAATTTCTAATTATATTAAAAAAGAACGTGTGGTAACAATAGAAGATAGCGCAGAACTAAGATTATCTTCTGTGGAAAATTTAGTACGATTAGAAACACGAAATAAAAATGTAGAAGGAGAAAATGAAATTACAATTCGTGATTTAATACGATCTAGTTTACGTATGAGACCAGATCGAATTATTGTTGGAGAAGTGCGTGGCGAGGAAGCATTAGATCTTTTACAGGCAATGAATACAGGTCATGATGGTTCTTTAAGTACAGGACATGGAAATAGTCCACAGGATATGTTGAGTCGTTTGGAAATTATGGTATTGATGGGAGTGGAGATGCCAATTTCTGCAATACGTGCACAGATTGCTTCTGCGATTGATATTTTGGTTTTTCTAGGAAGATTGAGAGATCGTTCTAGAAAAGTTTTGGAAATAGTAGAATTGACCGGATATGAAAATGGAGAAATTCAGATTCATCCATTGTATCAGTTTGTAGAAACTGGACAGGAGAAGGGAAGGATACAAGGGGAATGGAGGGGAAGCAAAGAAAGGCTCAAAATGAGAAAAAAACTTCTGGCAGCTGGAATTTGTTGGAACAAGTAAAAAAGAAAAAGATAAAAAAAGAAAAAAGGAAAGAAGAGATAAAGAAAAATGAAAAAAGACATTGGATAAACAATTTTGTCATTAGAGAAAGATGTGTTGGAAAATTAACGAAAGATACAGCAGAGTTTTACTATAAAAGTTATAAATTTACACTAAAAGAATGGTTAAGCTATGGAGTTCTTTATTTTGTTCTTGTAACTATCATTGGATATTTATTCTATAATAGTATCTGGTTTTCTGGTATCATGATTCTATTTTTATTTCCTTATTATAAATTAGTTCAAAAAAAAGAGACGGAAAAACGCCTAGAAAAATTGAAACTGGAGTTTAAAGATGCCTTAACTGTATTAACTGCATCACTTCATACTGGTTATGCAATTGAAAATGCATTTCGAGAGGCATATACAGAATTAAATTTGTTGCATGGAGAACATGCACTAATTGTACAAGAATTTGATTATATGTTAAAACAGATGCATGTTAGTCGAACAGTGGAAGAAGTAGTAGAAGAGTTTGCTATTCGAAGTGGATTAGAGGATATTCAGAATTTTTCTCAAGTTTTCTCTATGGCAAATCGAAGTGGGGGAAAATTAATTTCAATTATGGATGCAGCAGCAGAAACAATTAGTCAAAAGATTGAAGTGGAACGAGAAATCTTGGTTATGATTCAAGGAAAAAAACTAGAGCAACGAATTATGAGTATCGTTCCGATTGCTATGATAGCTTATTTGAGACTTGGAAATGGAGAATTTATGAAAGTATTATATGAAAGCTTTGTTGGTCAGGTTGTAATGAGTGGATGTTTAATAGGATATATAGCATCTCTTTGGTTAGGAGAGAAGATTATGGCAATAAAAGTATAGTTTTATACAAGATGGAGAAGAAAAATGGATTACCGAATAGTGGAAGCAGTGTTAGAGTTTTTGGTAGCAATAATTTGTATAGGTAGTGTAATTTGGTTAAGAAAAAATCGGAAAGGTATGTTGGAAAAGATTCCTCTTTCTGAAAAGAAAGAAGAAGAATTATGTTATCTATTTCCTTTGCAACAGGCGGGTCAAAGAAGGAAAAAGTATTGGGAGAAGAAGATGACTATATCTTTTCTTTTGGCTGGAGGAGGGTTTTTATTTGCTGGATTTCTTACAATCAAGGGGTTGACAGAACAGGAAGAAATTGTATCTACTCTAAGCAGAAATGAAACTGGTAGAGGTACACAACAATATACATTATATGTAGAAGGAGAAATAGAGTCAGAAACCTATAGTCTAGAAATAGCCATTGAAGAAAGAAAACCTACACGTGAACAAGCAGAAGAACAATTTTTTTTGATTTATGAAAGACTTCGTACAATTATTGTTGGCGAAAATTCATCTTTAGATGAGGTTTATGAGTCGCTATATTTACCAGAGCGATTAGAAGATATGGGATGTACCATTCAATGGATGAGTGATACTTGGGAGATAATAACTGTAGATGGAGAAGTAAAAAATAAAGAGCTTTCCGAACCATGTATAGTGTATCTAACTGCTGAAGTTAGTTATGGGGATTATCAGGATATATTTTATTTTTCTGTGCAAGTATATCCAAAAAGGGAAGTGGAGGGAATTTGGATTGATGAAGTAGGAAAACAAATTTCTATAGAGGATAAAAAGGATTTGGAAAATCCTATAGTTACACTGCCAAAAATAGTAAAAGAGCAAAAGGTGACATATTATACTTCGTTACGGGAAAGTGGATATTCTTTAGGGTTTTTAGGAGTTGCTGCTGCTGTAGGATTATGGGTTGCTATGGATTATGAAATACCAAAACAAAAAAAAAGACGCCAGGAGGAACTGATACGAGAATATTCGGCGATTGTATCAAAACTGACATTGCTGATAGGAGCTGGTATGAGTATTCGGCTGGCTTGGGAGCGAATAGTGGAAGATAACATGAAAAAACAACGTCTAGGAGCAGCAGAACAAGAGATGCAAGTAACATATTATGAGCTAAAACAGGGTGTAACAGAAGGAGCTGCTTATCGAAATTTTGGTAGACGAATTGGATTAAGACCATATAGAAAATTGGGTAATTTATTAGAACAGAATTTACGAAAAGGAAGTGTAGGATTGACAAGTCTTTTGGAAGCAGAGGTGGTAGAAAGTTTTGAAATTCGTAAAGGAAGAGCATTGATGGCAGGGGAAGAAGCTTCTTCTAAATTATTAATTCCTATGTTTTTTATGCTGTTAATTGTACTTGTAATTTGTATGGTGCCAGCATTGCTGACATTTTAATATGATTAAATTTTGTGTTACAAAGGCAGATTCTAAAATATTTGTTGGTTATAAAAGATTTTTTAAGGGGCTAAGTTTAAAAAGAAGAAAAAATAGGGAGGGATAGAAGATGTTTGGAATAATAAAGAAATTTTGGGAGGAAGAGGATGGAGTTGGAGTAGTGGAAATTATTTTAATTCTTGTAGTACTGATTGGACTTGTATTAATTTTTAAAAATCAACTTCGTTCACTGGTAAATAGTATTTTTGAACAGATTCAGAAACAGTCAGCAGGAATTTATTAAAGCAGACGGGGGGAATACATGAGAAAAAAGGCATCTGTGACAATATATTTTAGTTTAATTCTTATGATTTTATTAGCTGTAATGATAACAACAGTGGAATCAGCAAGACTGGCAGGAATTCATATTCGCTGCCAGTCAGCAGCAGCACTTGGTTTAGAATCTCTATTTGCAGATTATGCAGCACCACTATTTGAAAAGTATGCATTACTGTTTTTAGAGTCTAGTTATGGAACAGGAGAAAAAGAAGCATATTTAAATCAATATAGAGATTATGTTTCTTATAATGCAGATTGTAATTATCATGATTATACGGGGCATGATTTCTATCGTTCGAAATTAGGTGAAGTAACAACAGAAACAGTAATTTATGCAACAGATAAAGAAGGAAAAGCTTTGGAAGAACAGATATGTGAAACAGTAATAGGAGATATTCCAATAAATCTTTTAGAAGATGTATTAGGAAGATTAGAATTAAGTAATCAATGTGAACTTTTAACAAAATTTTTTAATGGTATTAGTCGGATGTCAGATAAGGTAAGTAAAGTTGATAAGGCAGTTCAAAAAATTTATGAAAAGGTAGAAGAATTAAAGGAATTTCAGAAAGATTTGGAAGAAAGAATAGAAGAATTAAGAGACTTAATAGAGAGATTAGATTCTGCACGAAAGGAATATGAGGATGCAGATACAGAGGAAGAAGAGGAAGAGGCATGGGATTCTATACAATATTATAAAAGGCAGATTGCGAGTTTACGAAAGGCTATACTAGATCAGCAGGAAAAAATGCAAAAGACAGCAAAAATAGCAGTAGAACAAGAGGACATTTATAAAGAAAAGACACAAGAGGTATCTGAGAAATTAACAGAGCTTCGGAAGGAACTTTTAGAAGGAAAAGAGGAAGAAGTACGAATCGAAATAACAGAAGCAATTGAAAAACAAACAGCAGATATCAGAAGATTTTCCGGTGGAGAGGGAGATATTTATCAGATAGAGGCAGCAGAAAATCCTTTGCGGGATTGTAAGGAAATTGTAACACAAACAATGGGACTGATAAAATCAGCTGGTTCAGATGAAAGCCAGTTACTTACTGCATTAGAAGAACAGAGCACAAATCTTAATCGATGTGGAATGTCACAAGTGAAAATTTTGTTTGATAATCATTACCAAGGAAAATCAGAGGTTGGAATATTTCAGACAATAAAAGGATTACTAGATCAAGGAATGGTAGGATTTGTAATGAAAGGAAAAGAAATTTCATCTGCTAATTTGAAAAAAGAAGAACTTCCTAGTATAGAATATGGAAAAGAAACAGGAATATGGGATTTTTTTAGGGAATTACTTCGTGCAGATCATTTAGCAGAAGAACTTTTTGCTATTGGAAAAGAAACATTATTGACAGATGAATATGTACTTCAGTATTTTAATAACGTTACAAATATTAAAGAGGATACAGAAGAATGGAAACATGTACTTGCTTACGAAGCAGAGTATGTATTATGTGGAGAATTTTCAGATCGAAAGAATCTCGAAAAGACGATACAAGAAATGGTATTATTGCGAACAGGGATGAATTTAATTTATCTTTTATCTGATACAGAATCCAGCTCGCAGGCTCAAGTAATTGCTATGGGAATAGTAGGTTTTACTGGAATGATGGGATTGGTTCGAGTAACACAACTTTTACTTTTGGCTGCTTGGGCTTATGGGGAAGCATTAGTAGATGTGCGAAATTTAGTCAATGGAGGAAAAGTAGCCTTTTTAAAAACAAAATCAAATTGGAAAACAAAACTTTCTGAATTAAAGAACTTAGGAAACTTAGGGGATTCTGCTACCAATGATACAGGGGGACTTAGTTATCGGGAGTATATGCATGTATTAATGATAAAAGAGGATCAAAGCCAAAAGTTATATCGAATTATGGATTTGTTACAAGGAAATATGCGTAATAATGGATGGGAAGGATTTCGTATGGATCGATGTATTTATGCTTTGCAGATAAAAACGGATTTTTTTGCACAACCTCTTTTTTTAAATATTAGTCCGTTTTCTAATTTAGGAGAAATAGGAGGATATAGTATACAAACAATTTATGGAGATACTTATTAACAGGAATGATTATTTTAGGAGGTAAAAAAGGGTGTTTTTTCTGAAAGATAATGATTATTTAATTCTATGCCATCTATTTTTTAATTATAAAATCGAATTTCCTCTCCAAGTACGAAAAAAAATTTTTTCAGAAAAAACATCTTTTTTTGCCTCTTGGCAGGTTAGAGGAAGTCTAACAGTAGAAGCAGCATTTGTTATGCCTATGGTGGTTTTTCTTGTAGCAGCGTTTAGCTATCTTATGATGATAATGGGATTGCAGATTAAATTGCAGGAGGCATTAGATATGGCAGGACGTAGACTTGCAGGATATGCCTATGTTTATGAACAGATAGGGCAGCTTGCTTTAGAAACGGAACAAGAGGTGATACAGAAAGAACCTGGAATAAAAGAACTAGTACAATATGGTTTAAATAGTACTTATGCATGGAAATTGATAAGAGATTATGCAGGAGAGGACTGGTTAGAACACTATTCTATTTTAAATGGAAAGAATGGAATTTGGATTGCAGCAGAAGATATGTTTTCTGAAAATGGTGTGATTGATTTGATATTACATTATATAGTAAAGATTCCTTATCTGCCTGGAGAAGGAAAGGGAATTCATCTAGTTTCTCGTTGCCGAATTAAAGCATGGACAGGGTTTGAAAAGAAAATAGAAAAAACAGAAGATAAAACAAAAGAGGAAATGGTGTATATTACAGAAACAGGAAAAGTATATCATACAAATACAAATTGTACACATTTAAAACTTAGTATTGATGAAGTTTCTTTCTATAATTTGGAGTATATAAGGAATCAAAATGGTGGAAAATATTATGCTTGTGAGCGTTGTTCTAGAAATCATATAACAAATGGAGAGGAGAAAGTACTTATTACAAAAACAGGAGATCGCTATCATTGTGATTTAAAATGTTCAGGATTAAAAAGGACTATGACAGAAATACCAATTTCTCAGGTAGGAGAGCGAAGCAAATGTAAAAGATGTATACAAAATGGAAGTTAAAGATTTTAAGGAGTACAAAAATGGCAGCAGGGGTGTTTAGAATAGTTTTTTTAGGAATTTTAAGTATTGCAGCATGGCAGGATAAAAAAACGTTAAGTGTTAGTAGAAAATTTCTTCTTTTGTCAGGGATGTTAGCCATATTGGGGAGAATTTTAATAGATAATAAACAGATTTATTTGTTAGAATGGGGAGTATCAATTTTACCTGGAATATTTCTTTTAGGATTTGGTTGGATATCACATTGGCAAATTGGGATTGGAGATGGTGTCATAGTATTAATAATGGGACTTTGGTTAGGAATTTGGGAAACACTTGTTATATTGTTGTTTGGAATGTTTTTATGCAGTGTATTTTGCGGAGGACTTTTATTGCTTCGAAAAGCAGGAAGAAAAACGGAGGTTCCATTTATTCCTTTTTTATGGGTTGCTTGTTTAATTGGGAGGATTTTGGGATGAAAATATGGGGAAGGTGGAAGGCTTCTTATACGATAGAAGCAGCATTAGTTTTTCCAATTTTGTTTTCAACTCTTGTATTTTTGTTATTTTTAACCTTTTATGCGCATGATGTTGTGGTACAAAAAGCGGTGTGTTATGGAACAGCATTAGAAGCAGTACATGGTGGAGTAATAGAGGATACAGGAATGATTCGATGTGTTCGTCCTTCTAGGGAAGAACTTTTTACTTATGCACAGAAAAGACTTTTAGCTGGAATTATAGATGGAAAAGAAAGAAAAATTTCAATAAATTTAAAAGAAAAAGAAAAGGTGGTCTATATAAAGGGACAAGTATATGCTGAGGCAGTTTGTGAAGAACGAAATACAGCTGATTTTGTTCGAAATATTCGTCGGATACAAACAGTAAAAGAAAAAGTAAAGGAGGAGCTGGTACAGGCAAAGGGAGAACATGGTAAGTAGATTTGAACGTAGTGGAAAAGCGAATTATTTAATTCTTTGTACAGAACAGAGAGAAGAAAAAATGGCAGATCATATGTTACTTCAGAATGAGATTAAAGGTCTGCTTCCGGTAAGAATAGAACGGATGAATGGTTATAAAGAATATTATTATGATATTTCTTCTAAACATTCTTTAGGAAGTATTGTAAAAAAGGGAAGTTTGGATGTTCCAAAAATTCGACTTTTAATTAATACAATTGGAGAAATTTTAAAACAATTTCATGAATATATGTTAGAACCAGATGGAATATGTCTTTCTGAAGAATTAATTTATACTACACTGCCAGAGTGGAACTTGTTATTTTGCTATTACGAAGAAGATGGGAAAAAGTTTTCTGAAAAGTTGAGAAAACTATTACAATTTGTAATTGAATATGTAGATTATCAGGATAAAGAAGCTGTTTCACTTGCTTATGCTTGCTATCAGGCAGCAATGCAAGAAAATTTTACATTTACGAAAATAGAAGAGTGTATTTTTAAGAAAGAAAAAATAGAAAAGGCAGTTGAAGAAAAAACAAATGAAACAATAAAGAAAGAAATTAGTAAAACAACAGGACTGGAAGAAGCAAAACAACAGAAAAATTCTGAAGTTCGATTAGTAACAGAACCAAGAATTCAAAGTGAGATAATGGAAGAAGAGGTAGAAGAAAGTAGTTTTGATATAGAAAAAGCAAGACGTATTTCTTGTTATATAATAGGAGGAGGCTGTTTATTAACAGCAGCTTTGTGGTTAGCAGCATCCGAAGGAATTTTGGATAGATTTCGTTTATTTGGAAAAATAGACTCTATTTATATGGCAGCATTTGGGGTAGGGTTAACACTGATAACATTTTTTATATGGATTATAATAAAAAGACAATGGAAAGAAAAAACGAAGTTAGTTACAAAGGAAGTGATTTATCCATTTGATAAGAATAGACAAGAGAACGATTTGAAAAGTAGAAAACAGATTTCAAAAACAAATTTTTCAAAGAAAGAACAAGAAGCACAACTGAAAGTACAACCCAAAACACAACAAGAAACACAAGATAAGACAAGATTTGATTGTTATAAAATAGAAAAAAATAATAATCCAAGCGAAACAGAATATGAAAAAACTGTATTACTTGGCTATTTAGTGGAAGAGGAACATAGAATACTTTTTTCTTGCCAAGAGGAGTATCCTTCTATTGAGATAACACAATATCCTTGTTCTATTGGAAAAATACCTTCTTTAAATCAGGTGGTAATCTCACATGAAGGGATTAGTCGAATTCATTGTAGTATTCAAAAAGAAGAAGAACATTATACAATTACTGATAGAAATTCTACAAATGGTGTAATAATCAATGGAAAACGGTTGTTTCCTAATGAAACAGTGGAACTTCCTTTAGAAAGCGAAGTTGTACTTGGAATACTGCACTACATTTTTCGCTAAAGCGTTGACATCAAAGTTCAGACATGGTAAGGTTGATTAAAGGGATAATTAGATTTCGGATTAAAAAACCAAACTAATTGGAACAGAAAATGTCAAATGAGGAGAGGAAAAGTACATGGTTGTGCAACGTTTCGAGAGTATGTTGGAAAGTGCACAGTTTAATAAAATTGAGTCCAATATACCAAGAATGAAAATGTTCTATCGAGTGTTTTCAGATAAAGTTTATGTATTTCATGTGTGTGATGCTAGAGAAGGCATGTTTTTTGATAGGTATTCTTATCAGAAAATTGTTAGGCAGATTCAGGAGGAATTTTTTAATAAAGGATATTTTCAAATTTGCCTTTTGTCTGTAATATTTACTGTAGATATAAAAAAAGCAAGAGAATTTGCTGATTTAGGGGAGGCAGTTTGGATTGTGGATATGCTTTGCAACCGATTAATGATTTATGAGAATCAGCCGGCTGATTTTATGGGAATACGAGAACATTTTGAAAGGATGCTTTTGGAAACACCAATACAGAAGCCACAAAGAAAGAAAAATCGATATATTTCATTATGCAATAGTTGTATTGTAATTTTAAATATATTAATTTTTTTCTGGTTAGAAGCAAGAGGAAATACAAAAAATGCTTATTATATGGTAGAACATGGAGCAATGTATGTGCCATATATGGTAAATGATGGACAAATGTATCGATTGTTTACAGCAATGTGGCTACATTTTGGGTTTGAGCATTTATCTAGTAATATGTTTTCGCTTTTACTTTTAGGGGATAATTTAGAAAGAGCAGTAGGAAAAGGAAAATATATTTTAATCTATTTGATTAGTGGATTAGGAGCTTCTATGTTTTCCTTTTTATATAATTTTGTGACTGCTAGTTATGCTGTTGCAGCAGGAGCTTCTGGTGCAATTTTTGGCGTAATCGGAGCATTATTTTATGTAGTAGTGAAAAATCGTGGAAAGTTAGAAGATATGACAGCTTTTCGATTAGGGATTTTAATTGTTTATATTTTATATACAGGAATAACAACATCAGGTATTGATAATGCTGCACATATTGGTGGCTTGATTATTGGAGTTTTATTGGCAATATTGTTTTATCAAAGGAAAGGGAGTGAAGTAGATGAAGGTTAATATTTATTATGGTGGACGAGGAATGGTAGATGATCCAACTTTATATGTATTAAATACAATAGAAGAAGTATTGGAAGAACTTCGTGTTCATATTACACGCTATAATTTACATGAAATTAAAAATGAAGTTACTGCACTTCCACAGACGTTAAAGGAAGCAGATGGTGTAGTATTAGCAACTACTGTAGAATGGCTTGGAATCAATGGCTGGATGCAAGTGTTTTTGGATTCTTGCTGGTTTTATGGTGATAAAGAAAAAATTAGTAATATCTATATGGTTCCAGTTATAATGTCAACTACCTATGGAGAACGAGAAGCACAACTTTCTTTAGTTAATGCATGGGAAATGTTAGGAGGAAAAAGTACAAAAGGACTTTGTGCTTATGTGGAAGATACAGTTGCTTTTGAGATTAATAAAGATTATAAGGTAATTATTGAAAAGCAGGCGGAGGATTTGTATAGAAGTATTTCACAGAAAATAAAAGTATTACCAAGCAGTACTTATGCAATTAAACAAAATATCTTAAAGGAAAGTATGGATTTTACACCACAAGAAAGTGAACAATTATCCAAGTATGCTTCAAATGATGTTTATGTTAAGAAACAAAAGGCAGATATTGAAGAACTTGCTGGATTTTATAAGAATATGATTGAAAGCAATAAAATAGATGTTGAAAAACCATATTTAGAAGATTTTAAACGTGTTTATAATAAAAAAGCAGGACTACAGGCAAGCTGTCAGATAGAACTACTTGATAAGAAAAAACAGATTCTATTAAATACAAAAATGGAAACTTTGGAATGTGATTATGGAAAGCTGGAAAATCCTGATATGACAATTCGTTTAAGCTGTAATATTTTAGAAGAGATTATAGCAGGACGTTCCAGCTTTCAGGCAGCTTTTATGAAAGGTGATATGACAGCGAAAGGGGATTTTAGTATGCTTCGTCAGTTTGATCAGACATTTCCTTTTTCATAATTGGTAGGCGGAGGGTAACAGTAGTTCCTCTGCCTATTTTGCTATCAATATTTAAATGACCATTATGGGCACAAAGAATTCTTTTACAAATTGGTAATCCAAGCCCAACATGCTGAGTTTTTTCTGTAAATAGTGGTTCACATACATGCTGAAGGGAAGATTTTTTAATTCCAATTGCATTATCTTGAATATAAATTTCGCAAAATTCTTCAGCATTTTGGACAAACACGATGATTTTTCCTTTTTTTATAGTTTCTTTTTCCTTTATAGCTTCAAAAGCATTAAGTAAAAGTTGTGAAAATGCTTCAGTAAGTCTTATATCATCTCCATAGTAGGGTAGATGCAAAAGGTTGCTTTGAAAAGATAAGAATTTTGTTATCTCAGGGTATTGAGAAGAACAATTTTGAATGGATTTCCTGAGAATTTGAATTAAATCACATTGATGCTTTTTTAATGTAGCAGCTTGGTTATATTTGGTCAGACTAGTTAGATAATGTTGAATATAGTTTGTATCTGATTTTAAATCGGACCAGTATTTAAAGTTAGCTGCTTCTGGATGTTGGGATTCAATAAATTGATAAGAACAATTTAATAATGTTAATGAGTTTAATAAATCGTGTGAGATTCTTGAAAGAATCTGTGTTTGTTCTGCCTGCAGATTGTTATAACGATTTTCATAAGTGCTATCTGGCGATGGCAGAAATTGAATCGATGATGTGTTTTTTGTTGTTATCATATGCATAAACCTCCTTGAACACTGTTAAGTTTATCATGAGAAATTCACTACAACAAGGATTAGTAATTTACAAAATTCGACACATTGTCTTTTTTTGATGAAAAATGTTGACTATAATCTGACAAAAGAATAGATTGCGAAAGAGAAGATTTCAGGGTAAAATAGAGTATAAAATAAGTTTGTCTATGAATTTTGGAAAAAATCATAAGATGAATAATTTGTAAATATTGATAAAAAAGGAGAAGAGGTTTATGGCTAATAATTGTATTTTTTGTAAACTGGCGAATGGCGAAATTCCGACAAGAACTTTGTATGAGGATGATGAGTTTCGAATTATTTTGGATACAGGACCTTTGACAAAAGGACATGCATTAATACTTCCAAAAAAACATGCAGAAAATATATTTGAATTAGATGAAGAAACTGTAAAGAGAGCATATCAGTTAGCAAAACAATTTGGAGCTAAGATGATAGCAGCATTAAAAGCAGATGGAATGAATATTTTACAAAATAATGGAAGTGCAGCAGGGCAAAGTGTATTTCATTTTCATATACATTTAATTCCACGGTATATGGAAGATAAAGTTAAACTTGGAATGGAAGGTGGAAGTGAACCAGAATATAGTTTAGATGAAGTATTGAAAGAAATCACAAAGAGTTTTTAGAGTAAAAAATTTTTAGAATAATGATATTATTTTTTATTTTATTCAGTCCTCCTTACTGTATTATTTTTAGAAAGAAAATGGTTGTCAGTAAGGAGGCATTTTATTAGATAAGTTAAATTATTTATGGTTTTTTTGAGATAATTCTTGAATTAATGAGGTAATGATTGAGATAGAATCTGCTAATTCGCTTTTTTCCATTGCTTCTATATATTGTTTACGATTTTGATATACTTTTTTTACTGTTTGGTAAAGAAGCTCATCTGTGAGGTTTTCTTCTTCAATTACGTTACTAAAGCCTTGCTTTTGAAAGGACTGTGCATTTAGTATTTGGTCTCCACGACTAGCAGCCTTAGAAAGTGGAATTAGGATATTTGGTTTTCTTAAAGCCAAAATTTCACAGATAGAATTTGCCCCTGCACGAGAAATCATAAGATCAGTAGCAGCAAAAATATCTTTTAATTCTGCCTTTATATATTCAAACTGGATATAGCCTTTTGTATTTTGCAAAGAAGGTTCGAGATTGTCTTTTCCACAGATATGAATGATTTGAAATTGGTTTAGTAATTTTGGCAGAATGGATCGAACTGCTTTATTGATAGCGGATGCACCCTGGCTTCCTCCCATAACAAGGATAACAGGTTTTTCACCACTCAAATGAGCAAAATTCAAGCCTATCGTTCGGTTTCCAGTACGCAATTCACTGCGAATAGGAGAACCTGTTAGGACAGCTTTTCCTTCTGGCAGCATTTTTACAGTTTCTGGGAAATTGCAGCATATTTTTGAAGAAAATGGAAAAGATAAACGGTTAGCAAGCCCTGGCGTCATATCAGATTCATGGATAATAACTGGAATATGACAACGACTGGCTGCTAATACAACTGGAACAGAAACAAAACCACCTTTAGAGAAGAGGATGTCTGGTTTTAATTGTTTTAAAATGTGTTTTGCTTCCTGATAACCTTTTAGTACTCGAAATGGATCAGAAAAATTTTTGATATCTAAGTAACGGCGAAGTTTTCCTGAAGAAATTCCATAGTATGGAATTTTTTGTTCTTCAATTAACCCTTTTTCGATGCCTTGATAAGAACCAATGTAAAAAATTTGGTAGCCAGCTTTTTTTAGGGATGGAAGCAAGGCAATGTTTGGAGTAACGTGTCCGGCTGTTCCACCACCAGTAAGTACTATTTTTTTCTCTTTCATAATTAATTACCTTTCGAAACATAAATACAACGTCCATAGAGCTTTTTTGAGGGCTATTATGAACGTTGCAATTGATTAAAATGAAAATGTATGGATTATTGTTTTAGATAATCTCTTAATGCTTTTGAAAGCTGATCCGGACAGGAAGTTCCTTTTGAACCACACTGAATTCCTTCTAAGCGGTTAATTGCTTCATTAATATCCATACCTTCAATTAATTTGGCAACGCCTTGTGTATTTCCTGCGCAACCTCCTATAAATTCAACTGCTGTTAAGGTATTTTCTTCTGTTACTGAAAATCGAATTTCTCTTGCACAAGTCCCTTTGGTTTTATAATTCATTCTATTACACTCCTTTTCTTTATGTATAAGCATGAAATGCCATTCATATTGTTTTGCTTATTCTATCTCTAAGATATGAGGTTTGTCAAGAAAAAATGATTCAAATATTGATAAGAGAAGAAAAATATATAAATAATGATAAAAATATTGCAATTAAGTTTTATTCTAAAATTGTATAAATTTATTGGAGACTAATTTTATTTTGTTTTTTTAAAATTGTAAATATAATTTAAGGTTGTAATTAAATTAGGAATTTTATATAATATTAATATTATGTTTAAATGATTTATTTAATACAAATTATAGATAGAGGTAAAATGATTTCTTTTAATATTAGAAAATATTGAGAAATATAAAATGAAATTTTATAGAAGGAGGAATAGTGATGTTAGGAATTATTGGAGCAATGGAAGAGGAAGTAGCTGCTCTTAAAAAGAAGATGCAGATAGAAAAGATCATGCAGTGTGCTTCTATGGAGTTTTGCCAGGGAATATTAGAAGGGAAACAGGTGGTAGTGGTTCGTTCTGGAATTGGAAAGGTAAATGCTGCAGTTTGCGCACAGATTTTGGTAGATCGTTTTCAAGTGGATGCAATGATTAATACAGGAATTGCAGGAGCATTATCAAATGAAATTAATATTGGAGATATTGTTTTATCTTCTGATACAATGCAACATGATATGGATGCGACTGGATTTGGTTATCGGTTTGGTGAGATTCCTAGGATGGAAACATCAGCTTTTGAGGCAGATTCCCAGTTAATTGAATTGGCAAAGGTTTGTTGTAAAAGAGTAAATCCAGAAGTTGGAGTTCATGTGGGAAGAGTAGTAAGTGGAGATCAGTTTATTTCAAATCGATCGGATAAGGAGTGGATTGTAAAATACTTTGGGGGTTATTGTACCGAGATGGAGGGGGCAGCAATTGCACAGGTAGCTTATTTAAATCAGATTCCTTTTTTGATTGTACGGGCAATATCAGATAAGGCAGATAATAGTGCAAGCATGGATTATGCAGAGTTCGAAAAACAAGCAATTATTCATTCTGTAAATCTTATAGTTGAAATGGTTAAGAATTTAGCTTCTTAAAGCACGAAAATTAGCAGGTTTTGTCAACTAAATATTTCCATTCTCAACTTTTCAAAATGAAAAAACATGTGTATAATGCAAAGCGTACCTGAGAAAAATTTGTTTTTGACGCAAGCTGACTTATGCATTGACCGGTAACTGCATAAGTAGGATCGAATTGGTATAGTATCAGCAAAAAATGTCAAAGACGCATCTTTATTTTGTTTCGTTTAGAAAAGAGAGAAAGGGGATATTTGTTATGTTGGAACGTGCAATTAGTGGATACTGGGTTTTATATGTGATGTTAGGAGTTTGTGCTATAGGAGTGATAAGCCGTTTGTGGCTTGCAAGCATTTATTCCGGATTATTAAAGGATGTACAATATACAAAAGAACCAAAGAAAAAGTTATTGAAACAGATGAAAGAGAAGTATGAGACTTGCTATCAATTGAGTAAAGGGATCAGTAATGTAGAGGCATTTCTTGTAAGAAATCTTTATGGGTACCGTTTTATGGGACTAACATTAGGTGGGATACAAAAGATATCGGGACAAGCTTTTTTCCTGTGTCTTTTATTAGGAGGTTTAGTAGCAAGTTATACATATGCATATGGGATGCCATTAGAGTTGACAGGTATTTATAGTGCTTCTGCTATTGGAATGGCAACTTTATTAGTATACATAAACTGTATTTTTGATGTGCGAGGAAGACAAACGGTATTAGAAGCTGGAATTGTGGATTATTTGCAAAATTATTATTCGGCTGTATTGGATAGGAAAAAGCATTTTACAATAGAAACTATGGAAAATTTGGCAGAAGAGACAATACAGGAGGATGAAAGAGAGACTTTTCGGTCAGAGGTAAGGGAAGAGAAAGTTGTTGAGAGGAAAACGCCATCAATAGAAAGTGCAACTTTGCGAAGTGAGAAAAAGGAAGGAAGACAAGCGGAAAAATTGGCTGCGATGTTTCGGAAGAAGGAGCGCCATAAACAACCAGAAAATACTTTTGCAAAGGAACAGGCAGAACAACTTTTGCTAGAATTGCGGAAAAATCCTCGAAGAGGGAAAGAGGTCTTACAAGAAGAGGATAGCGAGCTTGAAAACCTAAGAAGCTCTTTAAATCAAATTGCTGCGGATTTAGAGAAGGGACGAAATGGAGAAAATCGACAACTTGCAGAAGAAGAGATGAGAATTGTAGAGGAAATTCTTGGGGAATTCCTTGCTTAGATTTTTAGAAAATTAGATTTAGAAAGATTTCTGTTATTTATAAATAGCATAGATTTTTTAGGAGCTACATTATTGTACAATATTTTGCATTTATTCGTTTATAGTTAAGAATAGTATTATTTAGTTGGATATAAAAGATTATAAAAGGAGTATTAGATATGGAGTAAAGTAGGGATTGTTATATTAGTTGCATTAATTAATTTATATAACAATCCCTAATCTTTTACAAAAAAATATAGAAAAAAATTTATTATTATAATTATATATTGTGTTTAATTTTATAGTTCTTCTAAAAAAGAAAGTGGATCCTTGTCTGTATTATGGATAAAGTGCATTAACATATAAGCACACATAATAGCAACATTTTCTTCTTTTAGGATACGTTTACATTCCTCTCTGTCTGCTAATACAATTTGAATATCTTCTGAATCTTCCTGATGAGTATTAGAAGGGGTTCCAGAACAGTAACCATATACTGTACCACAAGATTCATCTGTCATGCCTACAGTAGTATAGAATGGCTTAGAGTAGGCAGAGTCAACCTTTTTAGGAATAAAAGAAAGACCAGTTTCCTCATAGATTTCTCTTATTCCAGCTTCAAACATATCTTCACCTTTTTCTACTAATCCAGCAGGAAATTCATAGATATAATCGTTAATAGGATAACGAAATTGACGAATTAAAACAATTTTATCCTTTTGTTCACCATAGATAGCATAGATAATAACACCATCGGAACGGTGACTGTGAGATACAGCTTTTAGATCTTCGATTTGAGAAACACGAGAAGCAACAAAATAGGGTGCAATTTTTCCATTTCTTCGTTCTGCTTGAAATTCATAAAGGTTAAGAAAGCGGTTATCTGTTTGCTTCGTTACATTTTTTACTCTGTTCATAATTTTCCTTCTTTCTTTTTCATTTACTTTTCATTTTTAACTATTTGATGTAATAAAAAATAGTGTTTTTAAAATTGTTTATCTAATGCATCTAAAATATCTCGTTCAGAAAGGGGCTTTGAAAAAAAATATCCTTGTACATAATCAATTTTGAGTCGTAACATTTCTTGAAGTTGTTCTTGTGTTTCAATTCCTTCCGCAACTACTTTTAATCCAAGTTGAACCATAATGGTAAGGAAGAGATTCATAGCAGCAACATTATCTGTATCTTCAAAATAATCCCATACCATTCGTTTGTCAAGTTTTACAATTTGGATCGGAAGTTTGCTAATACAGCTAAGTGTATTATATCCTCTTGTATAATCTCCTAAAGAAAAGCTAACACCAAGCTCTCGTAGTTTTTTCATATTAGGAAGCAGTGTTTTTTCGGTATGAATAGCAGACATTTCTTTGATTTTTAAGTTGATCATAGAATAAGGAATTTCATAACGATCCATAATTTGTTTTAAATCTGCAGCTAAAGATTCTTTCATACATTCAATAATAGAAAGATGAATTTCAATATATTCAATTTCTCTTGCGATTAAATCATTTTTATGGATAAAAGAACATACCTGTTCAAAAACATTTTTCCCTAATTCCATAATTATTCCATTTTGCTCAACAAGAGGAATTAGAAAGTCAGGAGAAATATAATGTCCTTCTGTATCAGGAATATAAATTAATGCTTCTGCACAGGTATAGCGATTTTTTTCTGTTGAATAGATTGGCTGGTAAAAGATCTGTACTGTATGTTGAGCTAAAGCAGTATGAAGAGCTTTTATTGTTTTTTCTATGACAAGTTTTCGTTCTAATGTATTAGAATCAATACAATTTAAAGTATATTTTCCCATTTTGTGTTTTTCTGTGATAAATCCACGGATTAAATCATAGGAATTACCAATGGACGAGATTACCTGTGAATCTGGCATATAGTAAATACTAACAGATAAATCAATCATAAGGGAAGAAATATGCCATGGTTCTGTAAAACGTTGGCGAATAACAGCAAGTGCCTTGCTCATATCTTCCGTTTGTTCAAATACAATAGAGAAATCACTTTCTGCACTACGAAAAACACGCCCTCCTTCTTGCAGTGAAAGAAAAATGACAATTTCACGAAGGAGCCGTTTATAGTTCTGATAACCGAAAGCTTCTAAGATAAATTGGTAATGATTAATTGTAATAGTTATAGTAGAGTAAGTAGAACCTCCTTGATCTAGATAGGGCAAATAAGTAGCAAAAGCATGAGGATTAAAAGCACCACTTTCTAGATCTAAATTTTCATCCGGGTTTTCTAATCTTAGATACATAAATACAATACCTACTGACATAGCGAAACCGACTAATAGCCATTCATTATGCAAAAATTGAAGCAGAGCAGCCCCTATCCAAGAAAAAATAAAAAAGAGGATAGAGAACAGACAGTTCGGATTGATTTGACTGCGAAAGTATAGGGCATAACCTAGACAAATTAGTAAATAGAGGAATGTAATTGCATAAGTAATATTTACACAGATTCCATATGTGTAAATTTCTCTGTCATTTATATAAGAATAAATTGGATTTGTAATATAAATCCAAGTGGCTGTTAATAGAGGAAGTAGATATAGGATAAAAAGTTGTAATAGCTTTTCTTGTCTATGATAAATTTCAACTAATGTATAGGCGAATAAGGCATAAGAAACACCAATAATAGTAAAAAGATAAAATTTACAGATAAAGTGTGTAAGAATCGAAGGAATTTTATGTTGATTTTGTAGTATAAAGATAGAAGTAATATCCATAGTAATACAGAGGAATACACTAAGTAATAAAACAGAAAAGGCCACTTCATTTGTACGATGCAGCGTTTTGTGACAAAAGAACATAATAAGGATTAAAGTCACTAGAATTAAGCCGCAAATTTGAAATGGAATATGATAGATCATCTGTTTTTTTTCCTCCTATTATCTGAACTTATGCAGAGTGATTATAACATATTTTTCCAAAAAAGGAAACTACTTCCTACTATAAAACATAAAAATAGGTTAGATTTTCCAAAATAATAGAATGGAATTCTATAAAATTTTATATTTTGTTAATATTTACAATGAAATCTTCATTTGACCTTTTCTCATTTACGTACTAAGATTAAAATTAAAGAGTTAGTAGGCAATGTGTTATAAACTAGAAAGGTGAATCGGCATGCAGTATGAGGTGTTATTCGTTAGTAAAACCGGAAATACAGAAGAGGTAGCAAAAGCAGTTTACCGGGGGATTCCGAGTAGGCAAAAGGATATTCGGCGTCTTGAACGGAGCACTCCTATTGATATAGGGGAAACATATTTTATCGGATTTTGGACAAATCGGGGAAGCTGTAGTATAGAAGTGTTAGATTATATTTCAGAACTGCATGGAAAGAATATTGCATTATTTGGGACTTGTGGTATGGGGTGTGAAATGGAATATTATAAAATTATCGAGAAACAAGTAAAAGCTCTTATACCAGATGATAATGTTTATTTAGGAGCTTTTCTATGTCAGGGAAAAATGCCAATGCATGTGCGAAATAAGTATGAAGAATTATTAAAGAGTGGGCAAAATGATGATTTGGCACTGCATATGATTCACAATTTTGATGAAGCATTATTACACCCAAATCAGGATGATTTATTAAGAGCAGAACATTTTGCAGCCAATATTATAGAAAAGTTGGAAGCTTGCCAAAACCAAAGTCAAAATCAGAATTAAAATGAAAATTTAAGTATAGAGGATAAAATAACAAACATAAATATATAGAAAGGTTGTGTAGAAGGAATGAAAGAGAAGCTTGCAAGATTTATGGTGGGTAGGTATGGACAGGATGAGCTTGGGCAGTTTTTATTTGCAGCAGCATTGATCAATATGCTTTTATCTGTATTATTTGGTGGAAGTGTATGGTATACAATCGCCTTAGTTTTGCTGGTTTTTGGATATTATCGAGTGTTATCAAAAAATCATGCTCGAAGATATCAGGAAAATTCTAAATATTTATTGTATTTTAATAAAGTGAAAGCAATGGTCAAGAGAAAAGAATATCAAATAAAACAATATCAACATTATCATATTTATCGCTGTCCTTCTTGTCGGCAAAAGATTCGGATACCAAGAGGAAAAGGAAAAATTAGCGTTTCCTGTCCTAAGTGTCGGACAGAATTTATAAAAAAAAGCTAAGAACAATAGAAGATGGAGGGCAAGATGTTTGGTTATATTACGGTGAATAAAGAGGAATTAAGATTAAGAGAATGGAAGGAATATCATGCTTATTACTGTGGTCTTTGCAGAGCACTAAAGAAAGAAGCAGGAAATAATGCGAGACTTATTTTAACATATGATATGACTTTTTTAATTCTTATATTGACAGGACTTTATGAACCGGAATCAAAGTGCTATCAACAGCGCTGTGCAGTTCATCTAGGGCAGCAGGAAAAAATTTGTGAAAATAAGTTTTCATTTTATGCAGCTGATATGAATATTCTCCTTAGTTATTATAATTTATTGGATGATTGGGAGGATGAAAGAAAGGTTTTAAGACGAGTATTAGCGAAGTTATTAGAAAAGCCTTGCCAGAAAATAGCAAAAAAATATCCTAGACAAAATCAAGCAATATTGCAATATTTAAAAAATCTGAAACAATGTGAACAAAATCAGGAAAAAAATCCTGATTTGCCAGCAGGATATACAGGAGAACTATTGGGAGAGATTTTTGTATGGAAACGAGATGAATGGAAAGACTCTCTTTTTTCTATGGGATATCATTTGGGGAAATTTATCTATCTTATGGATGCTTATGAAGACTTAGAGGAGGATAAAAAGTCAGGAAATTATAATTCATTTTCTCTTTATTTTATAGAAAAAGGGATAAAAGAGACAGAGAGAGAGCAAACTTGTTATCAGATTCTTAGAATGATAGTTGCTGAAGCAGCGAAAGAGTTTGAACGTTTACCAATCTTGAAAAACAGCGAAATTATCCGAAATATTCTCTATTCTGGGATTTGGATGAATTATGAACGGGTAAGGCAGCAGAGAGTGAAAGGAATAACAGAAAAATGACAGATCCATATAGGGTACTAGGAGTGTCAAAAGGTGCCACAAATGAAGAGATAAAAAAAGCATATCGAAAGTTAAGCCGTCAATATCATCCAGATGCAAACATCAATAATCCTAATAAAGATGAGGCTGAAGTAAAGTTTAAAGAAGTGCAGCAAGCTTATGAACAGATTATAAAAGAAAGGGAATATGGGAGTTCTTATACCCATGAAACACAAAGAGGTTTTGGAGGTTTTGGACAAGAGAATTACAGACAAGAATCAATTCGGATGCAGGCGGTTCGAAATTATCTAAATTCAGGACATTTTTCTGAAGCACTTCATGTACTTTCTGAAATGACAGAGGCAGAAAGAGATGGAAGCTGGTATTTTTACAGTGCGTTTGCTAATAGTGGTGTAGGAAATAGTATTTTAGCACTTGATCATGCGAAAAGGGCGGTGCAGATGGAGCCAAATAATGTACAATTTCGCAATTTTTTAGCACAAATAGAATCAGGAGGAAATTGGTATCAAAGTATGGGAGAAGCATATGGAAATCCAGTAGGAAGAATGGGAAATTGTTGTATGGAATTGATTTGCTTTAATCTATTTTGTGGGTGCTGTTGCTAATAGAAGAAATAGAAGGGACTGTTAGCAGTCCCTTTTTTGATGATGTTATATTGTGTTTAATGACTAATATGAAAGTTATTTTGCTGAAAATAATTTAAATCAATAGAACCATCTTGTTTTTCTTGATGTAGATAATTTGGTTCATCAGGATTTTCCTGCTGTTGTGGAAGAAGCTCTTTTGCTTCTTCCAGATGAGAGGTAAAATAAGTTGCCTTATGTTTTCGAATAGATTGGTCTAAAGATAACATTCGAGCATCCAACATTTCCACAATATCAGCACATTCTTTTAGATCTGTGCGAATATGTTCTGGTGCATTTCCTTCGAATTTATAATAAATTTTATGTTCCAGACTTGCCCAGAAATCCATAGCAATCGTACGGATTTGAATTTCAACTTTTGTATCTACTGGTCCGTCGGAAAGGTAGATTGGTATAGATACTACCATATGATAGCTTTTATATCCATTTGATTTTGGGTTAGCAATGTAGTCTTTTATTTGGATTACATGAACATCTCTTTGATTACTAATCATTTCAGCTATAGTATAGATATCCGTAGTAAAGGAACAAATTACACGTATTCCTGCTATATCATTTAGGTGTTGTACCATGTTATCAAGGGTAACATCATAGTGATTTCTTTTTAATTTTTTTACGATGCTTTCTGCAGACTTAATTCTGGATTTTACATGTTCAATTGGATTATAATTATGGATATGTAAAAATTCATCATTTAATATTTCAATTTTTGTATTCATTCTTTTTAATGCAGAACTATACAAGAACATTAATGTTTGCCATGCATCCACTTCATCGAATCGTTCATTATTTTCCATTCGTTTTATACACATCCTTCCAGGTTATAGTAGACGTTTTATGCGTCCACTTTTTTATATATGAATTATACTATAAAAGTATGCATATTTCTAATTAAAAAAATATAAAGATTTGTTGTGATGTTTAAGAAAATGAGATATACTGTATCTGTGGTTTGGGTTTGAAATAATATGAGGTGAATAAATGGAAACATATGATACATTTAATACGATTATAAAATCGTTATTTCGAGATGTCATGGATTTAGAGGGAAAGGCAATTTTAACAGGAGAATTTCAAAATATTACAAATAATGATATGCATGTGATGGAAGCGATTGGAATAGAGAAACCAAAAAATATGTCTAGTGTAGCAAAAGAATTGTCTGTTACAGTTGGAACGCTTACAATTGCAGTAAATAGTTTGGTAAAGAAAGGATATGTAAAGCGGAATCGGAGTGAACAGGATCGACGAGTGGTTTATATCTCTCTTACGGAACTTGGAGAGAAAGCTTATTTACATCATGAGCAGTTTCATAAGGATATGGTAGCAGCGATGATTACAAAGATACCAGTTGAACAGATGGAAGTGCTTATGAAGGGACTTCAAAATTTGGAGGATTTTTTTCGAAAATATTCTTAACAATAAAATTGAGATTTATTTTAGAAGGAAGGCAGAAGGAAAATATGGTATCAGAACAAAGAAATTATACTGTTTTAAATACAGGACAGGCAAAAGAAATTACGTATCAATATTTAAGTAAGTATTTGAAAAATATGGATCAGATTGAATATGGATTGCCAGAAATTTATGACAGATATCATATTTGGAATGTTCCAATATTATATAAAAGTCAAGTTATTGGTGAAATCGCAGTAAATGCTTATTCTAAAGAGATTGATAAAGGGTTATCTTCTGATATTTGTATCTTATTAGATAGAAAGGAAAAAATTGACAAAAATAATACAATTGTTGTTGAAAAGGGTAAGGGTAAAAAGAGAAAAGAACCATATCATATTTCTAATTTAAAAAATATGGTGCTACAAGGGCGGGCAGAGCTTGTACTTTCAAAGCTTCCAGAACAATCGATAGATTTGATATTTACATCTCCTCCCTATTATAATGCAAGAAAACAGTATTCGGAATTTAATACGTATGAGGATTATCTTATATTAATTAGAAAAGTAATTCAAGAGTGTAAACGTGTGCTGATAGATGGAAAGTTTTTTGTTATGAACTCTTCTCATGTATTAATTCCAAGGGCAAGTAGAAATGAATCTTCTTCCAGAATAGCAGTTCCTTTTGATCTTCATCAAATTTTTATAGAGGAAGGGTTTGAATTTGTAGATGATATTATTTGGGAAAAGCCAGAGGGGGCAGGTTGGGCAAGTGGAAGAGGAAGAAGATTTTCTGCCGATCGCAATCCGATGCAATATAAAGCAGTTCCAGTGACAGAATATGTAATGGTTTATCGAAAAAAACCAACTATTTTAATTGATCATTTTATTCGAAATCATCCAAATCCAGAGTTGATTGAGGAATCTAAAATTGCAGATGGTTATGAAAAAACAAATATCTGGTATATCTCTCCTGCACGGGATAAGCGGCATCCTGCGATATTTCCAAAAGAATTGGCGGAAAAAGTAATTCGATATTATTCTTTTAAAAATGATGTAGTTCTAGATCCATTTGGAGGAATTGGTACAACTGCAAAGGCAGCAGTTACATTAGAACGAAGATTTGTTATGATTGAATGTTCAGATAGATATATTTCTTTTGCAAGGGAAGATTTGGATAAGCTCAATAATTTAATATATCCTGTTAAGTATGAATTTGTTGATTATATGGGTTTGGAAGAAAAGAATTCTCAGCAGAGGTATGATTTTTACAAAATGATGAAATTATTACAAGAAAACGGAATTGAACAAAAAGAAATAATGGATATATTGATAAAACAATATCCTGACATATTAGAAGAATATAAATAGGAGAAAAAATGGGGATTTTTGATTATTACAATAAATGGGGAAAAAATGGTATGAAAACAACCAGAACAGATTTTATTGATATGGTTGGATTAGAAGGAATACAAGAGATCGTAAAACAGGTATTTTTAGGTGGAAATGTAAGAGATATAACAGAATTTATTACACAACGCCGCCTATTAAATTCTTATTTTGCTATATTAGATTTATTTTTAAAACAACAGAAAGAATTTATGAATACCACAAATGAATATGTGGAATATGTTATAATGGATTTAATAAATGCAAAGGGAGATGCAAAGTTATTAGATTTATGGTTATTAGGATTAACAAAAAAGGGAATGGATAACATAGTTCGTATAGAAGATAAAATTGTAGATTATCAATCTTCTTTTTCTCATTCGTTAAATCATGTAGTAGAGGAATTAGAAAATATTTATGGAGAATTGGATGGGCGGATAGAGATAAATGGAAAACGATTAGAGTTAAGCTGGAATCTATTAGCACGTTTGTTTATAGCAATTGGATCGCAGACTTTGAGTATACGTGGTTCCTCTAAATCAATGAATGGAAAGATGTTTGAAAAACTGGTATTGGGTTCTTTACTTACTATTATGGGTTTTCAATTTCTGCCAGAACCACCAGAACAAGTAGATATTACAAAAAAATTGTTTTGGTTATCCAACATGGATGAAAATGAACGAGAAACAGATGCAACAGTAGTTTATAATGGAAAGGCAGTTAGTATTGATATAGGATTTATTGGAAAGGGAAATCCAGAAATTACATTAGATAAGGTAACACGCTTTCAGGCATATAAGCAGATAGGAGGATTACCACATGATATGACAACAATTATTATTGTGGATACTGTTAGTGAAAATAGTGATTTATTTAGTAAAGCGGAACGAGTAAATGGGCATGTTTTACAGATGAAAAATAAGGATTGGACAATTACATTTGCAAAGGTATTAGGTGGGATATTGAAATGTACACATGAGTTGGAATATAAGCAGATTTTTTTGTTAGAGTCTTATTTTGAGAAAGAATTAGAGAAAATTGATATGCAGTGTTTTTTTATATAAGACTAAGAATTTTATAAAAATAGACTTGCACATAAAAAAAGATTATGTTATAGTAAATGACAATAAAGCAGAACAGCAATGAGAAAAGCTACGATTTGGATACTTTTTCAGAGAGTCGATGGTAGGTGTGAATCGGTAAAGGTAAAAATCTTTCCACTTTTTTAGCTGGCAGTGAAAACTGCAGGGTGGTATCCTATATCATACTAAATTAAGAGGTTTATGGAACTGAAAAAGGTAGTAAAAGTAAAATCAGATAACATAGACAAGATGGGTGGCAACACGGATTCCTTTCGTCCCATATGATGGAAATATTTATCATATAGACGGAAGGAATTTTTTAGGTTTTAACTTGTTAAATAGTAGATTTTCGAGTTCTTGTAAGGCTAATATTATAACTAAGAATAAGTGAAAGAGAGGAAATTGGTATGTTAGATTTAAAATTTGTTCGGGAAAATCCTGAAGTTGTAAAACAAAATATAAAGAATAAGTTTCAGGATAAAAAGCTTCCATTAGTGGATGAAGTAATTGCGTTAGACGCTATGAATCGTGCAACACAAAAAGAGGCAGATACATTAAGAAGTGAACGAAATAAATATTCGAAACAAATTGGTGCATTAATGGGACAGGGAAAGAGAGAGGAAGCAGAAGAGCTAAAGAAAAAAGTTACAGCAGAATCAGAACGGTTAGCTGCTTTGGAAGCAAAAGAAACAGAGTTACAAGAGAAAATTAAAAAGATTATGATGGTAATTCCAAATATTATTGATCCAAGTGTTCCAATTGGAAAAGATGATAGTGAAAATGTAGAAGTGCAGAAATTTGGGGAACCAGTTGTCCCTGAATTTGAGATACCTTATCATACTGAGATTATGGAAAAATTCAATGGAATTGATTTAGATAGTGCAAGAAAGGTAGCTGGAAATGGATTTTATTATTTAATGGGAGATATAGCTAGACTTCATAGTGCCATAATTTCTTATGCACGGGATTTTATGATTGAACGAGGATTTACGTATTGTGTACCTCCTTTTATGATTCGAAGTGATGTAGTAACTGGGGTTATGAGCTTTGAAGAGATGGATGCAATGATGTATAAGATTGAAGGGGAAGACTTATACTTAATCGGAACGAGTGAACATTCTATGATTGGAAAGTTTATTGATACCATTTTGCCAGAGGAAAAATTGCCTCAAACATTGACCAGTTATTCTCCTTGTTTTCGAAAGGAAAAGGGAGCACATGGGATTGAAGAGAGAGGGGTATATCGGATTCATCAGTTTGAGAAGCAGGAGATGATTGTGGTTTGTAAGCCAGAAGATAGTATGAAGTGGTTTGAAAAGTTGTGGCAGAATACAGTGGATTTATTCCGGTCTTTGGATATTCCAGTTCGTACATTGGAGTGCTGCTCTGGAGATTTAGCGGATTTAAAAGTGAAGTCGGTGGATATTGAGGCATGGTCTCCTCGGCAAAAGAAATATTTTGAAGTAGGAAGTTGTTCAAACTTAGGAGATGCACAGGCTAGACGGTTGAAAATACGGGTGGTTGGTGAAGACGGAAAGTACTTTGCACATACTTTAAATAATACAGTGGTTGCTCCTCCTCGGATGTTGATTGCGTTTTTGGAAAATAATTTGAATGTGGATGGGACAATTCGGATTCCTGATGTACTTCGAGGGTATATGGGTGGAAAGAATGAGATAAAATAGAGAGAATAATTGGCACTTGATATGTCATTTTTGGCTAATCAAGTGCCTTTTTGGGTGTTAAATGAAAGAAGAAGTGATAAAATAGAAGATATTTTTTTGGAAAAAGGAAGGTTAGCATTGTATAATCGTTTTAAGGTGTGCTATAATAGACAAGAAGTCTGCTTACAGACAAGGAGGGGAAAAATTGGAGATTAAAGTAAATGATATTATGCCAACTGTGAAGACAGAATCAGCTACTCAACCCGTGCAAAATGATGAGAATTTTAAATTTACGTTGGTAAGTAAGATTTCAGAGACAGAGCTTCAAGAAAAGTTAAGTGGAATGATGGCAGATATTGTAACGCAGGGAAATAAAATAAAAAAGCATATGGATGTGCGGGATATGCGGCAATATCGTGCTTTGATTAAAAGTTTTATGAATGAAATTGTAAATCATTCTCATGCATTTTCTAGGGAGAATTTTTTGGATCGGCGAGGGCGTCATAGAGTATATGGGATTGTTCGGCTAGTAGATGAAAATTTGGACAAGTTAGCAGAACAACTTATTGCAGATGAGAAAGATGCAATGGGTATTTTGGCTACTGTAGATGAAATTAGAGGGTTGATTATGGATATTTTTTTATAAAGTAGTCTATATCTTTACTATAGCGAATCAAATTGGTATGTATTTTTGTTAACGAAAGAATAGATGGGAGAGGAAATGTGGCTATGAGTGGATTTGAACGGATTATCGGACATGAACCGATCATTGAACATTTGAAAAATGCAGTGAAGCATGAAAAAGTGTCCCATGCCTATATCTTTAGTGGGGAAGAGGGTGCAGGAAAACGAATGTTGGCAGCAGCTTTTGCTCAGACATTGCAGTGTAGTGAGAAGGGATTAGAGCCTTGTGGAACATGTCTTTCTTGTATTCAGGCAGAAAGTGGAAATCAGCCAGATATTATCTGGGTTTC
Source organism: uncultured Lachnospiraceae bacterium (assembly GCA_910579865.1). GTDB lineage: Bacteria > Bacillota > Clostridia > Lachnospirales > Lachnospiraceae > MGBC114844. The sequence continues at coordinate 31,371 of CAJTXA010000030.1, forward strand.
ACATGAGAAACCAAATAGTATTGGAGTGGAGGATATTCGAGAGCAGATAGTAGGGGATATGCAAATAAAACCATACAGTAGTCCACGAAAAATCTATATTATTGATGAAGCAGAAAAAATGACCATACAGGCACAGAATACACTGTTAAAGACAATAGAAGAACCTCCTGCTTATGGGATGATTTTTCTTTTAACAACAAATGCAGAGATATTTCTTCCTACTATTTTGTCTCGATGTGTAGTTTTGAATTTAAAGCCAGTTGGAAATAAAAAGATAAAAAATTTTTTAATGGAAGAGATTAAAATTCCAGATTATAAAGCAGATCTTTGTGTAGCATTTGCGCAAGGGAATGTTGGAAAAGCAATTAAGTTGGCATGTTCAGAAAGTTTTGAAGAGATGAAAGGGCATGTGATTCGAATTTTTCGAAACATAGAAGGTATGGAGCTGTCAGATTTGCTTTCTGCATTAAAGGAGTTAGAACAGTTTAAAACGAATATTTATGATTATCTGGATCTTTCATTGGTTTGGTTTCGAGATGTATTGCTTTTTAAGGTGACACATGATGCAAATGTACTTGTTTTTCGTGAAGAGGTATCCGCTTTACAAAAACATGCAAATCGGAGCTCTTATGAAGGACTAGAGTGTATTATTACAGCGATTGAAAAGGTAAAGGTACGACTGCGAGCAAATGTGAATTTTGAATTAGCAATTGAACTTATGCTGCTTACAATAAAGGAGAATTTATAGATGATAAGAGTAATTGGAGTGAGGTTTCGTTCTGCAGGAAAGATTTATTTTTTTGATCCAGCAGATAAGCCTGTAGAAGTTGGCAATCATGTGATTGTAGAAACAGCTCGTGGAATGGAATATGGTCATGTGGTATTAGGCCCTAGAGATGTGGAAGAAGAAAAGGTAATTCAGCCATTAAAGATGGTAACTCGAATTGCTACACCAGAAGATGATGAAATAGAGAGAATTAATAAAGAAAAGGAAAAAGATGCTTTTCAGATTTGTCTAGAAAAGATCCAAAAGCATCAATTAGATATGAAATTGATTGATGCAGAATATACCTTTGATAATAATAAAGTGTTGTTTTATTTTACAGCAGATGGACGAATTGATTTTCGAGAGTTAGTAAAGGATCTGGCAGCAGTATTTAAGACTAGAATTGAACTGCGTCAGATTGGAGTAAGAGATGAAACAAAGATTGTTGGTGGGATTGGAATTTGTGGAAGAAGTTTATGTTGTCATACTTTTTTACCAGAGTTTAATCCAGTGTCAATTAAGATGGCAAAGGAGCAAAACCTTTCTTTAAATCCAACTAAAATTTCTGGAGTGTGTGGTAGGCTGATGTGCTGTTTGAAAAATGAAGAGGAAACTTATGAGGAATTGAATAGTAAATTGCCGAATGTTGGAGATTATGTTACTACAGATGATGGTTTAAAAGGAGAGGTACAAAGTGTTAGTGTACTTCGACAATTAGTGAAAGTATTAGTAACAGTGGGAGATGAAAAGGAACTGCGTGAGTATAAAGTAAATCAACTTCGATTTAAACCAAAACGAAAACGGGAAAAAATCAATATTTCTGATGAAGAGTTAAAAGCATTAGAAGCATTGGAACGTAAGGAAGGAAATTCAAAATTATAATGAATGTAGAATTATTAAAAATGGAACGAATCGATGAACTTCATCGAAATCAATATAAAATTATTCAGAACCCGCAAGGGTTCTGTTTTGGTATGGATGCTGTTTTACTTTCTGGATTTGTTGAGGTATATAAAGGAGAACAGGCATTGGATTTAGGAACAGGGACAGGAATTATTCCAATTTTATTAGAGGCGAAAACGGAAGGAAAGCATTTTATTGGGTTGGAGATACAAGAATATAGTGCGGATATGGCTAAACGTAGTGTACTTTTAAATGATTTACAGGAAAAAGTGGAGATTGTGTGCGGAGATATTAAGACAGCCTCAAAACGGTTTGGAAAATCGGTTTTTGATGTAGTAACTACAAATCCTCCTTATATGAATGAAGCACATGGATTGAAAAATCCAAATACAGCAAAAGCCATTGCCCGACATGAAATTTTGTGTACATTAGAGGATATTGTACGGGAAGCAGCGGCTGTATTAAAACCTGGAGGACGTTTTTATATGGTACATCGGCCTCGTAGATTAATTGAGATTATTCGGACTCTTTCTGCTTATCAGTTGGAAGTAAAACGAATGAAGCCAGTTTATCCTTCTATAGAAAAAGAAGCAAATATGGTCTTACTGGAAGCTGTTCGGGGAGGAAGACCTTTGATGCGGATGGAAGAGCCAATTATTATTTATGAAAGTCCTGGTGTTTATTCAAAAGAAATTTATGAAATTTATGGATATTAATAGGGAAAGGGGTATTTTATTGGAATTAGAAAAGTTAAAAATTAAAAAATAGGAGGCTTTATGCAGGGACAATTATATTTATGTGCTACACCAATTGGGAACTTAGAGGATATTACATTTCGGGTGATTCGAATCTTAAAGGAAGTGGATTTGATCGCAGCAGAGGATACGAGACATAGTATAAAGTTATTGAATTATTATGGAATTGAAACCCCTATGACAAGTTATCATGAGTTTAATAAAGTAGATAAGGCTCGTTATCTGGTAGAACGGATGCGAGAGGGCATACAAGTTGCGTTAATCACAGATGCCGGAACACCTGGAATATCAGATCCAGGCGAAGAATTAGTTCGACAGTGTTATGAAGCTGGAATAGAGGTGACTTCTTTACCTGGACCATCTGCCTGCATAACAGCACTTACTCTTTCTGGACTTGCTACTCGTCGATTTGCTTTTGAAGCCTTTTTGCCTTCTGATAAAAAAGAAAAAAAGAGAATTTTAGAGGAATTAAAAACAGAAACACGAACAATTCTTATTTATGAGGCACCACATCATTTGGTTCGGACTTTAGAAGAACTTTTTGAAGAACTTGGAGATCGAAAGCTGACACTTTGTCGAGAATTGACAAAAAAGTTTGAAACAACTTGGCAAACTACACTTTCTAAAGCACTTGTCTATTTTAAAAAAGAAGAACCTCGTGGAGAATATGTACTTGTGATAGAAGGAAAAAGCTATGATAAGTTGGAAGAAGAGGCACAACAAGATTGGATGAAGATGGAAATTGAAACACATATGGCTTATTATGAGGAGCAGGGAATGGAACGAAAGGAAGCCATGAAGAAAGTGGCAAATGATCGAGGCACAACAAAACGAGAGATTTACCAGTATTTACTTCAGTTATCAAAGGAACATAAAAATGAAAATTAATTGGAAAAAGGACTATCGTCTTGATATGCTCCCTTCTAGGTAGACAAGTGAAATAATAAAAACTTGTTACTTAGGAGGGAGCATATTTTATGTCTAA
>CAJTXA010000031.1 GCA_910579865.1 uncultured Lachnospiraceae bacterium
GGAAAAAAGATCCTTTTTTCCGACTGGCTGAAAACAGTTGGTAACAAAGCTGGGGAAATTACGGTTAATATCAAAGACAATAACAAAAATCTCATTCCATTAAGAATATGTGCAAAAAAGAAAACTTTTGAAAACTGTTCCATATCTTCTTGATCCTGTAAAATTACTCCTTTTGTTTCTGAAATAATTTGAGCCATACGTTGTTTTAATGCTCGATGTCCAATATCACTTTTGGTATAAAGAAACAAAAGTAATCCAAATACAGGAAGCAGCATAATAACAATAAGCCAGGTAATTTTAGCAGTAGGATTAATCTGACTATTTAAAAGCCAAAGCACCATAATCCCAGTAAATAGTACTGTTCCACCTAAAATATGAGGTAAAAATTCCTCAAATCTTTGAAATATACTAAATAAGATTAGAACCTGCACCACTAATAACACTAAAATAAGTCCAAAACGGCTAAAGACTGCATGAAAAAGTCCTTTTTGCCCCCTTTTTAAAAGTATAAGTCCTTTGTTTTCATCTAATTTCATTTCTTTTTTGTACCTCTGATGTAATTATTCTTTTCATATGTGAAAAGGCTTTCGCCACAAATTCTTGTACACGAAAGCCTTTTGAAATCAATTATTATTAAGGTCTAAGTCCCATACCACCTTCTAAAGTAAGTGTTTCACCTGTCAAATATTTAAAATCAGGAGAAGCTAGCTGTACACAAACTCGACCAATTTCATTTTCAGAATCTCCATAATGTCCTGCCGGAGGCATTTTTACATTTGCCTTAAATGCATCTGGATAAGCCTTTTCAAAGTTCTCTAACTGGGCTGTCCAAGCAAGGGGACAGATAATATTGACATTGACTCCCTCTTTTGCCCATTCTGTAGCAGCTACACGAGTTAAGCCACGAATTCCTTCTTTTGCTGCCGCATAAGCACACTGGCCATAATTTCCAAACAATCCTGCACCAGAAGCAAAATTAATTACAGTTCCCTTTGTTTCTACTAAATGTGGATAGCAAGCTTTCATATAGTAAAAGGTAGCATAAAGTCCAGAATAAATAGCTAAATCAAACTGATCTGTTGTATGATCCGCCAAAGAAACTCCAGAAGCAGAAGCTTGTGCATTATTAATTAATACATCAATTCGTCCAAATGTTTCCATTGCTTGGCGAACGACACCTTCTACTACTGCCTGATTATCAGCTCCAGAATTGACATCTGCTGCCACAGTTAAAACTTGAATTCCATAAAGTCGCTCTAGCTCTTCCTTTGCATCTGCTAACTTCTGTACATTTCGTCCAGTAATCACCAGATTGGCTCCTTCTTTTGCATAAGCAGTTGCAATTCCATAACCAATTGAACCACAACGACCATCACTTAATACAGCCCGTCCAGCTCCTGTGATAATTGCAGTCTTTCCTTTTAAAAATCCCATAAGAATACAATCCTCCTTGAACAATCTTTTTTATCTGTTAAAATAACTGTATCTATCATATCATATCAAAATGGACTTTTCAACTTCTTTTCTTTTGCAGATTCCAATTTCTTCTAATTTCCATCTCCAGGAGCAGTCTTTTTTCCATTATTAAGAGGTACTTGCCGAACTTTAATATTTCTATTAATATCTTGCATAATTTCACGAGTTACTATCACATTTTCTGAAAAAGGATTAATTACAAATCCAGAATAAGGAGAATGTTCATTTAAAATAATATTACAAAAATCTAAATATGTGGTAACTACTGTATGTGTTATTTCTCCTTCCTTTTCCATTTTATTTTTTTCTGCTTCCTTTGCATCGGTAAATGCAATTAAAAATGCTTTCTTTTCTGCATTAGAAACTGCCCGAAACAAAATCTTTGTTCCAGGAGAAAGAATTAATTCTCCTTTTTCACTCTGTTCTGGTTCTGGATCTAATACTGCTGGTGTTAAAAACCGAGAATGAATCATATGGTTGATAAAATCTCCCTGTGATTGTGGGGAAGGACGTCCCTGCATCGTTTTTAAAGCCACAATTAAATCAAAGTTATTTAAATCCTGATCTAGTAATATTCTTCTTTTCGCCATTTTGTATTTCCTCCATCTTTTCATTTATTTTTGTATTACACTTGACTAGCTTATCTACACCCTACCTGTACCATGGCAAGCAGTACAAATGGTCAATAATTGTTCATGTAGCGGTTTTCGAATCTTTTTTCGTGTAATTTCTACAAGTCCTAATGCTGTCATTCCATGCAGCACGGTTTTTATAGCATCTTGTTGTACCAATTTCTCCAATTCTGCAAGTAAGATTTGGTTATTTTCTTCTTCCATATTGATAAAATCAACCAAAATCATTCCAGACAGATTACGAAGCCGCAACTGAAAAGCCAACTCTTTTGCTGCTTCTAGATTAATCCGTAAAAATGTATCAGGATGATTTCGTTTTCCAACACATTTTCCGGTATTTACATCAACCACAGTGAAAGCTTCTGTTGGCTGAATTACAAGATATGCACCACAATCTAACCAAACTCGTTCTAAAAGAGCTTTTTCTAATTGCCGTTCAATATTATAACATTTTAAAAGCGGCCAAGAATCTTGATAAAAGAACAACTTTTCCATATCTTCTGCTTGTTCTCTTAAAAGATATTCCTGTAATTTCTGATAATACTCTTCTTGATCCGTGAGGATTGCTTTTAATCCATCTTGCCAAATATTTTTAACTTGGTTAATAAAATCTGGTGGCGTTTGATAAAGACAACTCCCTTTCACTCGGTGTATTCCATCATCGCATATTTTTTGATAAGAAGCAACCAAAATTTGCATTTCCTTTTCAATTATTTCTAAACTGACACCATATGCATTTGTACGAATAATAAATCCATAGTTTTCATTACAATAATTTGAAAAATATTCCTTGCACCGATTTTTCCAATTTTGATCGGAAATTTTTGAAGAAATCCCAAAATGTGTATTTCCTACTGTAAGAACCGTATACTTTCCAGTTAGATTGATACGAGAGGTCATAGTTGGTGGTTTAGTTTTTACACTTTCCCGTGCTACTTGTACAATCAAACCATCTCCAATACAGATTTTATCAGTCTGCTTTGGATTTGTAAATATCGGATTGGGATTCTCTTTTAAAGAATAATATCCAACTTTTCCATCTCCAAAAGTAAGAAAAGCAGCTTGAATGTTCTTTACAATATTTTGTACTCTTGCCACATAAATATTCCCCAAAATACTTTCTGCTTCTTCTGAAACAGAAAATGCTACAATCTTTCCATCTTCTTCTACTGCCGTTAAAGGGCGATTTTTATACCGAACAATCAACAATTTTCTAATCAATTTCATCACCTAGCGCTTCCAAAGGAACAAATTTTTTCTCTTCTTCTGTTCCAATATTTGCATAAATTTCTAACCGTTGTGCCTGAAACGCAAACTTTGGCATCTCCATTTGCAATACTTTTTCATAATAAGTTTGAAGAACCAATTCTGGTTTAATATTATTGCTGCTTCCTGTACAAACTTGTAAAAAAATGCTTCCTTCTTTTTCGATTGTTGCTTGATAAATAAATGGTTTTAAATCGAGTTCTCTTTCTCCTTTTTTCGTCTTTTTTATAGTTAAAATCGAATCATTTGAAAGAAATGAGAGAAATCCCTGATAAAAATCTTCCAGTTTTTCTGGCTGATATCCTTCTCGAAACGTCAAACGATAATCTGCTGCTGCTACAAAAGACATCGCATTTTTTGCCTGTTCAGGCAGACGTTTCCAACTTAATACTTCTATTCCCTCTGCCATAACTTCATTTAATGCAGCTATCATCTTAGAAGAAGAATATGAGGTATAAACTTCAATATCAAAATATTCCCCTTCACTAACAAGACCTACTCCAAGCGGCGCAGCAAATGACATCTTCTGATGAGGAGAAAATCCTTCTGAATAAGCAATTGCCACCTTTGCTCTTCGTATCGCTTTTTGAAAATAGCGCATGATATCAAGATGTCCAATAAATCTCATTTCGCCTCGTTTTGCGAATTTAACCCTTATTTTCATAGCAGACACCTCCTCCAAATACATTAGCTCCACATCCAGAGCAAGATTCTTTGCAATTTGGTGTCACAACCTCTTTTTTTGCTTGTCTCCACTCTCGAATTAAAAATTCCTTTGTCACTCCTACATCAATAAAATCCCATGGGAGAATCTCTTCTACCTCTCGAACTCTTGTTGTATAAAAAGCGGGATCGATTCCATTTTCTTCAAATGCTTCCATCCATTTTTTTTCATCAAAATATTCCGACCACGCATCATAAAGACAGCCTTTTTGATAAGCAGATAAAATTACTTTCGAAACTTTTCTATCTCCTCGTGCTAAAACTCCTTCCAAAACAGATACATCTGCTTCGTGCCAATGATACGTAATGCTTTTTTGATTTAACATAGAACGAATTTTTCCATTTACAATTCGTGCTTTTTCTAAAAATTCTTCTTTTGTACACATTGGCGCCCATTGAAACGGTGTAAATGGTTTTGGTATAAAAAAGGACGTACTTACTGTAATCTGTACCTTTCCTTGTCTTTGTTCTTTTGGAATTTCTGCATAATAAACACGGGCAATTTCATCTGCCAATACTGCAATTTCTTCCATATCTTCGGTTGTCTCTGTAGGAAGTCCTAACATAAAATAAAGCTTCACTCGATTCCATCCGCCATGAAAAGCCTCTGTTGCACCATTTAAAATTACTTCTTTTGTTAATCCTTTATTGATAACATCTCTAAGCCGCTGCGATCCTGCTTCTGGTGCAAAAGTTAAACTTGATTTTCGAATGTCTTGTACTTTACTCATAACATCTAAAGAAAATGCGTCAATTCGAAGAGATGGAAGAGAGAGATTAATTCCCTGTCCCTGAAATTCTTCAATTAAGAAAGAAACCAATTCTTTTAACTTAGAATAATCACTTGAACTTAATGACGATAAAGAAATCTCTTCCTGCCCAGTAGAATAAAGCATTTTGCAGGCCATATTTTTTAAAAATTTTAAGCTTCGTTCCCGTACTGGACGATAGATCATTCCAGCTTGACAAAAACGGCACCCCCGTATACATCCCCTTTGAATCTCTAATACCACTCGGTCTTGGGTTACTTTTATAAATGGAACAAGCGGTTTTTCTGGATAAAAGGTATCACTTAGATCAAGTACTAATTCTTTTTGAATTTTCTCCTTTGCAGGAGAATGAATCACTTCTCTTTTTTGAATCGTTCCATCTGGATAATAAGATATCTGATAAAAAGCAGGTACATAAATTCCAGGAATTTCTGCTGCCCGTTCCAAAAAAGTAAGTCTTGTTCCTCCTTGTCTTTGATTTTCCTTATAAGCATCCATTAACTGAAAATAAACCGTTTCTCCCTCTCCAATATAAAATAAATCGAAAAAATCGGCCAATGGTTCTGGATTATAACTACAAGGGCCTCCTCCAATTACAATTGGATCTTGTTCTTTTCGATCCTTTGCAAGAAGTGGGATTTTTCCTAAATCCAAAATCTGCAATATGTTGGTATAACACATTTCATACTGCAATGTAATTCCAATAAAATCAAATGTATAAATAGGTTCTTGTGATTCAATTGCAAAAAGGGGAATTTTTTGTTCTCGCATAATAGTATCTAAATCGATCCATGGAGAATACACTCGTTCACAATAAATATCCTCTCGTTTATTCAACATATCATAAAGAATCTGTATCCCAAGATGAGACATTCCTATCTCATAGACATCAGGAAAGCAGATTGCAAATCGAATTTTTACGGCATTTGGATCTTTTTTTACCATATTGATCTCATTCCCAATATAACGGGCTGGTTTTTCAATACTTAATAATATTTCATCTGACAATGCCAGCTTTCTCATATTTTCTCCTCTCTACTCTGGCAGTTTTTCTTCTGTACCAGCATATAAAAAAATAATGCCAAGTAATAATTCTACACATTTTTCCATAGATTGCACTGGAATATATTCATACCGTCCATGATAATTATGTCCACCTGTGCAAAGATTCGGACAAGGAAGTCCCATAAAAGAAAGCCTTGCTCCATCTGTACCACCACGAATTGGAACAATCTTAGGTTCTACTCCAATCTGCTTTAATGCCTGTGTCGCATATTCAATCAAATGCATATGTGGCTCTACTTTTTCTTTCATATTATAATAGGAATCTGTTATATTCACTTCAAAACTTCCAGCTCCATATCGTTCATTTAAATAATCTTTTATTTTTTCTATTCGTTCTTTTTTCTGAAGAAAAGTCTCCATTGTATGATCTCGAATAATATACTCCAATTTTGCTGTTTCTACATCTCCTTTTATGGTATGCAGATGATAAAACCCTTCATATCCTTCTGTATAAGCAGGATTTTCAAAAACAGGAAGCATCTGATGAAATTCCATTCCCATTAAAATTGCATTTCTCATCTGTCCTTTTGCAGAACCTGGATGAATACTTTTTCCATGAATAAAAACATTTACTGTGGCGGCATTAAAATTTTCATATTCAATTTCGCCAAGTTCTCCTCCATCTACTGTATAAGCAAAATCAGCTCCAAATCCTTCTACATCAAAAAAATCGGCTCCACGTCCTACCTCTTCATCTGGTGTAAAACCTATTTTAATTGTTCCATGTTCGATTTCAGGATGCTGCATAAGATAAGACGCCATTGTCATAATTTCTGCAATCCCTGCCTTATCATCTGCTCCAAGCAAAGTATGTCCATCTGTTACCACCAAATCTTGTCCAATATAGCGCTGCAAAGAAGGAAATTCTTTTGGATTTAACTGATAGATACCATCCAAATCCAAAGGGATTTTTTCACCATTATATTTTTTAATCACTTGTGGATTAACCTGTGCACCACAGATTGCTGGTGAAGTATCCATATGAGCAACAAATCCTAAAATCGGAACTGCACATCTCCTTTTCATAGTAGAAGGAATCTCTCCATATACATAACCATGTTCACACATTCGTACATGAGAAAGTCCCATTTCTTCCATTTGTGCTTTTAAAATTCTGCCTAAATTCTTTTGCTTTTCACTACTTGGTACACACTCTTGATCGGGTACAGATTCTGTATCTACCTTTACATATTGAAGAAACCGATCTAATAATTGCTGTTTTTCTGTTTGATTCATAAATTGACTCCATTTTTATTATTTTTTGTTTCATTTTACATATATAGAAAGTCTCGAATCAACGAACTTCGAGACTTTTCCTTTTGTAGCCTTTATTTACCTTTTGTATTATAAAATTTTTCTATAAATCTGTCAACCATGCACCAAGAAAAAAACGTTTTACTAGATGAAAGACGATACAAAACTCTTTTATTCCCGATGCATCGAAAAGCTATTCATATCATAATTTGCCAGATTCTCATGAATTCCACGTCCATCTGCTTGAGAAAGCATGGTATCTCTTGTCTTCTTGCAGGCTAATTGATCCGTATTCGAGCTAGGACCGCCAACGCATCCGCCATCGCAGATCATACCTTCGATAAAATTCTCTGGCAAACGAGCAACTTTCATTAACAGAAGTGCTTTCTTACACTCTGCTGCTCCATTTGCTTTATATACTTTTACATCTACATTTTCTTCTGATTCCTTTAAGCTTTGTAATACAGCCGCTGTTACACCACCAGAATTTGCAAATCGTTTTCCATAAATGGAAGCTGTTTGATCGGTATTTTCACAAGGTTCTAATGTTACATTTTTCGCTAACATAATCGCCTTGATTTCACTATAAGTTAATACATAATCAGCATTTCCTTCAATCTTTTGATCCACTACTTCAGATTTTTTTGCAAGGCAAGGTCCAATAAATACAGTAACAGCATCTGGTTCCTGTGCTTTAATTAAACGAGAAACCGCACACATTGGAGAAACGGTAGTAGAAATACATTCTGCTAACTGCGGATAATGAAGACGAACCAAATTTACAAAAGCTGGACAACAAGAAGTCACTTTTTTCTTTCCTTCCTTATAAGCTTCTGCCCATTCTTCTGCTTCGGAAGCGGAAGTCATATCTCCACCAAGTCCTACATCATAAAAATCGGTAAACCCTACTTCTTTCATTGCCTTTTTCCAGCTAGCCATTGTAATATTTTCTCCAAATTGTCCTTCTGTCGCTGGAGCAGCCATTGCATAAACCTTTTTTCCAGATTTCAATGCATTTATAACATCTACAATCGCTGTTTTATGTCCAATTGCCCCAAATGGACATCGATGAATACATCTTCCGCAACGAATACATTTATTTTTATCAATTACGGAAATTCCCTGATCATCATATGTAATTGCATCTACAGGACAGCTAAATTTACAAGGTCTTTTTAGATGCGCAATTGCATTGTAAGGACAAGCCTGTGCACATTTTCCACACTCCTTACATTTTGAAGGATCAATATGAGAGCGTTCCCGTCCTGGCTCAATAGCTCCAAAACTACAAGCATGAATACAGGCCTTTCCAAGACAATTCTGACAGTTTTCCGTAACAGTATAACTTGAAATTGGACAGTCTTCACAAGCGGAACTAATTACTTGAATCACATTTCCATCATCTACAGGTCCAGGTGCTTTTCCTTCTGCTAAACGAACCCTCTGCCGGATAATTTCTCTCTCTTTATAAATACAACACCGAAACTTTGGTGTTGGCCCAGGAATCAACTCAACAGCAATATGATCTCTTTTTGCATCAAGTTCCCCTTCAAAAGCCAATTTTGCCACTGCATTGATTACCTCATGTTTGATTCGAATTAAATTTTCATCTGCAAACATCATAATATGTTCCCTTCCTTTCCTCTTAAATAGCTTCGTTATAATTTTATCACACTTTTGAATTTACGTCTACTTGAGATTTTAAGAAAGCAAAAATAATCTTTCTTCTATTCAAACTGTGCCTGATACAGTTGATAATAAACACCATTTTGTTTCATCAACTCTTGATGTGTTCCGCTTTCTACAATCTCCCCATGTTCTACCACCAAGATCTGATCTGCATTTTGTATGGTAGATAAACGATGAGCAATTACAAAACAAGTCTTTCCTTTCATAAGTTCCCGCATGGCTTGCTGAATCTGTATTTCTGTTCTGGTATCTACATTTGAAGTTGCTTCATCTAAAATTAGCATATGTGCATCTAATAACATCGCCCGTGCAATAGTAAGAAGCTGTTTTTGTCCCTTTGAAATATTAGTTCCTTCATCTGTCAATATCGTATCATACCCGTTTTTTAAATGCATAATATAAGAATGAATATGAGCTGCCTTTGCTGCTTTTATTACTTCTTCTAATGTCGCATCTTCCTTTCCATAAGCAATATTTTCAAAAATACTTCCCTGAAAAAGCCACGTATCCTGTAATACCATAGCATATGCCTTTCGTAAACTAGAACGAGTAATTTGTGTAATCTCTTTTGAATCTACTAAAATATTTCCTTCCCAAATATCATAAAACCGCATTAAAAGGTTAATAATGGTTGTTTTTCCTGCTCCAGTAGCTCCCACAATTGCAATTAACTTACCATGTTCTGCTTTCAGATGGAAACCTCGAATAATTGGTTCTCCTTTGGTATAACCAAAAGAAACATTTTTTAAAACCACATCTCCTACCACATCGTTTAATGGAATCGCTTCCTTTGTATCTTTTGCTTCTTTCGTTTCATCCATCATAACAAATATTCGTTCTGCTGCCGCTAATGCCGACTGTAATTCACTGATAATATTAGCGGCTTCATTAATTGGTCCAGAAAATTTACGGGAATATAAAATAAACGAAGAAATATTTCCTATACTCATCTGCCCAGCTAAAAAAAGCAATGCTCCAAATATACTAATAAAAGAAAGAGAAAGGTTATTAATAAAATTTACGGTAGGCCCTACCACACTTCCATAATATTCTGCCTGATAATAGGCATCTACTGCTTCTGTATTTTTTATATCAAATTTTGCAATCGTATAATCTTCTCTATGATAAGCCTTTAATGTCTTTTGTCCAGAAATCATTTCTTCTACAAATCCATTTAATTCTCCCAATTTTCGAGAACGAAGCCGAAAAAGTGGTCTTGTTTTTCCGGTAATTATCTTAGTTAATACCATTGATAGCGGTACAGTAAATACAAGAATAAATACTAACTTAGGAGAAATTACAATCATCATCGATAAAGCACCAATTACCGTAATAAAAGTGGCAAGAATCTGCACAAAATCATTAGATAAAGAAGTATTTATCGTATCAATATCATAAGAAATCCGACTTAGAATATCTCCAATTTGATGTGTATCAAAATATCCAATCGGTAACTCCATCAATTGATGAAATACATCTTTTCGCATTTGATATACCACTTTTCGACTTATATCAATCATTAATACAGATAGTCCATAAGACAAAACAGAAGAAATCAAATAAAAAACAATCATCCATCCAGCATAAAAAAATACTTGCCGCCAGATCACCTGTCCCATCCCAGGCTCAATCGCATCAATTGCATAGCCAGAAAGCATTGGCCCTACCAAAGAAAGCAAATTGCTGCCAACTGTAAGAAACAAAGCAAATAAAAGCAAAAACTTATATTGTAATAAATATTTTCCAAGTCTAAGAATCGTATTACGTCGATAAAACGGCCTTTGTACATTCATTTGTTTTTTTCCTTCTTACATTATTTTTTTATTAACATTCTCCCATCTGGGTTTTTCCAATTTCTCGATAAATTTCACAATTTTCCATTAATTCTTGATGTGTTCCATATCCAATCATTTTTCCCTCATCTAACACCAAAATATGATCGGACTGCATCACAGAACTAATTCGCTGTGCAATTAAAATAGTAGTGGTATCTGGAAAATGTTCTTTTAACTCTTTTCGAAGAAACGCATCGGTCTTATAATCCAAAGCACTGGAAGAATCATCTAGTATTAAAATATCTGGTCTAGCAGCTAATGCCCTTGCTATTAAAATTCTTTGTTTTTGTCCACCGCTTAAATTGGCACCACGAACAGAAACCGTATTTTCATAGCCTCGTCCCTCTTCCTCTATAAACTCCTTTGCTCTTGCATATTCCACAGCATTTTGTACTTCTTCAAAGGAAATCTTTCTTCCCAATCGAATATTTTCTAAAATGGAATCTTCAAATATGGTATCATTTTGAAATACCACACCAAATTTTTTTCGAAGAATTTCAAATGGAATTGTTCGAATATCTTTTCCCTCTAAATAAATATTCCCCTGATCGGGATCATAAAATCGCAAAAAAGTTGTGCCAATGTACTTTTTCCAGAACCTGTCGCTCCAATAATTCCTAATGTTTCTCCTTTCTTTAATGAAAAAGAAAGATCGAAAAGATTTGGTTCGATCTTATTATAAGAAAAAGTTACATGATCAAATAAAAAATAAGGAGCTGATACTGCTGCTTGTACTGGATTTATTTGAACTACCTGCATATCTTCTGGTGTCTCAATGACTTCCATAATCCGATTTGCAGAAGCAACTGCTTTTGAGATAATAATAAACATTTTTGAAATATTCATCATAGCATTTAAAATAATCGTAAAATAGGTTAAAAATGCTAAAATCTTTCCTACCTCAGAAACCCCTATATGAACTCGATATGCACCAACTATTACAACAAGAACCAATCCAAAATTTAAAAGTAAATTCATACAAGGGTTTACTGCTGCCATAGTAATCCCAGCAATTCGTTCTTTTCTTACAACTTCTTGATTTAATGTATCATATTTTTGCTTTTCATATTCTGTTTTAGAAAGTGCTTTAATTACTCGAATTCCAGCCATATCTTCACGAATCAGCCGAACAAACTGATCGACTGCTTGCTGAAGATTTGCATAAAGTGGAATACTTTTTTTAGAAACAAAAAATGTAACCAAAATAATAAAAGGCATAATCGAAACTAAAACGGCTGTTAGAATTGGATCCAAAGTCAAAGTTACAAAAATTCCACCAATAACTAGAATCGGTGCCCGTGCACCAAGTCGTTGAACTCGCCCAATCATCTGATGAATATGATAGGTATCCGTAGTTAAGCGGGAAATACAAGAAGGCTTTGTAAATTCGTCAATCTGCTGATTAGAAAGATAAGAAATTTTTGCAAACAAATCATGCCGAATCTGTTCTGTTGTATCACGAGCCACTTTTGACGCCATTCGATTAGCAATAATATTAAAAGTCCATGCCAAAATCGAACAGACAATCATCATCACACCCCATAGGTAAAGAGAGGAACGTTCTTTTTTGGGAATTATAGTATCAATCATATAAGCCAGAATCCATGGTAAACATAAATCCATAACTGTACCAATAAATTTAATAAAAAATCCTCCTATCATCCTCCAATAATAGGGACGGAGATAATAAAAAAGTACCTTTTTCATCTGTACTATAATTCCTTTCTAAGTTTCATTATATATAGAAAAGCGATATACTATCGATTTGCGATTTCTTCTAATACCTCTTCCCAAGTCACTCCGCACTCCACCATCATTACCATAACATGGTATAAAAAATCAGCGATTTCATATTTAATTTCTTCTGGTTCTGGATTTTTAGCAGCTATAATAATTTCAGCCGCTTCTTCTCCAACTTTTTTCAAAATCTTATCTAAGCCTTTTTCAAATAAATAATTTGTATAAGAACCCTCTTTTGGATGTTTTTTTCGCTCTAGAATTGTTTTATATTCCTTTTCTAATACTTGATAAGTAGAATTTCTAGCTCTTTCTTTCTCCCATATTGTATGAAAGAAACAGGAATATGCGCCTGTATGGCAAGCAACTCCCACTTGAGACACTTTTGCTAATAATGTATCAAAATCACAATCGGCTGTAAGTGCTTTTACATACTGAAAATGTCCGCTGGTAAGTCCTTTTACCCATAGCTCTTGCCGGCTTCTACTATAATAGGTCATTCGCCCCGTTTCAACTGTTTTCTGAAATGCCTCTTCATTCATATAAGCCAACATTAGTACCTGATTTGTCCGATCCTCTTGTACAATTACTGGAACGAGACCATCTGAATTTTGTTTTAACTCATTCCAAGACAGTTGTGCTACTACTCTTTGCATATCTAGTCCAGAAGCTGTACAAACTTCTTTAAAGGCCATTGCATCAAAAGCAAAAGATGACAGCCATCTGCCGCCAAGAAAAGAAATCTCTTTCTGCTCGAATAGTTTTAATGCCTCAGAAGCTAATTCCCCTTGATATTCAACAAAGAAAAATTTCTTTTTTACATCCCAAGTAGCAGTTATGATTTCTCTAATTTTATCCAGTAGATATAACAAATCAGTAGAAATATAAAACATCTCAACCAGTTCTTTTGCTGCTTGGTAATTCTGTAAAATAGATTCTTCTGATTCCATTTCTTCTTGTTGTATACCATAAATAAGCTTTTCTGCTCCAAAACGGGAAGAAGCCTCTAATAAAGCCTGTTCCCAAGTTTTTGTATTTTGAATAAAAACTGCCTTTTCTGCTCCAGTATAAAGATATTTCTTTATATCTTCAAATCGTTTTATTAATCCTCCAGCATAAACTGGAATCTCTGCTTCTCGAATCAGGGCTTTCATACAGGCAAGATTTTTTTCATGTTCTTGTTCTGTATTTGAAAATTCCAATAAACAAATTGCATCCATTCCAGTATTACTATAGTAAGCCGTTGCACTCATTCCATTTAAAGAATGAAATAAAACAGAACACTCCCGATCCAAATAAACAATTCCATCTTTTATATAAACAGTTGCAACCAATCGTTTCATATCTTATCCTCATTTCAATTTTTACAATTTTATGATATCCTATAAGGTTCCCTTTGTAGAAAGGACTTCTGTAATTCGTGCATCATACTGTGTTGCTTCGTCTAAAGCTTTTCCAAATGCTTTAAAACATCCCTCAATAATATGATGATGATTGACACCAGAAATCTGTTTTAAATGTAAATTCATTCCAGCTCCATAAGAAATAGAATAAAAAAATTCTTTTACCATTTCAGTATCAAAATATCCCACTCGATCGGTTGTTAATGTAACATCATAAACAAAATAAGGTCGTCCAGATAAATCCAAGGAAGCTAAAATTAACGCTTCATCCATAGGCAGCAGAAATGATCCAAAACGCCGAATACCAACTTTATCACCAAGTGCTTCCCGAATTGCCTGTCCAAGCACAATTCCAGTATCTTCAATGGTATGATGACTGTCCACATAAAGATCACCTGTTACTTTTACTTTTAAATCAAAAAATCCATGTCTTGCAAAACTATTTAACATATGATCAAAAAATCCAATCCCAGTTGCTATCTCCGTTTTTCCGCTGCCATCCAAATCAAAAAATAGGGCAATATTTGTTTCATTTGTAGCTCTTCTAATATCTGCCGTACGTGCCATAAAGTCCCTCCAAAACGTTGCTATTTTTGTTTTTATTTTTCAAATCGAACCCGAATAGAATTTGCATGAGCCGTAAGCGATTCTGCTTCTGCAAATGTAATAATATCCTGATGAATTGGGGCAAGCGCTTCTTTCGAATAAGAAATAATACTGGATTTTTTTATAAAATCATCAACACTAAGTGGAGAGAAAAATTTTGCTGTTCCATTGGTAGGCAATACATGATTTGGACCAGCAAAATAGTCTCCCAACGGCTCTGAACTATATTCTCCAATAAAGATAGCTCCTGCATTTTTAATTTTTGTCATAACAGTAAAAGCGTCCTTTGTCTGAATTTCTAAATGTTCAGAAGCAATCTCATTTACAACAGAAATTGCATCTTCTAAAGAATCTGCTAATAAAATATATCCATATTGATCCAAAGATTTCTGAATCAGTTCTTTTCTAGAAAGCAAAGCCGTAAATCCATCTACTTCTTCGGAAACTTGTTTTGCTAATTCTAAACTAGTAGTCACTAAAATAGCAGATGCCATTTCATCATGTTCCGCTTGTGACAATAAATCTGCTGCCACATAACGGGCATTCGCTGTCTCATCCGCTAAAACTAAAATCTCGCTTGGCCCTGCCACAGAGTCAATACTCACATATCCAAAAACCGCTTTTTTTGCAAGTGCAACATAAATATTACCTGGACCTACAATCTTGTCCACTTTAGGAATACTTTCTGTTCCATAAGCCATTGCTGCGATTGCCTGTGCACCACCAACTTTAAAAATACGATTAACTCCTGCTTCCTTTGCTGCTACTAATGTTGCTGGATTAACTTTTCCCTCCTTATTACAAGGAGTTGTCATAATAATCTCTTCTACCCCTGCAACTTTTGCTGGAACAACATTCATCAGTACAGAGGATGGATAAGCCGCTTTTCCACCTGGTACATAAACCCCTACCTTCGATAATGGGGTAACTTTTTGACCAAGAATTGTTCCAGATGGAGTACTATCAAACCAGCTATACTGTTTTTGTTTTTCATGATATGCACGAATTTCAACAATCGCTTTTTGTATTACTGTAATAAGAGAAGCTTCTATTAAAGAATAGGCCTCCTTTATTTCTTCTTTGGTTACTAAAACGGTATCTTTGGAAAGTTCTGCTCCATCAAATTGTTTTGTATAAGCAAAAAGTGCTGTATCTTTCTCTTCTCTTACCTTTGCTAAAATATCTGCTACTTGTTTTTCATACTCTGCATAGTGATTTGGACTTCTTTTTAGTAAATTTTCTAATACATTTTTCTTACTATTTTCATCTAAATGAACAATTCTCATTTTTTCTCCCTTCTAATTAACGAAAACTTCTTTTTTCTGAAATTTTTTTATTTATGATTTGCCCGTGTTATTTCTTTTAATGCGGAAATAATCTTTTGAATTCGTTCCTGTTCCATCTTCATGCTAACTTGGTTTACTACCATTCTAGCAGATAAAGGGCATACTTCTTCTAGTACCATCAATCCATTCTCACGTAAAGTAGAACCTGTTTCTACAATATCTACAATTACTTCAGAAAGTCCTACAATAGGTGCTAATTCAATGGAACCATTCAATTTAATAATCTCTACTGTCTGATGTTTTCGATTATAAAAATAATCTTTCGCAATATTTGGATATTTTGTTGCAACTCGAATTAATTCATGATGAGACAATACATCTTTTGCTGACTCTGGCCCGCAGACACACATCCTGCACTTTCCAATTCCAAGATCAACAACTTCATATAATCTGCGTCCTTCTTCCAAAATGGTATCTTTTCCTACAATACCAATATCCGCAGCTCCATATTCTACATAGGTTGGCACATCATTTGCTTTAGCAAGAAAGAAACGAAATTTCAATTCTTCATTGACAAAGATTAATTTTCGTGTTTTATCATCTTTCATCTCCTCACAGGTAATGCCGATCTGCTCAAATATTTCTAATGTTTTCTTTGCCATACGGCCCTTCGCCAAAGCAAATGTTATGTACTCCATTTTATAAATCCCAATCCTTCCTTATTCTCTTTCTTTTTCTTTATAATCTCTTAATCTTAATATTTTACAACATCAGCTAACATTATAATACAGGGATTCTTTTTTGTAAACTGATTCTTTTGATGGCTTTTTGACTTAATTCTCTTTTCTTAATTTATCTATAGTTGAAAAATTCTTTCTGTATTTTCCTTTACAGCTTTTAATAATAACTCTTCTTCTACCTTTCTATACTTAGCAAGCTCTCTCGCTACATATACAATATTTTGTGGAACATTGATTCGATTTAATTCTTTTCTGTTTTTTGGAGTTAGATATGGAGCATCTGTCTCAATTAAAATTCGATCCAAAGGAAGAATAGAAACCGCTTCTCGCAGTTCCTTTGCACGGAAATCATCACAAATCCAACCAGTAATTCCAATAGAAAATCCCATTGAAAGATACTGTTCTAATTGCGCTTTTCCCCCTGTAAAACAATGTACTACTGATTTTTTACAAATTTCAGAATGTTTTTTAAATCTTTTAATAAAATCACTTGATGCATTTCGTTCATGAAGAAACAATGGTTTTTTATATTTTTCTGCAAGAACGATATGTTTTTCCAAACAGCGAATTTGATTTTCTTTGGTGGAAAACATCCGATCATAGTCTAAACCACACTCTCCTATTGCAACTATTTTTTTATTTTCCATCAGTAATTTTTCAATAAAATCAAAATTTTCCTGTTTTGCACGATCCGCATTATGAGGATGAATTCCCGCTGTTCCATATGCAAAATGATTTTTTACAAAACCATCAATTTTTTCATTTTCCCTTTGATCCGTTCCAGTAAGAATACAAAGAATCCCTTC
This sequence comes from uncultured Lachnospiraceae bacterium, assembly GCA_910579865.1. Classification (GTDB taxonomy): domain Bacteria; phylum Bacillota; class Clostridia; order Lachnospirales; family Lachnospiraceae; genus MGBC114844. The sequence goes on from CAJTXA010000031.1 coordinate 17,289, forward strand.
CTTTGCTGCATCTTGAATGATTTTCTCAGGATCCGAAAACTGTTTACAAAATAAATTCAATCCAATATCATAATATTTGATTTCCAAGATAACTTCCCTCTTTCTTCTTTATTTCACAAAAAATATGTACTATTTTTTAACTTGCTTTTCTCTTTCTTATCTCATGCGTCATAATATCTGCTAATCGAGTTGGCAAAGGAATATGACTTTCTTTTGTAGTCATAGATTTTACTATCTTCATAGCAGTATCTAAATCAATTCGATTTCCTACAGAAAGAAAAATTGGTTTCACATCTGGATGAGTTCGAACAACTCTGCCATAAACTTGATCTTGAATTATAATATCTTCAAATGCAAATGCTGTATTTTTTGGCATAAGATACTCTACATCTTCTATTTTATAATATGTCTTTGCAATTCCTATAGTAGGTTTATCAAGTAAAATTCCCGCATGTGTAGCAATTCCCATATGCCGAGGATGTAAATAACCATTTCCATCGAAAATATAGACATCTGGTATTTCTTGAATAAGTTCTTTTGTTTTTAAAAATAATGGAATTTCCCGAAATGCAAGACAGCCAGGAATATAAGGAACTGTAATAGAATCAACACAATATTTTTTTTCAACTACCTCCTTTGTAAAATAATCTATAACTACAATGCAACATACCGCATATTCTATATCTTCTTTTTTCCAATATGCCAAATCTACTCCAGCTAAAAGTTTAATTTCTTCCATTTGAATAATATGCTCAAAATCGATCTGTTTTTTTAACTCGAGCTGTCTAGCAATATAGCTTTCCTCAAACGCTTTCATTTTACACTCCCTTCTCTTTTTTTGCCTTATTCTATTATAACATAAATTTTTATAAAGCGTTGCAAAAAAGTATTTTTTTACGAAACATATCTATTCCTCACATATTGTAAATTCAAAATAGATGTGTTAAACTTTATTCGTCATATAAAAACATTAAATTTTTATTTTTAGACGGAAGGGGTGAAAAAGTATATAGAAAATAAGCACAATCGAACTCCTAACTAATACAAAAAAGGATATACCAAATATATTGCTGTTCCACAAAACAAAAGAAAAATAATTTCATCTATATCCAAATCATGAAGAAAAGGGATAACAACGAAAGGATTTTAGATATGAAAAAATTTATAAAAAATCGAAAACTCGTCTCAAGAATTAGTATTTTTACAACTATTATTACTTTATCTGGTATGCTATTACTTTGGATGATGATCACTCTTAGTACAGAATATATCGTTCGAAACAACATTACAAATCAAATGGCTAATGCAGTAGAATCTCGTGCTGTAATTATTGATGATTATGTCACATCTGCAGAAGAATATTTAATCGCATTTGCCCTTAGCAGAGAAGTACGAGATCTTCTTGCTGATCCAGATAACCCAGAGCTTCTTCGTAAAGCAAAACAATATACGATCGATTTTTCTAATGTCAAAGGTATTTTTGAAGGATTATATATTGCTGATCCAAATACTTATGTTCTCACTCATACTGCTTCTGAGGCAATTGGAATTACCACTCGAACAGGGGAATCCCTAGAAATATTTCGCAATACAATCCTAAATAAAAAAGAACTTACCAATCTGGGCATTATGGAATCTCCAGGAACAGGAAATATGGTGATCTCTATGTATTATCCTGTATTTGAAGATCAGACCTGTATTGGATATGTAGGTGCGGGGGTCTATGCAGACCAACTAATGAATGCTCTTTTAGATTTAGAACTAAAAAGTCTTCCTGATAGTAATTATGTATTTATGAATGCTGAAACAAGTGTATATCTCTATCATGAAGATGAAGCTTTACTAAACACAGAAATAAAGGACAAAGGACACCTTGAAATTATAAATCGTGTTCAAAAAGATGGAAATACAGAAACAACTACATACACATATGAAGATGAAAAAGGTAGTGAGCAGCTTGCAGTTTATAAATATTTAGAAAACCGAGGCTGGATTTTTATAGTTCAGTCAAACTCATCTGAAGTTTATAATTCTATTGTTTTGGTTCGTATTTTAATGGGTGTCGTTTGTGCCGTAGTAACAGTTATAATTATTCTAACAACACTTCTTATTTTAAGAAAAACGGGAAAAGAACTACTTATTGTAGAACATGCAATTGCAGATTTAAGTAAATTTAATCTCTCTGCTGACAAAGGATTAGAGCGATTTTATGGACGAAAAGATGAAATAGGAATGATTGCAGAAGCAACACATAATGTCTGTTGTCATTTAAAAACAGCAATTGAAGATATTGAAAGAATTTTAAGCAATATTGCAGATGGAAATTTATCAGTTGATGTGAAAAAAAATGAGCAGTATTACATTGGCGGTTTAAAAATGTTAAATAGTAGCTTACAAGCAATACGTTCCAAACTCACTAAAGTATTAAAAGAAATTTCTTTTGTTTCTAATCATGTAACGACAGAAGCGGAACAGGTATTATCTCGATCTGAATTGCTGTCACAAGGATCATCGGAACAAACACTATCTGTACAGGCACTCGACACAGCCATGAAAAACATTGAACAGCAAACAAACTTTACTACCAAATTTGCAACTCAGGCAAAAGAAGAAAATATCCAAACTCATCAAAAAATTGAAACTTGTAGTAAGGATATGTTAGATTTAATGAGTGCAATGCAAACAATTGATAAAAAATCCAAAGAAATTATTAAAGTTATTAAAACAATTGAATCTATCGCTTCACAAACAAATATTTTATCTTTAAACGCTTCGATAGAAGCAGCAAGAGCTGGTATAGCAGGAAAAGGGTTTGCAGTTGTTGCACAAGAAGTTCGAATGCTTGCAAATCAATCTGCAGAAGCAGCAAGAAATACAGATACTTTAATTAGAGAAACGGTAACAGCCGTAGAAACAGGCAGTCATATTTCTAGTATAACAAATCAATCCCTACAAGAAGTAGTTGCAAGTGCAAATACTGTATCTGATGCGATTGTATCTATTTTTGAAGCTGCCAATCATCAATCTTACGCTGTCAATCAAATTTCTCAAGAACTAAATTGTATTTCTAATGTTGTGCAAAGTAATAGTGAAGCAGTAAAAGCTTCTGCTGCTGTCAGTGAAAAATTGTCAGAACAAGCAGTTATGCTTAAACATCAAGTGTCAAAATTTCAATTTTAAATTATCTTTTCTATTTATCTAACAAAGAAAAGCCTAAATTTTATTTGCTTTTTCTTTTTATCTGTTATATAATAAATACAACCTCTTATTTTTGAACATGGAAGGAATCCTTTGCATTTTAATTGCACTGGATTTTTTTCATTTTATTTTAAACTTGAAATCTCTTCTATTATACTGTGTTCTGTTAATTCGGATAATAATTTAATCTTCTGATTTAAAATTGGCTGCATACAATTAGGTACATGTTCTTGATGCGCACGATGAATAGCTACACATTCCTTACAGTTTCCATGATAACGACATGCTTTTTTACAACTGCAATGATCCTTTTCCTTATATTCCTCTCGAAAAGCTGCCACAAACTCTTCTTGCAGTTTTAATCCTTCTTGTCGGTTTCCTTTATGAAATTGTACCATTGCTTCTATCCTACCCACCGGTTTCGTACATGCGCTTTTGTTATCTTCCCAATTTTTTCTACCATCTCAGGAATAGGAATCGTTCTTGGACACTGTTGAATACAAAAAAGCTTGGTACACTGTCTGCACAATTGTACACACTCTTGGATATTCAAATCCAATTTCCGAAGTGCCCAATAATTCTTTCCTAAAAAATAATAATTATACTGCCGAAATAACGTAGATATTTCTACACCATAAGGACAATGGCATCTCTGACACCGATCACATCCTATTGGAAGAAATTCCTGTTCTAATCTTGCTAATACTTCTTCAAAGGAAAATCGTTCGTACTCCTTGTTCGTCTCTATTGCCTGCTTTACCTGCTCTATCGTTCCAAGTCCAATCAACGCACTTGAAACAGGATAGGACAATGCCCCTCCAATTAACTTTTGTACAGGAAAAAAAGAAGGCAATGTTCCAGCTGCATAAACCTTATTTAATAAAAATCCCTTTCCTTGAAATTTTGGTTCCTGCTCAATTCGATCTAACATTCCACACTCTAAAATATTTCCGCTGCCCTGTAAAACATCCACCCGATTGTCACATGCTCCTCGATAAAGAATCGAATAATAATGGGAAGCAAGTCCTACCAATCGAATCTTTCCCTCTGCCTTACATTCTACAAGTGCGTCCAATGCACCATATCGCTCAAAGATCTGTTTGGCATTTTTTTCATCTGCTTGGTGTACAAAATAAATATCTGCATAAGTCCCTAAATTTTCACAGGAACGCTGTACTGCTTCATACATTTCATCTCCTGTATAAAAACGTGCCTTATCTGAAAGAATAAGATGTTCTCTTCCCACTTTAGAAGCAAATATTCCTGTCTTTTTCTCTGCATCTCCATACTCTGGTACAATTGCTGTATCATAAAGATTACACCCCAATCGATACGCATACGCAAAAACCTCCAAAGCCTCTTCTAAACTTAAGTTAAAATATTCTGGTAATACAGGAATCTCCCCACTTAAAACAGGTATTGTTCCAAATCCAATCTCTGATACAATCAGCCCTGTGTTTCCCAATCTTCTATATCTCATAAGATAGTTTAATCTCCTTTTTCTTGTAAAAAACCAGAAAATTCAAATGCATGTTCTTCTGCGTTTACTTTTTCAGGAATTGATATCTTTTTTAATTTTTTACACCAAGCAAACGCTCGCTTTCCAATTTTTTGCAGTCCCTTTGGTAACACAATCTCTTCTAAAGCATCACAAAAAGCAAACGCCTCTTCCTCAATCCGTTCTAAAGACTGTGGCAATACCAATTTTTTCAAACTTCTGCACCGAAAAAATGCTCGTTTGGGAATCTCTTGTAATCCTTCTGCCAAAACAATTTCTTTTAATAAAACACAATTTTCAAATGCTTGTTTTCCCATTCGCACTAGGTTAGAAAATGAAACTTGTTCTAATCGAATACAACCAGAAAATGCCATTGCCCCGATTTCTTTTACCCCATCTGCATCTCGAATAGAAGTCAACCATTTGCACCGTGCAAATGCGCTTTCTCCAATCCATTCCACTTCCTCTGTTAATGCTGCATAAGTCAATAAATTACTCTCTTGAAAAACTCCATTTCCAATTGCTGCAATACCTTTTACCAATGCAAAATTTGTAATATTTCCTGTACATTCTATTAATATACCATGTCTATCAACCTTATAACAATTTAATGCATCTTCAAAAATCTGTTTCACTTCATTTGGTAATGTATGATCTTCTCGAGCAGAAATCCCCTCCAATTGGTAGACTGTTTCATCAGCAGTTGTAACACGTTTCAAATAGATGCAATTTCGAAATGCATGAGGTTCTATTTTTAATTTCCGATTGCAAAAAATCAGCTCCAAAAGCCCATAACAATTTGCGAAAGCCCATCCAGAAATTAAATTTACTTCTTTTGGTATTACAACACAACCATTTGCCAAAGTACCATCTAATAAAATTTGATTACAAATTACAAGCGGATTTTCTTTCTTTTTTTGCTGTAACCATTTTGTTCCCCAAAATGCTCGTTCTCCAATATAGGTAACACTTTCTGGCAGTTCTACTTGTTCCAATCGAATACAGTCTTTAAACACTTCCTCCAAAATTGCAGTTACCCCATTTGGGATTCGTACAGCACAAGCATCCGTTCGATATTCTACAATCGCCTTTGTATCCTGAAAAGAAAAACAGCCAATTGCACTTGCATAAATTCTTCTTACCAATTCTGGCAGTTCTTCTGAAAATAAATCCTCATATCCCAAAATGGTATATTTTTTTTCTGCAATCCAAATTTCTTCTAAAAAAGTACTTCCCCAGAAAGCACTATGATCAAACTCTGCCAAACAATCTGAAAACTTTACTGTTCTAAGTTTACAACAATCTAAAAATGCTTTTGCAGCAATTTGGATTCCAAACGAAAAGCAAAGACTGAAAAGATTTTCGCAGCCAGCAAATGCTTCTATTCCAATCTCTTTTACTTGAGAAAAGGAAATTTGTTTTAATGCAGCACATCCTTTCAAACAGTTTTCCTCTATTTTCACCACTTCTTCGATTTCCAATGTTTCTAAACGGCTGCAATGAAAAAAGGTTTCTTTTTTTCCTACCTTAATGTGAGGAAGAGAAACAAAACGGAGGGATTCATTACAAGAAAATGCTCGTTTCCCTACTTCTGTTGCAGCAGAAGAAAAAGTAAGGAGCTGGCAGCATTTTTCAAACGCACTATTTCCAATTCGTTCTACCGAATCTGGTATCACTACCTCACAAAGTCTCGTACAGCCGCAAAAAGCAAAATCTCCAATTTCTTTTAATCCTTCTGGCAAAACGATTCTTGTAATTTGACAATTTCCATAATAAGCATAAGGAGCTATTGCACAGATTTCAGAAGATATGGTTGAAAAAATAACGTCTCCCTTTGCTCTGCTGCCATCTACAATCGTATCTCCAATAATAACAGATGTCGTATATATCACTCTTTCTTTTTCCGTTTGCCATTTCTTTTCGAACTGTGCCCTTAATAAACCTGTTTCCTCTAACGCATAGGCTCCAATCTGCGCCTTTTTAATTGTTCCATTTTTCCATTCTCTGCACCCACTAAATGCATAATCTCCTATTTTTGTCTGCGAAAAATCAGGAACACTTTCTAAAGAAAAGCACTGATAAAAAGCCTTTTCTCCTACTTCTTTTATTGTTCCGTCTGCAAAAACCTGTTTCAGCTTTGTACAATAAGCAAATGCTCCACTTGAAATTACACTTACTTTCTTTGGCAATCGAACCTCTTTTAATTCCGTGCAGCTACAAAATGCTCGTTCTCCAATCCATTCAATTGTCTCTGGCAATACCAATGACGTTATTTGAGAATTGCCATAAAAAGCACCTCCAGCAATTGCAGTTACTCCATCTGGAATCACTACTTTATTTTTTTGTTCTTTTCCATCTAGAAAATTTGTTCCCCATATCTTTGGCTCAGCAAATTTTTTTAAAAATGCTGTTCCCTCCAAAGCAGCAAGCCCAACCATTTTTAGAGCATCTGAAACTATCACCTGTTGAAGTTCTGTACATTTCCATGCAAAATACTCTGGCAGAATCTGCTGTTCTTCTGAAAATGTAACCTTTTTCAATTTCTCTGCATAAGCAAATAAATTTCTTCCCCATTTCGAAAGCTTTCCTTCTATTATTACTTCTTGAAGTCCTTTACAACAGGCAAATGCTTCTGCATCCATCTGTTTCACTGCCTTTGGTAAAATAATACAACGTAATGTATCACATTGATAAAAAGCAAGTGCTCCAATTCGTTCTAGTGTCTCTGGAAATATCAAATCTTTTAACTTACTGCAGCCATAAAATACCTGTTGTCCGATTTCTTTTAATTTACTTTTCTCTTCCCATACTACCTGTCCCAATTTTCGGCAGCGGCTAAATACAGAATCAGAAAGAGTAATAACGCCTGCTGGAATCTCGGCACGCAATAATTTAACACACCCTTCAAAAGCAGAAATTCCAATTTTTCTTAAACCCTTTGGAAAATTTAAAGTTTGCAATACAACACAATCTGCAAATGCTTCCTGTTGAATTTCAATTACACTTTCTGGTAAAATTAATTTTCCAATTGCTTTATTTCCAGCAAATGCACGTTCTCCAATTACAGTAATTCCATCTGGAACTGTTACACGAGCTTCATTTCCCCAATAACGTAAAAGAACTGTTCCACTAATACAGAAGTTTTCCAAAAGTTGTGTATGAATGGTATGCACTAATTCGGGCATTTGACGATTTTTTATCTGATTTGGAAGTCCAGTTAGAAAATAAGTATTTCCATTCAGGGTAATCTGTTTTAAATTTGTACAATTTTTAAATGCATCTTTTTGAATTGTTATCTTTTCATTTTGTAAAAAAAGATGTTCTAAATTCATACAATTACGAAAAGCTCGTTCTCCTATCTTTTCTAAACTAGCTGGAAGATGAAGTTTTTGAATTCCACGTTTATCAAAAAAACAACTTTTCCCAATTTCACAAATTCCTTCAGGAACTACAACCTCTTTTGGTTCTACATGAAATTCTACCAAAACCCTATCCTCTACATCCATCATATGAGAAATGTCTGCTGCAATTGCACGAATAATTTCTGGTATTTCTTCCTTTTTTTCCATTATCGTAATTAGGTTATCAATTGGATAAGAACCCATATTTGCAATCATAATTTCAGAGATTCTTGTACATCCTGTAAAACTATCACTAATACATTCTGGCAATAAATCAGGGGAAATCGTCAATTTCTTTAAACTGGTTGCATTGACAAACACTTGTTTTCCCATTTTACGTACACCAGGAAGCGATGCCTTTTCCAAACTATCACAATATAAAAATGCACAATCAGAAAGTTCAACCACACTTTCAGGCAGTTGAATTTCCTTTAGATGATGACATCGATGAAATGCATAGGCTCCAATAAAACGAAGATGATTCGGAAAAGAAACCCATTCTAGCTGTCTGCAACCTTTCAATGCATGTTCTTCAATTCTTTCTAATGACTCTGGAAACACTATCTCTTTTATTGAAGTACATCCCTTCAGCGCTCTAGCTCCAATAATTCGTACTCCATCTGGAACATAAATGACTTCCTCTCTAAGAGAACAACTTACCAACCGATCTCCGATTATTTCAAATATTTCTGCCAATGCTTTCATTCCTTTCTATACTGCATCTTTTTTATAACTATATTATACCAAACGAAAAATTTAATGTAAAGCTTGATAAGTTTAACTTAGATATATCGATATTGTTTCCGTTTTTTTATTAATAAACCAACTGCTACAAACATAGCCAGTAACTCTGCTACAACAATCGCTGCCCATATTCCATCTATTCCAAATAGTAATGGTAATACAATAACAGCGATTACTTGAAACAATAGGGTGCGCAAGAAAGAAATTAATGCAGATATAACACCATTATTTAAAGCCGTAAAAAAAGCTGAACTAAAGATATTAAACCCACTAAATAAAAAGGAAAGCGAAAATAAACAAAACCCATGTCGTGTCATTTCTAATAGCTCTGCTTGATATCCTACAAAGATCTTTGCAAGAGGAGATGCAAATAATTCCGCTAAACCAGTCATACAAATAGCCCCTATTATCACAATCACCAGACTTTTTTGAAATAAATTTTTTAATTCTTCCTGGTTTCCAGCTCCATAGTGAAATCCGATAATTGGTGCACTTCCAATTGAATAGCCAAAAAGTTCAAAAGTCAACTAAAAAAAGCCCTCTTTCGGGGGCTTCTTCCTTAGTATATGGTCATATCTTCATCTTCATTCTTTCTGTTGTATATTCTTATATGGAAATAGTTTATATTTTTCTCCTCTATGTTTTTATTATATTCTTTAAAAATAGGGGGTGTTTCGTATCTTCTATCGTATTCTAAATAATCATATAATTTGTTTTTTAAATAATATACTGATGTATTACTTTTTATCAATATAGAAACTGAATAATATTCATATCCTTTTTTATCTCCTTTATACATATATCCTATTATTAAGTCATTCGTTATGTAATCAGTGTCTATACCTATGGTTTGTATAAAGCCATTTTGCATTAACCACTTGTGCCAGTCTATTAGAGATGTTCCTGTTTCTGGTAATCTATCAATAAGTTTTTGAAATCTTTTTGTTCTTGCCATTTTGGGCGGCTCTCCCTTCTCTGTAAATTATTTATAAAGTATACCATATTTAGCGCATATGTGCTAGCCCTCAATTTAAGGCGGTAAACTCGGCGGCTGTCAAGTGTTAGGGTGGAGATTTTTTTGAATGTATTTCTCAAAAAAATACTACCCGATCTTGACTGCCTTACAACTTAAAAGATAATAGGAACAGAGGAAAAACCACAAAGGGGCTTTTTCCTCTTAGGTGCTATGTTTTTCTTTCCAGTCTGGCGAAAAAGTATAAAAAATAAAAAAATTTGAAAAAATGCTCTTTTTTCTCAAAAACTCAAAACCCGCTGTGTAAACTGTGTAAACTGTGTAAATTTGTTATATCACATAACTTAAAACCTTAAAAAACCCTGTAAATACGGGCTTTTTCATACCCTACATAGCCAACACTGGGCTTGTGTTGGCTATGTAGGGGTCAACTGTGTAAACTGTGTAAACTGTGTAAAATTTCAAGTCTTTGCAAGTGTTCCTTGCTCTTTTTCTATACGAGATACACAGTTTTAAACAGTTGACCTCATTAACATAACAAAAAAGCGGCTGATACGAAGTATCAGAAGGCTAACCCGCCCGCTTTTTTGGTCGTAGATTTTCGGTAGAAAATCGAGCGTAATAAAAAATAAGGGGCTTTTCGCTTGCGAAAAGAATACACGCCCTGTAAAACAAGCAATAAGAAGTATATTAACATAAAAATACACAGTAAAAGAAAAATACACACTTTTTATATAAAATTATGGGTGAATTTAGATTATCTCTTTAGAAGTTCTTATATGTCGGTATAGCCCGTATTTTCGGGCTTTCCCGGCATTTTAGATATGGGGAGAAGTTCTCATATATCCTCAAAACCTTTTAGGTTTTCCCTCTCAACGGTAGTAAAAAAAGTAGTAAATCCCGCTGGCAGCTATGCAATCAGCCGTTCCATTTCAGCCCTTGCGGAAGCGAAAGTTGCGTGTGCGTAATAGTTCAGTGTCATGGTAATATTGGAGTGTCCCATGATATACTGTAACGCTTTCGGGTTCATGCCCGCATTGGCTAAGTTGGTGCAGAACGTATGGCGTAGGGTGTGGGGTGTCATTACTTTGGGTAACGCTTCCTCATGGCACTTGTTGTACTTCTTTGCAAGTCCCCGAAACATGGTAGCATAATTCACATTCGTTTTCGGGCAGCCGTCCCGGTTGAGGAAAAGAAAATTGCTGTAACCGTCAATGGTGATCTGCTTTGTTCCTTTGCGGTTCTCCAACACGCGCCCCAACGCTTCATACACTTTTTCACTCATTGGAATTTGTCTGATACCGCTTTGCGTTTTGGGCTTCTCTATGTAGTAGCCTGTTTCTGCGCTCCTTAAAAGCTGGTGGTCTACATTGATTACCCGGTTTTCAAAATCAAGGTCGGTTTCAGTCAGCCCGCAGAGTTCGGAAATCCTAAGCCCTGTCCCCAGCAGTATGATAACTTCATCACGGTATTTCTGATAGACGCTATCACTTTGCATAAAGGATAAAAGGCTTTCTTCCTGTTCCGCTGTGAGAGGTACTTTCGGCTCCGTGTCGTCCTCGATCACGGTGTTGAGCTGGAAGTCAAAGGGGTTTTTCCTTATACAGTCGTCCTGTATTGCTGTGTAGAAAGCAGCTTTCAGAGAACGCTTGTCGTTGCTTATGGTCTTATAGGATATTCCCTTTTCTTTCATGCGCAACGCCCATTCTTTCGCGTCAGACAGCTTCACACTGTCAATGGGGCAGGAACCAAGTTTGTCCGCTTCCAGCAACTTCATCAGCCGTTCGCGCCCCTTTGTGGTGTTATGCCTTACATTTCCCCGGTGGCGGTTCTGCTTCGCGTAAAGCTCGCAGACGGTCATTTTCTTTCCGATTGTGTCTATCCCGTCGTCAAGGTCTTTCTGTATCTCTTTTTCCTTTTCTCTAAGGGATATGTCGTCACGCTTCCCGGCAGGGGTCTTGTCCGTAGGTACTAACTTCCAAGCGTAGACAAATTGCACTTTACCAAAAGTATCGGTATATTTGTAAGCATATCTCCCGTCTTTTCTCTGGCTCTCTCCCGAACGCAAAATGCGGTTTTTATTATCACGTCTTTTCTCCGACATTGTTTTGCTCCTTTCCGTGTCGGAAAGAGCCTTGATATGCTTACATCTATTATAGCATATTCAAGGCTCTTTTTCACTATCTTTTTCGCTAAATCGCGTCCAGTGTGTCAATGACTTTTTCAAACTGTTTCCTTTTGATCTGAATACGGTTGCCGTTCAAGATCACCCAGCCCGCCGTGGGATTTTCCTCTGCAAGTTTCCGCAGCTTGTTTTCCCCAATGCGGAAATATTTTGACGCTTCTTCAATGGTAAGCGTGTACTTTTCCCAAATAGGCACATCAGCATTGTTCATTCTATAAATCCCCCTTTCAAAAATGGGTAAAAGGTTAATGGTGAAAAAGGGGCTGTGATCGGACGGTTATCAGCGTAACCTCACGGGAGTTTCACCCCTGCATGGTTCTCATGCAGCCCTACCCATAGAACGCCATTTTGCCGGGGTTAGGTATAAA
>CAJTXA010000032.1 GCA_910579865.1 uncultured Lachnospiraceae bacterium
GCTGTTTTCGTCAACTTTCTCATTGTTTGCACTCTCCTTTTTTTGTCTTAATCAAATTTGCAATACATGTGTATTATTTTGCATATGTATTGTAATTTGGTAAGAATTGATAAATATGGAAAAAATTAATTTTGTTTTTGATGTAAACAAAGATGTATAATGGACAATATAAAAAATATAGAATATAAGGATTTTTGTACATAAATGAAATTTGTTTAGGCAATTTTGAAAATTTCTGGTATAACTATACTGCAAGCTGCAAATCCTATTGAATCATTTAAAAGAAGGAGGAAAAGAAAGAGTAAAAGCAGAGAAAAACATAGGATAAGTAAAAGGAAAAGGAGAAGAAAATGATAGAATGTAAAATTTTGGAGGAAAAGAATAATAAAGAGGTAAAAAAAGAAAAAATAGAATTAACAACACAAGGAAAGAGAAAGGCTGAAATTGAAAATAAAGATAAGATAGGAACAAAGGAGACAGGGATTAATAAAGAAATAGAACAAGTAAAAGCTCTTACTGATATAGAGCGAATAGAAAAAATGGAACAAATAAAAAAAGTAGAACACATAGCACAGATAGAAGATTTAAGACAGAAAGCAAAATTTGAACAAATAGTGGGTTTGAAACAAGTAATAGAGGTAACAAAGGTGATAGAAGCAGAAGAAATGGAAATGAAAAAAGAAAAATTAAAAAAAGTAGAATCAGAAGAAATAAAAGAAATAGGAGAGATAATAAAAACAGAAGAAAAAGACATAAAAGGAAAAGAAGAAATAGAAGAAACTTTAATAAAACTGAATGAAAATAAAAAGGATATAGAGATAACAGGACTAGTGGATATAAAAGAAGAAACAAATGAAAAGATAGTAGAAGAGAAGATAGTTGAAAATTTAAAGGAAGAGAAAATAGATAAGTTTTCAAATGAAAATCAATCCAAGTCAGCGAAATCTTTACCAAGGGGAATTACTAAAAGAGCAGACGGACGTTATCAAGCAACCTATTATTACATGGGAGTTCGTCATTATCTTTATGATATGGATTTAGAAAAAATTACAAAGCGATTACGTGACATTCAATATGAAATGGAACATGGAATTTATTGCAAACCAGAAAAGATTCGTTTAAATGATTGGTTTGAGGTATGGATAAAAGAATATAAAGAATTAATGGTAAAGAAGGGAACTTTGGAAAACTATAGAAGAAATTATAATTGTTATATTCGGCCTTATATTGGAAATATGTATGTGAGAGAAATTCGTGTAGAACATTTACAAAAATTATATAATGATTTAGTGAGAAAAGGATATTCTATTAGTACACTTCGGGTTTCGAGAGGTGTCTTATCAGGAATGTTTAATCAATTAATGAAAAATGATATTATTATGAAAAATCCAGTTACATTTGTTGTCTTTCCTAAAGAGAAAAAAAGAAAAATGAAGCGTGTATTAAGTCGTGATGAGCAGAAAGCATTTCTTATATATGCAGAAGAAAGTGATTATCGTGATCTTTATCGCCTTGCTTTATCAACAGGGTTAAGAATTGGTGAATTGATGGCACTTAAGTGGAAAGATATTAATTTTGAGTTAGAAACTTTAACAGTAAACGGAAATATGAAATATTTTAAAGATACAGGTTTTTATATTGATACTCCAAAATCAATTTCTAGTTTTCGAACAATTCCTCTTTTACCAGATATTGTAAAAATGTTAAAAAAACGAAAAAGAAAACAAGCAGAGGAGAGAATAAAAGCGGGGGAAAGGTGGAAGAAAAAGCCAGGTTTAGATCATTTAGTTTTTACCGATCCATTAAAACCTGGAGAACCTGTAAGGAAAAGAACAATAGCATATGATTTAGATCGCATCGTAGCTTTAATGAATGGATGGACTGAAATGCAGATTACAAAAAAGAAAGGGCAAGAAGTATTAAAGGGGAGGTTAGAAGTAGAACGAATTACACCTCATACACTACGTCATACATTTGCAACAAGAGCTTTGGAGAATGGTATGCCTCCAAAGGTAGTGCAAGAGTTGTTAGGGCATAGTAGTATTAAGATGACTATGGACATTTATACACATGTTTTGCCACAGACAAAAAAAGAAGAAATTTTAAAATTGCAAGGTTTGGTTTAAACTTCAAATTTAGAAAGTTATTTTAGTAGTAAACCGAATCTACCAGCTTTAGCCGGTAGTGGTTTAGTTAAAAATTATAAATATTTTAAATTAGAATTAAAAATAATAGTGTTTTTAAGGTCTTTCTCTTTATTAAGTATTTTTTTATAGTTATATTTAAAAAAATATTGAAATAGAATATTTGTATTCTAAGTAGAGAAAGACCTTTGATTTGATTTTTTCTGTCAGTTCTGCTCTAAATCCAGAAGTTTTAAAATAACTGATTGATATTCAGGGTGTTCTCGAAGTCCTTTTACAATAGATTTTTCTTTTGGTGAAAGCAAAATAGGTTCACTTCCAGTATTTTGATAGCCGAAAGTCTCTAGAATGTTTTCGATATGATAAAGTTCACATAAAAACATAAGACAGTCAGCACTTGGCTGAGATTGACCACTTTCCCAACCATATATCGTTTTAGCGGCAATTGTTGTACCTCTTTCACGAAAGAAATTAGAAACTTCAGGAACAGATAGGTTATTTAATTTTCTGTAATATTTCAGTGCACGAGAAAAGTTTGGATTCTTCATGTAATTCACCTCTTTTCGTATCTTATAATATGAAAAACTGCTTGTCAATAAAGAAAACACAGAAGAAAATAAAATTTATTTGACATTCTTTTTAAACAAGAATAAAATAGAAAATAATTATAAAATTCTTGTTTAAAAAGAAAAAGAAAAGGGGGAATTTATATGGGAGTAAAGGAAGAATTGCTTCTATATTTAAAAAAACAAAATATAGGAATTAATCAACTTGCGAAAGAATTAAATATAGAAATAGAAAAATTGATAGATAATACATATGAATTAAAAGCAGGAGAATTTTGTGAAATTTGTGCTTATCTTCAAGTGAATCCATGGGATTTTTATAAAAGGGAAAATAGGAATATCAGAAAGTAAAATATATAAATTAAGAGGAAAAGATAAATAAAAAATCAATAATAGAGAACAATAAATAGGATAGAAAATTGAGTTAATAAAAGAATAAATTGAATGAAAAGATAAGCCAAATAAAAAGTAGGTTGATAGAAAAACAAACAAAATAAAAGAATAAATGAAATAAAAAATAAGTGAAATAAAAAATAAGTGAAAAAAATAAATTCAAGAAAGAAATTGAGTCGAATAAAAAAATAAATTGATAAAAAAAGAAATAAAAGAAAAGACTAGATAAAATAAAAATTGTGATAAGATAAAGAAAAGACAGAATAATATATTTTCTAAAGTTATAAAAAGAAATATTTATGTAGAATATATAAAATGAATTTAGAACATAGATCTGTAAAAATGCTTCTTTCCTAAGTGAATATATAATTTAAATGCGAACGTAGATAATTTTAGCTCAATTTAGAAGAGTAAAAAATATTTTTATCTTTTATAAGTCTGATCTGAAGTTTTGAAAGAGTGAAACAGAAGCAGTTTAAATTAGACTATGTTCTAAATTTATATTTGGAAATTATACTCTAAAAAATATATGCTACAGTAAAAATTTTAAACAATAAATTTTATAAATATACTTAATCTAAATATTCTTCTATTATATAACGAGGACGTCGTTTTGTTTCATTGTATATTTTACCAATATATTCTCCAATTACTCCAAGTGATAACATTTCTAAACCACCCACTAGCCAAATAGAGGCAAGAAGAGAAGTCCATCCATCTACGGTATAGCCAAAATAATGAGTAAAAATACTCCAAATAAGAAATAAAAGGCTAACAATGGAAATCATAATGCCTAGATTAGAAATAATACGAATGGGACGAATACTTAAAGAAGTAATGCCATCAAATGCAAGAGCTATCATTTTGGTAAGAGGATATTTGGATTTTCCAGCAAAACGTTCATGACGTTCATAGGTAACAGTAGTACTTTTATAGCCAATTAAAGGAATCATTCCTCGTAAAAAAAGGTTTGTTTCCTGAAATTCAGAAAGCCCTTGCAGAGCCTTTTTACTCATTAGTCGAAAGTCAGCATGATTATAGATAATTTCTACTCCCATTAATTGTAAAAGGCGATAAAAACTTTCTGCTGAAAAGCGTTTAAAAAAGGTATCCGTTCGACGGCTAGAGCGAACACCATAAACAATTTCATTTCCTTCTTGGTAAGCAGCAAGCATAGCATCAATTGTTTGAATATCGTCTTGTAAATCTGCATCCATGGAAATTACAATGTCTGCTTGTTCCATAACAGTAAGAAGGCCAGCAAGTAGAGCGTTTTGATGCCCACGGTTACGAGAGAGAGAAAGTCCAGTATAAGTAGGGTTTTCTAAATGAAGGGAACGAATCATTTCCCAAGTATGATCCTTTGAACCATCATTGACAAAACAAATTTTGCTGTCAGAGGATATTGTGTCATTTTGTTGTAAAGATTGGTATTTTTTTAGAAGCTGCTGTGCAGTTTCCTTTAGAACCGCTTCTTCATTATAACAAGGAATAACCAAAAAGAGGCGGTTTGCACGTTGTTCCATAAATAAACCTCCTATTCGGAATTTGTCTGTAAAGTAAAAAACACATTAAATTTTCCAAAAATTCCCATTAAAGTATAAAAATACAAGTTTTGTCGATATAAAAAAAGAAAAAATATGGTTTTCGACAATTTACCTATTCCAGTATAGTTGAATTTATGATAAGATGCAAGTGATTATCAAAAATTGGAATGAGCAATAAAGGGTTAGTAACCAGAAATTAGGAAAGGATGTGGAGGAAGCAATATGCTTGCAAGAACAATTACACTAGAAGCAATGCAAGAAAAAGAAGAATTTATACTAAAGACAGAGGAAACACCAGAGGATAGGATGCATTTTAAAAACCAATCATTTTTATACGATCACAGAGATCATTTATGTGTGGAACTTACAATAAATGGAGAAGCCATTTTTTTGCGAAGTGGAATTTTAATAGATAGGCAGTATATGGATAAAGAGGATACAAGTAAAAGAGAAAGACAACCTTATTTATTAAAAGAAAATTGTGCATTTATGCAGTTAAATTGTACTGCTTATATGAACCAAAAAGAAGGAGTTTTAGCAAAACGCAAAATTATTGCGATTGGTTCGAAATTATTTATTTTGATGGATGAATTTTATCCAGTAGGAATTCATACTTATGAACAGATATTTCAATTTTCTAGAAAAAAAGCAGTGATGATTTCTGGCAATCGTGTTCATTATGAGGGAGAAAAAATTTGTATGGATATGTATTATATGTCTGGTGATATGACAACAGATGGTTCTATTAGTATGATACCAGGTGGGATGAGCACAGGTGAGGGTACAATAACAGATGCCATATCTGTAAGAAAAGAAGGCGGTGCATTTCGTTCTTTATTATCAGTACTTCATTGCTATGAAAAGGGAATGACACATAGTATTGAGATACGTAAATTAGTACCAGAATCTTTTAAAAGGGGAACAATGAATGATCAACAGGTAGAAGCATTAGAGATTACAATGGGAGAAAAGAGAATTATTGTTTCAATCAGTCATCTAGATGTATTAGAAAATGCAGATTTGTTTCGAGTAGGGGATTGCAATGGATTTGGAAATGTATTGGTATTTGACGCTTCTTCAGAAGAGAAAAAGCCAATTGTATTAAGATAATTTTATAAAAGAAAAATATCAAAACGGAAGAGAGGAACAGCGCAGTGAAACAGTTTTTTGGTATGAGTCAAAGTGGAGATTTGAAAGAGGCTGTCAGAGGATTAAGTAATCCTCAACTGATTATGCTGCTGTCAAATAGTGAACAATTTGAGGCGCATGTAAAAAAATTGGAGGAACTTTATCCCAAAGTGCCAAGCATAGGTTGTATTGGAATGTGTTATGATACCAGAGTTGTAGAAAAAGGAGTAGGTATTATTGCATTTTTTGGAGGGGTTAGTGTAGCTGCAAATGTATTAGAACGTGTATCTACTATGCCTGTAAAGTATATTGAACGTTTAGAGCAGGATATAGTAGCAGTAAATGGTTCACAACAAGATACTATATGTATTGATTTTTGTTCAGGAAATGATGCTTGTGTGTTATCTACTATTTACAGTGTATTAAAACATAGAAATATATCCTTAGTAGGAGGAACGGGGGATGCAGGAAAAGTGTCTGCAAATGGGAAAGTTTATAAGGATGCGGTTGCTTATGCATTAGTTCGAAATCAATCTGGCAAAGTAAAAGCTTATAAAGAAAATATTTATCATCCTATGAAGCAGCATCGTTTTATTGCATCTAGAACAGATAAAGCAAACTATATGCTTGGGGAATTAAATGGACGATCTGCAAAACAAGTTTATCAAGAGATTCTTCATGTAACAGAAAAGCAAATTTTAACACAAACTTTTAAAAATCCTTTAGGAAAACTCAATGGAGATGAGATTTGTATTATATCAATTAAAGATGTAAGTGGATATGCGCTAACTTGTTATCGACAGGTAAATGATTCTGATGTACTTACTTTATTGGAATTGGGAGATTATAAAGCGATTGTAAAAGAAACAATTCAGATGATTAAAAAAGATTTTTCACGTATATCAGCTGTATTTTCTGTAAATTGTCTGTTTCGGTATTTATTATTTAATGAAAATCACTATATGCAAGAGTATCTGCATGAGATGGCAGCATTAGGAAATCATACAGGATTTGTTGGATATGGAGAACATTATAATAATCGATTTGTCAATCAATCTATGACTTGTGTAGTATTTGAATAAAGGGAGAAGAAGAATGTTAATTCAGAAAAGATCAAAATGGAAAACAAGAGAAAAACAACAGAGAAAAAGACAATTATATCCAGTCTTACATGTAACAGATAGTTTAAAAGAGTATAAAAAAGAATTGATAAAAAAGGAAACCGATTCATTATATGAATTGGGCTTGATTAGTAGTTCTTTTGGAAGTGTATTAGAAGAAGCAGAACATTTTCAGGAAAAACTTCAGAATTTTGGAGAAACTTTTTCTAATATTGATCAAGTATCTGGAGAGTTTGTTACAGTAAAAGGGGCTATTTCAGAATCAGTAATACAGGCACAAGAGGAAGTAGAAGAATTAAAAAACAGTTCTTTACAAGTAAAGACACATTTCGGTGAAATGGAGAGTACATTTGCAGATTTACAGGAATCCGTAAGAAAGATTAAAAGCTGTACCAATAAGATTGTTTCAATTGCAGATCAAACGAATATTTTAGCTTTAAATGCAACGATTGAAGCTGCAAGAGCTGGAGAGCAAGGAAAGGGGTTTGCTGTAGTGGCGATGGAGGTACGAGAACTGGCAGAAAAGATAAAAAATTTAGTAGCTGCAGTAAATTCCAGTATTGGAGATATGGAACAGGGAACAGATAAATTAAGTTGTAGTATCCATACTTCTCAGACTGCATTAGGAGAAAGTATTGATAAGGTAAATGAAACTTATGAAATGTTTGATCAGATTTCTCAGGCAGCGGATGGTGCTATGACAGTACATACTGGAATTTCTGCGGCAATTGGAGATTCTAGAGTAGCACTAGAAGGGCTTTGTGGTCTTTTTGATCGAACCAAACGACAATATCGAGAGGTGATGGGACATATTCAGCAGGCTAGTCAATTAGGAACAACAAAAAGTGCAATGTTTGAAGATATTGACAATATGCTTTCTCAAATTTCGCCTATTATTCAAGAACATATAGATTTAGAGACATAGTAAAAAGAAGAATTGTGAACCTCTTTACGGAATTGGAATATTGTGCTATGATAAAGAGCATGACAGTTAGTCTGTTCAACCCGCCATATAGTTTGACGGAGAGTGCATAAAGAAAGAAGGAATTATGTTATGACAAAGATTAATGTAATCTCAGGCTTTTTAGGGGCTGGTAAAACAACTTTGATTAAGAAAATGCTTCAAGAAGTGTTTTGTGGACAGAAGATTGTATTGATTGAAAATGAGTTTGGAGAAATTGGGATTGATGGAGGATTTTTAAAGGATGCAGGGATTGAAGTTACAGAGATGAATTCTGGATGTATCTGCTGCTCCCTAGTTGGAGATTTTGGTACAGCATTAAAAGAAGTGCTTACAAAATTTGCGCCAGATCGAATTATAATAGAACCATCTGGAGTGGGAAAACTTTCTGATGTAATGAAGGCAGTGGAAGATGTAGCCAAGACAACAGAAGTAGAATTAGATGGTTCTCTTACTGTTGCAGATGCTACAAAATGCAAGATTTATATGAAAAATTTTGGGGAATTTTTTAATAATCAGATTGAATTTGCAGATACAATTGTATTAAGTCGTACTCAGAATATGAAACAGGAAAAATTAGAAATTTGTGTTAGATTAATTCAAGAACATAATGCAAAAGCAGCGATTATTACAACACCTTGGGATGAATTAGATGGAACATTGATTTTAAATGCAATGAATCAAAAAAATGCTTTAGCGGAGGAATTGCTAAAGGAAGAAGAACATCATCACCATGACGAATGTCATCATGAAGGATGCCATCACGAAGAAGGAGAAAGGCATCACCATCATGAGGGATGTCATCACGAGGAAGGAGAAGGGCATCACCATCATGAAGGATGTCATCATGGAGAAGGGGAAGAACACCATCATCATGAAGAGTGTGGATGTGGTCATCATCATCATCATGCAGATGAAATTTTTACTAGTTGGGGAAAAGAAACACCTCATAAGTACCAAGAAGAGGAATTGAGAAAAATTTTAGAATTATTGGCAAATGAAAATGGATATGGAACAATTCTTCGAGCAAAAGGAATTGTACCAGATAACAGTGGACATTGGCTGCATTTTGATCTGGTGCCAGGAGAATATGAGATTCGTAAAGGTTCAGCAGATTATACAGGACGCCTTTGTGTGATTGGTTCTCAGTTAGAGGAAACAAAATTGGCAGAATTATTTCAGATTTAAGAATAAAGAAGAATTTTAGTTGGGATTGTTTATGCTGCCAGATGGTATGCTGAAAGGACGAAATATGATGGAAACACCTATTTTTTTGTTTACTGGTTTCCTAGATAGTGGAAAAACTTTGTTTATTAAGGATACATTGGAGGATGAGGAATTCCGCAATGATGAAAGGATTTTAATTATTGCCTGTGAAGAAGGAGAAGAGGAATTTGATGAAAAATTGCTTGTTCATTGGAAAACACAGATACTTTATTTAGAGTCAGAAGAAGATATAACAGAAACCTTTTTTGCGGAGTGTCAGAAAAAGTATAAACCAGAGAAAATTATTCTAGAGTATAATGGAATGTGGCGTTTGGAAAAGTTGTTTTCTACTAAAATGCCAAAAGATTGGGTATTGGCACAGATGATCACTACAGTAAATGCAGATGGATTTGATCTTTATCTAAATAATATGCGTTCGCTTGTAATGGAACAATTCCAGGAAACAGATATGGTGATATTTAATCGCTGTGATGAAAATACAAAGAAAGCTTCTTATCGAAGAAGTGTAAAGGCAATTAATCCAAAAGCACAGGTTTACTTTGAAAATGCAGATGGCTCTGCTTCAGAACCAGATGAATCTTTACCATTTGACATTAGTCAGGATAAAATAGAAATAGAGGATACCGATTTTGGAGTATGGTATGTAGATGTTATGGATAATCCGCAAAAATATGCAGAGAAAACAATTCGGATGCGTGTACAGGTGTATAAAAGTTTAAAGATGCCAGCGACTTCTTTTGTGCCTGGAAGATTTGCTATGACTTGCTGTGCAGATGATATTCGATTTATTGGCCCTCTTTGCCATGCTACTCCTACATTGGCGCCAAAAGTAAAGGGATTAAAGAAACAACAATGGATTTACCTTACTGCTAAGGTAAAATTTGAGTATGCTGCTCTTTATAAAGGAGAGGGGCCTGTGCTTTATACAGAAAAAATTGAGTCTGCAGAAGAGCCAGAGGAAAAAATAGTATATTTTAACTGAGATGAACAATCGCCGTGTACAGAATATAACTGTAACGGCGATATTTTTTTGAGATTTTGGATATAAAAATAAAAAAAGGGATTGACATTTGAAAAATATATGGTATCATGAATATATGAGCAAACATTCATATAATAGGAGGGAATAGAATGAAGGGGTCAAAGGAACCAATTGAACATTGTGAATGTGTCTGTGTTCATACAGATATTGTAAATTCTGTTACAAAAGAATTACCAAATGAAGAGGATCTTTATGATTTAGCAGAACTTTTTAAGGTTTTTGGAGATTCTACCAGAATTCGAATTTTATATGCTTTGTTTGAACATGAAATGTGTGTCTGTGATATTGCAGATCTTCTTGGTATGACACAAAGTGCGATATCACACCAGTTGCGTGTATTAAAGCAAAGTCAGTTAGTAAAGTTTCGAAAGGAAGGAAAGACCGTATTTTATTTTCTTGCTGATGATCATGTGCGGCTGATTATTAATCAAGGTATGGAACATATCCAGGAATAAAGAAAAAAGGAGAGAATGTTATGAAGAGAACATTTCAGTTAGAAGAACTAGATTGTGCAAATTGTGCAGCGAAAATGGAAAGAGCGATTCAGGAGATGCCAGAGGTAAATTCGGTAAGTGTGAATTTTATGGCACAGAAAATGGTAATTGATATTGATGAAGATAAGTTTGATGCTACAATGAAAAAAGTACAAAAAGCGATTGCTAAGGTAGAACCAGATTGTACAATAGTAATGTAAGGAATAGAAAAACTGCCGCTATAATGCGGCAGTTCTGTTTAGAAGGAGATGAGTATCAGTATGTGGAAGGAATTAGTTAAAAATTTTACAAAAAAGCAAAAACGAGCGTTATATCATATTTTAGTTGGGGCAGTTGTATTCTTTATTGGAGCATTCGTACCCAACATCTATGGATTACCATTGATAATAAATATAACAGCATTTTTAATTGTAGGTTTGGATGTTGTAAAAAAGGCAATAAAAAATATTAGCCGAGGGCAAGTATTTGATGAAAATTTTTTAATGGCAATTGCTACAATAGGGGCTTTTTTTGTGGGGGAATATTCAGAAGGGGTAGCAGTTATGCTATTTTATCAAGTAGGAGAATTGTTTCAAAGTTATGCTGTAAATAAATCTAGAAAATCAATTGCAGCATTAATGGATATACGACCAGATTATGCAAATGTAGAACGAGAAGGAGGATTGATAACAACTGATCCAGAGGAGATTAAAATAGACGAAATTATTGTGGTTAAGCCAGGAGAAAAAGTACCATTGGATGGGGTAGTAATAGAAGGAAGTTCTACATTAGATACAGCAGCTCTGACAGGAGAGTCAATTCCACGCAGGATAGAAACAGGACAGGATATTTTAAGTGGTGTAATCAACTTAAGTGGAGTTTTACGAATTCGAGTAGTAAAATCATTTGGAGAATCTACTGTAGCAAAAATTTTGGATTTAGTGGAAAATGCAAGTAGTAAAAAGTCAAAGTCCGAAAATTTTATAACAAAATTTGCTCGATATTATACACCAATCGTTGTAATTTCAGCATTACTTCTAGCAGTACTTCCTCCGCTTCTTATTTCAGGAACTTCTTTTTTTGAATGGATTCATAGGGCATTAATTTTCTTAGTAATTTCTTGCCCTTGTGCATTGGTAATTTCAATTCCTTTAAGTTTTTTTGGAGGAATTGGAGGTGCATCCAAGGCAGGAGTATTGGTGAAGGGTAGTAATTATCTAGAGGCACTATCAAAGGCAGAAATTATAGTATTTGATAAAACAGGAACGTTGACAAAAGGTTCATTTCAAGTTACAGAAATTTGTGCGGAAGGAGTTTCAAAAGAGGAATTGCTTCGGTTAGCGGCGTATGCGGAAAGTTATTCAAATCATCCTATTTCTCAATCCTTAAAACAGGCGTATGGAAAAGAGATTGACCGCAATATAGTAGAAGAAGTAGAAGAATTTTCTGGAAAAGGAGTGAAGGCTGTTGTAGAAGGAATAACAGTATATGCAGGAAATCGGAAATTGATGTTAATGCAAAATATTGCAGTAGATGAAAGAGAACTTAATGGAACCATTGTACATGTAGCACGAAATGGAACGTATGCTGGCTATATTTTAATTGCAGATGAGATTAAGGAAGATGCACGAGAAGCAATTTGGGCAATTCGCCAGCTTGGAATGAAGAAAACAGTAATGTTGACAGGAGATAATAAGGAAACAGGAGAAGCGGTTGCGGCGGAATTAGGATTGAATGAAGTGTACACAGAACTTTTACCTGGAGATAAGATGGATAAAATGGAAGAACTGTTTCAGAAAAAATCAGAAAAGGGGAAATTGGTTTATGTAGGAGATGGAATTAATGATGCTCCTGTACTGACAAGAGCAGATATTGGGATTGCAATGGGGGCATTAGGCTCAGATGCAGCAATTGAGGCAGCAGATATTGTAATTATGACAGATGAACCTAGTAAGATAGCAGATGCATTACGAATTAGCCGAAAGACATTAAACATTGTAAAGCAAAATATTTTATTTGCACTTGGAATAAAAGGGCTATTTTTAATAATGGGAGCATTTGGCGTAGCAAATATGTGGGAGGCTGTATTTGCGGATGTGGGGGTATCTGTAATTGCAATTTTAAATGCAATGCGGGCATTGCATTATCAGCCATCTTCTATTTTACCTAAAAGTCGTGTAGCTGGGTAAAATAAGAATTGACATTTTTAAAAGAAATAATTATGATAAAGATAGGACAAAGGCGTTCACTAAGAAGGGGATGCCTTTGTTTTGTTTTAAAGGATAGTTTATAATAAATGTGATTTGTTATTTAAGGAAATGGAGGAAAAGAGATGAGCAAGTATACAAAGGAAGATCTGATGCATCGGATTGAAGAAGAAGGAGTCGAATTTGTTCGTCTTCAATTTACGGATTTGTTTGGAACTTTAAAAAATATGGCAATTACAGTTGGACAATTAGAACGAGCATGGAATCACCAGTGTATGTTTGATGCTTCTTTCATAAAAGGGTTTGTAGGAATAGAAGAAACAGATTTATGTCTTTACCCAGATTTCGATACTTTTCAGATTTTTCCATGGCGGCCACAGCAGGGAAAGGTAGCAAGACTAATTTGCGATATCTATCGTCCATGTGGAGAACCATTTGAAGGAGATCCACGTTTTATTTTGAAAAAGGTCTTGAAAAAAGCAGATGCTATGGGATATACGTTTCAGGTAGGACCAGAATGTGAGTTTTTTTTATTTCATACAGATGATAATGGTCTGCCAACTACTACCACGCATGAAAAAGCAGGATATTTTGATTTAGGACCATTGGATTTGGGAGAAAATGCAAGAAGGGATATTGTACTTAGTTTAGAGGAGATGGGATTTATAGTGGAGTCTTCCCATCATGAGGCAGCACCAGCACAACATGAAATTGATTTTCGATATGATGAAGCATTAAAGACAGCGGATAATATTATGACTTTTAAATTGGCAGTTCGCTCAATAGCAAAACGACATGGACTTCATGCAACTTTTATGCCAAAGCCAGTATTTGGAGTAAATGGTTCTAGTATGCATACCAATATGTCACTATTAAAAAATGGAAAAAATAGTTTTGCAGATAAGCAGGATAAATATGGATTAAGTACAGAAGCATATCAGTTTATCGCTGGAATTTTGGCACATATGAAAGGAATGATGGCAATTACGAATCCAATTGTAAATTCATATAAACGTTTTGTTCCTGGGTTTGAGGCACCAATGTATCTAAATTGGTCAACAGCAAGTCGGAGTTCTTTAATTCGGATTCCAGAGATAAGGGGGGAAGGGACACGAGTGGAACTTCGTTGTCCAGACTCTGCTTGTAATCCTTATCTGACATTGGCTGTATGTTTGGCAGCAGGATTAGATGGGATACAAAAAGGATGGATGCCAAGTGATCGTATAGAAAGATTACCAAAAGATTTGGGAGAAGCGATTAGGGAGTTAGAAAAAGATTATTTTATTCAAGAGGTATTAGGGAAACATGTGACAGAAAGGTATTTGGAAGAAAAAACAAACGAATGGTTACAATATAGTTCCCAAGTTACAGATTGGGAAATAGGGAAGTATCTTTAAGATTCTACTATGAACAGAGAAAGGGGTGGAAACAGTTATGGTAAATATTATTGTTGTATTTCCAAAGATAGAGGATGCAAAAGGAATTCGAAATCTGCTGATTCACCACGGTTTTTCTGTATCAAGTGTATGTACAACAGGTGCACAGGCTTTGTATGAAGCAAATTTATTTCATGAAGGAATTGTAGTCTGTGGGTATCATTTTTCAGATATGTTTTATCAGGAATTATATGAAAATTTACCAGAATGTTTTACGATGCTTTTGCTCGCTTCACAGAGATATTGGGAAGGAAGTAAAGAAAAAGGGATAGTATATCTGCCTTTGCCAATAAAAAGAAATGATTTTCTAAATACAGTGAATATGATGGTACAGATGCTGCTTCAAAAGAAAAAGAAACGAAAAGGGCAACGAAAAGAGCGAAGTTTAGAAGAAAAACAAGTACTTGAACAAGCCAAACAAGTTTTAATGGAAAGGAATCATTTGTCAGAAGAAGAGGCACATTACTATATACAAAAGGCAAGTATGGATGCGGGAATTAATCTGATAGAAACAGCACAAATGATTCTGCAATTATTTATTTGATTTTTTTTAAATTTCAGTGTATGCTAGTAACAAAAATAAGGAGGAAAAAGACCCATGTTTAAAATGAACGAGAATTATTTGAAATTACCAGGGAGTTATTTATTTTCCATGATTGGTAAAAAAGTAAATGCATATGCAGAGGAACATCCAGATAAAAAGATCATTCGTCTGGGAATTGGAGATGTTACACAACCTTTGGCTCCAGTAGTGATTGAGGCTTTGCATAAAGCAGTAGATGAGATGGGACATGCAGAAACATTTCATGGTTATGCTCCAGATTTAGGATATGAGTTTTTACGAAAAGCAATTGTAGAAAAAGATTATCAAGCTCGTGGGTGTGAGATTGCATTAGATGAGGTGTTTATTAGTGATGGAGCAAAAAGTGATTCTGGAAATATTGGAGATATTTTTGCTTTAGAGAATAAGATTGCCGTTTGTGATCCAGTTTATCCTGTTTATGTAGATACCAATGCGATGTCTGGCCGGACAGGAGAATATTTGGAGGATCTTCAAAGATGGAGCAATGTAGTGTATATGCCTTGTACAGCAAAAACAAATTTTGCACCAGAACTTCCTTCTGAGGAACCAGATTTGATTTATCTTTGTTTTCCAAATAATCCAACTGGTTCTACAATTACAAAGAAAGAGCTTCAAAAATGGGTAGATTATGCAAACAAGATTGGGGCTGTGATTATTTATGATGCAGCTTATGAAGCTTATATTACAGAGGAAGATGTACCTCATAGTATCTATGAGTGTGAAGGAGCTACTTCTTGTGCAATTGAAATTCGCAGCTTTTCGAAAAATGCTGGATTTACTGGAACACGACTTGGATTTACCATAGTACCAAAGGCATTAAAGTGCGGTGAGACTTCTTTACATTCTCTTTGGGCACGTAGACAGGGAACAAAGTTTAATGGAGCACCATATATTATTCAACGAGCAGGAGAGGCAGTTTATAGTGAAGAGGGACAAAAGCAGACAAAGGAACAGATTAATTATTATATGAAAAATGCGAAAGTAATATGTGAAGGACTTATGGAAGCTGGATATACTGTTTCTGGTGGTGTAAATGCGCCTTATATTTGGCTAAAGACTCCGGACAAAATGACTTCTTGGGAATTTTTTGATTATTTGTTGGAACAAGCAAATGTAGTTGGAACACCTGGATCTGGATTTGGACCAAGTGGAGAAGGATACTTCCGATTGACTGCTTTTGGAAGTTATGAAAATACTTTAGAAGCAATTGAGAGAATAAAAAGGCTGTAAAATTATTTTCTAATTATAATAGACAATAAAGAAACAGAAAGCTAGTTTGGTTTTTTGTTTCTTTTTTTATGGAAAGTCTACTTGATATTATTTGTTTTATTTGTTACACTTTTTCTATGGAAAGTAAACTTTACATAGAAAAGAGAGGATTATGAAGAATCGATTGGAAGAATTAAGAAAACAGAAAGGAATAAAACAAGAGGAATTGGCTGCTAAGTTGGAGGTATCTCGCCAAACGATAGGATCGTTGGAAAATGGAAGGTATAATCCTTCTATTCAATTAGCATTTAAAATTGCGAGATATTTTAATATGAGTATTGAAGAAATTTTTATTTATGAGGAAGGAGAGGAAGAAAAAAGATGAGAGAAAAGAAAGCACTTATAATAGGGGCTACAATATTTCGAATTTTGGAAAAACGAATGTAAGGAGTAAGAAAGAGGAGGAAAAAAATGAATTTAATTGCAGCAGTGGATCAAAATTGGGCAATTGGAAATCGAGGAAGATTGCTAGTACAAATTCCAGCAGATCAGAAATATTTTCGAGAGATGACAAAAGGAAAAGTAATTGTTCTTGGACGAAAAACACTTGCTACATTTCCAAATGAAATCCCATTAGCACAAAGAAAAAATATTATTTTATCAAAAGAGAAAGATTTTTCTGTACGAGGTGGAACTGTAGTTTCTAGTATAGAAGAAGCAAAAGAAAAATTGAGGTTTTATAAAAAAGAGGATATTTTTATTGTAGGGGGTGCAAGCATTTATCAACAGTTTTTGCCCTATTGTGAAATGGCTTATATTACTAAAATTGATTATCAATATCAAGCAGATTGTTATTTGAAAAATTTAGATAACGACCAAGAGTGGGAACTTGTTGCAAAAAGTGAAGAACAGACCTATTTCGATTTAGAGTATTATTTTTATCAATATAAAAGAGTGGGGGAAAGGAGAAATGAACTGTAAATTATGTCCAAGAATGTGTTCTGTAGATAGAGCAAATGGCCAAATAGGATATTGTGGTATGTCAGAAGAAATTTATGCAGCCAGAGCTTCCTTGCATATGTGGGAAGAACCGTGTATATCAGGAGAGACTGGTTCTGGAACGGTGTTTTTCTCTGGCTGCACGTTGCAATGTGTCTTTTGTCAAAACCGACCAATTGCAAATGGAAGTGTGGGAAAACAGATTTCTGTAGAACGTTTAGCAGAGATTTTTTTGGAATTAGAAGAAAAAGGAGCAAATAATATTAATTTAGTAACACCTACTCATTATGCCAGACAGATAAAAAGAGCACTTGAAATCAGTAAAAATGCAGGTCTTACGATTCCTATTGTTTATAATACAAGTGGCTATGAAACAGTAGAAGCGATTCAAAAATTAGAAGGATATGTGGATATTTATTTGCCAGATTTTAAATATAAGAGTAAAGAATTATCTTTTCGTTATTCAAAAGCAGCAGATTATTTTGAACAAGCGAGTGCTGCGTTAGCGGAAATGGTAAGACAGACAAAGGGAGCAGTTTATGATACAAAGGGAATTATGAAAAGAGGAGTTATTGTACGTCATTTGATGCTTCCTGGCTGTATAGAGGATTCGAAAGCAATCATTCAATATTTATATACAACCTATCGAGATGACATTGTAATTAGTATTATGAATCAGTATACACCATTGCCGTTTGTAGCGTCTATTTCTGAATTGAATCGAAAAGTAACTAAAAAAGAGTATAAGGAATTAGTAGACTATGCCATTTTGCTTGGAGTAGAAAATGGATTTATACAAGAAGGAGATACAGCAAAGGAAAGTTTTATTCCTATATTTGATTTAGAAGGAATATAGAGTAGAAAAAAATTTTTAACAGACGTTGACAATTCTTTTTTTCTATGCTATAAAAGATATTAGAAACCAGTGAGGAAGAGTAAGTACTTTCGTTTCTTTTATTACAGAGAGTCGTAGGTGGTGGAATACGATAGGAAGGGCGAAAAGGAATGGGCTTTTGAGGGCGAGTTGAACAGATAAGTAGACGAGACGGAGAGGATACTTCGTTATCAAATCGAGCATATGATAGTATGCGATAAGCGGATGTGTAAAAACATCAGGCCGGGTGGCACCGCAGGAGAGAATACTCTTGTCCCAGCGATAGATTGGGATAGGAGTTTTTTTATTTCCATAAATCGAAACTATCCAACTAAAAATATAAAAAGCGTAAAAGGCGCAGAAATGAGGTTAAAAATGAGTGAAGAAAAGAAAATTCCTTACAAAATTTATTTAGAAGAACATGAGATGCCGATGAGCTGGTATAATGTACGAGCTGATATGAAAACAAAACCAGCTCCACTGTTAAACCCTGGTACATTGCAACCATTGACATATGAAGAAATGAGAGAAGTTTTTTGTGATGAATTGTGTAAACAAGAATTAGATGATACCACTCCTTATTTTGAAATTCCAGAAGAGATTCGAAAATTTTATAAGATGTATCGTCCATCGCCGCTGGTACGTGCCTACTGCTTGGAAGAGAAGCTGCAGACACCAGCAAAAATTTATTATAAATTTGAAGGAAATAATACCAGTGGAAGTCATAAGTTAAATTCTGCTATTGCACAAGCTTATTATGCAAAAAAGCAGGGATTAAAAGGGGTAACAACAGAGACTGGTGCAGGGCAGTGGGGAACAGCACTTTCGATGGCATGTGCTTATTTGGGATTGGATTGTCAAGTTTATATGGTAAAGTGTTCTTATGAACAGAAACCATTTCGTCGGGAAGTGATGAGAACTTATGGCGCAAAGGTAACTCCTTCTCCTTCTAATACAACCAATGTAGGACGGAAAATCTTAGAAGAATTTCCTGGAACAACAGGTAGTTTAGGATGTGCTATTTCAGAGGCAGTAGAGGCAGCTACAAGCCAGGAAGGGTATCGATATGTATTAGGCTCTGTATTGACACAGGTATTACTGCATCAGTCTATTATTGGACTTGAAACAAAGACGGCAATGGACAAGTATGGGATTAAACCAGACGTGATTATAGGATGTGCTGGTGGCGGTTCAAACCTTGGAGGGTTAATTTCTCCTTTTATGGGAGAAAAATTAAGAAAAGAGGCAGATTATCGTTTTATTGCAGTAGAACCAGCTTCTTGTCCAAGTTTGACTCGTGGAAAATATGTATATGATTTCTGTGATACAGGAAAGGTTTGTCCTCTTGCTAAGATGTATACACTTGGCAGTGGATTTATACCAGCACCAAATCATGCTGGAGGTCTTCGGTATCATGGAATGAGTTCCGTATTGTCACAATTATATGAAGATGGTTATATGGAGGCAGTTAGTGTAAAACAAACAGAAGTATTTCAGGCAGCAGAGGAATTTGCTAGAGTGGAAGGAATTTTACCTGCACCAGAAAGTTCTCATGCGATTAGAGTGGCAATAGATGAAGCCTTAAAATGTAAAGAGACAGGAGAGGAAAAGACCATTCTTTTTGGATTGACTGGAACAGGATATTTTGATATGGTAGCTTATGAACGGTTTAATAATGGAGAAATGGTAGATTATATTCCTAGTGATGCAGAATTAGAGAAAGGATTTGCTGGAGTTCCTCGGTTTAAAGGGAATGAGATTTAAAGCGAGAATTGTAAAAGAGTAAAAAAGTGTATTAAGTGCTTGGATTTTAGAAATTACTTTCATTTGGTTAAAAGAAAGTAATTTCCAAAATACAGGCTTTTTTTGTCAGCAGAGATATTTTCAATCATAAGAAAAATACTATTGACAAATGAGATAGGAACCCTTATACTTTGAATATCAAAATAATTGAACATCAAAATATAGATAAGGAGAGAAAAAAATGTTAGAGAAAATAAAAGAAATTGTAGCAGGTCAATTAGATGTAGAGGCAGAAAAGGTTACAACTCAAACAAATTTTAAGGATGATTTAGGGGCAGATTCTTTGGATTTATATGAATTGGTAATGGCATTAGAAGATGAATATTCTGTTGAAATTCCTGCAGAGGATTTAGAGAAAATTCATACAGTACAAGATGTTATGGATTATTTAAAAGAAAAAGGAATCGAAGAATAAGAAAAGATAAAATCGTTTGGAAAGGGACAAAGATAATGGGAAAGGTTGCATTTTTATTTCCTGGGCAAGGGGCACAGTTTATTGGAATGGGGAAAGACTTTTATGAGAATTTTTCAGAAAGCAGAAGGGTTTATGAGGAAGCTTCCGATTTAATTGGATTAGATTTGAAAAAAATTTGTTTTGAGGAAAATGAACAGATTCATATTACAGAGTTTACACAAGTAGCAATTCTTACGACTTCAATTGCGATGCTTCGGGCTTGGCAGAAAGATGCAGTAAAGATGGATGTTTGTGCTGGACTAAGTTTAGGGGAGTATAGTGCCCTTGTAGCTTGTAAGGCGATGCGGTTTGAAGATGCAGTGTGTGTTGTAAGAGAGAGGGGAATATTGATGCAAGAAGCAGTGCCAGTTGGGGAGGGGACAATGGCGGCTGTACTTGGAATGGAAAAGGAAAAGATAGAAGAGGTACTTGCTTCTTTAAGAGGGGTACAGATTGCAAATTATAATTGTCCAGGACAAATCGTGATTTCTGGTAAAACAAAAGCAGTTGAGCTGGCTGTAGAAAATCTTAAGGCAGCTGGAGCAAAACGTTGTATTCCTTTAAAGGTGAGTGGGCCTTTTCATTCGGATATGCTTTTGGGGGCAGGGGAGAAATTAGCTAAGGTATTAGAGCCAATAGAGTTTTTAGAACATGAGGTACCTTATGTTACAAATGTTACGGCAGAATATGTAACTGGGATAAAGGAAATTAAGGATTTGCTTCGACGTCAGGTAAGTTCAGGAGTTCGTTGGCAGCAAAGTGTAGAATATATGATAGCAAATGGTGTGGAAAAGTTTATAGAAATTGGGCCTGGAAAGACATTAAGTGGATTTGTGAAAAAAATTGATCGAAATGTACTTGTTTCTAATATTGGAACAGTAGAAGATTTTAAATAAGCGGAAGGATGTGAAGGTTAAGTGAATCTGGTTTTAGAAGAAAAAGTTGCTTTAGTAACAGGAGCTGGAAGAGGAATTGGCAGGCAGATTGCACTTACTTTGGCAGAGTGCGGAGCAGATGTGATTTTAAATTATCATGGATCGAAAGAGGCAGCCAAAGAAACAGAAAAAGCAGTTAAGGAATTTGGAAGAAGGGCTTTTTTATATCCTTGTGATGTGTCAGATTCCGATGCAGTAAAAAAGATGATAGAGGAAAGTACAAAGGAGTTTGGAAAAATTGATATTTTGGTGAATAATGCTGGAATTACACGTGATAATTTATTAATGCGAATGAGTGAAGAAGAATTTGATGCTGTAATGGATATTAATTTAAAAGGAACCTTTCATTGTATTCGTCATATTGCCAGACAGATGATTCGGCAAAAAAGTGGACGAATTATTAGCATTTCTTCGGTATCTGGTGTATTGGGAAATGCAGGGCAGGCAAATTATTGTGCTTCAAAAGCAGGAATCATTGGACTTACAAAGTCGGCAGCCAGAGAATTCGCTTCTAGGGGAATTACAGTAAATGCAGTAGCTCCTGGATTTATTGATACAGAAATGACAGCAGTTCTTTCTAAGGAGGTACAAGAAGATATTTTAAATCGAATTCCTATGAAACAGTTTGGGCGAGTGGAAGATATTGCACAAATGGTTGCATTTTTGGCTTCTGATGCAGCTCGCTATATTACAGGACAGGTAATTTCAGTTGACGGTGGAATGGCGATGTAAAACCAAAGGTTGTAGTAAGAAAGGAAAGAATAAGATGAATAGACGTGTTGTGATAACAGGAATGGGGGCTATTACACCGATTGGAAATAGTGTTGCAGAATTTTGGGATGGAATTTTAACAAATAAAGTAGGGATTGATCGTATTACTAGATTTTCTACAGAGGAATATAAAGCAAAATTGGCAGGAGAAGTAAAGGGATTTCAAGCAAAGAATTATATGGATAACAGGACTGCACGAAGGATGGAATTGTTTAGTCAGTATGCAGTAGTAGCTGCAAAAGAGGCAATAGAACAAGCAGGACTTTGTATAGAAGATGAAGACCCTTATCGAGTTGGAACAGCAATTGGCTCTGGTATTGGAAGTTTAGAGGCAATGGAACGAGAGCATCAGAGACTTTTGGAGAAAGGACCTGGAAGAGTAAATCCACTTTTGGTACCTTTGATGATTACCAATATGGCAGCTGGAAATGTTTCAATTCAATTTGGTTTAAAAGGGAAAAGTATCAATGTAGTAACTGCTTGTGCTACAGGAACTCATTCAATTGGAGAAGCTTATCGCTCCATTCAATGCAATGATGCAGAAGTGATGATTGCTGGAGGGACAGAAAGTGCAATTACACCACTTGGAATTGCTGGATTTTCCGCTTTAACTGCACTTTCTTTTTCAGAAGATCCGCTTCGTGCTTCGATTCCTTTTGATAAGGAACGAAATGGATTTGTTATGGGAGAAGGAGCTGGAATTGTGGTATTAGAGGAATTGGAACATGCCATAAAACGTAAAGCGCCTATTTTGGCAGAGTTGGTTGGATATGGGGCAACTTCAGATGCATTTCATATTACTTCACCGGCAGAAGATGGAGCTGGAGCAGCAAAGGCTATGGAATATGCAATTCGAGAGGCTAATATTGTACCAGAGCAAGTGGATTATATTAATGCACATGGAACAAGTACCCATCATAATGATTTATTTGAAACATTGGCAATTAAAAAGGCATTTGGAGAACATGCAGCGAAGGTACGGATTAGTTCAACAAAGTCTATGATAGGACATTTACTTGGAGCAGCCGGAGCAGTAGAACTGATTACTTGTGTAAAAAGTTTAGAGGAAGGATATCTTCATCCTATAGTTGGATATCAAATAAAAGATCCAGAGTGTGATTTAGATTATATCACTTCAAAGGGGGTTCGGGGTGATTTTCAGTATGCACTAAGTAATTCACTTGGATTTGGAGGACATAATGCCAGTCTTTTAATAAAACGGTATGATGATTTATAGGAATAAATAGAACAAGTTGTTTATAGATTAAGGAATAAGGTAAGAATAGAGGAAAATAAAAATGGAGTTAGAGAAGGTAATTACATTGATTCAGGCGGTTTCGGATTCTGCTTTAACAGGTTTGATTTTAGATGAAGGAAATCTTCATTTGGAGTTACAAAAGGTTTCTACAGTAGAACAGCATAGAAAGGAACCTTCCAATCAAAAAGAAACAGAAATTTCTGAGGATTTAAACAAGATAATAGTGGATACGGTAAAAGAAAATAAAGTTTCAGTTTGTTCTCCTTTGGTTGGAACATTTTATAGTGCGCCTTCTGAGGGAGAGGCACCTTTTGTTCAAGTTGGAGATCGAGTAACAAAAGGACAGGTGCTTGGAATTATTGAAGCAATGAAATTGATGAATGAGATTGAATGTGAACAAGATGGTGTAATTTCAGAGATTCTTGTGAAAAATGGAGAAATTGTAGAATATGGACAGAAATTGTTTTTACTACAATAAATATAAAAGATACTGCTATGTAGTGATAAAAAGCAATTAGGCAATTTAATTAGAGAGGAAAAAGGAATGTTAGGAATTAAAGAGATAGAGGAAATTATTCCACACAGACACCCATTTTTATTAGTAGATAGAGTGGAGAGTTTGGAACCTGGAAAGCAAGCAGTTGGTTTTAAAGCCGTTTCTTTTGATGAACCTTATTTTCGTGGACATTTTCCGAAAGAACCAGTTATGCCTGGAGTTTTAATTGTAGAAGCACTTGCTCAAGTGGGAGCAGTTGCTATTTTAAGTTTGGAGGAGATGAAAGGAAAAACAGCCTATTTTGGAGGAATTGATAGTTGTCGGTTTAAGCAAAAGGTAGTACCTGGAGATCTGTTGCGCTTGGAGGTAGAAATCATTCGGCGAAAGGGTCCAGTTGGTGTTGGAAAAGCAATCGCTACAGTAAATGGGAAGGTAGCAGTTTCAGCAGAACTTACTTTTGCAGTTGGATAAGGAGAGAAAAAGAAGATGTTTCAAAAAATACTGGTAGCAAATAGAGGGGAAATTGCGGTGCGTATTATTCGTGCTTGTCGGGAAATGGGAATTCGGACAGTTGCCGTGTATTCGGAAGCAGATAGGGAAGCACTTCATACACAACTTGCAGATGAAAGTATTTGTATTGGACCGGCAAGAGGAGCAGAAAGTTATCTTAATATGGAGCAAATTATCAGTGCTACAATTGCCAGCAAAGCAGAAGCCATTCATCCAGGTTTTGGATTTCTTTCAGAAAATGCAAAGTTTGCTGGGATGTGTCAACAGTGCAATATTGTATTTATTGGTCCTTCAGCAGATGTAATTCATAAAATGGGAAATAAGGCAGAGGCAAGAAAAACAATGATAGAGGCCTCTGTTCCTGTAATTCCAGGGACAGAGGAAGCAGTAATAGAGGTAGAGCAGGCACAGAAATTAGCAGAAGAAATGGGATATCCAATTATGATTAAAGCTGCCTTTGGTGGTGGAGGAAAAGGGATGCGGGTTTCTCGAAGCAAAGAAGATTTTGTGGCAAATTTTCAGATGGCACAGAGAGAAGCGGAAAAAGGATTTGGGGATAAAACGATGTATATGGAACGCTATATCGAACGTCCTCGCCATATTGAAGTGCAGATTTTAGCGGATAAATATGGAAATGTAGTTCATCTAGGAGAACGGGACTGTTCCCTTCAGATGCATCACCAGAAAGTATTAGAAGAAGCACCAGCCGTAATATTGCCAGAAAAGGTTAGAAAACAGATGGGAGAGATGGCAGTTTTGGCGGCAAAAGCAGTTGGATATGAAAATGCTGGAACCATTGAATTTTTGTATGAAGGAAATGAAAAATTTTATTTTATGGAGATGAATACACGAATTCAAGTAGAACATCCTATTACAGAAATGGTAACAAGGGTGGATTTGGTGAAAGAACAGATTCGAATTGCAGCAGGAGAGGCATTGTCGCTGACACAGGATAAGATATCTAGTGAAGGACATGCAATAGAGTGCCGAATTAATGCAAAAATGCCTGGAAAAATTACAAATTTGCATTTGCCTGGCGGAAATGGGATTCGAATCGATACTGCAATTTATTCCGGCGATATTGTAACTCCATATTATGATTCGATGCTGGTAAAATTGATTGCCTATGATAGAAATCGAGAACTGGCAATTCGAAAAATGACAAGTGCTTTAGGTGAATTAGTAATTGAAGGAGTTCCTACAAATTTAGATTTTCAGTATCAGCTTGTACAAAAACCAGAGTTTATAAAGGGTGAGATGGATACGGAAACGCTAGAACAGATGGGAGTAGCATCATGTTAAGAGACAGGTTTAAAAAAACAACCTATATCGCAATTGGTGGAAAAAAAGAAAAAGAAAGTACACCAATTATACCAGAAGGCCTTTGGATAAAGTGTGAAAGTTGTAGTCAGACTCTTTATCGGGAAGATTGGATAGAAAACCAAAAAGTTTGTCCAAAGTGTGGATTGCATGGACGTATGACAGCAAGAGAACGACTTGCTTTATTGGCTGATGAAAGTTCTTTTCGGGAATGGGATGAAGGGCTGGAAGGAAAAAATCGGCTGCAATTTCCAGGTTATGAAAAAAAGCTGGTTAAGGCGAAAGAAGAGACAGGTTTAACTGAAGCTGTGATAACAGGGGAGATTACCATTTATGGGCAAAGAGCAGCAATTGCTGTTTGTGATCCAGGATTTATGATGGCAAGTATGGGAGAAGCAGTTGGAGAGAAAATTACAAGAGCAGTGGAAAAGGCAATTACATTTCAACTCCCAATAATTTTATATACAGCAAGTGGAGGCGCCCGTATGCAAGAAGGAATGATTTCTTTAATGCAGATGGCAAAGACAGCTTCCGCATTAAAGAGACATAGTGAAGCTGGGTTACTTACGATAGTAGTATTGACCGATCCAACGACAGGCGGAGTAACAGCTAGTTTTGCAATGTTAGGAGATGTGATTCTTGCAGAACCCAGAGCATTAGTTGGATTTGCAGGACCAAGAGTGATTGCACAGACAATAGGTCAAAAGTTGCCAGAAGGGTTTCAAAGAGCAGAATTTTTATTGGAACATGGATTTGTAGATGCAATTGTACCAAGAGAAGAGCAAAAGGAACTGTTAGGACGTATTTTACGTTATCATGTAAAACCAAGTCGAACGGTTCATATGGGAAGGGATACTATTTTTTTAAAGGAAAGAGATCGACAGATTCAAATAGATTCAAAAAAGTCAGATAACAAAGAAAAGATTAGTGCTTGGGAGCGAGTACAGATTTCACGGGGAGTAGAGCGATTGACAGCAATGGATTATATCAATCGGATCTTTCGAGGATTTGTGGAATTGCATGGAGATCGGCTTTTTGGGGATGATGCAGCAGTAGTAGGGGGAATTGCAACAATTGGCAGAATTCCTGTTACAGTAATTGGACAACAGAAAG
Organism: uncultured Lachnospiraceae bacterium; assembly: GCA_910579865.1. GTDB lineage: Bacteria > Bacillota > Clostridia > Lachnospirales > Lachnospiraceae > MGBC114844. Next base: position 26,571 of record CAJTXA010000032.1, read on the forward strand.
GAAAGAATACAAAGGAGAATATACGAAGAAATTTTGGTATGCCAAAACCAGAGGGATATCGCAAAGCATTGCGTTTAATGAAACAGGCAGAGAAATTTAAAAGACCCATTATTTGCTTTGTAGATACACCAGGAGCTTTTTGTGGAATTGAGGCAGAGGAACGTGGACAAGGAGAAGCGATTGCTAGAAATTTATATGAAATGGCAGCTTTGAAAGTACCAGTATTGTCTATTTTTATTGGGGAGGGCGGCAGTGGAGGAGCACTAGCACTTGCCGTAGCAAATGAAGTTTGGATGATGGAAAATGCCACCTATTCTATTTTATCACCAGAAGGGTTTGCTTCTATTCTATGGAAAGATAGCAAAAGGGCAAAAGAAGCGGCAGAAGTGATGAAGATAACTGCACAGGATTTAAAAGAGCTTGGTATGATTGATCGAATAATTCCTGAGTATTGTCAAAAGAAAGAAGAAGAAGCAGAAGCGTATAGTCAATACCTAAAACAAGCAATCAAGGAATTTATTCAGGTATATGCAAAGAAAAGTGGAGAAGAATTAGAAGCACAGCGGTATAAGCGTTTTCGCAGTTATTAGAAAGGGGACGTATCATTCCGCTGTTTGTAATGTCTATTGGTTGAGAAAGGAAAAGGATGAAAGAATTGGTGATTGGAGAATGGTCTGTTCCAGTTCCAGTGATACAGGGTGGAATGGGAGTAGGAGTAAGTTTAGATAGATTAGCTGGTGCTGTAGCAAAAGAAGGTGGAATTGGAGTAATTTCTACAGCACAGATTGGATTTTTGGAAGATGGGTATGAGAACAATCCATTAAAGACAAATCTTGCAGCAATTAGAAAAGTAATAGAACGAGCACGAAAAATAGCAAAAGGGGGAATGATAGGAGCCAATATTATGGTGGCAACAAAAGGGTATGGGGAGTATGTAAAGGCAGCAGTAGAAGCAAAAGTAGATTTGATTATTTCCGGTGCAGGACTGCCTGTTGATTTGCCACAGTATGTAAAGAATGTCAAAACAAAGATTGCTCCAATTGTATCCTCTGAAAAGGCAGCAAAAGTAATTTTAAAATTATGGGATAGAAAATATCAAAGAGTACCCGATCTGGTAGTGATAGAGGGACCAGAAGCTGGTGGGCATCTTGGATTCTCAAAAGAGGAACTCTGTACAATTACACAAAAAAGCTATGCAGCTGAAGTCAAAAGGATTCTTTCTATACTAGAGGAATATAGAGAAAAGTATCAAAGAGAAATCCCAGTTGTTGTAGCAGGAGGAGTTTATGATTGGAAAGATATGGAACGGGTTATGGCTTTGGGAGTAGATGGGGTACAAATAGCCACTCGCTTTGTAACAACAGAAGAATGTGATGCTACAGATGCTTATAAACAAATGTATCTTCAGTGTAAAGAGGAAGATATTATACTTGTAGAAAGTCCAGTTGGATTGCCTGGACGTGCAATTCGAAATTCCTTTTTGGAAGAAGTAAAAAAATTTCCAGAGAAGTTTAGAACAAAAAAATGCCGTCAATGTATTACTGGATGTAATCCAGCACAAACACCTTATTGTATCAGTCAGGCTTTGATTGCGGCAGTGAATGGAAATAAAAAAGAGGGACTTTTCTTTTGCGGAAAAAATGCCTATCGAGCAGAGCGAATAGAAACTGTTAGTGATGTAATGCGAGAGTTTAGAGGAAAGCATTAATAGAAATAATATTTTATAGAAGAAAAAAGGGCTATCATACATGAACTGCTCCCCGTCAAGTAGACAAGTAAAAAAATATAAATTTTTCCTGCCAGTAGATTATCTGCTGGCAGTTTT
>CAJTXA010000033.1 GCA_910579865.1 uncultured Lachnospiraceae bacterium
GTATACAACACTGCTTTTCCACCACTTTTCTTCCACCATTCTTTTCACCTCTCTTGTTTTTCTTCGGTGATTTTAGTATACTGGAAAAGAAGCCTTAATTGCTTGCATAATTTTACCCAATAATAACACAAATTTACGATTTAGGAGTTGATGACTATGTCACGAGCTTATCATGAAGATAAAACCCATGGTACTTCTGTTTTTCCTTTACAGGTATATTCTCACCATGACAAAGACGGATTTTATTTTGTATCACAGCACTGGCACGAAGAACTGGAATTGGTATATGCAGAATATGGAATCCTTAATTTGACTATCCACGGGAAATCCCTTGTCTTAAACCCAGGCGAATTCTGTTTCATCAATTCCGGAGAACTACATGAAATTAAATCCGCAGGCGAATCCCTGCATCATGCCATTGTATTCAATCCTGGTTTTTTAGACTTCTCATTGTATGATGCCTGTCAGCATAATTTTATCCGACCAATTACCAATGGGACATTGCTATTTCCAAACTTCTTCTCCATGCTTTCACCAGAAGATAATAAACAAATCCTGTTCCATATGCAGGAGATTATAAAACTTTACCACACATTGCCCACCTGTGCCCTTTTAAGTATTAAGCTCCACATATTACACATGATTGAATTATTTTTTCAGGCAAATTATTTTTATAAAAATACGTTATCACCCAAAAGAAAGGACTCCTTAAACAAATTAAAACAAGTGATTGAATATATTCACATCAATTACCCGGAATCAATCTCTTTGCAGACATTGTCTGAAATATGCTTTATGAGTCCTAATTATTTTTGCCACTACTTTAAGCAGGAAATTGGAAAGACACCGATCAGTTTTATTAATGAATATAGAATAGAAAAAGCCTGTGAAATGCTGTCAGAATCAAAAGTGCCGATTTCTGATATCGCACTTTCTGTTGGATTTGATAATTTTAGTTACTTTATACGAAAGTTTCGGGAATATAAAGGGGTTGCGCCGAATAAGTACCGTTCTCTCTGCTTGAAATAGTATGAAGTCTGGCAGTGCCGTTTCTAATTTCTAAATTATACACAGCCAGATTCCATTCAGCATCCTCCCATTTTTCTGGATCGCATTGTCCATAAAGTTCAAATCCCCGCATTGTCATCATATACCTTCAACTAAACCGCACTGCGCCTCTTTCTTCCTGTTTATCTATTTCAAACTAAATAATTGTCACAATCTTAACAGAGGTAAATCTTGGGTACATTGTTTCAAATTTTGGTGTGAACAGTATAAATTCAAACTCGTTGATCCCAGTGAGGTTTTTGTAGATGCTACTCATGTAAAGGCAAGAGCCAACAACAAAAAGATGGAGAAATGCATTGCCCACGAAGAGACCTTATTCTATGAGGAGTTCTTAAAAAAGAGAGCAATGAAGACAGAGAAACTCATGGGAAGAAACCTCTGAAAGAAAAGAATGATAAGGGAGCACAAGAATGTATTTGCCTACGCAATAGAAACAGCCTGTGATAAGAATGGCTGGATTCTTGGTTATACAATTAACCCAGGGAATGAGCATGACAGCAGAACTTTTAAGGGATTGTATGATAAAATCAAGGGAATTGGTATAAAAACACTGGTTGCAGATGCAGGATATAAAACCCCAGCGATCCAAAGCTCTTGATAGATGATGGAATCCAACCACTCTTACCTTACAAAAGACCAATGATCAAGGATGGATTTTTCAAGAAATATGAGTATGTATATGATGCGTATTATGATTGTTATCTCTGTCCCAACAATAAGGTGCTGACATATCGTACAACAAACACGGATGGATACAGGGAGTACAAAAGCTGTGGAGAAGTCTGCGTGGAATTCCCAAAAGCCTAATTGAAGTACCTAGAATATATTTTCCTCTACATTCTTCTTCTGCTTGATTAATGATTTTTTCATCGCTTCTGCTAAAGGTTTAAAATGATCTAGAAAATCTGATTCATCTTCCACACAAATCACATGCTCCTTATCTATATATAAACTGTCCTGCTTTCCCATTTGCACATACCACCGCAATTTTCATAATAAATACCTCCATATTGTTGTAATTATCATTATTATAATTAGAAGAATATCATATTAATGATGTAATATCAATGATTGCAACAAATTTTTAAAAAAATTTTGAGGCTCTTAAAAAATATAATAAAAGCCTCAAAAATCTAATTTATTTGGATAAATTTTTTTGTATCTTGTATCACATCTTTCAAAGTAATAGAAGCAAGTTCCTTTTCCATAGCTGTTTGAACACGTAGTAATTTATCATCTAAAACAACATGAATATTCTTCCCTACAGGACAATTTACATTTGGATTTTCATGGAAATGAAATAATTCTCCATTTTCAATACATTCTACTGCATAATAAATATCAAGAAATGAAATTTTATCCAAAGGTTTTGTAATAAAAGCACCACCAGAACCTCTCACTACTTCTACAAGTCCTGCTGCCTTTAATTGACCAAGTATTTTACGAATAATTACCGGATTTACATTGGTACTTCCAGCTAAAAAATCACTTGTTACTTTATAATCACTCTTAAAAGTATCTATACAAGCAAATATATGAATCGCTAATGTAAATCTACTTGAAATCTGCATAAAAACACCTGCCTTTCTGACAAGTATTCTACTCTGATTTTATTATAAAGTCAATCATTACAAAATTACAAAACTTGCTTATTATGTATGATGTATATTGGAATTGCTTTCTTCACTTGTTACTCGCTCAATATGCATAGCCAAATATCCAACTTCTACCTCTTCTAAATTAATTTTTAAACTACAAGCAATCTCTTTACAAATCTTTTCAGCCATCTGAAATGCTTTTGGAAACTTTACTTCCATATAGTCATTCATATTCAATTTAAGTCGCTCTCCACTAAATGCACGTACCACCATATAACGAACATGATTCATCAACCGATTGTATGCCAATGACATAATATCAATTTTCTTTCCTGTCTGCTGTTCTACCAAAGAAATACACTCTCTTACTGCTTGTGCAATCTGCATTGCCTGAGAAACCTTTTCATCATTAATCGCTGAATGAATATGTAGCGCAATATATCCAATCTCATGTTCATCTATCTGAATCTGTAATCGCTCCCAAAGCATAGATTCTATACATTGCGCTACTTTATATTCCTTATAAAACATTACTCGAATATCCTCTGTAAGTGGATTACTAATTTGCTCATGATTTTTTATACGCTTCACAGCATACTCAATATGATCTGCCATAGGAAAAAGAATGGAACGATCAATCTGTTTAAATGTTTCCTCTGCCCGATTTAATATCTCATTTGCAAGTTCCAAACAAACTGGTGTAACAGATTCTATAATCTCTTTCGCATTTCCTCGTTCCGTTAGCTTTTCTAAGGAATACAGTACTTCTTTAAAGCTTACTTCTACATATTCACTTACTTTCTTTCCAAATCCAACTCCTTTTCCAAGAATCAAATATTCCTTGTTCTCTTTTGTCTGAACTACAATTATCGCATTATGATTCAACACCTTTTTTATCCTATACATATCACATTCCACTCATCTCTTTTATTCGTATCTGTCTATAGCAAAAAGTTCTTCCCCTGCCTGTATCTTTCCCTCTTTTAAAAGGCGAATCTTTTGATTCTCTTCTAATTCTGTACAAATCACTGGCGAAACAATGGATGGTGCATGTTTTTTTAAATAATCCAAATCCAATTTTAACATTGGTGTTCCTTTCTTTACTTTCTGCCCATTTTCCACCAAAATTTCAAATCCTTCTCCATTTAACTTCACTGTATCAATTCCAACATGAATTAAAAGACTAATCCCAGAATCTGTTAAAAATCCAATCGCATGCTTTGTTTCAAATACAAAACAAATTTCTCCATCTTCTGGTGCTTTCACTATGGAATCCAAAGGCTCTACTACTGCTCCATCTCCCATCATACGTCCAGCAAACGCTTCATCTGGGGCAGTAGATAGATTTGCTGCAATCCCTTGAATTGGACTTGATATTACTACAGTTTGTACTACTTTAGTTTGTGTTTTCTCTTTCTTTTGTTCTTCTATTATATTTTGTTCTTTTTCTGTCTTTTCTTCTTCCAAAATCACTTCTTCTGGTGCCTTAGCTAAATAATCTTCTAAATTTGATTTAATCACAGTAACATGAGGGCCATAAATTATTTGTACCCCACTTCCTTTATGCACCACTCCAGATGCTCCAGTCGATTTTAATATAGAATCATTTACTAAATCTGGTTGATAAACAGTACAACGAAGTCTGGTTGCACAACAATCTACATCGCTTATGTTCTTTTTTCCTCCAAGCCCTCTAGTAATACTAGCACTGACTAAATCTTCTTCCTTTACAGAATTTCCAGTTTGATTTTCCTCTTTTCGTGCATTTACATCTGCTCTAGTATACAATTTGGTTTCTACATCCTCCTCTTCTCGTCCAGGTGTTTTAAAATCAAACTTTATAATTAAAAATCGAAAGATAACATAATACAATACAAAATATATAAGACCAACTGGAATTACCATCATCCAACTAGTTTTTTCATTTCCTTGTAAAATTCCAAACAAAAAATAATCCAAAAGTCCACCGGAAAAAGTTAAACCTACAGCAATATTTAACATATGAGCCAACATATAAGCAGAACCTGCTAACACCACCTGTACTGCAAATAAAGCTGGCGCAACAAATAAAAAAGAAAACTCAATTGGTTCTGTAATACCAGTCATCATACATGCTAATCCAGCTGATAATAACAATCCGCCTGCTGCTTTTTTCTTCTCTGGCTTTGCACAATGATACATAGCAAGTGCTGCACCAGGCAAACCAAAAATCATAAAGATAAATTCTCCTGAAAAATATCTAGTTGCATCTGCACTAAAATGTGCCACATTCGCTGAATCTGCTAACTGTGCAAAAAAGATATTTTGTCCACCTTGTACCAATTCTCCCGCTACTTCCATTGTGCCACCTACAGCTGTTTGCCAAAAAGGCATATAGAAAACATGATGTAATCCAAATGGAATCAATGCTCGCTTGATTAAACCAAAAATTAAAGTTCCAATATATCCACTTCCAGTTACTAATCCTCCTAGTGCGTAAATCCCGTTTTGTACAACAGGCCAAATAAAATACAATCCAATTCCAACAAACATATAGGTTACCGTTGAAACAATTGGAACAAATCGAGTTCCCCCAAAAAAAGATAATGCATTTGGCAAAGCAATTTTATAGAATCGGTTATGAAGTGCTGCCACCCCTAGTCCAACAATAATTCCTCCAAATACTCCCATCTGTAACGTTTGAATCCCACAAGCAGAAGCAATTGTACCTTCTAATACATCTGTAGCAATCTCACCATTTTCTAATATTTCACCATGAATCATTAACATTGCATTAATTGCTGTATTCATAACAAAATAGGCAATTACTGCAGAAAGAGCTGCTACTTCTTTTTCTTTCTTTGCCATACCAATCGAAACTCCAACTGCAAAAATCAAAGGCAAATTGTCAAACACTGCACTCCCTACTTTATTCATAATTACAAGCAACGCATGGAATAATGTTCCATTTCCTAATAGTCTTTCTAATCCATATGTGGCAATCGTAGTTTCATTTGTAAAAGAACTTCCAATTCCTAGTAAAAGTCCTGCAACTGGAAGAATTGCGATTGGAAGCATAAAACTCCGTCCAACACGTTGTAATACGCCAAAAATTTTGTCTTTCATTTCTTTTCTCTCCTTTTTTTATTTTTGGCTGAATGAATTTGTATATTGTGCATTATTTGTAAAATTTTTCCATAAAAAAGAGACACAAATACACATAACCATCCAACATGCTATGTATAGTTCATGCCTCTCATGAGTAACATACTATAACTTTCTTTTAAAATAACACGATACTATTCCCTTGTCAAGCCCTTTTTTACTCTTCCAAATAGTATTTATTATTTCTTTCATTTCTCCAGATAATCTCTCTAAATCATTGGTCTTACCTGATATTTCTTTTCTAGCTACATTTTCTTCTGAAATAGCTGCTGAATTTTGCACTGCTACTACCATATCAGTCCGTATCTCTTCTAATTGTGTTGTCTTTCCTATTACCATATCCATATGATTTACAGATTCTACAATTTTATTCTGCACATCTGCAAATACTTGCTCTGTTTTTTGAACACTTTTTTCTTGATTTTGAATCACAACCTGTACTTCTTCCATACGCTGTATTGTACCATCTGAATTTACAGTTAGATTATCCACCATACTTTTAATATCTTTTACTGCCTCATTTGCTTGTTGAGATAACTTCTGGATTTGAGAGACCACTACAGCAAATCCTTTGCCCTGTTCTCCTGCTCTTGCTGATTCAATTGAAGCGTTTAACGACAATAAATTAGTTTGCGAAGCAATCCCTGCTATCATTTCTGTTGCACTACCAATTCGATCTACTGCATTTTTCATAGTATCTGTCTGCTGTTCCAAATAATCAATCGACTTTCGTACTGTTTTCATATCTTTATTTAGTTCACCTAATTCTATTCTTGTCTTTTCTGATACATTACTAATAATATCTGATATTTGATGCATCTTCTGAATCTCAGTATGATTACTTCCAATCATTTCTCCCATTGAAGTTACTCCCTCACTTGCTATATTAGCATCCTCCGCCTGATTTGAGCAACTTCCTGCCATTTCCTGCGCAAACTGTTCCATCTTTTGCATCACTTTTAAAATACAGTCCGATTGTCCTTTCAATTCTACTGCTACTAAGTCTAACTGGTAGCTTTTCTTTTGTAGCATCTTTACAATCACTTGCAGTTGATTTCTTAAATCTAAAATTTTTCTTCCCAATGAACCAATTTCATCTGAACGTTTTAAAATTACAGAATCTACTTCAAATGTCAAATTTCCTTCTGATATGTAAAATGGTATATAGTATGCAATATACTTTTTCTCTAAAATTTCTACATTTTTATCAAAATAATCTTCTTCCTTTTGTAGTACCTTATAAATTACCTGTTCTGGTGCTTTTGTTCTCACTTGACGCTCTCCGGCTTCATTCTTTATAGAAGTTAAAATTCTAGTATCTCCCCAAAATATTGTAACTTCTATTCCAGTATTATTTTTAATATCATCCACAATTTCAACTGCTTCTGTAATATTTAAACGGTTTCCTTTCCATAAATTTCCGTTCTCATCCATCTGATACTTTCCTGGATTCTCTACTTCAAAAATATCTTTTACCGCCTCTGCTGTTGCCTGCATACCAATATACGCCATATTATAAATTCCATTCGCTATTCGATTCGCTGCAAGAATAAAAATACCAATTCCCAAAAATAAAACAGGCAGCAATACAATCATCATAATCTTTGTACGCAACTTCATAATTGGTTCACCTCTTAAATTTTTTCTTTTTTTCCAAAGAATCAGCCAGAATCAAATAACATCTGCTTTTTGATTCTGGCTTTAGATCGGCAAAACTATAAAGAGTAATAAAATTATGCCACAAAAAAGTTATGCCACTGTTATTATATCAAATAATAGCAGTGACATATATACCCTATTCTTCACATAAGAAACCTGATTCTTCACACTCACCTTATTTTTCCAAAAATAAAATAAAAATTCTTACAATAAATTTTCTATTTTCTATATAACAATCAAATTCTGCTTGATACTTTTTTACAAATTCTTGTATACTTACCATACCAAATCCATGCTCAGAACCCTGTTCCGAAATGGGTAATTTTGTCTTTCGAGAAAATTTTACTTTTTCATCACATAAATTTTTCACTTCTAGTAACAAAGATTTACCACTTCTATTTTTTATCATAAACTCAATTATACGCTCTTCCTCTTTTAATTTTTGTACAGCATGAATCGCATTTTCTATTAAATTTGCAATTAAGGTTGCTAATTCATAATCATCCACTTCTTGTTCTTCTGGAACAGCACTTTTAATCTGAAGAGTAATTCCAAGTTCCTTTGCCTTTCTTTCCATACTACATAAAATACAATTAATAATATTATTTTCACAATAAGTTACAAACCGTCGTCCCTTTATATATTCCATATCATGATATAAAACTTTCTCTGCTTCTTTATATTTATGACTATGAAGCAATTCAATTAAAAGCCGATCCTTATGTCGCATATCATGACAGATAATTTGCAATTCCTTTTTTGCAGCCGCTACATACTCTGATTGAATTACAATTCCATCCACATAAGCATGCATTGCTTTATTTTTCCAAACTAATCGTCTTTCTTCTAATCGAGCATAAATATATTTTATAATTAAAACATATAAAAATATTACCATAAGCATTAAAGATATTGCTACAAAAACATTTTCCCGATTTTGTTCAAATTGTACTGGAAAATACAGTAAAAAATAAAATATAATATAACACATACCAGGAAACAAACAAAACCACCATAAAATTTCTTTACTAAGTATATTTCTGCAAACCTCTCGTATCGTACAAGTCAGATATACTAAAACTAATATATTCGTTATCGTACAAACGATCATAGCAACTATACGATTTTCTAAAAATACGACAGCCCCACAAGCTAAAACATTTCCTTCTAAAACAAAATTAAATGAACTAAATCCAATAAAAACAGTATAACTATCTTTTTTCTCAGAAAGTAACAATGCTGTTCCTTGAATAATTATAATTTGTAAAACGCTTTCAATTGGCTTTACCCAAACAATATCAAACGCATATATTACTCGAAAAATCTCAATTCCAACGGTAAGGATAGTGGAAATACTACAAATTAAAATCGATTTTTTATAGGAATATTTTAATAAAAGAAATAATAAAAAATAAACCATAATAAATACAGAAGAATTAATTAAAATCCAAATTTGAAAAAGTTTCATTTTCTAAATCCTCTTTACTTTATATTAAAAAATATTTATTGACTATCCTTTAATATTCTTTTGACATATATTGCAAATATAAGCGTTTTACTTCTATCTGTTTATTTCTACTAATTGGAATTACTTTTTCTGAAGACATAATAATTTGACTTTGACTATAAAGTTTAACATAATTAAGATTTATGATAAAAGACTTATGTACTTGTACAAAATTTTCACTCTCTAATAGTTCTATCATATCAGATTCAAAAGATTTTCGTAAAAATCGACTAATGATAGGCTCTTTCTTTACAACTGAAATATATAATGTTCTAGAAACATTTTCCACATATTCAATTTCATCATATAAAATCCTATGAATTCCTTCTTTTGTATTAACATGCAAAACCCTTTGCTTTTGTAAAGCCTGTTCTACAGCAAACTCTATTGCTTCGTGAAATTCTTCTTGTTTTACTGGCTTCAATAGATACCTTTGTGCAAATACTCCAAATGCCTCCAATGCATAATCTACTGAAGAAGTTAGATAAATAATAACTGCTTTTTCATTTTGTTTTCGAATCACTTTTCCAATCTCAATTCCATTGATATCTGGCATTAATATATCAAGAAAATAAATCTGATAATCCTGATTCTTCTCTAACTGCATTTCTAACTCTTTTGCAAAACAAAATTTTTTTATATACAAACTTACTGCTTTTTCTTCCGCATACCATGTAATCCTTTCTTCTAGATAATTCAGTATCTTCTGATCGTCATCACATAATGCTATTCGTATCATTTTATTTTCCTCCGTATCTATACAAACACAAATAAAAACCAGAAATTTTTCTACTTTTTCTCTATTATATAATAAAACTATAAAAATTAATAGTTTTTTTACTGATTTTTCATCTTATTCTAAACAACGGACAGTATACTCTGTAAGCTATTCGTATATTAAAAGGCTGAATTTTAGTATTAACTTAATACTAGATTTCAGCCTTATTTTTTAAATAATTTTTCTTAAATCTCTTGCAAAGCTTTATACTGTTCTTTTAAAGCTGGATAAAGTTCCTTATAGATCTTATGATATTTCTGATATTGTCTTGTATTCTCTACAATAGGAGTACATTCTTTATCAATCTTAAGTACCTTATCACAAGCTTCCTCTACACTTTTATAAATTCCAGTTCCAACCCCAGCAAGAATTGCAACACCTAATGCTGGTCCTTCCTTAGCAGTTACTGTCTTAACTTTACAGTCATACATATCAGACAACATTTGACGCCAAATAGGACTTTTTCCACCACCGCCACAAGCCATCATTTCCTCTATTTCTACTCCCATTTCTTTTAAGATATCATTACAATCCTTTAAAGAATAAGAAACTCCTTCCATAACAGCCCGAAGCATATCCTTTCTTGTGTGAATTGCAGATAGCCCAAAAAATACTCCCCGACAATCTGGATCTAAATGAGGAGTACGTTCTCCCATTAAATAAGGCAGATAAATCAAGCGATTACTTCCCACAGGTGTTTCTGCCACATCTGCATTAATATAGTCATAAGCATCTTTTCCCTCTTGACTTGCCAACTCTATGTAATCCTGACAAAAATTATCTCGGAACCATTTTAAAGAAAGACCTGCACCCTGTGTTACTCCCATTACATGCCAAGCACCAGGAACAGCACAGCAAAACGTATGTACACGTCCTCTTTTATCAATTGTTACTTTATCACTATGAGCAAACACCACACCACTTGTTCCAATTGTAGTAAATGCTCTTCCTTCCCTTACAATTCCTGTTCCTACTGCTGCTGCTGCATTGTCACCAGCACCACCTACTACAGACGTATGAACAGAAAGACCTGTTCTTTCTGCAATTTCTGGCAAAATTGTTCCTGTTACCTCTACTGATTCATAGACCTTTGCCAAAAGGGTTTTATCAATCTCCAACTTTTCTAATACTTCATCTGACCAACAGCGATTTGGTACATCCAATAATTGCATCCCAGAAGCATCTGATACCTCTGTAGCAAACTCTCCTGTTAATATATAACGTACATAATCCTTTGGTAATAAAATATGTCTACATTTCGCATAATTTTCTGGTTCATGATTTCTCACCCAAAGAATCTTAGAAGCTGTAAAACCAGTTAATGCAGGATTTGCTGTAATTTCAATTAAACGTTCTTTTCCAATTTTTTCTGTTATCTCTTCACATTCCTTTGCTGTTCTTTGATCACACCAAATAATAGAAGGACGAATCACTTCTCCTGCCTCATCAAGCATAACTAATCCATGCATCTGTCCAGAAATTCCAAGCCCTTTAATATCCTCTTTTTCTACCTTAGATTCTTTTACTACCTTAGCAATTGTAGTAAGTGCGGCGTCTCTCCAATCCTCTGGTCTTTGTTCTGCCCACCCATTCTGTGGCTGATACAATGGATACTCCTGCGAAGCAGAAGCAACAATTCCTCCCTCTTCATCAAACAACACTGTCTTTGTTGCACTAGTTCCCAAATCAATCCCTATTAAATACCTCATTTTATTCTCCTTCTTTTTCAATCATATTTCTTATTCTATTTCTAAATCATACTATATTTTTATTCTTCCTACAAAATACCAAAAACTTTTATGGCAAATTTTCTGGAATTAAAATATCATTTGGCATAATATATTCATGTTGTGGTTCTTTATCCTTTACAAGATATTCTGTAGCAGTAAGGATTGCCTGATAACCTTGCATCCACGGACGTTGACAAATAATTGCTTTTATCAGCCCCTTTTCCATCCATTCCCTTGTTGTCTTTGTATCATCACTTGCAATAATCGCTATCTGTTTCATACGGCCACTATCTGATACTGCTTTACACACTCCTGCTGCACCTGCGGCAGCAATATAAATTGCAGAAATCTCCTTCTGCTGATCTAATACTTTCTTTGTCTCCTGATATGCTTTTCCATCATCATCATTTGTTTCAATAATATCCTTTACCAAAAGTCCTGTATACTTTCTTTTACAAAGCGAACCAAATCCATGTACCCTTTGATTATGTCCTAATGACTTAATTGAACCAGTAGCAATCAAAATCTGTGCCTGTCCACTCATCATCAATGCCATCATTCCAGCCGCTGTTTCACCACTTTTTACAAAATTTCCCCCTACATAAAATAATCGTTCACTTTCTTCAATATCGGAATTTAATGTTGCCACAGCAATTTTTTCCTGTTTCAATTCATAGATCATATTTTGAATCCGTTCATCATTTATTGCATGAAGCACCAAAAATTGTACTTCCTCCTTCATCTTTTGAATCAATGAAATCTGACATTCCACATCATATCCCTTCATCCTCTCTATTACAACACGAATACCAAAATCTGCAATCTCTTCTGCTGCTTTGCGAATTCCCTCTTCCACTTGAAAGAAAAACTCATTTCCTTCTGAAACAAGCAGCACACCTATTACATAATTTTTCTTCCGTGCAGCCAGAGCCTTTCCCGCTGTATTAGGGCGATATCCCATCTGCTTTGCCATCTCACGCACTAGACTATCAATCTCAGGTTTCACTTTACCACGATTATTTAGCACTCTATCCACTGTTCCCCTAGATACTTGACATGCCTCTGCAATCTGCTTCATTGTCACTGCCATATCTATATTCCCTTCTATCCTCAGTTAAAGGTTCCTCTAAAAAAGAAGCTTTCTGCCTTCCAAAAAAACTACCCCTGTTTTCCCTTCAGCAGAAAGCATCTCTTAATTTTCCTAATTAAGCATCCTTCTCAAATAACCAACCCTATCTTTTGCTTATGCATAAGGATTCTCTGTTTTATACATCATTCCTTTTGGCTGATTAAATCCAATATCCTCAACTCCAAGATACTTAAATACTTCAAAAATTGTCTTTCCAAAATGTCCAAAAGCCACAGCCCCATGATGAGGATAATTCTTTTCCACCAACACATGACGATAGAATCGTCCCATCTCAGGAATTGCAAATATTCCAATCGCTCCAAAAGATTTTGTTCGTACATCAAGCACTTCTCCTTCTGCTACATAAGCCCGAAGCTGTGCATCTGCTGTACTTTGTAAACGGAAGAATGTAATATCTCCTGGAATAATATCTCCCTCCAAAGTTCCATTTGTTACTTCAACTGGAAGACTTCTTGCCATAATCATCTGATACTTCATTTCACAAGAAACCAATTTTTTAGAAGCTGTATTTCCACAATGGAATCCCATAAATGTATCCCGTAATGTATAGTTTGTTTTTCCCTTAATTTCTGCATCAAACATATCTGCTGGTACAGTATTATTAATATCCAAAAGTGTAACTGCATCCAAGCTGACACAAGTTCCAATAAATTCACTTAATGCACCATAAATATCTACTTCACAAGAAACCGGAATTCCCTGTGCTGTCAAACGACTATTGACATAACAAGGTACAAATCCAAATTGTGTTTGAAATGCTGGCCAGCACTTTCCAGCAATTGCTACAAACTCTCTAGAACCTTTATGTTCCTCAACCCAATCTAACAATGTTAATTCATACTGAGCCAATTTAGAAAGAATTTCTGGTTTCTTATTTCCTGCACCAAGTTCCTCTTCCATTTCCTTTACAACATCAGGAATTCTCTCATCTTTTGCATGATTATTAAATGCTTCAAACAAATCTAACTCTGAATTTTCTTCAATTTCCACTCCTACATTGTACAATTGCTTAATTGGTGCATTACATGCCATAAAATCTTGTGGACGTGGACCAAAACTAATAATCTTTAAATTATTTAGTCCAATTACTGTTCTAGCAATTGGTAAGAACTCATTCATCATATCTGCGCACTCTGCAGGTGTTCCAACTGGATACTCTGGAATATAGGCATGTAAACCACGAAGTTTTAAATTATAACTACAGTTTAACATACCGCAATAGGCATCTCCTCTTCCTCCTAATAAGTTGTCACCACTCTCTTCTGCTGCCGCCATATACATAACTGGACCGTCAAAATATTTTGCTATCAAAGTTTCCGGTGTTTCTGGTCCAAAATTTCCCAAATATACGACTAACGCATTACATCCAGCTTCTTTTACCTCTGCTAAAGCTTTTTTCATATGAAGTTCGTTTTCTACTACTGTTGGACATTCATAAATTTCTCCATACTTTTCTTTATAACTTTTTACTACCTTAATTCTTCTGCTCTCTGATAAAGTCATTGGAAAACAATTTCTACTTACTGCTATAATTCCTAATTTTACTTCTGGAATATTCTTCATTTTATAGTATCCTCCTTTATAGTTCAACCCTTTTTGTGTGCTCGTGCACATTTCTAAAACTATTATAGAAATAAATTAGAAGGTTGTCAACAGTTTTCGGATAAAAAGTTTTCAAAATTTCCTCTTAGCTATGGATATACGATTCCCCATTGGCTTTGTATCGCTGTTAAAATTTCCATTACTTCACAAACCAGTTGAAGATTTTCCTTTCCTTCTTTATTGCGAATATATTCCTGCATATCTTGTACTTCATATTGAAGCGCACGTTCTGTCTGTCCCTCCTCAATTACTTCTGTATACCCATTATCTGTATAAACAATCGTTGCTTTTTGCGCTCTAGGATAATTTTCAATTTCAATATAACCCTTTTCCCCTGCAATCACGCCTCGCTTTGGCTGTTTTGCACGCATAGTAAGTGCTATTACTGCCATCTCTCCATCTAGATTTTTCAGCAAAATTCCACTTGTCTCATCCACACCAGTTTCAAAATAATTCGCTGTAGTAAGAATCACATTTGGCTTACTTTTCATAAAATATCTAGCAAAAGAAACGGCATAAACTCCAATATCCAGTAGTGCGCCTCCTGCCAATTCCTTTGAAAAAAAGCGATTTTTTCTATCACATTCTTTACAGCTTCCAAAATTTACTTGTATCATTTTTATATCGCCAATTACTCCGCTTTGTACAAGCTGCTTTAATTTCTTATACAATGGCATATGCAATAATGTTGTTCCATCACAAATAATACGTTCATTCTCTTTAGCAATTGCAACACATTCCTCTAACTGTCTACTATTTACTGTAATCGACTTCTCACAAAAAACATGTTTTTTCGCTTTTAAAGCTTGTAATATAAATGTATAATGCGAATTATGCAAAGTTGCAATATATACAATATCCACCTTTTCATCTGCCAGCATCTCTTCTACACTTCCATATACTTTCGTAACGCAAAACTCTTTTGCATACCGTTCTGCCTTCTCTATACTAGTACTACATACTGCATAAATCTCACCATTGACTGCCTTTAATGCGCTCCCCATCTCATGTGCAATTCCTCCGGTTCCTAAAATACCCCAGTTTAAATTTTCCATCTTTTTTCTTCTCCCTACCTAAACTACAATTTTTTCCTTTATCTATTTTCATTGAATTAAAAACTTAGAAATTAACCCTAAAATCAATAAATGCGCAGGATAAAAAATATAGAAAAAATATTTCATCTGCCTTCCTCTCTGTTTATTATAGAAATGCATTGGAATAAATGCCAGTAAGCCAAAAATCTCTGTTAAACTACTTAAGAGCAAAACTGTTCCAGCCGCAAAATCTCTCCAAATGGCTTTCTCACGAAATAAATATAACACAACAATTAATAACACTCCATATACATTATAATCTGTTCGCAAGATATAGGCTGCACCTAATCCTCCTAATAAACAAACTACTCGTAAAATTCGGCTTCTAATATCCTCTTTTCCAAAATACCGAATTCCGCATAAAGTAACAACTCCTATCAAAAGTGTAAAATATACATTCTGATAAGACAAATAAAATACATTCTGAAACAAAGCGAAATCAAATGGCACCTCTGATATTAACGCAAAAATCCCCAGTCGAAATAGGTATCTTTTTATATTATGTGTATAATAAAATCCTTCCACTAACAAAAAGCAAAAAATTGGAAAGCCAATTCTCCCAACATAACGCATAATCCAGTACAACTGATAACACCTTTGCCACTGTTCTTGTGTTAAAATTATTGTGTTAGACTGAAAAATTCCATTTTGAATCAAAGCAACTGCCATATGATCAATCAACATTGTAATAATTGCAATCCACTTTAATCCATTTCCTGTCAGCCCTTTTTGACCTGCTTTTACTTGTTTTGTTTCTGCTGTTTCCCATTTTTCCATCTTTTTTCCTTTTCATACAATTTAATTGTATTTTACCTTTCATTCATTCTATCTCATTCTACCTGCTTCCTAATTACACTAAAATCCTAAAATTAAAATAAATATTTCCTATTTTTAAGATCCATGTTAAAATAACAAGAACCGTTTCATTTTTTATTTTAACCAAAATGAAAAATAAAAAAGTCATAGAAAGGATTTATCATATGGAATATCATGTTGGCGACATTGTTAAACTAAAAAAACCACATCCATGCGGAAATAACGAATGGGAAATCTTGCGGGTAGGTATGGATTTCCGCTTAAAATGCTTAGGATGTGGTCATCAAGTAATGGTCACTCGAAAACTGGTAGAAAAAAATACGAGAGGTCTGCGCCCAAAGGAGGAATCCTAAGGGCATCCTCTTACTTTACTTAAATTTTAAACTTGAGAAAATACTTTTCCCAAGCTATCTTGTATCAAGAGATTCGCTCTTGCATCCATAGGAGTTACTGACCGATTAATTAAAACTAATTTATTTCCTTGATAATAGTCAATTAACCCTGCCGCTGGATAAACTGTTAAAGAAGTTCCTCCAACAATTAAAACATCTGCCTTTTGAATTTTATTGATTGCTTCTGATAAAATTGCAGAATCCAATCCCTCTTCATAAAGTACAACATCTGGTTTAATTCTTCCGCCACAACTGCACCTAGGAACATCCTTTCCATTCAAAATCTCTTCTATCCCATAAAACTTATGACAAGACTGACAATAATTTCGCAGTACAGAACCATGTAATTCCAATACACACTGACTTCCTGCTTTTTGATGGAGTCCATCAATATTCTGTGTAATTACTGCCTTTAATTTTCCCTCTTTTTCTAATTCCGCTAGGCGAATATGTGTCTGATTTGGTTTTGCATCAGGAAAAAGCATCTTACTTCTATAAAATCGATAAAACTCCTCTGTATGACTTTGATAAAAACTATGACTTAATATTATTTCTGGGGGATATTGATATTGTTGGTGATAAAGCCCATCTACACTTCGAAAATCAGGTATCTTACTTTCTGTAGAAACCCCTGCTCCACCAAAAAATACAATATTCTCACTTTCTTTCACCCATTTTTTTAATTGTTCTATTGTATTCATTTTTATTTCCCCTTTATTTTAAATTGCTTAAAAAACTTTCTTTTATTATATCTAGATATCTCAAAAAAGAAAAGAAATTTAATAGAAAAAGATAATAAAAAACATTCCTTTTTCTATTGTTATGAGTATAATAGAAAATATTGACTACCTATACTTTATTTACAGCTTTTAAAAGCAAAGGAGAAATTATGTTTTTTCAATATTCTAAATCCCCAAAATTACCAGAAGGTTCTTTAAAGCCTCTCTTTTCCAGTCAATCTTTATATCAGCTCATTATCCCTTTGATTATTGAGCAATTTCTATCTGTATTTGTAGGAATGGTTGATATTATGATGATTTCCTCTTCTGGAGAGGCAGCTGTATCTGGTATTTCTTTAGTTGATACCATTAATATTTTATTGATTAATTTATTTTCTGCTCTAGCCACAGGAGGTTCTGTTGTTGCTGCTCATTATTTAGGACAGAAAAAAACGGATAAGGCCTGTCTAAGTGCAAACCAGCTTATCCTATCAGTTACTGTATTATCTTCTGTTATTGCACTAACTTCTCTTCTCTTTAACCGACCACTTTTATCCCTTATCTTTGGTCATGTAGAAGAAACTGTTATGGAAAGTGCTGTTATCTATTTTTATCTATCCGCTTTATCCTATCCATTCTTAGGAATTTATAATGGTTGTGCTGCATTATGTCGCTCTATGGGAAATTCAAAAATTTCCATGAAAACCTCACTCTGTATGAATCTTATTAATATTGTAGGAAACTCCGTTTTCCTCTATCTTTTTAATATGGGAGTAGCAGGAGTCGGAATGGCAACTTTAATTTCTCGTGTCACTGCTGCTATTATTATGTGTGTTATTATTTTAAATAAAAATAATACCATCTATGTTGATTTCGCAATAGGATTTGCTCCTAAATTTGCAATTATCAAAGATATTTTAAAGGTTGGTATTCCAACTGGTCTAGAAAATAGTATCTTTCAGTTAGGAAAAATCTTAGTACAAAGCCTAATTGCCAGTTTTGGTACTGCTGCTATCGCTGCAAATGCTGTTGCCAGTACTGTTGCCTCTTTTGAAGTAATTCCTGCTGCCGCTATAGGATTGGCAATGGTCACAGTAACTGGACAAGCCTATGGAGCAAAGCGAAAAGAGGAAACCATTTACTATGTAAAACGATTGATGAAAATGGCCTATTTCTCTATTACAATTACCTCTCTTTTCACTTGTATCGCTGCTCCTGCAATTATTCGATTTTACAGTCTATCCAAAGAAGCTTCTTCTATTGCATTAAGTATTATTTTATATCATGGAATTGCCTGTATTTTAATCTGGCCGTCCTCCTTTGCCTTACCAAATGCACTCCGTGCTACTGACAATGCAAAATACACAATGATTGTTTCTATTCTTTCTATGTGGATCTTCCGAATTGGATTTAGTTATCTTATTGGTGGTTCTATGGGATTTGGTGCACTAGGTGTTTGGATCGCTATGTCAATTGATTGGGCTGTTCGAAGCATCTGCTTTTTATGGAAATTTCGAGGCGGAAAATGGCTTGCCCATTAAATATTGGCTAGTTCTCAAATTTTCCATTTCCTTTCTTTTGTGTGGCATGGCCTGAATTATGAAATACTTTATAAATATACCATGCCATCGCTCCTCCTACTCCTATACTTAATAGATAACAAATTGGGAAAAGCCACCACATTGTCATTACAATTGCTCCCTGATAATCTTCTTCCATATAATACAATGTAATCTCTTCCTTTTTACATCCTGCTTTTGAAACATTAATAATATACCGATTCCCATTTGGTGCATCAAAACGAGTGGTATCATCTCCCGGATTATATGGAACTGTAACGGCTGTTCCCTTAAAATATACTATTAATTCCTCTAAATGCAGATGTAAAGTTAATAAAAATACCCCTATCATAAATCCCAAAATCAGCAATGGCAATCTAATTTCATCAAACTTTAGCTTTTGTATCTCTTTTTTACTTAATTTCCTTGCACTTCCAACTCCAGAACCTTCATAATCTACATTATCCCTTGCCATACGATCTTTTAAAAATACTTCATTCATATCAAGTTACTCCCCTAATTCAATCATGTCTTTCCTGACTTTCATATGTTTCGCAAAACCTAGCTGCAAAAGCAGGTTCCTCTTTAGCAGCATATAAATGAGAAATATCTCCAAATCCATTTATCCGAAATAGAGCAACTCCCTTTCTACGCTCTTCTGTAATCAAAGTTGTAACTGAAGTAGGCGCTGCACAAAATCCATGTAAGATTGTCATTGGAGAAACTCCAAGTAAATGACTAAGTAATATACACTCCAATCCAAAATGACAGAAAAATACAATTGTATCCTGATTAGCCTGTTCTACTCGATAGTAATTTTTCTCTCGCACATATCCATAAGATGCCAAAAATTGATCAAATGATTGTGTCACCCAATCATACTCCTGTTTTACCTTCCCATCTTGCAAAATCTCTGTTGTTGCCCAATCATATCGGTCATAATACTTTTCTTCTACAGTCCAATCTGTAGGAAGCCAATCCCAAATAATAGATTCTCGTTTTCTATCCGGTCGTATAATTCTAGCAGCAAATTCCCGAAGCCAAAGACACTCTTCTGCCTCTCTATTCATCTTTTTTAATGTATAAGAAGCAGTTTCCTTTGCTCTGCCAAGCGGAGATACATAAAATGCTTTAATATCCATTTTTGCCAATCGTTCAGCCAGACAGGCTGCTTCCACCCGTCCTTTTTCTGTTAAAGCATCATTGACATAATCAGGATCTCCATGCCGAATAATCAATATTTTCATATCACCTTCTTAACCTTTGCCCTTTCTTATTCTATCCTATTTTTCTATCTTCATTTTCTTCCTTTCCTTTTATTTCGTCAAGCATTTTATTCAAAAAATTTTTATTTTAACATTTATTAGGCAATATTTTTAAACTGTGCCTGATATAATTCATAATAGGCTCCCTTCTTTTCCATCAGTTCCTGATGATTTCCAGCCTCATAAATTCCTCCTTTATCAATTACAAAGATCCGATCTGCATTTTTAATTGTAGATAACCGATGGGCAATTACAAAAGATGTCCTTCCTTTTAACAAAGTCTCTATTCCCTGTTGCACTAAAATCTCAGTATGTGTATCAATACTAGAAGTTGCCTCATCTAAAATTAAAATCTTAGGCTGAGATACCATTGTTCGAGCAAATGCCAAAAGCTGCCGCTGCCCAACTGAAAGTCTTGTACCTCTCTCACTAATCTCAGTATCATACCCATGTTCTAACTTCATAATAAACTCATGTGCATGAACCGCTTTCGCTGCTGCCACAATCTCCTCTTCTGTTGCTTCCAAACGTCCATACCGAATATTTTCCCGAATCGTACCAGAAAATAGAAAATTGTCCTGTGTCATTACTCCCATTTGCATCCGAAGACTATGAATCGACACATTCCTTAAACTATGTCCATCTACCAAAATATCTCCATCCATAATATCATAAAATCGGCTAATCAAATTTACAATTGTTGTTTTTCCTGCACCAGTAGGGCCAACCAAAGCGATTGTCTCTCCCGCCTTTACCTCAAAGCTAACGTCCTGCAAAACCATCTTATCTGGTTCATCTGAGTAAGCAAAAGAAACATGATCAAAACAAATCTCTCCTTGAATTACAGGAAGCTCATATACTCCATCTCGATCTGCCACTTCTGGCACAGTATCCAAAATATCAAAAATCCGTTCTGCTGCTGAAATATTTGTTACAATCCTATTATAAAAACTTGCTAAATTCCGAATAGGAGTCCAAAACATAGAAAGGTAAGTAGAAAAAGCCATAAACGTACCAATTCCAACTGTTCCAATACCAAGTATTTGAATCCCTATAAAGTAAAGCAAAAATCCACCAAATCCCCAAGTAATTTCGATTAAAGGCCCAAAACCATCTGCAAATATTACTGCATCTGTAAACGATTTTCGATGTTCTTCCAAAAGTGTATCAAAACTTTCATTTGATTCCTCTTCTGCTGTAAAGCTTTGCACAATTCGTATTCCAGAAAGATTTTCATGAATAAATGCAGTAATATTTGAAGTCTTCTTTCGAAATACCTGCCATGCCTTATGAGAAAATCCTTGAATGATATACATCCCGCCAGCTAAAAATGGCAGCATAATAATTGCTGATAAAGCCAAACGAATATTTTTTACCATCATAATTCCTGCAACAGCAAGAATTGTAAGAAAATCTGGAATTAGCTTTGTAACACTATCTGAGAGCACCTCCTTTAGAGAATTTACATCCCCAATTATACGAGCTAAAATCTTCCCAGTTGGACGACTGTCAAAAAAGCTAAAGCTTAACTTTTGAATATGAATATATAGTTCATTTCGAATTGTAAGTAATACCTGATTTGATACTTTCGCCATAATAATCATACGAGCCTTTACTCCAATAATATAGATCACATTTAAAATAACTGCTAAAATCCCAAGTTGTATCAATCCATCTATATCTCGATTTGCAATATTTATATTTACAGCATGTTCTATAATAAGTGGATTCATTAATGAAATTGTAATTGTCACTGCCATAATTAAAAGTACAATTACAATTTGTTTTTTATAGACAAATAAATATCGATACAGTCGAACCAAAGTATCTTTTTTTAACACCTCTTTTTGATACTCATCCTCTTTAAATGTATTCACTGCCATTTTATTTCACCTCACAAATCAATTTAGTTTCCTACTACTTTTAAGGCTTTCCGATAATCCCCATACTGTGCCTCATAAGTAGAATAATAAAATCCCTTTTTCTCCATCAAGCTTTGATGTGTTCCTCGTTCTACTACCTGTCCATGTTCTAATATAATAATTTCATCTGCATATTTTACGGCCGAAATACGATGTGCAATAATTACTTTTGTAGTATCTTTTAAATCTGCTAATTTCTGCTGAATTTCATATTCTGTCTCCATATCAAGTGCAGAAGTAGAATCATCTAAAATTAAAATTGGTGCTTTCTTTGCCAATGCACGGGCAATACTAATCCGCTGCTTTTGTCCGCCAGAAAGTCCGACTCCTCGTTCTCCAATTACTGTTTCATACTGATTGCTCATTCGTTCAATAAATCCCTGCGCACTTGCTGAGCGAACTGCTTCCCGAACGGTTTCCTCTGGCATAGTTGCTCGTTGTCCAAGTCTTACATTTTCTCGAATTGTATCCGAAAAAAGAAAAACATCTTGCATTACAACAGCCATACTTTGCCGAATTGTTTCCAAAGGAAGTTTTCTAATATCAATCCCATTCAGCAAAATAGTACCTTCCGATACATCATAAAATCGTTCTATTAAATTTACAATTGACGTTTTTCCAGAACCAGTCATTCCCATAATACCAATTGTTTTTCCCTGTTCTAATTTAAAACTGACATCTTTTAAAATCTCAGTATTATTCATAGAAAAACTTACTTTACGAAATTCTAAATTTCCCTTTTGTTCACTTGGAATCACTAGCTCTTCTTGATTTCTAATTTCTGGCTGTTCTGCTAAAATCCGATTAATTTTTTTATTGGATGCCAATGCAGAAGCCAAATCATTACTTAGCCACCCTAAAATTTCCATTGGCCAGATAATATTATTTGCATATTCCGCAAATGCTCCTAACTGTCCAATTGAAATTTCATCTTGCATTACCAAAATACCTCCTATAATAATAATAAACACCAGTTGTATCTTGGCTAAAAATGAAATATTTGGATCATACTTCGCTAAGGTTCGTGCTTGCCGCATATTCAAATTATAATATTTTTGATTATGTTTTTTAAATTTTTCAATTTCATAATCCTCTTTTGCAAATGCTTTTACGGTTCGGACTCCTGCTAGATTTTCCTGAGCAACCGTATTTAATTCTGCATTTTGTTCACTAATTTCATCATAGACGATACCAAGTTGTTTTTCCATTTTAATTGCAATATAGCCTACGATTGGCATTACTGCCAAAGGAATTAATGTTAATTTGGGACTGATTGTCAGCATACAATAAAGTACAGCAATGATATGTATACTTCCTTCAATAATCAACATACTAACCATTCCAACTGCATTCCATACCTTATCCACATCATCTTTTACACGAGCCATTAGTTCTCCTGTATTATTCTGATCAAAATAACGCATAGAAAGTGTTTCGATATGCTGAAACAAATTGCGCCGCATATCACATGCTATTTTCATACTGGTAATATCAAAAGTAAACTCCTTTGTATACTGAAAAACTGCCCGACCCAATCCAATCCCCAAAAGGGCAAACAAAAGCTTTGTTAAAAGTTCTAATTTTCCTCCAACAATGACATCATCAATTACACTTTTTGTTACTTGTGGTGCAAGTATATCTAAAAAAATACTGCATATCATAGCAACCATTGCTGTTAAATACAAATACCAATATCGCAGAACATACTTTTTAATTGGATTCTTTTTCATAACTTTACTTCTCCTTCCATTTTTGTACACCTTACCTTTCTTCTTACAAATAAAACAACAAAAAAACAGGCCTGAACTATATCCAAGCCTGCTTTTTATCTACTTTTCTATGACAGCCTGCCACTTTTTCGCACAAAAAGTCTTGTCTTTCCCTTTTTGTTTTGGTACAGATAGTAATATATACCTTGAAAGAAAAGCTACAGCTCTCATAGACTGCAGCGGTTCTTCACATAAAATGCGATTTGGTCTTGTCTTTCCCCAAATCTCTTTTATATTCCAAAACTAAGGCAGGCTACGATTTCTATTTCAACCATTTTCCGTACATTTTGTACATCAACTTCTAATATATCTACATATGTAATCATTGGTCTAAACATCGTTGCTACCTCCCTTTCTTTCTATGTATACTTTACTTGACCACCTGCATCGCTGCAGCAATAAAGCACTGTCTTTACTTAGACTAACTCTTTTTCTTATCCTTGTCAACCTACATTCCTCAAAAAATAGAGAAGTTCAGGAAATTGTAAGATTATGATAATTATTTGTTAATTATTTCCATATCCATTTTACTAACATTGCGAATATGTTCCTCTATTCCTTCTGTAATATAAATTCTTTTATCCTCTGTTACCAAAATCATTTCAAAATCTTGATAATCACGCCAATACATAATTGCGTTATCTAATCCAGATACAAATAAAGCAGTGGAAAGTGCATCACAACGTAGTCCCTCCTTTCCAATAATCGTAACAGAAACTAATCCATTCTCTGCTGGTTGTCCATCAGTTGGATTTAAAATATGCCAATATCGTTTTCCATCTGCTCCAATAAAATAACGTTCATATGTTCCAGAAGTAATTACTGCACAATCTGTAATCGAAAGAATACATATTTCACCAGAGGATTCAAATGGATCTCGTACACCAATTTTCCATAAAGACCCATCTGGCTTCGTTCCTATCGTATGCACATTCCCCCCAAGATTTATTAAAGCTGATTCAATGCCATTCTCTTTAAAAATTTCTATAATTTGATCGCTGGTATACCCTTTTGCTAATGCTCCAAGATCAATCTCTGCTCCTTTTGGTATTGAAATTTGTGTTTCTTGTAATTGAATTTGACGGTAATCCACATTATTTAAAAGCAGTTGTAAACGTTCTTTTTCTGGAATTTGATACTCTTCTGTTGTAAATCCCCATTCTTTTAAAACAGGATAAAGTGTAATATCTAGTGCTCCATTTGTTTCCTCTCCTATCTGTATGGCCTTATTTATAATATTAGCTGTATCCTTACTAATCTCTGTTTTTTTTCCATCTGCCTGATTAACCCTAAAAATATCACTTCCTTCTTCTGTAACAGAAAATAGCTGTTCCAACTCTTCGATCTTATCACAAGCTAAAGAAACTGCTGTTTTTGCTTGTTTTCCATATGCCCTTATATTCATATAAGTATCCATAGCAAAAATTGAACGTTCTACTATATTATCATTTTTCATAATATGTTCTATATCTGTAATAGAGCAGCTACAGCACATACTTATTACTAAATATAAACAGCACATTCTTATAATTCGATAAATATTCAAAAATAAAACAATATTTGTCTTTTTCATACTATATTCCTCTCACTAAACCTATTTTCTTCTTTTTCAGGTTGGTATTGCTCAACGTCATTTGACAAAACGATTTGTTAAAATATCTAAAACGAGCAGTTCCTCCATACAGGCATCTGCTCAATAAATTGGAATATTCTGGTTTTAATATTCATGATAAGATACTTACAATAATAGTTTTATCCTCTTTTACTGCTATATCTATTTTATCTGAAAATAAGGCACAGACAATGGCAACTATTATCAACAATACTGAAAATTTTTCCATATTTTCCCTCCATAAATTCCGATTGTGGTTTGATGATTTTTAAGGGAAACATTAGCTGTTATATTTTATTAATAAATTCTCCGCTAACCCTTGAAAACACTAAGTTTGTCGCAGGTGAGCTTTCCCTTAAAGTTTCCCTTGTGTTATATCTTCCCACAAGGCATTACAAACCCTGATAAGGGAAAAAATAAGGGACACAAAATCATCTA
>CAJTXA010000034.1 GCA_910579865.1 uncultured Lachnospiraceae bacterium
GTCTTAAGGTGCTGCTTGTCCTTATAGAGAGCCTTATACGCCTTAAAATTACCACTTCACCATCGATACTTTGATAGGGAAGAACTGTTTTACCCAGTCGCTGAGTATGCTCCGATTTACGCCATATTCACGTTCCAGTTGTGGATACGATGTCCCTCCGGCATGATACAGATCCAAGATCTGTTGTTTAAATTCCAGAGTGTAAGATTTTTGATTTTTTCCCATGCCTTTCATCTCCTTTGCTCTTTCGATAGTATAGGTTGTTCCACTTTTTCTGTCCACATTTGCAGTAAATGCTGCTGCTATTGATACAAAAATTAGAGCGACTGCTGCCATGACAATGTATGATATGACCCGCTGTACTGCCAATAGTTACTTTGACAATAAAGACAATGAGCAGGCTCGTTTTGAAAAAAGAAAAATGATGAACAAGCAAAGAATTGTTGACTATAAAAACGGTTTCTATGCTTTTGGAGGTGGCGTAGTTGATTAAATTCTAACAGTGGCTGGAATATTACTTCATTTTTGTCTTTTCTGAATATGCCGATTTTGTACTATACAAATGAAATTCGTTCAGCCGTTCTGTTAGTGCACGGTGAAAAGGCACATTCCTGCTATTTCAGCTGCGATGTTTTTGCAAACGTGACAAGGGCTAGTAAATATACAGACAACAAAGAACTGATGATTATTCCAGAAGCCGTCCATACGGATTTATATGATAAAATAAACATTATTCTATTTGATAAAATAGAAGATTTTTTTGTAAACTATCTTATTTGATTGTTTAGTTATTTAATTATTGAGCTTTTCAAACAATAAAAGGTATCTTACTTTAAGGTATTGGATGAAAGAAATATTAAAATTAATAGAAGGTGATAGCATCGGACGTATATTGGTAATTGAATCCAATGAAAGGGACTGTCATTTTCTGATTAGAAAATTGATCTAACTCAATAGATACAGAGTCGAGGAACTTTTATTGATTCGATTCGTTTAAGTTTTGTATTATATTCTCACAAAAAACTGTAATCTATGTCATAAACATATTTATAGAAAATTAGCTTTTGGATGAAAGCTGATTTGTTTTATTAAATTTTGTCCGATATAGATATAAATATTTTAGAACCAATTAATGATTTTACCTCTACATTCTTTTATATTTTTAATGTCCGCAAAATCCGTCCTACTCATGATAACAAGCAATAACATATCTAACCAAAAGGCAATGCTTGAGGATTATTAAATTATTTATCGTAGGATGTTAGATACAGATTAAGATAAGTGTATTTGATAAAACGATAGTTAAGATTTACAAAAATCCCATAAATTCCACAGTTTGTTTTGTAAATGTAAAGCCAAATTGCTAGAGTGCAAATGAGTTTTTTGATATGATTGAGTTATAAAATCAAAAGGAGGAACACACATGGAATTTTCAGAAAAACTTATAACGTTACGCAAGAGCAGAGACTTGACGCAAGAACAATTAGCCGAGCAGTTAAATGTTTCAAGACAGTCTATCTCAAAATGGGAAAGTGGGCAAGTTATACCCGAAGTAGAAAAGATTGTTGAATTGAGCAAGGTATTTAATGTAACACTGGATTATCTGTTGAAACCATCAGAAATAGATGAATTATCAGTTAAGACAGATATGCTAGAACAACAACAAAAGCAACTGTTAAGCAGAGAGCAAACACGCACAAAAATTTTTAAAAATATTTTATATTCGGTTGCAATTTCTTTAGTATTCTTTGCAGTATTTTTTGTAGAACATTACTTTTTTTTCTCTTTAGAATGGGAAGTATGGGGAAAACCTATAATTTTTGCAGAGTTTTTTGTTGCAACTGCAATCATTATAGTTATTTGGGCAAAGAGTTTTACTAATAAACAGAAAAATTGATTTTCACTATGAATTCTATAATACTGGGTTGGTGGAGGGAAAGTGAATAAGCTGAAAATCGTCAAAAGGATCATATATGGTCGCAACAGCTTTGAACTATTGAAAGGGAAGCTGTTGCGGTTTGAGCTGAAACATAAAATCAACTAACTTTGAAAAATTAGATTATCTATGAACCAACCAAGCCAGCAGGTGAGAAAGCAACAACTAAATAATAGGAAGTAGCATCAAAAGGTTATGTAATGTACACGAATCTTCTTACAAGTAACAAGCTGTGCATGTACGGGGCATATAGGGGTGCAAAAAAGATTGTAGATATGAAATTTGGCAGTTACTCCTAATTATAACAAAGCGTTTGTTGTTTATTTGTTGGGATTTGTGTAGTATAATCATTTTTAAATATTGACTGACAAAGAAACAGTTCATTGTTGACAATTTATAGATATGATAGGAAAACGAATCCAAAAGACAACTATATCAAGGAAAGAGAAAAAAATGGCTTATAGGATATTGATTATTGATGATGACATAGAACTTCTTAAAATGCTCAAAAAACATTTTGAAATAAAAAAGTATGAAATCGTTACAGCAGAGAATGGATTAGAAGGGTTAAATAAAATAAAGTTGCAGCCAGATATTATATTATTAGATGTAAATATGCCCAACATTGACGGAATAGAGGTATGCAGAAGGATACGAGATAAAGTGGATTGTCCAATTTTATTTTTGACTGCAAGGGTAGACGAACAAGACGTTGTGAATGGGCTTTCTTCAGGAGGCGATGACTATATTTTAAAGCCGTTTAGCCTAAAAGAGCTTGATGCAAGAATCATAGCACACCTAAAACGGGAAACACGGCGCAAAGAAAAGACAGAATGTTGTTTTCAAGGTGAGCTGACCATTGACTATAAGGCAAAGACTGTACAGATTCACACAGATTATTTGGAGCTGACAAAATTAGAGTATGGAATTATTGAATTTTTAACTATGAATCAGGGGATGGTTTTTGATAAAGACAGGATTTATGAGAAGGTTTGTGGATATGATGCGGAGGGTGACAGCAGGGTAATTACGGAGTTAATCCGCCGAATCAGAAAAAAGTTCCAGCAATATACAGAAACAGAATATATTGAAACCATATGGGGGATGGGATACCGATGGATAAAATAAGAAACCTTTCTATAAGAAAAACAATTTTTATCTATATGGCTTTTACTTTATTTTGCAGTTTTCTTCTCTCAGCAGTCATTGTCAGAATTGCTGAACGGACGCAAACACAAATCTGGTGGAATTATGTGGATAAAGAAGCATATTTTGAAGCAGTGGAAAGTGAAGGTTTTGGTTATATAGCAAATATCCCAAGACCAAACTCTTATAAGATGACACAGTTAGAACTTTTTGTGTCAGAGCTTTGTGATTTTTTGCAGACTTATACTGTGTTGATACTGTCTATGGTAGGAAGCTGTGCGGCAGTTTTCCTTTTTTACCAGAACAAGTTAAGAAAGCCAATTGAAGAACTGGCACAGGCCTCGAAAAAGATTGCTGAGAATCATTTGGATTTTAACGTTTCCTATGAAAATAAGGATGAAATGGGCGTACTTTGCAAGGAGTTTGAACAGATGCAAAAGGAGCTTGCTCAAAATAATCAAATATTATGGAAGACGATTGAGGAGGAAAAAATGCTGCGTGCGGCTATTGCGCACGATATACGAGCTCCATTGTCTGTCTTAAAAGGGTATCAGGAAATGCTGATAGAATATTTGTCAAGTGAAGATATAGATATGGAACAGGCAATGGAAATGTTATCAGAAAGTGGACATCAGATTGAACGTATGGATACCTTTGTAGAAGCAATGCGGAAATTGAGCAGTTTAGAAAATCGGAAACTGACTTTAGAGAATATTTCTGCTAAACAGTTAGAGGAAAATATCCGAGCAGAACTTGCCATTTTGGGAAAAGAATATAGAAAACAATGTATACTACAAATATTAGAATCAAAGGAAGAATTTTGCGGAGATAAGGAAATTATTTTGGAAGTAATTGAAAATCTGCTGTTAAATGCTTTGCGCTATGGAAAACAGCAAGTTACAATTATGGTAAAGATCCGATATGCAAAATTAAGTATTTGTATCAGTGATGACGGCAATGGATTTCAGGGAGATATAGAAAAAATTACGGAAGCGTTCTATGGACAGAATCTAAAGGACAGCTTAAAACATGCGGGACTGGGTATGTATATTAGCAGGCTGTATTGTGAAAAGCATGGAGGAAAATTAGTTTTGAGAAATGATGAACAGAAAGGGGCTGTGGTGACAGCAATATTTTGTCGGATTGCGTAAGTAATCCGACGTTTTTTATTGTCTTTCTATTGAGATTTTTCATTTACAATAGATTCATTAAGAATAAGGAGGCAAAATTATGTGGTCAATTTTGAAAAGAGAAGTAAAAAATTATATGAAAAAACCTCTGTTCTGGTTTGGTATCGCAATTGGTATTTTTATGATCCTTCAAAATGTAAGTTCCTATTTGAATATCCACTATCTCACAGAAGGGGAAATCATTGTAAACGATGATTCGGAAATGTATCAGGATAGAGATATTTTTAATGGATATGTACCAACAGAGAAAGGACTACAACGGAAAATGTGGGAAGAACAGATACAAGAAGTCTTAATTTCCGAATTCAAAATGGACAATCTAGGGGCGCAATCTGTGATTGATGAAATGAAAGAAATGGATGTTATAACGGCTTGTGCTCATCTAGAAGGATATGGTTTCTACGATGCATATTATGAATATAAAAATATGGCCTACCATAAAGGAAGCCATGAAGAAATCAATGCTTATATTGTAGAAAAATTGGAAGACAGGACATTTTCTTACTATTTTTCAAGAAAATTTGCCGATTTTGCAGGGCTGTTTATGGGATTTTTTGCAACGGTTTTATTATCCATTTTATTTATACAGGATATGAGGAGAACTACCTATGAGCTTCTTCATACAAAGCCTGTCAGTGCAGGGAAATATCTGTCTGGAAAAGTGGGAGGTGGTTTTGTAGTCTGCTTGATAATACTTGTAGTCTTAAATCTGATATTCTTTGGTATCTGTTTTGTATCAACAAGAAGCAGTGGATTTAAGGTATGTTTGATGGATTTTTTCTTGGCAACTTGTTTTTATATCCTGCCGAATATATTGATGATTGTCAGTATCTATAGTTTGATTTCATTGCTATTTAAAAGTCCGCTGCCAGCAGTACCGCTTTTGTTTCTTTATATTGTGTATTCCAATATGGGAAGTAGGAATACAGAAGGTATTTATGGATATTATGGCAGACCATTAGCAATTATGGTGAGGTTTCCAGGAAGTTTTTTTGATACGGCTCCTCCACCAATGGTATTGCTGAATCAGAGTTTTCTTATTATAGCCTCTATCTGCATTATCTTTCTCTCCATGTGGATATGGAAAAGGAGGCGGGTATATTGATGTATGAAATAAAAATCTCCTTGACCTTTCAAAAACAAGTTTATGCAATATTTTTTGTTATAATTTTAAGCCTTGTTAGAGGAGTGACTTATTCTAATGAAATTGGGATTGCATTAGAAGCCCCAATAGCGATACTTGCTTTCACATTCTGCGCAGATACCTATACGCAGGAAATTGCCAGCAAACGGTTGGAGATACAACGGCTATACTCTATGAAAAAGAGAATTTACTGTATTTACAGACGGATTGTAATACAAGAAATTTTTTTATTAGTTGTCGCAGCCGCTTCATATGGATTATTTTTTCTATTCCAAAATCCAAGAACAGATGGGATAGGGCAAAGTGGATTAGAAAGTGAAATAAGCCAATTTCTTGTATATTTTGCTGCCATTTCTGTCACACTCGGCTTTTGGGGACTTTTATCAAATCTTTTTTCCTGTTTTTTTCAGAATATGTGGGCGGGAATTGGCGGCTGCCTGATGTTGTGGATGATTACAAATTCTAGCATCGGCGATAGGTATTTTGGCGCATGGAATCTATTTTCCTATACTTTCAGAAAGTTAGAAAATATCAGTGATTTTAGCTGGATATGTGGGAAAATTGTTTGCATTTGTATTGGAATCATGGCAGTGGCAGTATTGCCTAAAATTATTGAGAAAAGAGGTTAAGACTGTGGGAATTAAAATAGTGGATTTAACAGTAACATTTAGAAATAAAGTAACAGCAATCGATCATGCGAATTTGGAAATTCCAAAGGGAATCTTTGGGTTGTTAGGGGAAAACGGGGCAGGAAAAACAACACTTATGCGGGTACTCACAACTGTGTTATCACCAACCAGTGGAACAGTAACCTTAGATGGAATACTTTACAGCAAGGGGAATTTTGAAAAAATACAGAGAAAGATAGGATATCTGCCGCAGGAGATTGACCTCTATCCAAGCTTGTCAGTACAAGAATGTTTGGAATATATGGGGGATTTATCTGGTATACCCAAACAGATATATAAAGAACGTATTAGGTATTACCTTGAAAAGACAAACTTATCAGAACATAGCAGAAAAAAGATGAAACAATTATCAGGCGGCATGAAACGAAGGGTTGGTCTTATTCAGGCACTTTTAAATGAGCCAGAGTTTTTAATTGTCGATGAACCAACAACTGGATTAGACCCTGAAGAACGTATCCGTATCAGAAATCTGTTAGTTGATTTTTCAGAAGAGCGTACAGTTTTATTTTCAACCCATGTAGTAGAAGACTTGGTAGCTACCTGCAATCAGCTTGCAGTGATGAAAAAGGGGAAATTCCTTTATTCAGGAAACATAAAAGAACTGTTAAATCAGGCAAAAGGGCATATTTGGATTTGTAAAACAAAAGAGGAACAGGTAGTGAGAGAACTGGAAAAAAAATATCATATTTCATCGAAACAGTATGTAGGGGACGAATTACAAATGAAATTAATCAGTGAGGCGCAACCTAAAATAGAATGTAGTTCTTGTGAAGCAACACTTGAGGATGCTTACATTTATATTGTAAACAAAGAAGCATATTACTAGAAAATAGGAAGATAGAGCCATTGCTCTATAGATGATAACACATCTATTTTGCAATGGCTCTCTATTTTAAACAATAGTTAAGTTAAGCTTTTTAAAAATTCTGTCCCTTGATTTATAACTTTTTGGTATCTTTTTTCATTTACGCTTTTTAGCCAGGCGATTTTTCCTGAGATTTCATGTATCGTTTTATTTGGTACCAAACCGCCAGAATCTTTTAACTTTTGTGCATTATAGATGGAAGCTTTTAATATTTTAACCCATTTCTTAGGAACACCAATTTCTTCATTGTTAATTACAATACCAGTAATATACTGTCTATTGTTTTTTCTTAATATATGGGTTTTTTCTTTTTTCATATGAAAGCCTTCTGCTTCTATAATTTTATTTATGCTATTTAAAAAATTTCCTATGGAAAGAGTATCTGTGTTGCCCAGATAGCTAAAACTCATATCATCGGCATATCTTGTATAAGTAAATCCTAATTTGTCACATAAACCATAAATTCGCATATCCATAGTTCTGCATATAATATTAGTAATCATAGGGCTTGCTGGAGAGCCTTGCGGCAATATTCTATCAGATGTTTTAATATATTTTATCTCTCCTTTTATTTCAAGTGGTATTCTTTCGCAGTAGGTACAAAGCATAGCAAGCAGTGATGCAATATAACCAGAGTAACCAAAGGATTGATATAAGCCCCTGACACGTTCAAATGTGATAGTAGGGAAAAAGTTTTCCAAATCAATATTGATCAATAAATCAGGACTTGTATCGTGTGACTTTGCATTTGTAAGAACCGATCTTGATTTGATAAATCCATGAGAAAAATCAGAAATTTCTACTTTTTGCAGGATCTGTTCTAATATTTGTCTTTGAACAGCTTTTAATTGCGCTTTAGGTGCAGCAATATGACGTGTTCCACCGCTTTTTTTAGGAATGTCAAAACGGTAATAATTATCAAAAGTAATAACATCCCTATGATATACCAGATAACGCAACGTGTTGTATTCTATCTGCAAAAATTTAGCAAGCTCTCTGTCTGTTTCTATTATAGGCATTTGATTTTCTTTTAGCTTTTGTATATTTGTTTCTTTCTTTGCCAACAGATTGGAATAATTTTTGCCAATAAATAGAATATTTTCTGCTTTTCGCTTTTTCCATGCTTCCGATTTTAGTTGTTTTTGTCGTTCTCTTTCTGCTTTTCTTTCAGCTCGTCTGGCGATCGATTCTTTCATAATTTCTTGCGCAACTACAGAACGAATTTTTTCATAATCCCATGTATTTTGATATTCTTTTTTTAGGTGAGAAAGCTTTTTTTCAATTTCATCTTTTTCCTGATAAAGATTTGATAGCTTTTCAGAAAGTATTTGAAATTCATCCAATAGCTTTTTTCTGTTTTCAAAATCCTGTGCAGTTTCATTTTGCTGGCGTTCATATGGAGTTGGCAGATTACTTGGCCAAAATCCGTATTCCTGCATTTTAAGAAAGGTAAATTCTTTTTTACCCATATTATTGACTAAATTTCTATATTCGGCTTTCGTATCCATTATAATAACATCTCCATAATATCATTGATTTTATATTCTTTTTCATATTCCAAATTTTTTAGCTTTAATAATTTATAAGAAGCGATATAAAGTGCAAGAATATGGGCACATGGTTCCGAAAGATTTCTCTCACCTCTTCTAAACTTTTGGCAGGTACAATCAATCTTTGCAATTTGCCCATCTTGGTCAATTACAAGTTCCGTTGAGGACAACAGTCCATTTTCCTTGTATGTTGTTGTAAAAATAAATTCCTGCTTGTGTGAGTATCGCACCCTCATATTGTCGAATGTAAGTTTACTGATTTTTTGTACCTCCATTTCAATCTCAGAAACTTCATAAAGTTCTTCTGGAATTGGAGTATTACATAGATGGCGAAAACGTACTTTGTTATTTATTAAATCAAAATAACCTTCACCCTTTCGAAACAACATACCTACACCAGCTTTTATCGGATCACTTTTTTGGTTTGGAAGACAATTAGAAATTTCTTCCATAGATAAACAACGTTTTTCCTTTAGTAATTGATAGATATTTGTATAGCAGCCATTGCCTGTAAATCCTGCCATAATATTAAATGCAGTTCCTTTTACCCAATCATTGGAAGACCATGAGGAGAAGCCAACTGTCATTTGCATCGTACCCATGTCGGCACGAATAAATTGAGGCATTCCAAATCCTAAAAGGCGTACATAAAATGCTTTTGCTAAAGGAATTAATTTTTCAACTACAAGCCAACGTCTTCTTCCCCAAATTTTTTCTTCTCTTCTTTGGCTGCCTTGATAAATGGTATTTAGAGTAAGAATTGTTCCAAAAGGTTCAAATACAATCTGCACTCTTTGCCCTGGTTCTAAAATCCATTTCATATAACGAGGGCTTTTCTTTTCTTTGTGTTTTCTTAAAAATACACAAATATCATACATATCAGAAGGAGAGAGTTCTAGTTCAATTCCAGATAAGGCAGCAGCAGAAGAGACTTGGTTAAAACCTTTGATCCACGTTTCAGGCAGATCAATTTTCTTTTCTACATATTCTGGGACAATATCATTATCGATTGTAAAGCCCTCTGGATTAACGGATAATGTAACATCAGTATAGCTTCGAAATCTCTGCATTTCTTTTTCTAATTTGGCAGAAAAGTCAATGTTTGTTGTTCCTAATTTTGGTGTCTGTAATAAATCAAATTCATTCATAGATACAGAGAGACAGCCATAAGTGGATTCATCAATCGAAAATGCTTCAAATGAAACTTGATCGTTGTGTACAGTGATAACAGGATCTAACACAAACCATAAACTATAATCTCTGTCTCTTATAAATTTCCAAAAATCTCGTTCAATTTTATAGTAATCCTTCCATGCATCATATTGGTCAATTTTCTGCTGTAAATTTTTTTGTAGATTTAATAATTCATGGATTTCATTTTTTTTGTGTAAAATCTCAAGGTCACAAGAAGCTATATCTTTTTTTAAAGACTTTCTTATATTTGGCACGTATTCTTTATGTGCTTTTACACGCCGTTCAATTTCTTCGTCAAGCCATGTAAAATAATCGGTTCTTTCTTTGGATTTTTTTCTCGTATCAGAAACCACAATTTCTCTTAGCATAAGCATCGCATCACGGAACAATAAAGGATGCTTTA
This sequence comes from uncultured Lachnospiraceae bacterium, assembly GCA_910579865.1. GTDB lineage: Bacteria > Bacillota > Clostridia > Lachnospirales > Lachnospiraceae > MGBC114844. Next base: position 10,118 of record CAJTXA010000034.1, read on the forward strand.
ATTTCCCACAAAAAGAAACTTTTTCATCACGAGATAAGTCAGGGCTTAACCCTAAAGTTGTTTGATTATTAACCTGTGTACATCGGGAAGGGCTTGCGTATTTATAACCTACTTTCATAAAATGCTTACCTCCTTCTGAATTTGAGCAAATGTTACAAGTGCTCTTTCAGAATCTATTTTGCTGTTTGTGCTTCCAATATCAAGAAGTATATGTTCGATTTCCTGCCTTTTTTCAGGATAATAGTTTAAAAATAAAGGAATAGTATGATAGATGGATTCCTTACTTTTTGAAACTTTGTTTGGCAGATAAAGCAGTGCTTTTACATAATAAATATATAAATCTGGATTTGCTTCCTTTAAATTAGAAAAAGTATCTTTCATTTTTTGAGAAAGATAAGCTTTTACTTCCACACATGGATGTTCCATCATACGTGGAATAAATGAGGTTGGAATCTGGTTGCCATACCAATCATCTAGTTTTTTAAGAGCATATTGATAGGTTCTTTCTATAGGAGAATCTAATAAAATCATATGCAGCTTTTCTCTTTTTTCCATTTCAAGGCTTTCAAATACAGACTGAGCAATTTTATTCAAATGATAGACGGTACATTCAAAAAGCAGCAAAAGAGTAGAGGTTCTTTCAGAAAGCGCAGCTTGTTGCAACTCTACGATTTCGGTAAGTGTTTTAACGAGTCTTTTTGAACCTGTTTCTAAAATAGATAAAATTAAGCTGTCTTTTGGAAGAACGTCTTCTTTACATGACTTTAGTAAAGATATGGTGTTGTATTCTTTTTCTGAAATTCTATTATGCTGTAAATGAATCTCTTTTAGTGTATCTTTTAATACCTCATATGGAATAGAGAATATAATGTTTTCTGTTATATCAAAAAGAAAGTTAGGAATGTCTTTTAAGCTTGAAAGCAGAGGAATAAAATAATATAACAATTCTTTTTGTTCCTCTGTTGTTGCGCCATCTAATTGGCGAACAGATTTTAACAATAAGTCTGTAATTTGCTCAGAAAGCTCAATCTGCTGTTCCAAAAAACGCTCTCTTTTTTCAACAATTGATTTTAAGAAAGTGGTATATTCTTTTACTGTAAAATGATAGACATTTTCTTCTAATATGTTGTACCATGTTTCTATTGTATCGAAAAAAAGAAATTCCGCAATATGTTCTGGCTGGAAGGATCCATTTGTTCGTCTAAAGTATTTTTTTGCACTATCCCATAATTTCTCGGATGGTGTGTTCATTAAAGAAATCATAATGTCTGCATCAAATTCCTGTAATGCTTCTAATCGTGGTAACAATATTTTTTCAAATAGTTGTGCTGTTTTTTCATAAGGTATTCTTGAAAATACAATCAACTCTTTAAGATCATAGGAATCCAATTTATAATGTTCGTACGCCTTTTTTAATAAAGTATAACAAAAATCATGTACCGATAAGGCTTTTGCATTTTGAGCTATAAAAATAACATCTGCAAGATATTTGTGCCAGATGGAATGTTCTGCTGCTCGATTGTTTGCAATTACCGTTCTAAAATATCTGTCAAAAAAGAAATTAAAAGAAAGATTATTAGAGTAAATATCTAAAATATCATGGTCAGTATAGCTGATTAACATTTCACGGGCAGCCGTTATAAATTTTTCTTCATCATTTTCTCGGTATTCGTCAAGTGTCCTTCTAAGATAACGTAAATAATAATTGTATGCATTCACTTTACCGCTTCCTTTAAAATAGCAAGTGGTTCTTGGGGCATCTAAATAGTAAGCTATTTTTCCAATCGCATCTGCCATACCATATGCCTTTGCTGTTTGTATTGTATTTTTAAATGCAATATTATTTACATTTTTTCCATCTGTATAAGTATTTTTTTCATAGAGATTCTGATTGCCAAATACATATAAAATATTTTGATAAGCATGTGGCTTGTCTAAATATTCCTCAAGTTCTTTTCCCTTTTGTTTTATGCCATTTAACGTTAAGTGCTTGATATGGAAATCCATTTCAGGAAGTGTTCGGTAGATAAATTCTTTTTGTTTCCAGAGCAGTTTTTCGTCAAACAGGCTGATATATTGATTGATACAACGTTTCAGACCACTGTGATAACCTTCACTTGCCCATAATATCTTACTTTTATCAATTTGTTTTGCTGTTTCTAATAAAATAGGATTCTTTTTTATTGTAAGTTCTTGGAAAATCCCACATGCCAGTTCCACACTTGCTACTTTTAAGATACGTTCGTAATCTTCAACAGAAGGCTGCATGTCGATAAACTGGCTAAGACATTTTTTTCTTGCATATAACCTTTCTTTCGAAAACATATTTACAATCAGTTCCATATAAGGACTATCTGCTTTAAAACCAAATAAATCACTAGGATGCTCAATTAATTCAAAGTCTTTAAAAGAAATTTGATTTGTTTTAAAATAGGCAACATAGTCTGTATAATTTTTTTCCTCATAATAGTTAAAAATAACAGATTGTTTCATTTCATAAGATTCTTGAATAATATATTGACTGTCAATATCGATATGTTGCTGCCAGCCAGTTGTTTTATTATAGTCCCAATAGGTGCGTGCGGTTTTATAACCTTTGCTGTAACAAAGGACATCTTTTTCTTTGTGGTAACGAATATTTGGAATAGAAGGTAAATGTCCATTTATTCCATGAAAGATAGCATATTTTGTATATGTGACTGTGGATTTTAACAGATATGCCTCTGCGTAATAGGAACGAGGGGAAGACTTTAATTCCTGTTCAATTTTTTGTTCTCCACATAAAATAAGTAAACAAGGATTTTTTTGGCTGTCTAAGCCCCAAAGCAATATTTTACGAATGGGAGGCTCGTCTAATTTCCAGAGTCGTTGTTGTTCCTCTGATGTTAAATTTCTCATAATTGCAAATGATTTCCTTTCTATTAACAAATTCAAAATGTTACTAGTATGAGGGAGTTTTTATTTGGCATAAGAATATTATAGTATAGTTTTGACATATTTTCAAGTAATTTGATAAAATCTGATAAAAAAATAGTTGACATTTTTAAAATATATGATACAATTTAGAAAAGGTTAGATTTTCTGGTCTAAATGCCTTGGGGAAGCTCTAAGGTTGATCATTATAAGTCATTACACCACAATGTTCTGCGTCACTCGCTCGGAATACACTACTAGTGCGTTATGACAGTAGCCTGCGGCGACAACGCACTAGTAGTGCACCGAGCTAAAGTGTCAGAACAGAGTATAGGATTGTTTGCAGAGAATCTAGCCTGTCTTTATGTAAGGATAATCAGTAAGAATAGGATAAGAACTACAAAATCGGGACTTTTAGTGCACAAAGTGTGAATAGAAGTCCTGATTTTATTGCAAATATAAGTAAAAATAATAGAGTTTTTGGAGTTAGATAAAAAATGGAGCTATATGATAAAAAACAGATAGATTGGAAAAATATTTTATTTAATAATAAGGCGCTATTTGGGCTGATTTTACCAATTATCGTGGAACAGTTTTTTAATTCATTTATAGGAATGGTGGATATCATGATGGTTTCCACTGTTGGAAGTTATGCTATATCAGCAGTATCTCTTGTAGATTCGATAAACAATTTAGTAATACAGATATTTGCTGCAATGGCAGCCGGTGCAGTAATTATCTGCTCTCAGTATATTGGCAGTGGAGACAGAGAGGAATGTAATAGAATAGCAAAACAGGTTGTACTTACTGTACTTATGGTTTCACTCTCTATTACCATATTTTGTACTTTGGGAGGAGAGCGACTATTGCGTTTGATTTTTGGAACAGTGGAACAGGCTGTAATGGAACATGCATTTGTTTATTTTATAATAACAGCTATTTCTTATCCATTTTTAGCATTATTCAGTGCAGGAGCAGCGTTTTATAGAGCATCTGGAAACTCAAGGTTTCCTATGAAAATATCGGTTCTTTCGAATATTATAAATGTGATAGGAAATGTATGTTTTATCTATGGTCTAAAATGGGGTGTAGCAGGTGCCGCTTTTGCAACGCTTTTTGCTAGAGTTTTTGGGACGGTAGTATTATATATTTATCTGAGAAAACCAAAACAGATGATTGTAGTAAAGGATTATTTAAAAGTTCGTCCTGATATGGCATTGATATTAAAAATAATGACAATTGGTATTCCGGCTGGAATTGAAAATGGTATGTTTCAGTTTGGAAAAATTGCGATTGCCTCAACAATTTCGACAATGGGAACAATTGCAATGTCAGCACAGGCAATGACAGATATTTTTGAAAATATAAATGGCATTTTCAGTAATGGTGTAGGGGTTGGACTTATGACAGTAGTAGGGCAATCTATTGGTGCACATAGAAAAGAAGAAGCAAAGTATTATATAGTAAAACTAATGGGGATTGCATGGATAGGTGTATTGGTGTCATGCCTTTTGGTACTTGCAATTACAAAGCCAGTAATTTGGCTTAGTAAAATGGAGCCAGAAGCTGCCAAAATATGTTTTCAATTAGTAATAGCTATGACTATTGTAAAACCATTATTGTGGGTAGGTGCTTTTGGTTTACCATATGGGCTTCGGGCAGCAGGTGATGTTAGGTTTTCAATGCTTGTTTCTGTTAGTAGTATGTGGTGTTTTCGGGTAGTATGGAGTACTTTTCTTGTAAGGACGTATGGACTTGGACTAAAAGCCGTTTGGATTGGAATTTTTACCGATTGGATTGTAAGAGCAGGTGTCTTTTCAGCACGGTTTATCAGTGGCAAATGGCTCTGTAAGAAACTATTATGAAAATTGTTTTAATTAATCTATCATTGGGTGAGAGAATCCTGTTTCTCACCCAATAAAGAATATTTTTTAATTCTATACAATTGCGTCATCTTTTGTATAATTTTCAAGAGAATTTTCCTTTACTTGAATACAAATAAAATGAATTTCAGTATCTTCTGCTGCAAAAAATTGACGTTTTGCTGCTGGAGAAATACGAAGCCAATCACCAGATACAAGTTCTATTGTTTCTCCATCAATAATAACCTTGCCTTTTCCAGAAAGGATAGCATAAATTTCCTCATTATTTTTATGAGAATGAATAAAAGGAACACCTGTACCAGCTAAAAGATGATTGATGCTTATTTCTGCTCCAGTTAAGGAAAGCTTGTTATGAAGTTCTGTTCTTGCATCAGATGATACATTTACTTTGTTAAAATTTGCCATAATGATAACCTCCACTTTGTTGTAATAATGTTTGATACAACTAAAGTTATATCATAAAGTTGTTGTAATGTCAATAATTACATCAGAAATTTTTAAAAGTATGAAAAAATTGTCAGTAAGGTTGACAACAATACGATATAGTAATAAGCTAGAAGTTAGAACAAATAACAAATCCAGAAAATAATAGAAATTTAAAAATACAGGGAGAAGATAATGTCAATAGAACGAGTAAAAGATTATTTTAGTAATTATGGTATAGAGGAAAGAATTCAAGAATTTGATGTATCAAGTGCAACCGTAGAGCTTGCTGCGATAGCTTTGCACTGTAAACCAGAAAGGATAGCAAAAACCTTATCCTTTTTAGCAGAGGATCGTGTGATATTAGTGGTAATAGCTGGAGATAGGAAAGTAGATAATAAGAAATATAAGATGCAATTTCAAACAAAAGCAAAGATGGTTTCTTCTGAAGAAGCGGAGATAAGAGTAGGTCATGCGATAGGTGGAATCTGTCCTTTTGCAGTGAATAAAGGAGTGGAAGTATATTTGGATGTGTCATTAAAACGTTTTACAACAGTTTTTCCTGCCTGTGGCAGTTCAAATAGTGCAATCGAACTGACAATTTCTGAGTTAGAAACTTATTCTGGTTACAGGAAATGGATCGATATCTGTAAAGAATAAAATAATATTTTTCAGTAGGTGGTTTTGTGATTGATATTGCAATTTGTGATGAGGAAGATTATACATTAGAAAAAATGAAAACTATGGTAACTGATTTTTTTTAAGATAGAGATAAGAATTATTAAATTCAAATCAAACGATAGATATTTTATTTTTAGATATTCAGATGAAAAAGATAGATGGTAGATTTTTTAGATGCCATAGAAGTTTTTTAATTAATTTAAAGTATTTAAAAAGTTATAAAAATGGGACAGCATGTCTAGAAGGCGGCAAAGAAATACCTGTGTCACGTTTATGAAAGAAAGAATTCTCTTGTGTTATTTTACGATATATGAAAGAATGGGGGGAATAACATGATCGATTATCAGGATTTTATTTATACATATAGTACAGTAAGCGTACAAATGCTAATTGTTTTTTACTTTTTTACTAAATTTTTAAAGAAAAAAATAGGAACGTTATATTATTTGTTATTTACGCTCTTTGGAACGATGATAATAATGGGAATTCAGGCTGGTAATATAGTTTGTTTTTTAGTTTGTGTGCTATTGCTTATAATAGGTGGAGTTTTTGTATGCAAAGTTGATGGTATATCTGCTGTTTTATATGCAATTATTACAGTGGAAATTATGCAGTTTTGTTATGGTATTTTCGATTCTGTCTTTTGTATCTTATATCCATTTCTGTTTTCTTTTTATCAAAAAATAGGAATCCTATGGATGTCTTTAAGAGGTATGGCATTGTTGGTAGTTATTTTTTGTTATATGATAACATATCAATATTTTTTATATTACAAGATAGAAAAAAAACAATATATATTGATACTTTTGGCACCAACAGTTATGATTGTATTTATGGGAGAATATATTAGAACAGTTTTTTTGGGAAATACGATTATTACAGATAAAAATGGAACAATTTTAAATCTGGTGAATAAAAACTATTATTTGATATTTGCAATACAGTTTATTGGATTAATTAGTTTGTTTTGTATGATGTTTGCCTATAAAAAGTTAGTGGAAAATTTTTGTTTAAGTACAGAGGTGTCATTGTTAGAACAAGCAGAACATTCTTTAAATCAATATATAGAAGAAGCAAAGACTCGATATGAAAAGACAAGATCATTTCGCCATGATATCAAGAATCATATCACTGTTATAAAGGAGCTTTTACAAAATGAAAATGCAGAACAGGCGTTTCATTATATAAAAGATATGGAAGGAATGGCAGAGGAGTTGTCATTTCCATGTAACACCAATCATCCAGTTGTAGATATTTTAATAGGAAATAAATTAGGGATAGCAAGAAGTATGGGAATTGATACAAGTTGTTCTTTTGTTTTGCCTTATCCATGTTTGATACGTGATATTGATTTTTGTATTATTTTGTCCAATGCGTTGGACAATGCAATTCATGCTTGTCAAGATATGGGATATAAGACAAAAAGATATATTGATATAACAGGACATATACAAGGGGATTTTATTTTACTGAATATAGAAAATAGTGTTCAGGGAAAGCAATTTTTTCAAGAGGGAACGGGTTTATCTAATATAAGGGCAGTAGCTGAAAAGTATTGTGGTACAATTTGTATCAAAACACAAGATACAAGATTTATTCTTAGTGTTTTGCTTATCATTCCACAGCATACAGAAAGCATTTCACAGCAAATTTATTAATTTACAATTTTAACTAGTCGAAAAGGGTAATGACAGAAGAGTTTGATAGAAGAGTTTGATAGAAGCTGACAGGAAAAATGGAAGGAGGAAAAGAAACAATGTCAATGAAAATCAATGGAGCTTATAGTCATTACAAAACGAATGATATGGAGGATGTAAAGCAACAAAAGAAAGCGGAAGAAATAAAAAAAGAGCAGGAGTTAGAAAAGGTATCCAATCAAAAAGAAGTAGAAAAGGACGAATATAGAAGTAGTGAAAAATCTGATAGAAAACCAACTGGTTTATATCATTTAGAACAAAAAGGAGATGAAAAACCCAAAATTGTATATGATGATCCAAAAAAACCAGAAAAAAAATGTATTACAAATACTGATCGGGTGGATCGGGAAATTGAAAAGTTAAAAGAGAAGCAAAAACAATTAGAACAGCAGATAAGAAGTTCTTCGAAGGATGAAAAAAAGACCAAAGAATTAGAGAGGAAGTTAGCACAAGTAAAGGCAGAATTAAGTCAAAAGGATAATGATACTTATAGAAGACAAAATGCTTCTGTTTCAGAACAATAAAAAGTATGACAAAAAAAGAAACTCGTTTTACAAAATCAAGGTAAGACGGGTTTTTTTAATGTGAAGTAAGCTGACAAGGTATGTTCACATTTTTAAAATTGTGTTATAATCACAATAATTTTTAAAACAAATCAGAGTAGGAGAACAATTGAGTATGAGGAATGAATACGATAATGAAACGTTTTTTGAAGAATATGGAAAAATGTCCCGCAGCAGAAATGGTTTAAGTGCTGCCGGAGAGTGGCACCAGTTAAAACCCTTGTTTCCTTCACTCCAAGGGAAAAAGATTCTTGATTTGGGGTGCGGTTATGGCTGGCATTGTATCTTTGCAGCAGAACAAGGAGCAACACAGGTATTGGGGATTGACTTAAGTAAAAAAATGATTGAAGAGGCAGAAAAACGAAATACAAAAAAACAAATCAAGTATCGTGTCTGCGGAATAGAGGAATATGAGTATCCAGAAAATATGTGGGATTGTGTCGTTTCCAATCTGGCTTTGCATTATATTGAAAATATTGAGAAAATATTTCAAATGGTATATAGAACATTGAAGCCAGGTGGAGTATTTCTTTTTAACATAGAACATCCTGTTTTTACAGCGGGGGTTGGGCAGGATTGGATTTACACAGAAGCAGGAACTCCAAAATATTGGCCTATTGACAATTATTTTATTGTAGGAGAGCGAAACACACATTTTTTGGGATGCGACATAGTAAAACAACACCACACACTTACACAGATATTGATGGGATTATTAAATAATAGCTTTGAACTTGAAGCTGTAGTGGAAGCAGAGCCACCGAAAGAAATGATGAATCTTGCAGGTATGAAAGACGAATTGCGCCGACCGATGATGCTGTTGGTGAAAGCCAAAAAAAATGTGTTTAGCAAAACTACTTTACAAGAAAAGAATAAGTTATAATAAATTTTTTCTATTATTTATTTAAGTTCACGCTTATGAGGAAAACTCTACTACTAGTAGGTGTTCCTTTTATAGGAGCATGATAGAATAAATGCATAATAAAAAATGAAAGTAGGGATGTTTGATGGATCAAAAGAAAATTGGCAAATTTATTGCTTCTAGAAGAAAAGAGAATGGGTTTACTCAGAGCCAATTAGCGGAACAGTTAGGAATTACAGATAAGGCAATATCAAAATGGGAAACAGGAGTTTCCCATAGTTAAAGATACCACACCAGACATAACAACACCACGCTTATACAGAACTTGTCCGCAAAAAACAGTATAAATACCAATTCCCCCATAAGCAACATAATTTGCTCATGGGGGAATACAGTTCGTTCCTTTGGGAATTATTCAACCGTTTCAATGGAATCCACAATGCTCATTCCCGCAATCTTTCTTAACGGAATACAAGTTGCCAGCAAACAAGCTCCGATAGATAGAACTGTAGCTTCGGCAATCGGTAGAATAGGGATGGAAACCAATTGAATTGTGTCGGTAGTCGCAGCATTTACAAAAATTGTGCAGATATAGCCAACGATATTTCCAATTATCGCCGCAATAATGCCATAGTATGCGCCCTCCCACAAAAATGTTTTGTAGAGGCTTCCCGCACTCATACCAATAGCACGCTGCATACCAATTTCCATTACACGGGTATGAATATTTGTGTAAACAGTATTGATGATATTCAAAAGACCAATCAAGCCAACAAACAAGATCAATCCCCATGCCAGCAATTGTATCTGTTCAAAACTTTCTTCTAATTGCCGATCTGTTTCTTCATAGGACAGGTAGGTTGTGCCGGGAATGTCCTGACAGATTTTCTCTGCCACGGTGTCGAATAATTCCCTGTCAGCATCTGCATTCAAGGTAGGACACATTTCATTATAAATAGCGGTGCCTAACAGTTCGGAATAGATACAATCTGATACTATCACCTGCACACCGTTTGTAAATCCACTGTTCCCTACGCTTACATATCCGTCATATCCATCCAATGTTGCAATGATCGGAATGTCCCGGCCAGCCACGGAAATTGTATCGCCAGCAACAAAACTTGTTCTTTCCAGTTCTGTTCCCCCATAGTTTAATGCCAGTGGATTTCTCACGATACACGCCTCGCCGGATTTCAAAAGGGCTAAATCTTCCACTGAAAGTTCGCTGCCCATGAAATAATCCCAATAGTCGTCATTCAGTCCGACTATCTGAAATGTTTCTCCCGGCTGTAATTCAAATCCGAGCGCAATATCGGATATTTGCCCGGCATCGTCTGGCTCATAAAGCGAAAATTGTATTGCTGCCACCGAATTTACAGCACTATTTTGACGTAACTCGTCCAAATCATCAGCAGAAAAGCCCAGTGTTTCATTTACGATAGAATAATCTCCCAAATGATTATCTTCCATGCCGCTTGCCACATTTAACAATGTGGTAAAACTCTGCAAGGCAATAAATACAGCTATACTCATAACTAATGAAAGAACGGTAATTGCTGTACGCCTCCGATTGCGCTTCAAATTCAGCCGGGCATAATAAGACTCAAAATGGCGAATTGTTTTAGATTTGCGATTTCTCCGCTTAACCTTTGTATTCTGACCCGACATGGCAACCGTAGGAGGTACTTTTGCCGCATATTTAGCAGCCGGTATTGCTGCCATAAACGCAAAGAATAGTGTGATTGTAGCACTTATAACGAGAAACGGTAATTTACCTGTACTATTTGCTGAAATCAGATTTTGCAATTCAGATGTATTTTGCACCATGAATATTTCAGGTGACAAAAAACTTGTTGCTATTGTGATAATGCCTTTCGTTGACAAAAGACCAACGATCATACCAATCGGAATACCGATCAGACACAAAATCAATATCTGTAAAGATACAATGCTGTAAAGCTGGCTCTTTTCACTTCCAATGGCTCTTAGTACACCATACCCCTTAATGCGTTTAGACACGGATATTTTCAGAATATTGTAAATAACCAATCCAGCCGCCAGAAGAATGAGAACGCCCACCATGATGCCAGCAGCAGTCATAAACGAAAAACCTGAACCGTTGTTTTCAGAGCTTTCTTGGCTGTCAAACTGTATTCCGCAAGCCTGCAAATAAACCTGATTATAGGATGTATCAAGTTCATGTATCTGGAATTTCTCAATTACATCATTTACCGTATTTTGAAAGGTTCGCTTATCGGCTGTACAAAAGTCCACATTGTAATATAGGTATTCTTCCGGCAGCAACTGTTCGGCTGTACCTGTTCCAACAATCCCTGTAATTCCGCCATAAGAATATCCAATATAATTGCTTTTCGTGATGCCTACAAGGACAAAATCGGCAGTAAATTCAATGGATGGAGCAATATCATGCCGTAAGGTTTTAGAAACAGGTAATGAAATAGTATCGCCTACTTTTCCATCAAATCCGAGAAATTTAAGCGCATCTTCTGACAATGCGATCTCCATTGCCTGTTCTGGCAAACGTCCCTCTTGGATTTGTGAAATAGCAGGATAGGCGTCGAGGCTGTTACCGACATATTCCACAAGGCCGAGTGTGAGCTGGCTGTTTAAGTCTATGGTTCCTAAACTGATAGAGGAGCCAATATAGGAAAAGCGGGCATCCTCTTTCAGTTCAGAAAGCTGTTTTTCGGACATTTGAAGAAAAGTAGCATATTTTTCCCCGTTAATCGTAATAGCCTGCTGCTGCCTCATGGCATTTAGAACACCGATGGACTGCCCTATAACCGTTGTTGTAATTGTGGAGAGAATAACAGCTATTAAAATCAGAATGGATGTGACCTTTTGAGCCAGTAATTCTTTCCATGCAAGGACGCGATAAGATTTCATTTTGCTGTCACCTCCGAAAGAACACCGTCTACAATTACAAATTGCCGGTCTGCCATTCTCGCTATACGGCTGTCATGAGTAATGACAACAAGGGCTTTCCCCATCTTCTTCCATATATTTTCCAGCATCCCCATAACTTCGCCGCCGCTTTTGCTGTCCAAATTCCCGGTCGGTTCGTCAGCGAAAATAATATCAGGTTTTGCAATCAGGGCGCGGGCAATCGCTACACGCTGCTGCTGTCCTCCTGAAAGCTCATGGGGCAAGTGGGTAAGGCGGTCATGAATACCCAGCAAATCCGTAAGCTGCTTTAGGTACGCCTCGTTCGGCTGCTTTTTGTCTAACAGCAAGGGCATAATGATGTTTTCCTTTGCGGTCAGGACAGGGAGCAGGTTGAACTGCTGGAAGATGAAACCAATGCGCTGACGGCGAAAAGCAGACAGTTCTTTGTCAGTAAGTCTATATATGTCTTTTCCATCGTATGTCAGGCTGCCGGAGGTCGGTTTGTCCAGTCCGGACAACAGATGGAGCAAGGTGCTTTTCCCGCTGCCAGACGGTCCCATGATAGAAATAAAATCGCTTGACGTAATTTCAAGATTGACTTTATCCAGCGCAACGACGCAGCTTTCACCGCTTCCATAGATTTTTGATAGTTCCTTTGCTTCAATGTTCATAAAAACACTCTCCTTATTTGTAATCTAAGGAGAGTATAAAATAGAAATCTCAAAAATCTCTCAAGATTTTGAATTTATTTGGAAAGAAGCAGTAGCCGTTGCGCCATAACCTTGTCTGTTTTCCAGTGCAAGTGTTCCTCCATGCTTTCGGCAATACCATCAACCACGTTGTAAAGATACGTTACAAATAAACCGCCTACAGCCGGAAATATGTAACGAAATAAAGATTTTGTTCTTGTGTTCATAAAAAACCTCCTACTTAAAAAATAAAAGTGGAACAAAACCTTAAATGGTCTTATCCCACTTCAACAATCTTATTTTGATTGCAAGTCCTCTGACAAGTGTTTTTATTCTAACATGGGTATTATTCAAAGTCAACGATACTTTCCTAGCGTATATTCATCAAATTCCATGTTCCAAACAGCTTCAAATATCTGTGTGAATGTATTGTATTCAAGGCGGGCAAGTTTACTTCTTCTTCGTTTTGAAATACCCTGTGTTGGTTCTGATTTACTTCCAGTCCCCCAATATGGAAGCAGAAACAGCTTGCATGGATTAAACCTGTATATAATCAGATAAAAAAGCTATTATTTTATCAATCACTTCTTCCTGTTCATTAAATGTCAGTAATAATGGTTTTCCATATCATTATATAGCATTAACCCAAATAAATACTTTCAATGATTGATACGCATTTTTCTATACCTAAAACTCCACTGTCTAGGCATAAGTGATAGTTTTTAGAATTGCTCCATTTTTTATCAGTATAATATTGATAATGATAAGCTCGTGCTTTATCTTTACTAATGATATGTTTTCTTGCTTCTTCCTCTATAATATTGTTTTGCTGTGTCAAATGTTTTATTCTAAAATGGTTGATTATCTCAAAAAAGCCTTGATTTACGGGCATACAAGCAGGATTTCAAGCTGAATTTACTACCAATTTACTACTTTTGAGGGAAAGAGCTTTGATATGCCGCCCGGAACCCTGCCAGCCCAGCCACCAGCACACAGCATTGAGAAAGAATAAATGAAAACTGAATACGACGCAAACGCGGCGTTTCTCTATCCCTAACCGGGAGAACAGGAACGCCGCTTTTTTTATGCCCTCATGTTACGCAGTAGGGGCAAAAAGAGCCTTGCTATATGCGGCTTTGCGGGCGCACTTTTGCCGGGGACAGGGATTTATACCTAACCCCGGCAAAATGGCGTTCTATCGCGTAACAAATCCACAACCAAAGGAGTGATGAAGCTATGGCAGTTTTCCGAGTGGAGCGCAACAAGGGCTATACCGTTATGAGCAACCACCATTTACGCAACAAGGAGCTGACCTTAAAGGCAAAGGGGCTTTTGTCGCAAATGCTTTCCCTGCCCGAAGATTGGGACTACACCCTTGCGGGGCTGTCACAGATCAACCGGGAAAAGATAGACGCTATCCGGGAAGCCATAAAGGAGCTGGAACGCGCCGGGTATATCGTCCGATCACGGGAGCGCGACGAGAAAGGACGCTTGCGGGGAGCCGATTATGTAATCTATGAGCAGCCGCATACAGAACCTACGCCGGATTTACCTACATTGGAAAATCCAACATTGGATAATCCAATGCAGGAAAAACCAATGTTGGAAAAACCTACGTTGGAAAATCCAATGCAATTAAATAAAGATATACAAAGAACTGACTTACCAACAAAAGAAAAAATAAATACGGATTTACAAAGTACCCATTCCATTCCTATCCTTTCCCCTAACCCCTCTCCTTACGCCGGGGAAGCGGCTACGCCGCCGGAACGGAAACGAAAGGAAGCGGACACACAGAGCGCATACGAGATTTACCGGGAGATCATCAAGGACAATATCTCCTATGACATTCTCATGCAGGATATGAAGTTTGACGGGGACAGGCTGGACGAAATTGTTGACATCATGCTTGAAACCGTCTGCACCCGGAGAAAGACAATCCGCATTGCCGGGGACGACTACCCCGCCGAGCTGGTGAAAGCAAAGTTTATGAAGCTGGACGCTGAACATATCCGCTTTGTGCTGGACTGTATGAAAGAGAACACAACCAAAATCCGCAACATCAAGCAGTATTTACGGGCGGTGCTTTTCAATGCCCCGTCCACAATCGGCAATTATTACACGTCCCTTGTGGCTCACGACATGGCAAGCGGCGCACTTGCGCCACAGGAGCCGCACGACCCCTATTCATTCAAACCGGGCGAAAGCCTGTAACCACCCACAACCACAAAAGGAGGATTTTATTATGGCACAGAAAATGACGGGAGCATTGGTATTTGACGAGCGCACAGACCGCTACGACATTCGCTTTGACCTTGCCAGCTATTACGGCGGGCTGCATTGCGGGGAATGTTTCGACGTATTCACACGCGGCAAGTGGAAGCCGACCCGTATTGAAATGAACATGGCGCAGGAATGGTACTTGGTGGGTATCAGAGCCGACGACTTAAACGGGCTGCGGGTGCGTATCTGACCGCCGCCCCATAAACT
>CAJTXA010000035.1 GCA_910579865.1 uncultured Lachnospiraceae bacterium
GAGTAAACGTATTTTTCAGACAGATCGCCCAGCTTTGCTAAATCGCTCCATCTATCCTCAAGAAAAGTAAAGTTACCCATTCTCATGCCTCCTTCGTATATTTATTGCATCCGGCTTTGGATTGTTTTCTTGGCTCTATATATCATCATACAAATTGTTTGTTTCCGTATGAACATTGTACCATTTATAACCATGATGTGACAAGGAAAAACTGCAAGCATTTTGCAAGCACAGCAAACGGGAAGCCGCATAAATACTGGCTTCCCGCTGTTTTTTGTCACGCAAAAAATGATTTTCGCTTTTTCACTCTCAAAAAATGCAAATCCACTTTCGCATTTACAAGTCCAATTTGAAAGTGCATTAGCAACTCATCCACTTTGTTACAATCTCATTTCAAACTCATTTGAAAGTCCTTTAGCAAATCTCATTCCTGCATCACACATCTATCTCTTTGAAGCAAAATGCTTTCCACTCCAACGCTTAATCGTTCCCGGACAACTCACTTTTACTAATCAAAATCATAAAATATCGCTTTTCCTTCCTCATAAAATTCTAATTTTAAGCTCCACTAAATTGTCTGCAACACCGCTTAGTTACTGGATTTGACACTCTAATAAGAAGAAAATTTCTTTCCAACTTTTCATGATACACTTAGAAAGAATCAACTACTTCATAGTAAAAAAATAGACCTCCAAAAGACTGATAATAATACTCAATCTTTCAAAGGTCTGTTCTCTTTGATTCTATATTTTTTACTGATTCCTTTCGCTTTCTGTTGCCTGTCACTGTTTTTTGTTTAATCTATTGATTGTTCCGCTATCTTTTGATTAGCGAAAAATACATTGCATTTTTTTGTAGCCAAAAGCGAAAATGATATTGTAGCATGACATAGAGTGCAAACCTTAATGTATATATTATAAAGGTTTCACTCAAAAGAAGCAATAGTGAATCTCATAATTATTTATTCCCTTTGTTCATTTGAGCATCAACCGCTTCTTCGCTCATTTTATTTAACATCTCTTCGGATATAGAAACCCCCTTTTCATCTAACTGTTGTTTAATATAGCGTTTCATGCGTACAATATTAAAATCTCTAATGCTTTTCAACTCTTCTGATATATCTTTTCTAGGTAAATCTGCGACGAATTTATCTGATTCTTCAATATCATGTAATTGAAAATTGTTTTCGATAAAACACATTTTTTTCAGTTTATCATTCAAACTTTGAATTTGGGTTAAATTATTACCAAAATTCGGAAATCCTAATTCAGTATTTGCAAGCCTAATCACATAACTTATACCATCAAAAAATTTTGCATCTTCTATTTGTGATAGTAATTCAAGCAATTCATATTCGCAATACTTTATTACTGAACTGTTTTTTATTTCTGAAATTTTACTATCAAAAATATTTTGCAGCCTAAATATTTCAGTCTTAGTATAACTTCTGCAAGTAAACGCTTTATCATTCCCAACTTTGGAATACTTTATATATAATTTCTCATTATCTCCATTCCATATTAAATCTGCGCCTTTATCTTTTATTTTTATGTGCTTTTTGCATAACATAACAGATATATCAATAAAAGCCGTTACTGAAACAAATTTATTTCTTAAAACCTCCATGCATTTTTTCTTATTTCTTTCCTCTGGAACATATACTTGCACTATAAAAAAAATCAGAGCTGCAATATAGCTTATTGCCAAATTATTTAACCATGAATAAAAAGGCTCTATTCCAAAATAATCTGGCATATTATATGTAATCATATAAGAAACAGAAATTAAAATGCACATAATACCTATTATTGAAATTTCTTTATTGCTAAAACAGAAATGCTTTATCTTCTCTATAAACCTTTTCATTAATCTAATCCTTTCCATATATTTCTACTCATATCAATACTAATTCTTTTGTATTGTAATGGTTATATACTCGGATTACAAGCAAAATTTGAAATTACTACTTCCATTCACATTATCTCTATCACAATCGTAAAAAATAAGGCTGCATTTGAAATTCTATTCTCAAACACAACCTTGCTTTTATTGACTAATAATCTCCCTGTTTTGCTACATCACTTCTACCACAAAACATTTAGAACTTTAGAACAATCATCTTTCGTCTTTCTTTGATAGCTTGCTCCAGTATCATTTAATTCAGAGAAATCCATGTTTATAATCTTTTCATCTGCTTTCTCCTGCTGCTGTAACCTATCATCCATTTCAGGCAGCTTCTTCTTTATGATTCCGCATACATATTGACATTTACTGTATGCCGATTCAAAAGGCTTATTTTTCTGGACTGCCTTTTCAATATCTGTATGGTAAAACTTGAATGTTTGGAGGATAAAAGAATAATCATAAGTTTTTGTTTTCAATTTTTGCAGCAGTTTCTTTATGTCCTCTGTCAGAGAATCATACACAATTTGCTTTTCAACATACTCACATAGTTCATAAAATCCTTCTGAATCAGCATCAATTTTCTTTTTAACTGGTTTTCTTTCTAAATCAATTTTCAATTCCTCATCTGTCTTAAAGTGAATATGTCCCTTTGTTGGGATTAAGCCACTGATAAACGCATAACAACCGCTTTCAATAATATCTGATACTGCTGTTATCTGTTTAATTTTCGGATAATCCTTTTGATGTATAGTAACAATCTTTTGAGAAATTTCTTTTCTGTCAATGCCGTTTTCTAAAGCTGCTTTAGCAATAATATCCCTCTGTTTTTCTAATCTTGCTTCTATCCGCTCTGAATATGTAATTTTTTCATGCAGACAAGCCAAACATAGCAATAAAAGATTCTTTGATAGCTGCTTTGTTTGTATTGATTCCTTTATTTTTAAATTCAAATTTCTATTCATTGTATTAACCTCCTGCTATCTGTTGTAGGGAATGTTGTTCCGTTTCCGCTCTGCTACAACTACACATCATTCCATTTTCTATTTTAAATCAATGAATTGGTGAAAGTGTGTTGTAGCTGCTTGCAGCGGAAACAGAACTTTTACCATATTGGATTATAAAATTTCTCTGTATACTTACCCCTCTTTCTTTAGAGAAAATGTCTGTAAACCCTAATGAAGCAAGTCTTTACAACGGTTCACTTTTTAAAACGGTATAATAAGAAAATGATTATTATTATACCGCATAAGAAAGTGAACCGTACATTTGTTCTAATAATTTTGATGCATTACATGATTCCTTTCAATTCTGGTATATCATTCTTTGAATCCATTTCTGGTTCACCAATCATAATACTTATTAATCTGTTTTGCACATCTAAGTAATTATCATGGTATCTGTATTCATCACTAAATGATTGAAACATTTCCCTAAAATCATCTTCATAATCAAAACCTAATTGAGCTAATTCCTTAATTTCTGGTTGTTTTAACTGCTCCTGTACCCATTTCGTTTCTACTTCATCCGCTTTTTTATTTGTCCTGTCATATTCGTTTTTTGTTCTGTTCATAATTCTTCTTGCAAATCTTGAAGATATTTCTTTCTTTTTATGAATCATATCCTCATTTGTTAAAGCATTCATAATTTCTTGTAATGCTTCATTGTCTGCAAAAATCTGAATCTGCTTTTTGTACCGAACCCAGTTAAACCCATATGTTTCATTAATTTGTTCGCACACCCTATCATAAAATTTTTTCTGCTGTTTCCTTTGAAAGATTGTCAATATTCGTTTGGCGTTAAACTCTTTCAAAACTTTACGCTCTGTCTGCCTGATAATAATATCTTCGTTTTTTGTTGATGTATGGCAATCCCCATTATTAATTGAAATGCAGTAATTTCTATAATAATTTAAAGTTTTATATTCATCTTGTAATGAATCTAGCACTCTGAATATGACACTTTCCAATTCAGGCTTACACCTATAATAAAATTGATTTAGCATTGCAGCAGTAAACCGTGGATTTATTTCTGCCAGTTCTTTTAAAGATATTTTTTTATAATTTTTAGTGACTAATCCGACAAAACAAGCTAATTCTTCAACACTTGTATATATGACATTTTCATCTTTTTGCAGTAAATAGTAAATCATGATAGGTTTAATATTCTCTATATAAAATCCATTTTTGCCCCTGCCATCTTCTTTTTCTATATAATGCGGAATTTCAAAAATATCTGCTATTTGTATGGCGTACTGCTTTAAATCAGGTCTGTTTTGAATATCATAATACTGGTTTATGATTTCATCTGCTTCGCCTTTTCGTTTTCCTTTGGATATTTTTTGTAAGTCTGTTATTAAGTTTCCTTCTCTATCTTTCATATTAAGATTTTCTACTCCGATAGTTCTAATAAGCTCTTTTCGCCCTTTTATAAATATCTGCCCTATTTCCGTTTTAGTTTTTACTGCAACTTCTGTGGCATCTTCTGGATTGAATATAGTTACATTAGGTGATAATCCATATGTTTTCTCTGTTTCAGATTTTCTGGTTTCCTCAATAGCTTTTTGCTCTTTTGGGATTAAAACATTAGAATCATACTTTACAAGAATATCATTGATTAGCAAATATGATTCTATATCCGTCAGTTTCCCTTTATCATGATTTTCCATAATTTCAAGTAGCTGCTTTTTATATGGATTGTCTGCTTCTAAATCCAGAATGGAATTTATTATATTTTGTTTCATAATTTCTGTAGTCATAACCACCCCCCCCTTACTCCATATCAGCATATTCATTGTCTATATCATCCTCAAAGCTTTCAGATTCAGGCAGCATATTCATATCTACATTACTGGTTTCTGGTTCTTCCGCATCCTCATCTTCATTAATTTTCGTTTCAAATCCAAAAACATCAAGAATCAGATTCTTTGCTTTGTTGAAAGAGTATTTCCGTGTACTTTGCTTTGAACCATCTTTCCTATATTTTGTTAATGTAAAAACCTGATTCTCATAATCATTCGCTTTTTGAGTAACGCTTATTACTGGTCTGCCATCTATTTGAAATGTTGCGGTTCTGCCAGAATCAAGGTCTTTGCATACTTCCGTTTGTCTTATAAGATGGAATAGTGTTGTAATCTTTCCAGTCAATTTCTTTCTGGTTAAAAAAGAAATATCAACTGTTTCATGCACTGTTGAAAATCCTAAATTCCCATTTCTACAATAATTCAAAACAACTTCTGAATATTTAGGAGTTTCTGTTATATTTGATTCTGTAGGTTTTGTGGATTTTAGTTTTGTTTTAGATGCTTTGTTTGTAGCAGTTGTTCCTTTTGTTCTTGGCATAATATGATTCCTCCCTCTATTTTTAATTCTGGATAGGCTGTCACACTAACAACCCATCCAAAAGAAATACAGTTTATTTTATTATTTTTCTATTGATTTTGCAGCATTACATAAATCTTTAGCCTGTTTTCTTACCTCAAATAATTTAGTCCTATAATATTCAGCAGATTCAGACATATTATAAAGCAAATCTAATACATTCAATTCATCTGATTCTACTGAATTTGCATAACACCCTACCGCACTGACTTCATTATCATTTATCTCAAAATGTACTAAATTATTTTTATCTGAAATAATGCAATCAGAATATTTATCTATGTAATCTCTGACAAATTCATCTGCTGAAACACGCAATTCTTTAAATTTTTCGTAAATAATTTCAAAATGAACTGCTGAAACAAATACGCCTGTTCTATTGATAAATTCTCTTCGGGTAACGAAGCCTTTATATTCTTTTTCTGGAAAAATGCAAGTATTTTTCTTTGTAACTTGCATAACTGTTTCCTTTCCTTCTGTTGCATTATTTTTATTTGTCATTTTTCCATACACTTTTTCATGCATTTCTTCATCTTTATTTTTCGTATTCTTTTGAGCTTCATATAAATTCATAACAATTTCCTCCAATTCTTTTAATTTTTCTGATTTTGTGCGCACTCAAATAAGCTATTCATCATAGCATTTTTAAATTTTGTACACAAATGAACACAATTAATAAAAGTATGCATATCTAATTTTTTGCACACAAATAAACTCTGTCTGTATTCAGTTGCAGCATGATTGATTCATTGGATTTTTAGCTCAATCAAAGGCTATTCACCGCCATAAATAATAGGGATTTTGATAGATTATAGATTTCTCGAATGAACCAATAAGAATGAGGGAGAAATTTACTTTTGGATAATCCTTTTTTGAATCAAGACAGATTCTAAGGTTGATGTATTCTGTACAATTCTGTATTCATTGTCCTTGAAATTCTTTATTCCCTATGCAGTTTTCTAAGAAATAACATTTGTTTATGTATTCCTTTCTGTTTTTGATTTTTAGCTTTTAACTTTCAGTTTTTCATTTTTAGTGTTTAACCTTATCAGTTATCAATAGCAAGCTGATTGACTTTCCGCAAAAAGCATTTTGTGAAATTCGCTTTTACAACAATATGTGAATCCACATCCAAATCAATGCCAAAACAATTCTTGCTTTTTGCTGGTTCAATTTTACTTGTCAGGTTCAAACCGTAAAACAGTTTTATTTTTTGCGGATGGTTTTCATCTGTTTCAGTTAAATGCTCTGTTATGTGCGATTCAAGAGAATCAAGGATGTTTTTCACACAGTCCTTTGAATAAATCCCCGAATAATCCGAAACAATTTCATCCACCAAATCAGATTGTTTGATTGTGACTAAGCTGTTTTTCATAATGGCTACCTCCTTTTTTTATTTTTGGAATTTACCTGATATATTCAGAACAAATCTTATACAACATCATTTATCCGAGAATCAGGTTCATCCTTGCTATACGAATGATTATACAGCATGATTTTAGATATGTCAAACCCTACAAAATCATGGAAATACGCATGAATATTAGCTTGCTACTCCATATTTTGCACTTAAATTAAGGTTTTTTTGTTTAGCTTGCATTGTATAAAATGTGTATATTATAATGGATATTGTGTATAAATATTCACAAAAAATAATTGATAAATTTTTTGCTATATTTTCTTTATTTGACAAAATATTTAGATAAATTAGTTTGTTTCATGATAATTTAATGGGATTTCTTGCTGTTTTAGTTGTTTTTATCTGATTTTTGTATGTGGTATTGTTTTGGTTTTTGCATTTATTCTGTTGAAAATGTGCTTATTTTAAAGGGAAATGTATGTATGATAAATGCAGCAGTACGCTTTATCTCAATCTCCATAACCTCAAAACCACACCGACCGAGAAGTATAAATAAAATGTCAGATAACCGCATATATAAGCCATATAACAACATCTAAAACCAGTAAAAACAATAGTTTCAAGCTGTTCTCCGGAAAGTTGAAATATCAACTGTTTCCCCTATCATAATAAAACAAGTGTAGATGTCAGAGTTAATTACTCTCTAACTACTACACTTTTATGGTACTAAAAAGCAACCTCAAACCCTTATCAGATTTAAGATTGCTTTTTCTCCATGTCATTAATCAAACTTCCATTTTTCTGTTCCTATTTTAAAATCAAAATATTCACATTTTTTAGCTAATGTATTGCATTTTTCTTTTCCGTATTTTAAAACGTCTTTTTCATATCGTATTTTATCCCTGATAATATCTTTTAAATCTTCATCTGTATACTCTTTTAGCACAAACGCATATAATCCCTGCTTAGCGTTATCATCTGCAATCTCTCTTCCATATTCCATAATGTCATGCTCATATTTCTCTTTATCCACAATCGGTTTAACAGGCATTTCATACTGCTCTGGAATAATTTCAGAACTACAATATTTTCCATCTTTCAGATTCTTCATAAACTGTTGTGGTGATACATCAGGATTCATTTTATCCTCATGCATCAGAGCTTTATTATTCCAATATTCCACTGGCACTGGCTTCTCTGTAGATTCTTTAATGAGCTGCTTCATTCCAGCAAATAATCCTATGATTCCCAATCCATCAAACATTATTTATTCCTCCTGTTCTGCCAGTTCTGCAAGCAATTCTTTCTTATATTTGTAGAAACTCATTTTAGATATTCCTGCTAATTTCCAAGTTTCCTCATTATTCAAAGTACCTTCAAAATCCTTGTTATATCTCTTGATTTTTTCTTTTGCTTCAATAGCTTTCTTTACTATAAGTTTCTTTCCAGTCACACCGCCAATCTGTTTCCCATTTAGCCTAGCAGTTTCAATACCTTCTTTGGTTCTTTGCTGAAGGCATATTACCTCGTTTTCAGACTGTTCAAATGCTTTGTAAATATCCTGTTCAACCTTATTCATCATAAATTTATTGATAGCTGCCATAATTCCTTGAAGTAAATCATCTGTGGCATTATCCCCTGATTTGATATTTATATCTATAATGCCCTGCATTGCCTTTTTGTAAGAATCTGTATCAATATGGCGTTCTTTCAGGAATACAAGGGAAATGCCACGCTCAAACAGTTCCTTGTATAAAGAAAATCCTTCCTCTGCATTTCTGGACATTCTTGAAACTGAATCAAAAATGATAATATCACTTTCTTTCAGTCTTTTATACAATTTGTTCCATTCAGGTCTGTTTGTCTTTGTTCCTGTATAGGCTTCCTGTACTATAACCGATTCTGGAAACTCTTTTTTTATATTTCTTATCTGTCTGTCAATAGACTGTTTCTTTGTGCTGATTCTGCAATATCCATACACGCACATTTTAATCCACTTCCTTCCAACAGTAATAATTCTAACGTTCGTTGGTTTTATTACTGTCAATATACCATGAAACAAGCCTTAAATCAAATACTTTTATTACTGTTTTTATATAGGTTCGTTTTGTTACTTATTATCCCCCTTGCATCTTCAACCCATCCCATATATAATAAGACAAAGACATTATTACAAATATATTTTCCATCTGCCAGCAAAAGGAGAAATAGAACTATGACAGAACACACCATATACAAAAAATCCAATCTTGACAAATTCAAAAAAAGATTTTCCAGAATCGGCAGCAGGATAGAAGATATTTTCCTGTCTGTTTCCCTATGGCTTGCAGATATTCTTCATTCCGCTAGGTTAAATAATTGGATAGAATCATATACTGAAAAGCGGATGCAGAAACTACAACATGAGATTATAAGGCAGCAGTGGCATAAAGTTTCTTTAGAAAAATCTCTTGATTCCATTCGCCAGAAACAGAATCAATTTGCAGATTGAAAAAATGCTTGAATCCTATTACTAGATATGCTATATTATAAGCACAAAAAGAAATCAACCGCCCACAAAGTAGGTTGACCGAATATCAAAATAGAAAATCCACTCCGACACTCGCCAAAGTATACAGGAGTGGTTTTTCTATGTATGGCTACTTACAAAATGTAAAGATAAATGTAAGCAATGCCAAAAGGAATAACCCGAAGGTCATTAAATCCTTAAAATCAAAATGATTTTTCATAGGCATCACCCCCATTCTGTTAAAATGGAAGGTCAGCCCACCCTGCAACACGGTTGATTTCTTGATAATCATACCATAAACACTGGATTGCTTCAACAATTTTCCACATGATTTTCCATGGTTATACATGATTTTCCAGCACCAATCCTTTTATTGTTCGATTATAAATTTTATATGGATATTATGCAATCATGTTTTTTAGTGTTTACCTTTATTAGTTATCATGGTTATCTGATTCTGCTCCCACTGGAATAAAGTCTGGTACTGCATCTGCTAATAAACGATTCACTAATCCATTAACACTTTCACCATTTTTCTTTGCAAATTCTTTCAAATGTTCTCTTTCCCCTTTATTTACTTGTATTGCAATTCTATCATAATTTCTATTGTTGTATGCGTTTTTTGCTACTGTTTGAGAATTTTTCCCATCTTCTCTTTTTCTCATAATAACCTCACTCCTTCTTCTATTATTCTCTATAAGTATAACATACCAAATAACCGTGTGCAAGTATCAATGTTATGAAAAGCCTATTACAATTCCAGATAGACTTTTCAAAATTTTCAATCAACAATTTTCCGCTACACATTTACGCCTTTTCGATTGTAACCAAATATGTATAGTCCTTTGTCTTAATTTCTGTATATCCATTATCAGGATTGACTATAACACTTGCATCAATCCCTATATCATCCAAAAATGCTTGCATCATAGCTTCATTGACAATATAGATACCTTTTTACATAAAAGCATACCTCCAATTCCCTACAAAAGACAAATTCTTTTACAAGCATTACGAATTTTCCCAAACAAACGCTGAAAATATAAATATCGTCCTGCCCTGATAACAGCATCAATAAAAGTATCATTGTCTAACTGGTTTTTTAATTCGTTACAAGTCCAGCATAAAGCCTGTAAGTTTTCATCCCTGCTTGTACCGCCCTTGCATTTTGCTGTGATATGGTCTAATGTCATATAATCCTTTTCATTTGGATTTTCCATCTGTAATCTCATACCACAAAAACAACATTTCCCATTACATTTATTAAATATACGTTCCTTTTTCCCTTGTATTTTCCTATGTCTTTTCTCTGCTGCCTTGCTTATTTTAACAGATTCTTCATAAGTTGCATCTGATTTTTCCATACTTGAATCAGTAATTATGACATTTTCCAGAATGATTTTATTACAACTGATTTTCATACTGTCACCCTCCCTTTTGTCAGCGGAAAACAGATATACGACAACCGCTTTCCGCTGTACTTTGTTAGTCATGCTATGTAAGTTTTGGTAAACCAATTATTTAGATTGAAATATGAAGCGAATACCTAAAATCCTTCACTTCAAATTCAAACTCAAACAACCCATTGCCGTAATCCTTTACCAGACAATTATGAATCTCATCCAGAAGGATATTTACAATAACAGTGCTACATCTGCCAGTATTCTTTTTGAGAATCAAGCGATTATCTTGAATAGAGTTTACCTCTACAGTTACATTCTTCTCTTTGCTACGTGCCAGCAACATAGAATGTTCTGTAAGATTGACCGAAACATCTATTTCCTTCAGTTTGTTGTGTTTGGTGAATAACTTTGACAATACTTTTTTCTCTGAATCCTCTGTGAATCCATGATTAATAAGAAACTCTCTGTCGAATGTGTTCATGATATTTTACCTTCTTTCTCCCCGATATGCCGATAGGTCAGCAATTTTAATTTGTATTGAATATTTTTGTGTTGCAAATATTTTCAAGCTATTTACCTATGCCATTGCTCCATCTTCATTCAGATACACAACTGTTTTCCTTGTTCTAAACTTGATTGAATAACATTTATTTTTACAGATTCTTTCATTGACTAATTCATCTCCATGTGTACTGATAAACGCATCAATTTCAGGGAATAACTCACGAATCGTAGTAAAGAATGATTTCATTTCATTACAGGTTGATACGCTGCCTGTTTCATATACTTTTCTTTTCATATTATTTTACCTCCTTTAATTTATTATTAATATTGTAATCCATTGTATCAGCCCAAGCCTTTATAGCATTTACCGCTTCAACATATCCCCTACGCTCTAATTCTGGTATTTCATTTATTTTGTCCGATAACCAAACATATCCACCTACTTTTTCAATAAATGTATTTACCTTAGAACAGAAGAGTAATACAGAATCTTGTAACTGTTTTTCATATTGCCTTTCTGTAGATGAATCATTCATAGTTTCAATTTGTTTTCTCAAATCTTGATTCTCTGAAACCTTACTTTCAAATTGTTTGCGAAGGTTTTTATAATCTTCTTCATATCCTTTCAACAATTCTTTTGTAGATTCATAATCATCTGGATAAACTGTTTCTTTTTGGATTTTCACTTGTTGTTCCTTACTTTCTTCCAATTCTTGCTGTAAAGAATCAACCTTTTGTTTACAGTCAGCAATAGCAGCATCTTTTTCTTGAAGTTTATCAATATAAGACTTTACTTCTTTTGCAGTCAACTTTTTAGTTATATCCATTTCCTTTATCAATTCTTCCTGTTCCTTCTCTGACAGATTCCTCATAATAGATAGGGCAGTAGTCTTAGTAACAATACCAGTATCAACCAGTTCTGACAGTTCAGGTATCATATTGGCAAGCTGTTTGTAATTTTGGAGAGTGGGAATTGAAATACCTAAATCTGCTGCAAGTTCTTCTTGTGATTTCAAGTTATAATTATTATCAGTTGATTTTCTGTTACCACCATGTTCAATCCCATAAATCCTTTCCAGTTCTTTAATTCTCCCATTGCTCTATATCTCCATCTTTTCTATTACCCTGCTGCCCTATGCAGTGAATTAGGAATAACCATTGATTCTTTGATAAAGTTTACTGCATAAGGCATCCGCATTTTATTGTGCCTGTTTATGTGCTGTTATGCATTCAAGTTAGGGCATAAACCCAAACCGCCATCCGCTTTAGGAACTCTTCTAAATGCTTCTCTATGTGGGCAGTTCCTTTTGTCGCAATCTGGACAATAGCATTTTACATACTCTTCATAACTCATTTTCCAGTTTGTGCCATTTTCAAATTGTTCTTTGCTCATCATATTACTTCATCCTCCATCTATTTCTTTGATAATTCTTTGATTGTTTACAGTTGCTACCCCCTGCCATTGATTGGCAATTATCATTGAACCAATGACAGGAACGCTTAGAGCTTAAAGCCTGTTTATAGTCGCTCTAACGACTGTTATTTGACACGCAATACATTGTAAGAAGTTGTCTTTTCAAATGGTTTTAAATCCTCACCAAATATTTCTTGCAGCTTTCCCTTATCTAATGTGGTTCTGCTTTGCGGTTTATAAGTAATCTTTGCCGTGTCGGTGATTTCTGTATCAATTCCATTTTCTGTCATGTAAGAAATGATTTCACGCTCTACTGATTTCAGTTCGTTTTCAAGCTCTTCTTTCATAGCTTTTAAACTTCTTAATTCCTGTACCTTCGTTTCTAATTCTTTTTTTGTCAACATGATTCATACCTCCGTAATTTTGATTTTGGTTTTGTTTTTTTGTTTTAATTTTGTTTCGCTTGTTTGTTGTTGAATACATCATATCAAATAATTTATACTTGTGCAAGTAGTAATAATTCACAAAATATAGGTGTGTAAGTGGTCAAATATTTAGTTATTATTGCTACTTACACACCTATATGTTTTTTGTATATAATCATACCAGAAAACAAATCAAAGGAAAGTGTTACATATGACAGACAAAACTACTAAAACAAACGTATACCAAATGGTAACAGACAGGATAATAGCAGAACTGGAAAAAGGTAGAATCCCTTGGAATAAGCCGTGGACTGGTGTTAGAGATAGAGCATTCAATAGAATAAGTAAGAAGCCTTATTCTTTAATCAATCAAATGCTTTTGAAACATAATGGAGAATATGCAACGTTTAAACAATGGCAGGATTTAGGCGGTCACGTTCGCAAGGGTGAAAAGTCAGAGATAGTTGTATTTTGGAAGATATACGAAAAAGAAGAACTTAACGACAATGGAGAAAAGGAAGTCAAAAAAATACCGTTGCTTAGATACATCAATGTATTTCATATATCACAAGTTGACGGCATTAAACCTTTACCAGCGGAAAAGCTGAATAATGATATTAAACCAATAGAACAAGCGGATAAGATTATTATAGACTATGTAACAAGGGAACATATAGACTTTCATGAAACGAAAAGTAATAAGGCTTTTTATAGCCCTTCAAGTGACAGGGTAGTTGTGCCATTAAAAGAGCAATATCAGAATGCAAATGAATACTATGGCACAACATTTCACGAATTGACGCATAGCACTGGACATAAAACAAGGCTTGACAGGTTAGAGAATAGAGTTGTTGTAGCGTTCGGAAGTGAAACATACTCAAAAGAAGAATTAGTTGCAGAAATAGGAAGCGCAAATATATTGAATATCTTAGGAATTGAAACACAACAGACATTTAAAAACAGTGCTGCATATATTCAAAATTGGTTGCAAGTCTTAAAGAATGATAACAAGTTTATTGTATCAGCAGCAGGAAAAGCGGAAAAAGCCGTTAATTATATTATGGGAATGGACAAAAGCGAATAGAAAATGATATATATTCAGGGATGCAGCAGGGTATAGCATCCCTTTTTTGTTGTGCGTGTTATGTATTTATATTATTATTTTTATTTTTATTGTAAGTCGTTCATAGCGTCTTTGATTGTATGTTATATGGATTCATTAGCGCAAATCAATCAAAACAAGGGCAAATCCGGACTTTATGGCAATAAGCATACAATTTTGGTTTAAAGCTGGATTTTGGCATAATATAGCGTTCTGAATGGTATTGTTGATTTGATGAACGATTACAAAAAATATTGTTATCGGAGAGGAAGATAGCCACACGTTGTAATATTGCTATGGATTCCCTGCATGGATTCTATATGGATTCTTTAAGCAGCAGGATTACAGATTTTATTATATCCCATTGGTAGCAGGGTAATAAGGGGATAGACGTATATAAGGGCATAGGGGGCATATTACAGATTTATTTTTATTTCAATTTTCGGATTGCCTATTGTGGGGTTCATCTCTTCCTCAACGAATTTCTGAAATCTGCCGAGAAGTTGATTGCCGAAAAGTATAATTACAAAAATTGGATTACAAATCAACTGTATACCCCATTTGACAATCATCACATACAAGAAAAAGACATATTACCATAGTTATAGGTAAAATGCCTTTGTTCAAATATACACTATGCCATTCCTAATAGTTTTAAGTCAATGCCTTTCCATATCTGCCCGAATCAAACTCTTTATATATCCTGCTTTATTTGGCATTGAATTAAGATATTCCAACAAATCCGCTTCTGTATTATGCATAAAGCGAATAGCAATAGATGTTGTCTTTTCCTTTGCATATTTTTCTCTTGCCCTTTTATTACATTCTAACTGATTCTTTTCTTTTATTGTTTTAGCCATTTAACACACCTTTATTTTTTACATAATTGCTAATCACCATAAACTTCTTTATATGGGTCAATATCCGATTCTCCTGTTCCATCGCAAAAAACACAAGTTTTCTTCTCATAATATCCAGTTCCACCGCATACTTTACATTTTTTGTTTCCACTATTCCATTTGGCAGCAATCACCAAAACGCAAACAAGCGCAATGAAGCTTAAAAACACAAAACCTATTATACTATTGGAATTACTGCTTAATGATTTCCCCTTGTTTTCACTTTCTGTTCTTTTTTGTTTTGAAACATATGTGTGTATGCCATCAAAACCACAATATTCACATTTCTTGTCTTTTTCATTTATCATTTTCCTGCATTTAGGACAACGTATATTTCCCATTTTTGTATTTCCTTTCTGCAATTAATTTCAATTATCACAATCTTAGGCTTTTTTAGCCTAGAAGTCAATAGGCTCTATCGGTCTAAAGTATAATAACCTTATATAATACGTTTTAAGGAAAGGAGAGTGACGTATGTACCGCCGAATCAGGGAATTGCGAGAAGATAATGATTTAACACAAACATATATGGCAAAACTGCTTAACGTGAACCAACGTACATACTCACGTTATGAAACAGGCGAACACGAGATTTCTTTAGCTTCTCTTTCCAAAATTGCAGATTTCTATAATGTCAGCACGGATTATCTTTTAGATAGGACTGACATTAAAAAGCCATACCCAAAATCCAAACTTCCCAAATCATAAGAGAACTAACTTTTATACATATCAGGAGTATCATTGCATACCCTGACTATCTATAATCCGTAGTTTAACTTTCTTTTAATTCCTTAATCTTGCCCATTCAGCTTACCTTTTCACATCTCTTATAATGTATCATATCATGTTTTCTTATAAAATTCCACTACTTTATATACTTTTGTTCTCCATAGAGCAACTTATCTTTAATAAAATCAAGTTGACTATCAGTGGAAGGAGGACAATATAAAAGTGACTTTTGCAGAAAAACTAAAATCCTTGCGGAAAAGCCAAAAACTTACCCAGCAGGAATTAGCGGATAGGTTAGGTGTAGCAAAATCCGTTGTATCATATTACGAATCAGGAGACAGATTCCCTTCATACGATGTTCTTGTAAAAATTGCTCACCGATTTCATGTAACTACAGATTATTTGTTGGATGTGGATAAAATCAAAACTCTGGACGTATCCAATCTGACCGACAAGCAAATTGGTGTGATAACAGAAATGATAGAGTTGCTTCAGGAGCAGAATGAATAATAGAAAAAATGGAAATCAGCTTATTTCATAGCTTTTGTTCTGGATAAATTACTCTTAAAATTATTATTTTATATTCTTCCCCATTACAGGATATTGGTATATAATAACGGTCAAAAACTCGGCATATGAACCAAATTTGAACATACTAAAGGGCAGCAGTAATTCAGTACCCTTACCTGCTGCCCTTTGTTTAATCTTTCTATGGGTTGATTTAATATTAGAACATTTACATTATATCCTTATATAAAGTATAATATATCAGTTGTATTCCTCTCTTTCTTACTGAATTATTATCTTTACGAAAAATAAAACTAATCAACCAATTTATAGCAATCATCTATAACTCTTTTTATTATATCTGGAATATTATCCTGAGTTGTTAATTTCATCACAGTTTCTATAAATTGAATCTTATCAAATTCTCCAAGTTCACTGTTCATACTAATTTTCTTCTTAACCTGATTAAGAAAGGGTTTGTTCCCATCAAAATCATTTTTTACAAAAATATTGCTCCCATAAATACTATTAAGTGCATACACAGCAATATCTTTATCAATTATATCCTCAAAAGTTCCGTTAGGAATATAATGTAAGACATATTGATTTTTCTTTTCTTTTATTATTCTCTCAATATTATCTATTTCCTTTCTAGCATCCCCATCCAAGAGAACACATATTTTTATATCTGGATTGTTTTTAATAAATTTTTCAAAATCCATATACACCTTTTGCTTTGTTTTTGAGTTCCATACTTTAATACCTCTATATGCTAATGGCTTTCCATATTTTAAAGCCATATAAGGAATCGCTTTTTCTTCTGTATCTCCTTCAACTAAAATATAGCACTTTACATTTTTCACATCATTCAAATGTTTCTCAATCTCTGTTATTGCACTCAAATAAGAAGTAAGAAACAACTCCCTATAATCATCCATAACTATCAACCCTAATTTCTTCAAAACATCTTTATGTAGCAAAAGCAAATGTGCATAAAATATATCATCTTTATGCACAATTATATCATGTTGCTTTCCACAATAAGGACAAATAGCTTTTTGCGGTAACTTTTTACTCTCACCACATTCTTCTTTTATTTCTAATAATTCTTTTCTAATTCCTTCAAAAATATTATTTTTAAGCAGTCCATTCATACCACCATATTTTCTATATATTTTTTGGTCAATAAAATTATTTGCCAGTTCCAATCCTATATTGCATCTATAATCTGGCATCTCAACAATATTATTTTGAACTGTACTAAGAATTGATTGTGCCTTTCGTATATGATGTTCATATGCTCTTGCATAAAAATCTGCTATTGATATTAATGGTGGCATAATTAATATACATAGAATGAAATTTGCATTTTTATTTACAACTACTGTTTCTGTTATAGGTTTTTTATATACATCTTCACAAAATTCTTTATCCTCATCAGATAAATTAAAAAAATCTACTAAATCATAATTATTTTGTTCTGCTATGCAAATCGTATATGGTGTCCATTCAATTCCTATCTCATATCTATTTTTTTCTCCTTGTATTTCTTGCTCATATAAAGTATTTATTGTAGCTTTCCAAACTTCTTGATATGCCTTTACTTTATCTTCAAAGGACTTTTCTCCTAATTCTAATTCTTTTTCTACGCTTACGAATAAATTTATACTATGTTCCACAATATTAGAAAAAGTCAATTCTTTAACCAATTCATTCAGATTTTTTCTTGCAAATATCAGATTTTCTTTCATGCAGTTTTCCCCTATATCATACACATATTTCATAACTAATTTACATTGCCTTTTTACTATATCAAAAAAACACTATTATATCAATTCATAATTCACAACAGGGTGTAGCAAAAAAAGGTAATAAATACCATTTGTATACAATATAATGTGGCTCTGATTTATTACAATCCACAATATAAGGTTATAAAATACCAAATACCATAAAAATCAGCTACACCCTTCACAACAACTCCTTTATCCTCTCTGCCATTTCAGCATCCATATACATCTCCAAATAAGGCTTACACTCCTGAAAATTCTCATTACGCATATTGGTTAGATTCCGTATTTGTTTCCAATTTAGCGGTTGACCTTCTGTCTGAATCTTTTTAACTGCCCATACAACCTTTTTCGCCCATAGTTGCTCCTGTGATATAGAATGATTATTGATTTCTGCTTTACACTTTGGCATCTTCCTCAAACTGCCCTCTGGCAAGCCAACATCCCTCCCTATCCCTATCACAGTTATTTTCTTTGGCATTGAGCTTTCATCATTTTCTATTCTTTGAATTGCCTTTTGAACAAGCAGTAAATATTCATCATCTAATTTCGTCCAATCCTTTACCCGAACACCACCCTTTTGTGGATTCTCCTTTCTATGCTGATATATGCCATACCGACCGTTCCCGATAGTTTTAACAGAATCATAGGACATTCCCAATCTTTTTGCAATCTCTGGATATTTCAATCCTTTATCGTGAAGCCTTTTTATCTCTGCATCGAAAATTTCATCCTGTGGCACATCTGGCACTTTCATATTTACTAAATCATCCACTGGCACTTTCAAAAAATATGCTAATAAACATACATCTACAAAATTGCTCCTGTCATTCGTAAATATCTTTTGTAACTGCCAAAGCTCTGTAATACGATTTTCAGACAACTTTTCATAATAACTTATAAAATCCTCATGCAGCAGTTCCATATACCGTTTTTTGCCCCTTGCAGATAGATACCTTGTGCCAATCATACATGAATGGAGAAACTCCCCAACACCAATATCAGAATCCATATCTAAATCGGATTGAAATACTGCTGCCACATATTCTGACACTTCATATTCAATATCATCTTTAACAATCTCAACATTATCTTTTTGTGGTATTACCCCTTCCGCATGATGCAATATAGGACTTGCTTTTGCACTGATAACAACTTCACTGTTTTTTAGATAGCATCTGTGAATCGGGCAGACATTTATTCCTGTTATCTGATGATTTCTATGCCAAAATGTTTCCCCGAACTTATCCCTATCTGCCTTAACGCATAGAGGGCAATAACGGAGAAACCTTTCCTGACAGCTTTTTACCTTCGGCAACAGATTATTATAATTACCCCTCATCCCTATTAGAGCCTGATATGCTTTGTTCCTACGCTCTTTCGATATAAAACACCCATAATAAGGAAACATGGTATGTTTCAGCACAATATCCTCAATCGTTTTGTTCTTTGTAACAATCTGTAGGGCAGCAGGGGTAAGTGTATTGATAAATTCAATATCTGGTCTGACTTTCTTATCCTGAAAGAAATCCTCTGCCATATAGATATAAGCTGGATAGCCAGCTTTTACATAACACCTCGCCAACTGGCTATATAGCAGCTCATCGGGATAAACCTCTGGAAAATATGTAATCACACCGACACCTCCATCACGATAAGATTCTCTTGCATCAGTTTAACTATATCTGTGCTATTTTGCTTCGCCTGTGCTACCAATAAAGCAATCAAATTCTCTTGCTCCGTTTCCTCTATAAAATCTTGTTTCTCTTCCAATTCATGAATTTTATCTGCTTTCTTCCCTATCGTTGTTGTACTCTTTCTTTTTTGAATCGAAGGAGCTATATAATCATGTAAAAGTGCCATACGGTTCTTATAGGCTTTATTTAAACTGCTTATATCCAATGCTTCTGTACCATCCATAATCGCTATTTCCTGTGCATCATGCAGCAGTACAACAATATTTGATATAATTCCTGCACTGTGTTCATAAATCCATTCTGTAATTGCTTCTGTCAATTCTGTATAATGTTTAACATACTGATAAGAATAAAGTTCCTTACAAATCTTATGAAAATCATCGTCATAATCCATTGCCTGATACTGCAAGCCTAATGACCTTCTCGCAAGGTAATCACTGGATTCAAAAAACATAACGGATTCAGACGTACCCACCATGCAAATACTGATTCCTGAATCATTGATAAGTTGTGTAAGCATCCCTATCAATCCTCTACCATTCTTTGAATTTACGACATTCTGAATTTCATCTATTATCAATAATCCAACATGGTTCAGTGACACTTGGCTAACCATTCCCAAAAGCATATCAGTAGTTGCCCTTGCCCTGATTGCGTTCTGATAGTAATTGCTCCCTATCCGTTCATCCACTTTGCGTAATACCTCTAAAAGTAAATTTTTCACCGAACTGTCAAAAGGGCATTGAACTACGACACAGGGAATGATGAAAGAATACGGCACATCTAATTCCATTACTCCCTTATTGGAAATCAGACTGATTGCCCTACTGATAGCTGTACTCTTACCTATTCCGCTTGTGCCAGCTATCAATAGACTGTCTGCCCCTCCAATGATGCCCCTATATTCCTGTGCCATAACAGCCTTATAGTTCTCATTCTGCTGCAATACTGCTTTTTTCGTAGTTTTCTTCCGCATAGAATATACTAATGCAAGATACAGCTTATAATAGATTTCCTCTGTCATTCTTGATGGTACATATACGTTGTAAACGTCCGATAATTTCATTAAGCGTACCGCCATATTCTCTTTTCTTATGGATTCATCATAATCTGGCTTAACTTCTAATGCCTTTATCAACTCATCTCCTGATTTCATCTTTGACAGCCTACTTTCAATATCTGCTAATTTATTCATAGATATTGCCCTCCTTCGCATAATCTATATGTGCCTTATCCTGCTCACGTTTTCTTGTATTACGGATATTCTTTAAATTAACATCCGCTTGCCTGTCTGCCTTAGAAGATATTGCTTGAATATGCTCTGCCAGTTCTATTTTTGCCTGTAGGTTCTCTTCTGAAACACTTTTTACAATCTCTTTTTGGCTGTTCTGCATATCCTGTACTGCTGCCAGCGATTTTTCCTTATACCGTGATTCAATCAAATCAAACTTGATATATTTACCATTGTCAATTAACCAAACATAAGACACATCATCAGGATTGTAGGCAGCAGTAACAGTATTGCCCTTTAGATACTGTTCCGTATACCCCTCACAATGATAACGCATACGATTGACCTTTAATCCATATCTACTGAATTTTCCCTCTGTTCTAGGCAATAATGCCAGCACCAGATTCTTTTCATCAATATCTATCAGATTAGCTCCTGCCTGTAATTTACCCCATTCCCATATATCACTTGCATATGGCTTTACCTTTGCCGATATCATAGCATCTGTATATGGATAGTTTTCAATAATACGCTCTGAATTGTAATACAGGATGCAACGGATTATGATTTTCTCAAAATCTGCCATAGTTAAACAACTTTGCTTCCGATAGTCCATAGCACCCCTTTTCTGAAAATCTGGCTCTATCAATCCTTTACCTTTTAAATATGGTTTAAAATATCCCTGTATCAATCCGAAAAATCGTTCAATATAAGATTTGCACTCTGCCCTAAACGCTGGCAAATTAGTAATCGTAACGCCAAATTCAACTACTACCTGTTCAAATGTACTGCTAATGTATTCCGAACCCCTGTCTGTAACAAACTCTGCTGGTAACTGACAGCAGTTCCAATCCGATTTATCAATCAATATCCCATGTTTTTTACAATGCTCTTTCTTATCCGCTATAATATTCAGGAGCAATCCTCTAAGACTGTATATACCGCCCTCCCAACTAAGAGAATACCCCATACAAAGGCTGCTGTAGGCATCCACACAAGCTGTTAAAATTGGTCTGCCAGCCAGATTGCCAGCATTATCCACAAGGTAAATGTCGCAAATAGTAGAATCGAAAAAGCCAACGCCTACATGAGAAGCGTACTGCTGCACTCCATCCCCAAGAAGCGGTCTGTGATTCATCTGATAGTCCTTAATGCCATTTCTTGATATAAAGAATGTCTGCATATTCTTATATTTGCGATAGAAATAAGAAAACTGATTGAAGGATGGATGTCCGGGCAGCAGTTTCCCCATACCATCACAGTATTTTTCTTTGAGCATCATAGTATAGGCTGTTTTCAGGCTGTTTTTATTCTTTGTATAATAAAATTTGTTGACCGCCCACCTGAATATCTTTTCATCTGCTGTCAGTTCCCTTTCCCCACATTGCTTTGGTGCAAGAATGGATATATCTTGATAAGCAAGATACAGGCAGAGATAATTCCTTATAGTTTGTTTGCATATATTCTTTGTTTCTGCAAGCTCTGAAATCAGTTCGTTTCTCCGTTTTTTGTTCTGAACAAATGGTAATACTCCTGCAATGACTGTAAACCGCTCATACATTATCTTTTTACTCTTTGCATCCAGTGATTCCTTATCCACAATCTCATACCCTGATAATCCAGTTAAAACATCCTCTCCACATTCTCTAAAATCCTTAAAATACCCTGAATCATACCATTTCGGCATAACCAACCTGATACAATCAATCGCAAATATTTTTTCAATATCAATCGCCAATACCCTGTACAGCTCCATATCTTTATCCGTTTTCTTATGCAGAAGGCTATTTATCCTCATCAATTACAATCCTCCAATCCGATACATTGTGCTTCAACCAGTAGTTTCTTGATAAATCAAGCAGCTTTACAGTTAATGGCTTCATCAAGTGGCTTCTTGATACACACTCACATACCATCATTTCACCGCTCTTTTTCTCACAGACAAAATCAGAGGTATATTCACCTTCTGCCAATCCCTCTAGCAGTACATTACACCTAAAACCTGTTATTTCATCATTTGCTTGCAGCATATCCGCACACGCAAATTGAACAGTATCATAGGTTCGGCACACACTCTGGCACTTTGACAGACTTCTTTTCGTACATCTTCCCTTGTAATTTTTCTTTCTCATAGAATCACCTTTCTTTGACAAATTGCAGACAGATTAGTTACCCCAAAAATTTCCCAAATCCGTTTTGATTTCCCCAAAAAATTCCCAAAAACGCAAATCTGGGAGATTTTTAGGGATTTGGCTTCAAATTTGGGAAACAGCAATAGCCTGAAACCATTGATTTTACTGGATTCTTATGCAGCAGTTCAATTTCCCCAAAAACAGAATCAAAAAAATACTATGTCACGCAAAAAATGATTTTCGCTTTTTCACTCTCAAAAAATGCAAATCCACTTTCGCATTTACAAGTCCAATTTG
>CAJTXA010000036.1 GCA_910579865.1 uncultured Lachnospiraceae bacterium
GGTAAATGGCGCTTTCCATCAGGCCACCGATGATTAAGAAATTGCTATTTTTCGTGGTTCCCACATAGGATAACTGAACAATGAAAAGCCGGGAAAGCCCGTAAAATCAAGGAAAAACGGCAATCAAAGAATTTTAGTACGGCCTCAAAGCGGCTCGTCGCGCTCCGCAGTTCAGCAAGCGTTAATCAACTGTTCAAACTATATCAAAACAGGTTAAAACCCAGGAAAATCAAATGTTTATGGGTTTATGGTTAGAGAGAAGTAATTTTAGATTAGGCGGTATAGCCCCAATTACAAGGGCTGTACCGTTTTTTTGTAAATTCACGAAATTCATGGTATAATTAAAAAGAGTGAATTTTATGGATACAGATGACTTAGTAAAATTATTGCCACCAGGCTATGAGAAAGCATGTTTTGATAAAAAAGTGATCACAAGAAAGTGAACAATTAAAAATTCTTTGGATGTATTGCAGTTTGCTTTGTTAAGAGGTGTTGGTAAAATCAGTGATATTGCTTTTATGAAAAAGTTCATACTATCCAGGGACTGGATCAAATAGCTAACGCAGTCTACAAAGGAAAACCTGAAAAATTTTACGTTCAACAAAGGCTGCCTGGTGATAGCGGATTATGTGTATGGTACAATAAAAAGCATAAGACAGTATCTGAATATAGGTGCTGATTTTATTCTGCAAATGTAAGGCTCTGTGCCAGAAAGAGAACAAAAGAAGAGATACGAGTAGAAGAAAACCAGAGTATATAGAGGGAGACAAAGCTGACATCAACATCTAAGACAGCAGAGTATTCGATTTTTGTTAAATTTCCAAAACTGCAGAAAAGCCGATTGATGAACGAACAAAACAAGGAAGGTGCAGAAAGCATGAAACTATATAAAATTATGGTAATTGAAGATGATCCTATTATACAAGAAGAATTAAAAACGTTATTAAACGGAAACGGATATACAACTATTGGAGTAAAGAATTTTTCCACTGTAATAGAACAGATTAAGGATGAAAAACCTCATCTGATTTTGCTGGACATTAAGTTGCCCAGAGAGAGTGGTTTTGCTTTATGTTCCAAAATTCGTACCTTCTCCGAAGTGCCAATCATCTTTGTGACAAGCTGTAATACAGATATGGATGAATTAAGCAGTATTATGCTAGGGGGAGATGCTTTTATCACAAAGCCTTATAATACAGCAATCCTACTTGCTAAGATCGTCTCATTGTTAAAAAAAGCCTATCCTATACAGCAAAGGGAACAAATTGTTTGTGGAGATGCAGTGCTGTACCTAGAGTCAAGTAAACTAGAGTATAAGGGGAAAAGTGTAGAACTGACAAAAAATGAATTGAAAATTCTCTATTATCTTTTCAAGAATGGAGGAAAAATATGCTCTCGTGCAGATATTGTTGAGTATTTGTGGGACAATCAGTTATATGTGGATGACAATGCTCTTAGCGTCAATATCAACCGTATCCGGGAGAAGCTGGCGGGCATTAGGCTGACGGATTTTATCAAGACAAAGCACCGACAGGGGTACATGATATGAACAGCAGGCGATATTGGAAAAACAGGCTGCCATTTCTGCTAACGAACCTTGTCTGTATGGCTGTGCTCACTGTATTTTTGCTGATGTGCAGCAATTCTGTTTCCGTGGTATTATTGATCCTAATCGTATGGGTATTGGTTTTGTTGGCAGGACTTGGCCTTACTTATTGGAAACGAAAGCGGCAGATGAAAAAACTTTTGGATATGGCGGAACAGCTTTCACAGCGATACCTCATTTCTGAAGTGATGAAGCTGCCAGAACAGGCTGAGGATCAGGTTTACTATCAGCTTTTGAAAATGGCTGGGAAATCCATGTTGGAGCAGATTGGAGAGATCGAACGGGAACGCCTAGAGTACAAGGAATACATTGAGCAATGGATTCACGAGATCAAAACGCCCATTACTGCCATGAAACTCCTGTGCGAAAATCACCGGACGGACTGGACAAAGGAACTTCTACTGGAATTGGAAAAGACTAACCGCTTTACCGAACAGGCTCTTTATTACGCTCGCAGTGAGTATACAGAGAAAGATTATTCCGTTCGGGAAATAGCGATTTCCCAAGTCGTGCATCAGGCGATTGCGGACAATAAATATTTGCTGCTCCAAAGTGGTGTACGTCTGGAAGTGAAGGAAATACAGGACATGGTTTATTCCGACGAAAAATGGGTGCGGTTTATCCTAAACCAACTGATTGTTAATGCAGTCAAGTACCGAACAGAACAGCCGTCTCTCTGTTTTTCTACCCATAAGCGACAAGATCAGGTGGTCCTAGTAGTGGAGGACAACGGGATCGGGATTGCTGCAACTGATTTGTCTCGTATCTTTGAAAAGGGATTTACCGGTCAAAATGGTCGCATGATCCAGCAGTCTACAGGGATTGGTTTGTACCTGTGCAAACGGCTCTGTGAAAAGTTGGGCATTGGCATTACAGCAGAGTCATTGAAACATGGCACAGCCATTTCCCTTTCTTTTCATATCAACTGTCTGATTCACGAAGTGCAGAGCTGAGAATCGTTCTGCACTTCTTACATTTTTGTTAGAACTTTGTAAGAAAACTTGATACAAACGAAGCTGCTCTTATCCTACAATAGAAATCAGAGGTGATAACAATGAAAGAAATTTTGAAACTGGATCATATCCAAAAATATTATGGAAATAGCGGGAATGTTACAAAGGCAATTCAGGACATCAGCTTTTCCGTTCAGGAAGGGGAATTTGTAGGGATCATGGGATCATCCGGTTCTGGCAAGACTACCCTGCTCAACTGTATTTCTACCATTGATACGGTCAGCGCAGGACATATTTATCTAGATGGAACTGATGTGACAGAAATCAATGAAAAACAGATTGCCCGGTTTCGACGGGAAAATCTTGGATTTGTGTTCCAGGATTTTAACTTACTGGATACCCTGACAATCTCGGAAAACATTGCCCTGGCACTGACCATCAACAAGGTTCCCGCAGGCGAGATTGATGGTCAGGTGCAGGAAATGGCCATGAAGCTAAATATCACAGATATTCTGGACAAATATCCCTATCAGGTGTCCGGCGGACAGAAGCAGCGGTGCGCCTGTGCCAGAGCCATTATCAACCAGCCTAAGTTAATCTTGGCGGACGAACCCACCGGCGCATTAGACAGTCACTCGTCTCAGATGCTGCTCTCTACAATCCAGAGTATTAACGAAGATCTCGGAGCCACAATCCTGATGGTGACACACGACGCTTTTTCGGCAAGCTATGCCAATCGTATTCTCTTTTTGAGGGATGGAGCAATCTTTACGGAAATTCTCAAAGGCAACGATTTACGCAGGACTTTTTTTGAAAAAATTTTGGATATCCTTACCATGATGGGAGGGGCGTGAATGAGGTATGCTAAACTGGAATTTCGGAATATCCACAGAAGTTTGCGGGATTATATTATTTATTTCATAACACTCACGCTGACAGCAGTACTGATGTACTCATTTTTGCTTTTTGCCTTGCTGTCTGATTTTGGGATGCTTCGGGCGGCAAAGATTATATGGCATCAGAAAATGATTATCGAGAGGGTAGTATATAGGATGCCGCCCATAAAAACGAATTGATTTCTTATGTACAGTGTGTTCAGAATGACTGCGTGTATTTTACTACAGCGGGTCTTCAGGAGTATATTGCGAAATGTACTTACATTTGATAGTAACAGTATTTTTAACTTGTATTTGTTTTTTAGAAATAAAATGACTTGAAAAGAGTGAAAGTTTTTATTGTTATTTTGTATGTTTGCAAGTATAATGGATATGTAGAAGATTGTCCGTTTGCGAATATAGAGAAGGGGAATCAGAATGAGTAATTCGAATGTCGCTCCGTTTGTGAAATGGGCTGGCGGTAAGCGTCAATTGTTTTCACAGATAAAGGAGAGAATGCCTGAAAAGTATAATGATTATTATGAGCCGTTTGTAGGTGGCGGTGCGGTAATATTTGAATTACTACCTACAAATGCTTTAATAAATGATATAAACAAGGCGTTGATAAATGCATACAAGCAGATATGTAACGCACCAGAAGAATTCTTAAAGGCTGTAAACAAGCTTGATGAGGAAATGTGGGATGATGGTAAGGAATACTATTATTCTCTCAGAGAATATTACAATAGCAAGCTGATGAAGGCAGAGTATGATGTTGAGTTGGCTGCATTGTTTGTATTTATCAATAAGCACTGTTTTAATGGCTTATATCGGGTAAATGGTAAAGGTCTTTTTAATGTTCCATACAATAATAGTCGTAGAACATCCGTTGATGAAGAGACTATTATGGCCACTTCAAAGTATTTACAAGGTGTAACTATTATAAATGGAGATTTTGAAGCAGCTTGTAAGAAGGCAAAGAAGGGTGATTTTGTATTTATTGATAGTCCATATGCACCATTGAATCCTACTTCTTTTGAGTCATACACAAAGGAAGGATTTGATATAGAAAGTCATAAGCGATTAGCAAAGTTTTACGATAAATTGACAATTAGAGGGTGTTATTGTATGCTTACAAATCACAATACAAAGTTGATAAATAAGCTATATGGTAACAAAGGCTATAAAATAGATGTTGTAAGTGTAAAACGTATGATTAATTCAGATGCATCCAATAGAGTTGGTGAAGAAGTGATTATATGTAATTATTAGAAAAAACCAGATATAAATTAATTTGTATATTGAAAAGTTGAAAAAGGTACAAGAAAAAAGTCATTTGGAAAATAGATATAGTTGTATTGTGTATCAATTGTTTAAAATTGTTTTAGATGATGTATTCTATAGGTCATTAACCAGATAATATTTTTAAGTCAAATAGACTTTGTTTAATCAATTGAAACGAAAAAAGACTTAGTTATAATCTTTGTAGGTTTATTTGTTTCGAGAAGATAATAGAAATATTATGAAAAGATATAATTTTATTAAAGGAGTCGGGATAATGGAGAACTTATTTACCAAGAAAGTGCCATTATATTTTAAGACAGAAAAGTCACAGTTGATATTAGGTGATTCATTTAAATTCTAATAAAAATGAAATCAGAAACTGTGGATATGATATTTGCAGATCCACCATATTTTTTAAGTAATGATGGTATTACCTGCTAGGGTGGGAAAATGGAGCCAGCGTTGAAGAAAAACACAAGTTTAACAGAAAGTGGATTAAGTTATGTAAGAAGGTACTAAAGCCAAATGGCACAATTTGGATATCGGGAATATTACACAATATATATTCAATTGGTTAACATGTCGATGTTTCACACATTCTACGGAAACCATTTTATGGGCAAAGAAGAATGATAAGAAATTTCGGCATTTTTTTGATTATCAAAAAATGAAAGAAATAAATGGCGGAAAGCAGATGAAGGATGTGTGGTTAAGTTTATTGGAATAGATGTTAGAGAAGAATACTTGGAAATATCCGAAGATTGGAGAAGGTTGTAAAGGATGCGAAAGAATATTGAAATATCTGATGAAAAGATAAATGAGTTTTTAAAGTAGTTTTATGATTATTTTGAAAGCAGATATTTCTTTAGATGATGGAATTGACTTAGAGGCTGTGAGATATGGTGTTGGTGGTTTTGCCAGAGCAGATGCAGATATATGGGTTTTTTAACTAATATACTATGCGCAATTTATTTCTCTTTTTACAAGTGTTGATTCTCTTGTATTTTTTAGACAAAAGAAATATAATAGCTTATGTTGGAGGGAATCAATTGTGCCAATAATGGTATCCCTAGTGCTGTGAAAATGGTTATTG
Source organism: uncultured Lachnospiraceae bacterium (assembly GCA_910579865.1). Lineage (GTDB taxonomy): Bacteria > Bacillota > Clostridia > Lachnospirales > Lachnospiraceae > MGBC114844. The sequence goes on from CAJTXA010000036.1 coordinate 5,812, forward strand.
TCCAAAATAAAGGTTAAGCCTAGGGGTAGGAGATATAAAAGGCAAGAAGGTGGTAAAAAATGAGGATTTTACTAATAGAAGATGATTTAGCATTAAGTGCTGGACTATGTTTTGAGCTTGACAACAGTGGTTATATCACAGTTGCAGCCTATAATTGCAAAAAAGCAGAACGGCTGCTTCAAGTGGATCATTTTGATTTGGTTTTGTTGGATGTAAACTTACCAGATGGGAATGGATTTGACTTATGTCGTGTTATAAAGCAGGTTCATCCAGAATTACCAGTGATTTTTTTGACTGCTAATGATTTGGAACAAAATATGCTAGATGGATTTGATCTTGGTGCAGAAGATTATGTGACCAAGCCTTTTAGTATACAGATACTATTACGTCGTGTGGAGGTTGCGTTGCGTAGAGCCAATAAAACTGTAGCAGAAACATCAGGACAACGGTGGAGTGATGGAGTTTTGATGCTGGATTTTTCCACATTGACTGCTCAACGAGGAAAAGAAAAATTGTCAATTACACCCAATGAGTATAAGCTGTTGCGGGTGTTGACAGAAAACGCAGGAAAGATACTTACTCGCCAAATCTTATTGGAAAAATTATGGGATAATGATGGTAATTTCATTGATGACCACACACTGACAGTTACAATGAATCGTCTGCGCTCCAAAATCGAGGATGAGACCTATACTTATATTCAGACTGTTCGGGGGATGGGATACATTTGGAAAGGAGTTCACAAATGAGAACGCAGCAATCTAGAATGATGCATATCTTTCTAACTGTAGTTTCTGCCGGTTTTATGATACTGTTGATTTGGATGTTGTGGGAATATATTCCCAGAGCGTCTGTTCGATATGGTATATTGGCTGTATGCGCTGGTAATTTTTTGATGGCTGGTTTATGGGTTGCTTTGCAGAGGCATCAAATTAGGCAGTTTGCAGATGATATTTGTGAAACATTAGATGCTGCAACTGCTGATCATCAGCCCCAAAATTTTCATCCTTATGAAGATTCTTTAACGGCAAAGGTGCAAGGAAAATTGATACAATATTATGATATTTTACATGAAGGTCGTTTGCAAAGCCAGCATGATAAGCAGACCTTGCAGAGTTTAGTTAGTGACATCTCACATCAGGTGAAAACGCCTATCGCCAGTATAAAGCTCTATACTGGAATTTTACAGCGATCTAATATTCCTAAAGAAAAACAAAAATTGTTTCTTAACACGATGGATGCACAAATCAACAAGTTAGATTTTCTGATGCAGTCTTTAATTAAAATGTCACGGTTGGAAACTGGAATCTTTTCTCTAAACATAGTTGAGGCTCGTTTAAACGATACCATTGCACAGGCAATGAATACCATATGGACAAAAGCAGAGCAAAAAAATATTGAATTATCGGTTGCATGTGGCGCAGAGATTATGGTGCAGCATGATCCAAAGTGGACAGCAGAAGCTATTGGAAACATATTAGATAATGCAGTTAAATATACTCCAGTAGGCGGATGTGTCTCTATTACAGTACGTCCATGGCAGTTTTATACCCGCATTGATATTTCTGATACTGGAATAGGAATTCCAGAAGAACACTATAATGATATATTCCAGCGATTCTACCGTGCAGAGGAAGTTGCCACAGAAGAAGGTGTCGGTCTTGGACTTTATCTGGCAAATGGAATTGTCACTCGACAAAAGGGATACATCAGTGTAAAATCTAAGGTTGGAGAAGGCACTACTTTTTCTGTCTATTTGCTTAGTTAGACTCTTTTATATCTGTTTTATAAGACGGAAGGTTTTATTCTTTTTGTAACAAAATAATATAAGCGAGGAATCAATCTATGGATATTATAACAGTACATCATCTTTATAAAACCTTTGGCAAAGGGGAAAGCGCCGTACATGCTTTGAATGGCATTGACCTTGCCATCGAGGAAGGAAAATTTACAGCAATTATTGGTACGTCTGGTTCTGGAAAAACTACACTGTTAAATATGATTGGTGGGCTAGATACGCCTGATGAAGGGGAAGTCATTGTGGATGGTATTAATTTATCCAATTTGAAAGAAAAGGAACTGGCCGTATTTCGCCGCAGTAAAGTTGGCTTTGTCTATCAGAACTTTAACTTGATTCCCACACTTACAGTTAAGGAGAATATTTTGTTTCCACTGAGTCTTGCTGGAACTACGCCTGACCAAGCTTTCTTTACGAAGATTATCGAATTTTTACATTTACAAGATAGGTTGAATGTCTATCCGCAGGAGCTTTCTGGCGGCGGTCAGCAGAGGGTGGCGATTGCACGAACATTGATTGCTAAACCTGCTATCCTTTTAGCTGATGAGCCTACCGGAAATCTGGATTCCAAAAACGGACAAAATGTGTTGGGATTATTGAAATTATCAGTGGAAACCTATCATCAGACACTGGTGATGATTACACATAACCTTGAAATTGCTCAAATGGCTGATAGAGTGATTCGTATTGAAGATGGTCGTATTCAAAAGTAAGGAGAAACGACCATGCTTGCAAATAATAACTTGAAGGTCTGCCGCACGCTGGTAAAGCGAGACTTCAAATTTCATCACAATAAAAACTGTATTTTGGTAGCGGCTACAATGCTGGTTACAGCGCTCTATACCTTTGTATTTTTGTTGGGAGGTTCCATTAAGGGAGCATTTCTGCTCAATTATCAGTATACTTATGGTTCTACCAGTCAAATTCTCTATACTGAGCTGACCAATCAGCAGGCAGATATCATTATAGAAAATGTCAATGTAAAAAATACTGTTCGGCTCAATACAATAGGACAGCTTACCGATCCAATGATGGGGCAACGGCTGGTAAAACTGGCTGTTACAAATTATGCCTATGCAGAAACAGTATTGTCTGTTCCTACGACAGGAAGTTTACCAAAAAACGATAACGAGATCGCTTTAGATGGGTTCACTATGAATTCTTTAGGTATTCCATATGAATTGGGAACACCAGTAACTTTGCTTTGGACTGACTTAGAGGGAAATGCATATGCTTCAGACTTTACATTATGTGGCTGGTGGACCAGCTCCACTATTTTTACAGAAGCCTGTGCGTGGATCGCCGCTGATACTGCTCAGAAGCTATTTCCTAGCTATCAAGATAAGTCTAGTCACAGTGTTACATTAGGAGTGAATTTGCATCAACCTAAAAATTTAGATCAGCAAGCTGCAACTATTTTGGAAGAACAAGGTATTACAGGTGTCAACTTTACAACTAATCTTGCCTATAATAAAGTGCGCCAAGAACAAGCCATGCAGAAAGCAATGCCATTTTATTCCCTCTCTATAGTAGTGATGTTGTGTGGTTGCTTGATGATTTATTGTATTGTCCATGTAGCAGCACAACAAGATACCTTGTATTATGCTGCTTTAAAATCATTAGGGATGACCCCACGACAAATTCGCCGTTTGCTGTTAGAACAAGGCTGTGCCATTTCTTTCCTTGGCTTTTTTCCAGGATGGGTATTGGGATTTGGTTTATACTTTGTAATTGCTAATCGGATGATCTTGGGAGTGGAAAAGAACCCTGCACTATATTTTCTTTCGTGGTTACCGTTTATAGCTGCGGCACTCTGCACCTTAGTCACTATACTGTTATCCTACCTGATTCCTACAATTCGTTTATCCCATATGACACCAGTACAGACAGTTCGTTCTGCTACAATATACTTGCCACGACACAGATATAGTTCGGATGGACGTATAACTCTTGTGAACCTTGCACTGCGTACTACATTTGGGCGGAATCAGTGGCGCACCATTGTATCAACGCTTTCTTTATTGTTAGCAGCGGTACTGATTAGTTCAGCTTGGATACAATATGTGAGCTTCCGAGAAGATATGTATTTGTCTATAATTTCTCCATGGGATTATAGTCTGATAGATGGTTCAGCATATCTTTCGGTGCAGCGCTATAATGAGAGTAATTACGGAATTACTGAGAAAACTGTGAAGGAATTGCAGATGCGTCCAGAAGTCATTGCTGTCAGTACCTTAAAAAGTCGTGAGGTAGAGCTGAATGCATCTGATGAATTGCGTCAGCGTATTGTGGACTATTATAATCAGCCTTATGATGAAACGATGACACGGAAAGAAACACAAGCAGGTTATCCTGACTGGTGTGCTGGAGTTGAACGACTAGAGCAGAGTGGTGAATACATAGGCCTTGTTATTGGAGTGAATGGAGCTTATCTGCAATATATTCTGGATAATTGTCCTTTTACCAGCGGCAGTTTTGATGATAAAGCGTTTGCTTCTGGCAACTATGTTCTGGCAGCAGGAGCTTATAGCAAAGGTATTTCCACTCCGGCAGAAGGGGAAACAGTAGAATTGAATGGATGTACTTATACAATATTGGGCTCTGTGATGAATGATGAGGGATATATTAGTGGTACAAATAGTACACAGGCAGCTTTCCATATTGTATATATCTTGCCAGTGGCACAATTTGATCTTCTGTTTCCAGAGCAGGCCTATCGTCAACTGGCGATTGATATTGATCCTGCACAGCAGGATACTTTTGAAATTTATCTGGATTACTATGAGCAAGAGCAGAATCAAGACGTGAAAATTATGCGACGTAGCGAATATGCAACGAATTTTGATGTGGCAAGACTGAATATGGTATTGCCAAAATTGATAGTTGCTTTGGTGCTGTTTGGAATTGCACTTATCAATTTTGCAAATATATTAGTGATCAAGACAATTAGTCGAAAATGGGAGTTTGCAATTTATGAAAGCTTGGGAATGACAAATATTCAACTGCGCTGTTTGATACTTCTTGAAGGAATTTTCCATGCGATATTGGTGTTTGTATTGCTTGTGCCAGTAGTTATATTTTTCTCAGCGGCTGTGATGCCTGCTGTGGTAGAGGCTATAGGCTCTTGGTGTACAGTCTATCGTTTTTCTCTGCTACCCTTGTGGGGAGTGCTGCTAATGATTCTGCTTCTGGCTGTAACAGTACCTTTCATTTGTCTGAGGTTTATTACAAAAGGCAGTCTGACTGAGAGGATGCGCTATATAGAATAATTCAAAAATTACTGGACAATGACTCTTAAAAAGGTCATGTCCAGTGTTTTTTTACAAAATAATTTGTTCTAAAAAATAAGCATTAAGTTACAAAAATGTACCTTTTATGTACCTAAAATGAGACATTGTTCTGGTAGACTAAATTTATCAAAAGGAGCAACACTTCAAAGTGTACAAGGAGGAATAACTTATGGAAACGATTTTAAAGGCCACAGGTCTTAAAAAATACTATGGAAAAGGTGAAACATTAGTAAAGGCATTAGATGGTATTGATTTGGAGATCGAACGGGGAAAATTTGCTGCTATTATTGGTACATCTGGTTCTGGTAAATCCACTTTGCTAAATATGTTAGGAGGTTTGGATATCCCTAGTGAGGGAAGCATTAAGGTTGGAAATACAGAGCTTGCTAAGTTAAACAGTGAACAGGCTACTATTTTTCGTCGTAAACAAATTGGATTTATATTTCAAAATTATAATTTAGTGCCTGTTCTTAACGTTTGGGAAAATATTATTTTTCCGATTACCTTAGATGGACGCAAACCTGACAAAACCTTTATTATGCAGGTAGTTCGGCTATTAGGTCTGGAAAAGAAGCTGGACAGTTTGCCAAACAACCTCTCTGGAGGTCAGCAGCAGCGTGTGGCGATTGCACGTGCTCTAGCCAGTAAGCCCTCTATTATCCTAGCTGACGAGCCTACTGGTAATTTGGATACTAAGACCAGTGATGATGTGATTGGTCTGTTGAAGATGACCAGTAAAGAGTTTAATCAAACTATTGTAATGATTACCCATAATTCGGAAATTGCACAGATGGCAGACCGTATCATTCGAATTGAGGATGGTCGCATTGTAGCACAATAAGGAGGTCAGTCCAATGAACAGAAGTGAAAAGCAAGAAAAATTTAATCCAATTAAAACGGTTAGCCAGCGGATATTTCGAAAAAATAAAGTGCGTAACTTAGTAGCGATTCTAGCGATTTTGATGACCACCCTTATGTTTACGACATTGTTTACTTTAGCACAGAGTATGAACAAGAACTTGATTGAGATGACTTTTCGACAGATTGGTCATGACGCTCAGGTAAGCTGTAAGTCTATTACCCCTGAGCAGGCGGAAAAATTGGCTGCTCATCCAGATGTGAAAGAGTTAGGACAGAGTATTGTGCTTGGTTTGGCAGAAAATAATAAACTGAGTGGACGACAAGTTGAAATCCGTTGGGCAGATGATAGTTATGCAGTGCATAGTTTTGCCTCTCCTACAACTGGAAGGATGCCGCAGTCTGCTGGTGAAGTAGCGATGGATACTATAGCACTGGATCGATTAGGAATTCCACATGAAATTGGTCAGACGGTTACACTGGAATGGCGAAAAGATATTTCTGATCCCAATACTGAACCTATGCAAGCGATATTTACCCTTTGTGGTTTCTGGGAGGGAAATAACTCTAGTTATGCTAGTATGGCATGGGTTAGCCAAGAATATGTTGACCAAGTAATGGAAGATAAGTTTATGGTGGAGAACAATATTTTTGGTTTGTATATGGTGCAAATCAGCCTATACAGTGACAGCAATATCGAAGTTTCTATGGAGAAGATCTTAGCCGACACTAGTCTGACTAAACTTGAATACAATGTGAACTTAGCCTATTCTCCAGAAATGGGTGCCACTGCATTACAAGAAACGCTTCCAATGTATCTAGGTATGGTGTTGGTATTTTTTGCTGGGTATCTTATTATTTATAATATTTTTCAACTTAGTGTTACCGCTGATGTTCAGTTCTATGGAAAGCTGAAAACATTGGGGACTACCACATATCAGATTAAAAAGATTATTTACAAGCAGGCAAATTGTTTGTGTCTTATTGGTATTCCAGTGGGTCTTTTGCTGGGGTGGTTGTTGGGGCTAATGTTAGTACCTGCTTTCACAGGTATGATAGAGGGTAGCAGCGTGTCAATAAACCCATTAATTTTTCTCGGTTCGGCAACTTTTGCCTGGCTTACAGTGGTAATCTCTTGCTTACGACCTGCCCGAATGGCTGGTAAGGTGTCGCCTATTGAGGCACTGCGTATAAGTGATGTTACTACCAGTGGAAAAAAGATCAAACGAGGACAGGCTGGTTCTTCTCTTGCTGGTATGGCTTGGGCCAATTTAGGACGAAACAAAAAAAGTACTATTACCATGATCTGTTCCTTGACACTAGGTCTTGTGCTGCTTAGTTGTTTTTATGCTAAGAATGTAGCGTTTGATATGGAAAAGTATTTGGCTGATTTGACGATTGCGGACTTTGAACTGACCGATGCCACTAGTGAAAATTATATTAGTGGTTACAATCCCAAGAACACCACATTGGGAAAAGACTTGGTGCAGGAGCTAGAATCCATGGATGGTGTGGAAGCTGTTGGTCATCAGTATTCTCATCAGTTTGTCTGGCAGTTTGACGATCAAGTTACAGAGAATCTAAAAGGCTTTTATACTGAGGATATATTGGCAGATTGGGCTAAATATGATCCTACCTGTGTGGATACTTTTCAACAGGCGGTAGATACTCAAAAAATGAATGCTGTAGTATTTGGTCTAGATGGTATCCCACTAGACATCATTACTCAGCCGCAATATATCATGCAGGGTAGCTTTAACCCAGAAGCATTTGCTATTGGAGATTATGTTTTGGCTATTGGCCCAGCGATTGAGCAAGGGAAAGAGTATCCTGTTCTTCCTGTTCCATCTGTAGGCAGTATAGTTACACTGGAAGAAAAAAATTATATAGTTATGGCTGTTGTTTATCTATTAGGACCAGTTGACAGCGGAGCATCAGAAGCAGGAACTTCAGACGCCATGGAACAACATTTTATCTTACCCACTGAAACTTTTAAGAAAAACTGGCCAGATAACACTATGAGAAAACTGTTTTTAAATGTGGAAGACGCTTATATTGATACGATACAAAATTGGCTGGATGATTATACCACCACAGTGGATAGCAGTCTTCCTGTTACTTCTAGGCAGTCTATGTCACAGCAGTATGAAACCGAGGTTCGATCCACTGCTGTTATGGGCAATACGATTAGTGTGGTTATCGCATTGGTCGGAGTGCTGAACTTTGCCAATTCTATGTTCACAGCGATTATATCCCGAAAGCGTGAGTTTGCTATGATCCAAAGTGTAGGGATGACAAAAAAACAGCTTTGTAAGATATTAGTGTATGAGGGGCTCTATTATGCAGGAATTACGCTAGTCATATCTTACCTTGTCAGTACATTGGCAATTGGTGTATTGATCCGTGGTATGGTTGCTGGAGGTTTTACAACTTTTCAATTTACCTTGCTGCCACTAAATATCTGTACACCAATTCTTCTAGTATTTGCAGTGTTAATTCCTTTTGTGTGTTTTAAAAACTTAGAAAAGCAAAGTATTGTAGAAAGATTGCGAATGGATTAATAATTAGTAATATGAAAAACTGCTAAAACCACATTTATACATTTTCTATCTGTCTATTTACTATAAATAATAAATAAGTGTATTATACTATCCATACAGAACCAAAAATAAAAGAAATGCTGAAAAATCTTTGTTCATATATGAATGGTATTAGTTTTGCTGAATGTATTCACTTACGAAAATTAACTTTCACTGGGTATGATTTGAAAAGTACTGATTTAAAAGTAATTGATATAAGCTACAAATATGGTTATGATTCTCTTACATCATTTACAAAATCGAACACCATGAGTATTCATGGAAACTTGATTGGCTTATTTTAGAAAAAATTGAAGATGTTATTGTAGAAACAAGTATTCCATATAATTACAAAAATTCTAAACTTTGAATTAGAGGATTTATTACAAATAATTAAGAGATGACAGCTTAAAATGCTGTCATTTTTCTTTGTTTTCAAAGATTATTTCCGTCCAAGATATCTTCGGACTTTATTTTTGTAGATGTTGTACTCTGCTCCAAATGTTTTTGATAAAAACGTTTCTTCTTGTAGTATTTGTAGATGAAGCATTGTCATAGCAAAAACAGAAAATACTAGCAAAACCCAGTTGAAGGATATAAGCAACAGACCTGTATAAACACAATCAAAGGCTAAAAAGGCGGGATTTCTGCTAATGCTGTAAATCCCACTAGTGATAATTTCCGTTTTATCGTTTTCTGCTATACCAGCTCGCCAACTGTCTTTCATTGTTACGACTGATACAGTAAAAAGAATATCTCCGATAAAACCAAGAACTACACCACCAACAACGAACGTTTGCGATAAATATGGAGGAGCAAAAAACAGGCTAAGGACTTCTACTACCACTACAGAATAAGTGGCTATTTTCATAATTAACTCAATATAGAATATTTTTGTTTTCTGCTTACCTTTTGCTATTTGGTCTGTCTGTATGCCTTTTCTTTTTTGTAATATCATCTTACCAATGTAGACTGTATAAAACACAGCAAGTATTAGTAATCCTATAAATTTCATCGTATTTCCTTTCTCACCGGAACAATGTTTTTAATAAAACCAGTATATCACACAGAAACAGATTTTTCAATTTTAGATTGATACCGTATCTTAAAAGAAATTCAGAAAAATAGATATATAATTAATTTAGTCCATATTAAACAGAAGCAGATGATGGGTATTCTGGATTAGTATTTGATAAAAGACCAGGTTTTTTAAGAATGTGGAACGATATTTTAGAAAATCGGATTAATATGGTTGTGGTGAAAGATTTATCACGTTTTGGTAGGGAACATATTGAAACAGATGCATATATTCAAAAGATTTTTCCTTCTCTTTCAGTTCGGTTTGTAGCTGTATTAGATTCCTATGATAGTTTGTTAGCAAAAGAAGAAGAACGAAGTTTGTTAATTCCTATTAAAAATTTTATCAATGATCACTATGCAAGAGATATTTCAATTAAAATTCGTTCTAGTCAAGAAGTGATGCGGAAGGAGGGAATTTGTGTAGCAGCTTATGTTCCTTATGGGTATCAGAAAAGACAAGGGAAACTTTATCCTGATTTAGAAAGTGCTATTGTAGTAAGGTTGATTTTTTTATTAAAGCTAGAAGGAAAAAACAGTGATGAAATTGCAAAGTGGTTAAATTTATGGGGGATTTCTTCTCCAGCAGAATTTAGACGAGAAAAAGGAAATTTTTATTATACTGGATTTCAGCAACAAGAAATAGCAAAGTGGACAAAGGAGACAGTTTATCGTATTTTGCATAATCGTGTTTATATTGGAATATTAGAACAGGGAAAGCGAATGAGAATCTCTTATAAAGTACAAAAAGTGATTTCTGTTCCAAAGGAAAATTGGAGTGTAATAAAAGGAACACATCTTCCCATTATTTCAGAGAAGGAATATCAATTAGCGGAGCAGATTTCTTTTTTGGATATGAGACGTTCGCCAAAAGAGGAAAGTATCTATTTATTATCTGGATTTGTTTTTTGCAGAAATTGTAAGAAAATAATGGTAAGACGTACAGGGCGTTCAAAGAACAAAAAAAAGAATTATTATCTTTGTTCAAGTTATAATAAAGGAAAGGGTTGTACTAGGCATACTATTTCAGAAATACTATTATTACAAATAATTTGGGAGATAATACAGTTCAATAAAGATTGGAATGAAGTTGCTCAAAAGAATAACATGTGGAAGAATAGAAGAAAAGGGAATTGTATCTGGAATATTTTTATACAGAAAAATATAGAGAAAATAGAAAAATATAGAAAACGGATAAAACAGATAAAAGTAGATTGGGAAAAAGGAATATTGACACAAGAGGAATATAAACAATACCAAATGGTATATCAAAAAGAACAAGAAAGGCTAGAACAGGCGATTCTTTTTTGCGAACAGGAAAAAGAGAAACGAGAAGAGGAAAGAAAATGTAGTAAAATTACACTGGAACGACTGCTGATTGTATGGTTATTAAAACGAATTGAAATTTATGAGGAGAAAAAAATTAAAATTTGGTTTTCTTTTCAGATAGATCGATAGAGGAAAGTCTGATATAATAATAATAAAATATAAAAAAGCATGAAACGAAAAAGAAAAATTTACGTGATAGTATGTTAGAATAAATATATTATAAAGCACAGTCATACTGTGTTTCTAAACAGAAGATAAATTGGATTAATTGGAGGAGGGTATAGTGGAAGATACAGAAATTATTGAATTATACTGGCAGCGGTCAGAGATAGCAATAAAAGAAACGGATGGAAAATATGGAAAATATTGTAAAAGTATTGTACAAAATATTCTTCAAAATAAAGAGGACACAGAGGAATGTGTAAATGATACTTGGCTACATACATGGAATGCGATTCCAACAGAACGACCATATGAATTTCGAACATGGCTAGGAAGGATTGCAAGGAATTTAGCATTTGATCGATATAGAAAGCGAACAGCAAAGAAACGAGGTGGACGGGAAGTGGATATTTTGATGTCAGAATTAGAAGAATGTATTCCGTCTGCACAGACAGTGGAAAAGGAATTGGAAGATGCAGAATTAGCAAGTTTTATCAATAATTTTTTAAAGGAACAAAAAAAGGAAAGTCGGATGATATTTGTTAGACGTTATTATTATAGCGATTCTATCAAGCAGATTGCCGAACGGTTTGGGATTAGCGAAAGTAAAGTGAAATCCTCATTGTTTCGAATAAGAAATGGGCTGAAAGTATATCTAGAAAAGGAAGGGATTACAATATGAAAAAGGAACGGCTCTTTTATATAATAGGAATGATAGAGGATGATTTAATTAAAGAGGCTGAAGATGAGCAGATAGTAGTAAAAAATTGGATTCAGATGACCACTTGGAAATGGGCAGTAACAGCAGCAGGAATTTTGCTAGTAATAGGAACAGGAATCTTTTACCAATCTCGAAATAAAAATTTTTATTCCACAACTTCTCTTCTTGAAAATAATTATATAGGAACTACAGCATCAGGGATAGAAAGTTATGGGGTGCAAGAAACGAATCCAATAAATGATAAGAAGGAATTTGCAGAGGCTTTAGATTCTTGGGAAAGTGGTGGTGAAGGTAGATTAGAGGAAGAACATAAGGATGGAGCTCTTTTTGGGGAAAAGATAATAGTTTTATATGCAGAAATAATAGAGGAAATTTATCAACCATATAAGGGAGGTCCATTATATTTAAATTTGGAAAATAATATAAATTTAGATAATGAACAAAAGGAAATCTTATTAGAATTATTGGATTCAGAATATAAGATTCCAGTAGTAACAGGACGTTTAGAGGAGCTTTTTGGACAAGGGATAATTGATGAAAAAGCAGAAGAAATAACAGGAGTTTATTTATCAATTCAGTTAATTGATGAAGAAGAAAATGGATTCTACTTTCAAGTAGATGGCTGGGGGGGTAGAAATGTTACATTTACATGGGAGAATGGCTATGCTTTTTATGAAGCAGAGGGATGGAGTTATGAATTAGGGGAAGAGCAGAGGTAGATACAAAGGAGAGAGAATATGTATTTGTTTCCAACAGAGAAAAAAGAAAGGAAAATTGCAAAAGAGTCAATTGCAAAAATAATGCAATCTGTACCTGAATATACGGTAAAGCAGTTTCAGGATCAGATTATGTATGCACTTACTAGTGAAGAGATGATGGAATTTTTTCATAAAAATATGTTTCCTTATCGTCAACTAATGTCTTATTATCGTTGTGCAATTATGGAAATAGAAACAAAATTTAAGGTGTTAAATGAACAGTTTTCGTTACAGTATGATCGAAATCCAATAGAAACAATTAAAAGTCGGCTAAAGTCGCAGGAAAGTATTATAGAAAAACTACGTAGGAAACGTTATCCGTTTACATTTCAATCAATTGAAGAAAATATTAAAGATGTAGCAGGAGTAAGAGTGATTTGTTCTTTTCCAGCGGATATTTATCTTTTGGCAGATTGTTTTTTAAATCAAGATGATATTACATTAATTGAAAGAAAAGATTATATTGAAAATCCAAAGGAAAGTGGATATCGTAGTTTACATTTGATAGTGGAAGTTCCTATTTTTTTAGAATGTGAAAAACGAATGATGAAAGTGGAAGTACAGTTGCGTACAATCGCTATGGATTTTTGGGCAAGTTTAGAGCATAAACTGCGGTATAAAAAGAATATTCCAAAAGAAGAAGCAGAGCTATTAGCGAAAGAATTAGTGGAGTGTGCGTCAGTTAGTGCACAATTAGATGTTCGAATGGAAAATATAAAAAATCGAATTGTGGAAAAGTCTAGAGAGGAAAAGTAAAATTTATAGAGAAAGAGTAAAGATAGAAAAGACTGATTTAAAATAAAAAATCAGTCTTTTGGAATTTGGATAGTTTCGCCACTTTTTATACAAAAAGGAGTATGATTTATTTTAAGCCAAATAGGAAACATGCTTGGATTTTTTATTAGTTTTTCATCTTTGAAAAGAATCAATTTTTTTAAGGCTTTTTGATAAGCTACAATTTCGATATTTGTGGCGTACCAAATTTCTTCTTTATTCGAGATTTGCTTACAGAAGTTTTCCATTTCTTCCCAAGTGTCATTTCCATCTAGTTCATAGGAATGACCCCAGATATAAAACACTTTTAATGGAGTTTGTGTGTGACTTTCTTGTGAAGAATTTAAAAATTGTTGTGTGAGAAGTTCCATATTATCTTCTCCAAAATGACAAGTAGGATGCCAACGAAGAAAGTCTTGTGGCAGAGAAAATTCTTTGGTACTTTGAATAGTTCGACTATATTGGATGTCTATTTTTTTTAGTTCTTCTAGAACAAGATTGTTATAGGTTCCAAAGGGATATGCCATGCCAGTGACAGGATAAGAAACTAATTTTTCAAGATTTTCTTTATCAGTTTGAACTTCATAAGCGATTTCTTTAGCGGAAAGCTCTTCTAAGTGTGGGTGAGTATTTGTATGGATAGCAACTTCATGTCCCTTATAAAGTGTTTTGACTTCGCTTGCCTTGATTTTATTATGTGTAACAGGTTTTGAAAAACCACTAGCAAGGTCTTGTTTGCCAAAACAACCAGAATTTAAGTTAAAAGTAGCTTTTAAATGATATTGATTAAAAAGTGCAACAAGACGTCTGTCTTGTGTAACACCATCATCATAACTTAAGGTAAGACATTTTTCTTTTCCTTCTGGAAAGAGTGGCATTATCATGGTGAAGTCTCCTTTTAAATTTTTTATATAAGTTTATGAATTTTTTAATAAAAGAATGGTGATAGTAAGTATATCATTAGTATAGGAAAAAGACAAGTGATAATGTGTTTAGTTTCTTTTTAGGAAAGTGTTGCTGGACTATATATAGGAGGTGCTACTATATGAAAGTTAATATTTATTTATCTGGTGCAGTAAGACAATTTTCGTATTGGTTTGTACATGGGACATTAGGCTATCCTATCCTAGAAGGAATTGATTATTTGAAAGAATTAAATGAAGATAGTAGTTGCATGGAACAGGCATTTTCGATATTTATGAATAACATTGAATTAGATAATGAGGGAAATGTTTTAAATTATAAATATTGTGAAAAAAGAGCCGCAGAATATATCAGAGGATATTTTAAATCTGATTATAGTCCTGACAAGCCATTTGAGGACTGGGAATTAGAATTGCATCCAGTAAGTAAAGAAGCATATAATCAATAAAATTTCAGGTTGTCGGGTAGTCCTTGATGTTCGAATAATAAAAATAAAAAAGTGGAAGGAAGTAAAAAAAGTAGTTGACAGATTATGGCAGACGTGTTAAACTAATTGAGTCGCTTGGGAAACAGTTTCAAAACAATTCAATGAAATTGATTGAAATAAAAGGGATTTTGCTAAATT
>CAJTXA010000037.1 GCA_910579865.1 uncultured Lachnospiraceae bacterium
GAACATGACAAATACCATGATTGCAAGCAAAGCTATTACCGCATCCGGAAACTGAGTGACGAGCTGTGCAGCGAGCATAACCTTTCCGTCATAATTCCCGGTGGAGAGCGTGGCAAAAAATACAATGAATGGCAGTCAGATAAGAACGGTACAGCATGGAAAACGCAGATAAGAAAAGACATCAACGCCGCCATCAAAGCATCCTCCACCTATGAAGAATTTCTGCTCCTGATGCGGGCAAAAGGCTATGAGATAAAAGGCGAAGCCTTTGGGGAAGATGCCCCCAAATTTATCTCTTTCCGTCCACTTGGCAAAGACCGTTTTGTGCGTGGCAGTGTGAAGTCACTCGGCAGGGAATATATAAAGGAACGCATCAAAGAACGGATTGAATTGAAGCGGGAACGGAAAGCAGTTATCCCAAAAAGAGATTATGCGGATAAGAGATTGATTGACACCTCTGATGAAAAATTCCAGAACAGTCCGGGACTGCAAAGGTGGGCGGCGGTCTGGAATTTAAAGATGGAAAAAAATATCTCATGCATATGAATGAAAATATGGCAATCGGACTTTTCAAAGAGGCTATGCTGAAAATCATTCTGGAATCGGAGGAAAAGAAACGAGTCAAAAAACTGGAAGAACTACAGAAAGAAATGGAACGCCATGTACTTCCAATAAGAGAACTGTCTGGTAAAGAGCGCAGAAAAAACATCTCAAATAAAAACAAAAATAATCAAAAGAATAGTTTTTAAAATGCCCATTTTCCTTTTAGGGGAGATTATGGGCATTTTTTAGTTTTCACTTATTCTTTTTAAAATAAATTTTAGCGAAATCATTCAAATATGAAATATCTAGGCTTAAGTTTATGATGTTGCGCATAGCAGATGGTTTTCTGTTTCACGCCTCTACATTTTTCGGAACACGAAAAACTCCGAGGCGTTCAACCGGCTAAAGCCGATAATAACTGTAGCATGATTGATCTTTTTGACAGATCTGTAGTAGCAACCCTCAACAGCAGCCATATGGATGCAGAACTGGCTGTAGAGACACGGAGGGCAGCCCTGAAGAGAAACCATCCTCCCAAAAACCTTGTTGTTGCACAGTGACCAGGGTTCACCGTATACCTCACGGGCATTTACCGATTACTGTAAAGAAGAAGGGATACGACAGAGCATGAGTAAAGTGGGCTGTTCCTATGATAACTTACCAATGGAAAGTTTTTGTGGGACATTCAAAGCAGAATTTATCAACAAATCCCATTTTTCATCAGACGAAGAGCTAAATAATGCAACTATGGATTATGTGTATGTTTACTATAACCATGTGCGCCCACATTCTTCAAATAATTATATGACTCCATTTGAAAAGAGAATGCAGGCATAATTTTTGTCAAAACTTTTCCTGATAAGTGTTACAAAAAAGCTTGACCATCTCATACTGACAGTTCCTTAGTATGATTGTTTCAATATATAACATTTAAAATTATGTAGCATCTAAGCTGGGAAATGAATAGAAATTGCATGAAAAGACATTTTTATAGATTTTGGAAAAAATGAGACGAATATTTGTGAAATGACCAAAAAAGGGCAAAAAATGTCATTTCATGCAGAAAAGGTTGTAGCTGTGGCAAAAATAGGGATAATGGAAATTGTCATTGATTTCACAGAACGGAATAAAGAAAATATTGTTGATCAAATGGAGGAGATATTATGAAAAAGAGCGTATCAAAAAAGATGTTTGCGTTGTCTGTGCTTATGTCTGCCGGTATTCTGTTGACTGGCTGTTCTGGTACGGCAGCAGAGCCCTCGGAGAGTACACCGACGGGAGGCAGCACAGAGGCGATGCAGGGGAGTGTAGGATGGGTGGAATCTAAAACAAACCATATCAGCGAGAAGTTGTCCGATATGTTGGTAATTGATGCGGAGGTAGTTTTGCTGAAAGAGCAGGTATATGGTGTGTATACGTTGACAAAGCAAGCGTTTCCGAAAGAAGATTTAGATGTTTTTTTCGGAGTGTCGGAAGCAGTCGTGACGGTTCACCCGGAATGGGTGGGGGCATATTCTGCAAAAACGGAAGAGGGCGGATACTTTAGTACGGATCCCTATGGAAATTTTACATATGCTAAGGACGAGGAAAGAGACGACTACATCGTATATTTGGTGGAATCCGCATATTATAATGCTGGTAGTTGTTCTTTTCAGAAGGAAGAAATACCAGATTTGTCCTTCCTAAACTCAGAGAATGCCATTCAGATGGGAAAGGAAAGGATTAAGGAACTGACCAGACAGGATTCGCAGGTTCTTGCTGTTTATGCTCTGAACCGGGAAATACTAACAGAGTTGGAGGAGGGGTATAAGCAGACTCAGAAATACCAGGAAGATGCACAAAGAGGAAAAGAAACGACGGTCGATGACTGGTCGGACGCAGATGAGATGTATTATATAGAGTATGAACTGACGAAAGATGGTCTGCCAATCTACAGCGGCATCAATGAACCGGGCATATCCATGGCAGTGGAAACATTTTGGACGGCTGAAACTCGAATCACTATGCTGCTTGATAAGGATGGGATTCGCTATATAGCCTGTAGGGGTGGAATTTTTGACGCCAGCCCGGAAGCAGAGGCGCAGACGATTATCTCAGCGGAGGCAGCACTGGAAGCGGTAAAGGAAATTTATGTGAATACCATATTGAGCTCGCAGGTTACAATCTCTCGGATATGGCTGGAATATGTCGTTGTACCGGACTGGGAAGAGAAGGAACAGTATAAGCTGGTGCCTTATTGGTGTGTGCAGATAGATTCGCTTTCGGGAAACAGCAGTGCGGAGCGGATCAATGCGATAACGGGAGGTAATCTATCCTATGGAGAATAAAAGGGCATTGCTCTATCTGCTTGGTGCTGAATTGAAGAGAAGTCTGACGGTGAGATTTCTCCTTGTACCAGTGGGCGTGGTGTTGTGCATCTGTCTGGATACCTGGAACCAGATACCATTTATGTGGACATCTCCTGAGACGATGGATGTATACTATTATTGGTGTAATTCTTTTATATTTGGAGGCTTTTATGGTATCTATGTGATTCCGATGCTGGCGGCACTTCCCTATGCAGTAAGTTTTTGCGAGGAATACAATACGAATATGCTGAGGGTGCTGCTTATGAAAGCAGGAAAGAAGAAATACTGCATGTCCAAGGTGCTTACGACATTCCTATCGGGAGCTCTTTCGGTATCGGCAGGTGGGATTACTTTTATCCTCCTGGCAAATTTTTTTGTTCAGTTGTTCAATCGGGCTAGATTGCCGGAGACAGAAGCCTTTCCTTATTATGAATTTTTGCTGCAAGGTAATGTTGCCTGCTATTTTACAGCGGTTATCTTCCTTTTGTTTTTGACCGGAGGGTTATGGGCAACGGTAGCTTTGCTGGTATCGTCATATTTCCCTAATATCTATGTGACGGCGGCGTCTCCTTTGATTCTATCCTTTTTGACAGGTCGGGCTTATTTGGTTTTGAAGATTCCTGTCAGACTTCGGTTGGATTTATGGCTACAGGGTAGAAGTTCCGCCGGTACAGATCAGCTCACCATTTTGTGTTCTATATTGGTGGTGCTGGGACTGACTGTGGGATTTGGTATTCTGTTTTACCAGAAGCTGAAAAGGAGGGTGGAGAATGAGTAAGGGACTTCGGGTTTTTTGCTTTCAGCTAAAGCAGGAATTGGTGCAGGTCAGGGTGCTGATCCTGTTCATGATTCTTGCTGTGTTTATCTATTCCTATCTGGAGCCGGTGTCTAATCTGGCACAGGCGGTTGGTGAGAAAGTGAGTCCGTGGGCTTTTCCACATCTGATGAATGATTACATCTGCCAGATGGTTTTTATGGTGAGTGCAGTCTTCCTGTTTAGCACAGCACCCTTTGAGGGGGAGGCTCATTACTATATCGTTCAGCGTTCCGGGAGCTTTTCCTGGCAGTTGGGTAATGTACTGTATATTCTGGTATCTTCGTTTTTGTTTGTGGGGTTTATAGGGGTACTTAGTGTTATTAGCCTACTTCCACGGATCGAGTTTAGTGGCGATTGGGGAATCATCTGGGGGACGTTGGCAAGGACAAACGCAGGGAATCAGTATGACGTCCCGTTTACAGTGTTTGTTTACATTGTCGGTGTATTTTCGCCAGTGGAGGCGACTGCGATCAGCTTCCTGCTTGAGTGGGCTTGTGTTTCATGGATGGGGTTGGTGGTCTATTTGTTCAATGATATCACAAAAAAGATGACAGGGATATTGGTGGCATCACTCTTTGTATTTTTGGATGTGATGATCTACAATTCATGGACACCCAAGGCATATCTTTTCTCACCGGTGACGTTGGCACAATTGAAGGTGATGTCAGGGAACAACTTATCCTATGGCGTATCTTTGAAATATGCGGTGGTGTTCTTTGCGGTGACAATCACGTTTTTTATTGTAATATGCTTGGGACAGGGAACAAAAAAAGTAAAGAAATGGGGACTGAAAAAATGAATGATAGAAGGATTCTTTTTAAAAATGTCTCTAAGACAATAGACGATCAGATGATATTGAAGGATATCAATCTGGAGATACCTAAGCAGGGGATTTATGGAATTGTGGGCAGGAACGGTTCAGGAAAGACGGTGCTGATCAAGTGTCTGTGCGGGTTTATGCCTGTCACGGAGGGCGAGATATGGGTAGGAGAAAAACAGGTCGGGCGCGATGTGGAATTTATTGAGGATACCGGCTTCATCATCGAGACACCGGGATTTTTGCCCAGAGAATCCGGATTTCGCAATTTGAGATATCTTGCCTCTATCCGGAATGTGGTCGGAAAGGAGCGCATCAGGGAGTGTATCGCCATGGTTGGTCTTAATCCTGATGATAAGAAATGGGTAGGGAAATACTCATTGGGGATGCGCCAGCGGCTGGGTATCGCACAGGCTATCATGGAGAATCCCAGTCTGATTATCCTTGACGAACCCATGAATGGGCTGGACAATCATGGCGTGGAGGAGATACGAAAGCTCCTGCTTGGACTGAAGGAGGAGGGAAAGCTAATTCTTATCATCAGTCATAGCCAGGAGGATATCAACCTGCTCTGTGACAGAGTGTATGAGATGGATATGGGAGTGCTGACAAAAGTAAGGTAAAAATAGCAGAATACAGCGATTATTTTTTATATGTGGGAAGGTGTGCCGTAGTGAAGTGAAAACTGTGTTGCGATACACTTTCTTTTTTATATACACGTTGATGCAAATGCGAAAAACCATATGTGGTAGCTTTTCCCAATGTCAAAACCATATATGAAAGTTTTTGACATAGAAATATATCACTAAAGTAGTTCGCTGGTAGCGCACGAGTAGCGTAGATAAATCTTCCCTGCTTAATTTGTGAAATTTGGCTGAATTGTTGCTTGCTTTTGAAAAAAGTTTACAAACACACTTGACAATACTTCTCTGAACTGACCAGAGGGAAGGGTATCACATTTGTGACGGGTACGCCAATTTCAGTTACAAAAAAGATCTTTTTCGTTTTCTAAAAGATTATCTTCTTCT
This sequence comes from uncultured Lachnospiraceae bacterium, assembly GCA_910579865.1. Classification (GTDB taxonomy): domain Bacteria; phylum Bacillota; class Clostridia; order Lachnospirales; family Lachnospiraceae; genus MGBC114844. The sequence continues at coordinate 5,554 of CAJTXA010000037.1, forward strand.
GCATTTGTTAAAATTTTTAGTAATTTCCAATAGTTAATAAAAAAATTTTCAATTTTAGTTAATAAATTGATATTATTACTAATTTTATATAGAAATCCAGTTTCTAAATAAGATTTATAATATTTTTTTAAAAGAGAAAATAATGGTTGTTGTTTTTTGTTTTTCTTCACTTAACTCTAATATTTGTGAAAGGCGATCATAAAGTATTTCACCTACTAAATATTACATTAAACTTTTATGAATAAATTCAACGGAATATGTTTCTTTATTTACTCTATAATAGAAAGATAATAGATAAAAATGTTCATTCTCTATCATCATGGGAGTGTTAGTTTTTAATTTTTCTGGAAAAGATAAGCAAACTTCATAATATTATTCACTAGTTAATATATCCTTTTGTATATCAAACATTTTTTGGGCAATATATTTTGCTATTTCTTTACAATTTTTATATAAGTTTGGAAGAATACGTGTTGTTTCTCTTTCGTAAAATCTTTTTTCTAAATCATCAAATAATTTATCATAAAGTTGTCCTAGAGAGTTTATTTTAGAAATATTTACCTGAAACTCTGCTAATAGGTATAAGACAAGAGGGATTCCAAACAATTCTAATTTCTTTTTTTCTGATTCTATTTTTGTGTTATAAAGCATCAGAAGATGTTCTCTTATAAGGAAGAGTGGTTTTGGCTGGTTGTGTTTGGCGTAATATCGCTCAAACCAATATTCAAAGTGTTCTTTTTGAAAGGGAAGTAATTTAAAATTTAGACGATATGCCTTTTTTGTTAAAGAAAAGCAAAAGTCATCAATTGAGTTTTCATAATTTTCTATTCCACAAAGCTCATCTATTCCATCTAAAAGTAACGTTTTTTCTCTTAGATCATTCTCTTGAATAGATAATATTTTTAAGATAGTATTTAATATAGGATCTATCGTTCTACGTTTTTATTTTACCTCATCTGATAGAGCATTATCCATAAAGTGATAAATAAATTCTAATAGATTTTTTTGAATATGATCTTCATTTAAAAATACAAAGTTGGGTTCAGTATAAATATCTCTTAAAGTAATTCTTTTTCTTTTGCTTGACTAGAAATTCTTGTTCTTTTATTTCTTTTGTTTTCTCTTTGAGAGTTTGAAATCGAAAGACAGGAGAAACCATAAAAGCATAATTTTTGACATGTTGAGTCCATTTTATAACTTCTGGTCTACTCATAAATTCCATTGTTCTATCTTGTTCTAAACTACATCCTAAAAATAAGAAAATTTTAGATTCGAGGAGAGTAAAGAAATCTTTTTGAAAGGTTGTATCTAATAAATAACTTTTATTATATTGTTCTTGGGTTAATATAATATTTTCTACATCTTTAACATCTCCATGTAATTTTAAAACCATGTTTTTATTGATACCTTTTAAAAATTTACTAAAAATCTCTTCTTGACAGAGAAGAATAGTTTTATAACCTGTTACTGTTTCTAAAACATGATTAAAATTAGTTGTAACAATAGATCCTTTAAATAAGAAAGAAAATAGTGTTACTGGGCTTTCAGGGTGAGAGAAAATAGCCTTATCAAAAACTTCTCGAATTTTTTGATGAAAAGAATCGGAAATTTCTTTCGCAAGTTCTTTTGATAAATAACTAGCAGCTACCTCATAACAGTCAGGCTTTCCTGAAGCTAAAATTTCTTTTACACTATCAATTTTTGACAGTAGTACATTTATGTGTTATTTTTTGGTAAAGGAGATTATTTGGAATCAAAGATAGAAAATTAGCAAAAAGTCGAATAACTTATTGAAATACATAAAAAGTTACAGTATGATAAAGACATAGAGAAACAGTTGAATGGCATGAATCAAAGAAAGAACAGTCAAAATGATTCTGCATATGTCAGAAAAAAATATACTTTAGAACTTAGAATAAATGACAGCTAATAAAAATGCCAATATTTTGATACAAACGAGAAGATGTCAAAAGCAAAACAAGAAAAGTGTGGTAATATTGGTTGATATGAATATTATTACTGACCACAAGCTCTATGTCAAGTATGGGAAAAAGATATTGGAAATGTGCATAAAAAGAAAAGTTACTGGAATTATAACAGTACAATATCCTAAATTTATGTTATATACTTAGAAAAGATTTCAACTAGAAAGGTAGATATTCAAATCTAAAAATTATGTAAGATATTTCATATTCTTGATCTGAATACAAAGAAAATACGAGCAGCACTAGACGATGAGAAACTTTTAAATTTTGAAAATTTTCTACAAGAGGAATGTACAATTATTTGTAATAATGTGTATGAAATCTTAATTAGATATTAATAAAATATGTTATAATGAAAATGAAAAAGAACATAGTGTATTTACTTTTAGTAATATATACAACAATATATTAAAAGGTAGTCCTATGCTATTTAAATTACAAGAGTAACGAATAATGCAGATCTTAAAAGAGTGTAAATGTACTTAAATAGTTGTTATTTAGGAAAAATCACACCAATATCTGATTTCTGGAAAGGAGAAAGATACTATGTGCAGTAGATATTATATAGATGGGGAAATAGTAAGGGAGATTGAAAAGAGTATCCAACTAACAGATGAGAACATAAGAAAAAGAATTTCCGTAAATTTTAATGTACAAACAAAAGATATCCATCCAACAGAAATAGCCCCAGTTTTAACAGCGTCAGATTCGGGGATAGAATGTAGTATGAAACGATGGGGATTTCCAGGTTTTCAGGAGAAACAAGTCATATTTAATGCCAGATGTGAATCCGTGTTGGAGAAAAGGACTTTTAAAGAGGGTATAGAGTACAGGCGCATTGTGATACCAGCGGCGTGGTTCTATGAGTGGAATCGCAGTAAGGAAAAGAATATTTTTTATCGAAAAGGAAAGTCTGTACTCTTTATGGCAGGAATTTATAATTTTTATGAAGATGGGGACTGTTTTACAATCCTGACTACACAAGCAAATGCCTCTATGAAACCCATACATGACCGTATGCCACTTACATTGGAGGAAAACGAAATTATTCCATGGATATTTGACAGGCAGAAAGCCATAGAATTTCTTCAGAAGGTACCATGCTTGCTAGATAGAAAGGCAGAGTATGAACAAATGAGTTTATTGTGATATATATTATTAGATCAATATTGAATTAAAGGAATATTATTTTACTTTTTATTATTAAAATATATTATATAAAAATAAGATTATAAAAACTATTTATTTGATTGAATAGAAATGGGTTGTCAGAAAATAGATAGTTTTAAGATTTTTTCATAGAGAAAAAGATAATTCCTCTCTTTCCTTTACATGTTATAATGTTAACTATGTTTAAACAGGATTACTATAACAAATTTTTTGAAGACATGAACAATAAAGGAACTAGGACATAGTAGTATAGTTGTTATGTCCTAGTTCCTTATTTATTATGATTATTTCCCCTAATTCTATATTTGAGCAATATATTTCGAATGTATTACCTGAATTAGGAGAAGATAATGTTGTTTCAGTTGTATTTGAGGATATCCTTAACACAATGATAAAAGATAAGAAAATTCAGTCAAAAAACAAATTTTTAGAAAATATAATTATTCATTCACAATACAAAGAACTTTATAAAAACAGTATCGAATTTAAAACATCAAAATTCTTCTTAGAAATCTTGGACCGATTTCTTTATGATATACCAGAACAATGGATAGAATTTGATGATATTTATTATGAAGGAACATGTGTTGTAAGTAAACAGACTCTAAAGAATAAAATCTTAGGAAGAACAGAAACGCCATTAGGCATAAAGTTAGAACAATTAGAAGATTATGTTTTGGAGCTAATATTTGGGACAGGAAAGAGAAGAGAACATAAAGCAGAAAAAAATTTAATAAAACAAAAAATGCAGAAATTTATAAAAATTGACATTGTTGAATTGTATAAAGTATTATTTAACAATGAAACTTATTTTTATAGTTTATTACAAAATAATAAGCCATTAGAAAACATAAAAAAAATCTGGGAATATACAAAAGAAAATCTGAAAACAGACTGTTTATACTATGATGATGCAATAGCAATAACTTATTTATATTTAAAAATATATGGAAATAATGAATATAAAAATATCAAGCAGGTAGTTATTGATGAAGCTCAAGACTATTATCCACTCCAATATAAAATATTTAGCTTATTATTTCCAAATGCTAAATTTACAATTTTAGGAGATATGAAGCAAACTCTTGCAAAAAAAGAAGATATATCTTTCTATGAACAAATTCAAAAAATACTAAATAAGAAAAAATCTTCTCTTATTATGTTAAACAAAAGTTTTCGTTGTACAAATGAGATATTAAATTTTAGTTTAAAATTCATGGAACAAAGTTCACAGATAAAAAGTTTTAATCGAAGAGGGGATAGTCCAAAAGTATTTATTGCTGATAATTTAGAAATTTTTATTGATAAGATTATTGAAGAAGTAAAGTTATGCCAAAAAAAAGGGTTGCAGTCAATAGGTTTAATTTGTAAAACCAAAAGTAATGCAATCCATTTATTTGATAAAATAAAACACAAACTAGATATTCAATTAATTAGAAATGGGAGTGTATCAGAGTTACAGGGTGTGTTTATTATACCAGTATATATGTCAAAGGGATTGGAATTTGATGCTGTCTTAATTTGTGATTTGGACAGTCAAAACTATTATGATGAAGATGATAAAAATCTCTTATATGTCGCTTGCACCAGAGCACTTCACAGGCTTAGTCTATTTTGTGAAAAAGAGGTTAGTCCACTAATTAAGAAAGAAGGACTGTGAATAAGGAAATTATTTACACATAAACAAAAAGGACAGCAGAGGGTAAAAGCTCTGTTGTTTTTTCTTTTCAGAAAGTTATTGAAACAAATTTTTTATTCAGATATACTATATGCAAGTTTATAAAAGATAGAGGAAAAATAACATAGATTAAGCTATTCCGATTTACAAGAAGATATGTTGTTCTTCTTATTACTTTCAGTATTTTTTTCTATGTTTTAAAAGTGTTATTGTTGGAATCTATATTCCAATAATCGATAATACGAAAGACAAAAAAATCAATATTCAGAAATATACAAGTTATCGAATCAAAGGTTAGATGGAATTTTATGGATGACAATTAAAAAGGGAGATAAATAAAGGATGTATCATTTAAGGCTAAAAGGTGATCATTATGAAATGGGTGTGAAGCGAGGGAAGATTTTTAATAAAAGTCAAATTACCTTTCCACTCCAGCTAGATGATTTTCAATTAGAACATGGAAAACAAAGTGAAGAAATATTAAGAAAGTTTTTTCCAGAAGTGTGTGAGGAAATAAGGGGAGTAAGTGACACCATAAGATTGGATTATTTGAAATTTGCTTCATGGATGTTATGCATGGGTTGTTGTATGTATAATTTAGAAAATAATTTTCCTATCGAAATTCGAGGTTGTACTGCGTTTGCCTATTCAAAAAATGGCAAATTAATATATGGTAGAAATAACGATTTGCCACCTTATTTACGTAATGGATGTAAAAGTGAACTTTACACACCAAAGAATGAAAACAGATTTAATATTACGACCACTTCTTTTATCAATGGAGAAGAAGGATTAAATGAACATGGGCTTGCTGTGGCAATGACATTTGTAATGACTGATCTTAAGAAGATAAGGGCAGGGTTTAACTCATGCTTTATTGTGCGATATTTGCTTGAAAAGGCAGATAATACAGAACAAGCAGTTTCTTTGCTTATGGATTTACCAATCGCTTCTAACTGTAATATTCTGCTTGCCGATAGAAGTGGTAGAATGATGGTAGTTGAATGTACGCCAACTCTCAAAAAAATTCGCAGAGCAGAAATTTTTCATGAAGATAAGATAATTTGTACTATCAATAGTTTTACTTCTAGTGAAATGAAATCTTATGATGATGCAAATGGGGATGATTATGATTCCTATAAACGTTATAAGGTTGTTATTGATAGTTTTTTTTCGGGGCAGATAAGAGAGGATTACATTGAAACCACCAAGCAACTTTTAAGGGGTGATTATGGTTTTATGTGTCAATATGATAATGAACCAGATTTTGAAACGGTTTGGAGTTCCATATTTGATTTAGAGAGTTTAGTTATTTATCGTGCAGAAGGCGACCCAAGAAAGAAGAAATTTGTTAGTGATAGTAGGTTACATGATGTAAAATTTAAGTAAGAAAGAATAATTGAAACTTAACAAAACAAAGCATAGAATATCAGGAAAAACCATTGTTATTTTACTATACTATGGTTACGGAAGGAGGGAAAACATGGAATGGGTGAAAGGATTACAGAAAGCAATAGATTATATTGAAGATCATATTACCGAAGATATTGATTATGCTGAAATTGCAAAACAGGCATATTCTTCAAGTTTTCATTTCCAAAGAGTTTTTCATATTATTTGCGGTTATTCTATTGGTGAGTATATCCGCAATAGAAGATTATCACTAGCAGGAACAGACTTATTATCCGGAAGTGAAAAGGTGATAGATGTTGCTTTAAAATATGGATATAACAGTCCAGAAAGTTTTAGCAGGGCATTTACAAAGTTTCATAAAATTACGCCTATCCAAGCGAAAAACGAAAAACTGACACTCAAATCTTTTTCCAAAGTTTCCGTAAAAATCATATTAGAAGGAGGAACAACAATGGATTATAGAATTGAAAGAAGGGAAGGTTTCGAGATTATTGCTAAACGAGCTAGATATGGAGGGGGACAGGAAATCAGCCAGAAGAATATCCATGCAACATGGGCATCTTGCAGAGAAGATGGAACAATTGATACTTTGTGTAGATATATCAATCCAGAAAACGTTTTTGGGGGAGCAATTGTTGGAATATGCTTTGACAATCCAATAGAAGGAGATTTTGACTATGCAATTGGAGCTGCTTATTCGGGCGGTGATGTGGCAGCAGGATTGACAATTGAAAAAGTGCCTGCGAATACTTGGGCAGTATTTCCTTATACTGGAAAAATGCCAGAAGCTTTTCAAGACTTGTATCGAAAAATTTATACAGAATTTTTCTCAGTCAGTAAATATCAGCCCGCAGGTGGGATGTGCATTGAGGTTTATCCAAGTGCTGAAATTCACGACAATAATTTTCATTTTGAAATATGGCTTTCTGTAGAAGAAAAGTAAAACTATTATAAAGCTGATGCATTTATATAAATATTAAGTATTAGTTTTCTGCAATATATAATAATAAGACAGAACAAGCCTATTGAATTAAAAAAGATGTTTCAGTGGATTGTTCTGTCATGCTTTTTAAAGTTCTTTTACTGACAAGCAAAAGTTAAATCTCTATATAATAAAACAAAAGTTTGTCGGCATTTTAAGTGATATATATAAAGTTTACTTTTGAAATATATTTTACAACTTCAAGAAATAAAATAGAAAAACATATAATTATAGTTTTTATGTAAATAAGCATAAGGTAACAAAGGAATGATTGAAATAAATGTTTTTAGGATAAGGTTGATTTTAAAATAAAAATAAGATATAATTGGAATGAAAATACAATTTTATACAAAATAGCAGAAGTTATTATAAAAGCTATAATTACTCAATTTAGATATAGAAATATGGTTAGTTTAAGCGGAGGGTAATAATGTTAGTTGAAATACAAGATGATTTTGATTTACAAAAAATTGCTCTAAGTGGACAGTGCTTTCGTGTTAGACAATTTGATGATGGAACATATCGTTTTATAACAGGAGATTCCTACATTTACATAAAAAATATGGGAAACCATCTTTTTTCGGTTTCAAGTGATGCAGACGAATGGAACCATATATGGAGAAAATACTTTGATTTCGATCGTTGTTATAGGGAGATATTTGATAAAGAGTATAATAAACATCCATTTGTTAATACAGCAATGGAGTTTGGTAGAGGGCTTCGTATTCTTCGGCAAGAACCATGGGAAATGCTTATAACTTTTATTATTTCACAGAGAAAAAGTATACCTGCTATAGCTACAGCAGTTGAAACACTTACAACACAATATGGACATTGTATATCAACAGATTTAGAAATGTTGAAAACCTTCCCAACACCACACGAGTTGAAAATGGTATCGAAAGAAGATTTAGAAAAATGTAAATTGGGATATAGGGCACCTTATGTATTTGATGCGATTCAAAAAGTTTTATCTGGTACACTTGACTTACAGTATTTGAATAAGAAAGATGATGAATATATTCTTAAATCATTACAGCAAATTTATGGTGTGGGTAAAAAAGTAGCAAATTGCGTGAGTCTATTTGCCTATGGTAGGATTTCATGTGTACCTATTGATATATGGATATCAAGGGCTATTGAGAATGAATGTAAAGGAATCTCTCCCTTTCACTTGTTTGATGAAAATGCTGGAATTATACAACAGTATATTTTTTACTATAAGAAATATTATCAGCATTGATATCTGCACTGGTAGTGTTTTTATCAGTTTCTTGTTTAAATTTAGTTTTTTCTATTGTTTCTATAACAATACATTTTAATAAAAATTAATACGATATAAAGTGAAACAGAAAGTCCACTGGCTTTAGACAATGGGTAGTTCACAAGGAGGAAGGAGCTTTGAATCAAAAAATGGGATGTAATATAAAAATTGCTTTGTTACAAATTGCTCCCTATAAAACACAAAAGGAAAATTTAGAAAAGGGAGTTAGATATTGCAAAAAAGCCAAAGAATGTGGTGCTGATATCGCATTATTTCCTGAAATGTGGAGCAATGGATATAATATTTATAATAGACCTATTAATGAATGGAAAGAGGAAGCTATTTCTGTTCATAGTGAGTTTGTTACTACTTTTGGCGACCTTGCAAAAAAACTTAATATGGCTATCGGAATAACTTTGCTTGAAAAATATAAATATGCTCCTCGCAATTCACTTGTCCTTTTTGACAGATTTGGAGAACAAAAATTTGTGTATGCGAAAGTACATACTTGTGACTTTGATGTAGAACATAATTTAACGCCTGGCGAGGATTTTTATGTTACTACACTTGATACAGCGTGTGGTGAGATAAAAGTTGGTGCTATGATTTGCTATGACAGGGAATTTCCCGAAAGTGCAAGAATTTTAATGTTAAAAGGCGCTGAATTGGTTCTTGTTCCAAATGCTTGTCCTATGGAAATAAATCGTCTTTCCCAACTCCGTGCTAGGGCTTATGAAAATATGATGGCAATTGCCACTTGTAATTATCCTGAAACAGTACCTGACTGTAATGGCAGTTCAAGTGTTTTTGATGGGGTGGCGTATCTTCCTAATTTAGAATATTCAAGGGATAGCTGTATATTACAGGCGAATGGACAAGAGGGAATTTATATAGCTGAACTTGATTTAGAACAGCTCCGCAATTATCGTAGAAGCGAAGTCCACGGAAATGCATATCGGCATCCGAAAAAGTATGGACTTTTAACTGAGACAAAAATCCAAGAACCATTTGTTAGAAATAACTATCGGGAGTAAAAAACAACAAAATTTAATTTATGAAGGAATTACAATGTTAAAATTTGAAACAGATAGACTTATAGTAAGAAAATTTGAAAACAGTGATATGGAGGCATTGTATCAGCTTTTGAAAGATAAAGAAGTAAATACTTTTCTACCGTGGTTTCCTATAAAAAATAGAAAGGAAGCGAAAGATTTTTATGAAATACAGTTTTGCGATTTGCTTAAAAGAGAATTATCCAATTGGATATATAAAAGTAAGTACAGATGATAGCTATGATTTAGGTTATGCACTTCATAAGAAGTTTTGGCACAGGGGGATTGTTACAGAGGCAGGAAAGGTTCTTATTGAACAGTTAAAACAAGATGGTATTCCATACAGCAACACATGATAGAAACAATCCAAGAAGTGGAGGTGTTATGCAGCATTTAGGCTATTTCAATTAAACCTAGATGGGCAGGAGGATAGAATATATCAAAAATACTGGGAACTTTATGATACGCATTTTGTAGAAAAGGATATTTCATATTAATTAGAATACTATTTATACTATAAAATTTCTAAATAGTTGGAAAAAGTAATTTTTACAGTATTTGTAAACAAAAGCTATAATAAAATCAAATAACTGTCATATAATTTATCTGTTATTTACATAAGGAAAGCGTTGGATATAGTAAATATTTGTTTTAGCAGGAAAGCTGGTAGATAGAGCCAGCTTTTTTGTGTTTTAAACCTTTCTATATTATTTCGTATATCGTTTTTTATAAAATTCTTATAAAAACACGAAAACTTGTTTAAACAAATTTTCTAAAAAGGATTGACATGTTTAAATAAGTATGCTATAACAAAATCAGAGAAGATGTTTAAACAAGTATAAAGACAAATGGAGGTAACGAAAGCATGGGAAAATATGCAGAAGATGCAAAACAGTTGTTACATTTGGTGGGTGGAAAAGAGAACATTGCAGCAGTTTCACATTGCATGACAAGGATGCGTTTTGCTTTGGTCGAGCCAAAAAAAGCAGATGTAAAAGCAATCGAAGCAATGAAGGCTGTAAAAGGAAGCTTTACACAATCAGGACAATTTCAAGTAATTATTGGGAATACAGTGGCTGATTTTTATAATGACTTTGTAAAGGAGGCAGGAATTGAAGGGGTATCAAAAGATGCAGTAAAACAGGCAGCAAAGAAAAATCAAAATGTATTGCAACGTGTAATTGCTGCATTGGCAGAGATTTTTGCACCTCTGATTCCAGCAATTATTACAGGTGGTTTGATATTGGGGTTTAGAAATTGTATTGACAGCTTGTATTTGTTTGAAAATGGAACAAAGACTTTGTGTGACATTAGTCAATTTTGGGCAGGCATTGACAGTTTTCTCTGGCTAATTGGGGAGGCAGTCTTCCATATGCTTCCAGTTGGTATCTGCTGGTCTGTGACAAAAAAGATGGGGACTACACAGATGCTTGGTATTATACTTGGTCTAACATTGGTATCTGGTCAACTATTAAATGCATATGCAGTTGCAGGGACAGCAATGGCAGATATTCCAAAGTGGAATTTTGGTAGTTTTCAAATCAATATGATTGGCTATCAAGGTCAGGTTCTTCCAGCGATTTTAGCTGCATTTATGTTAGCCTATTTGGAAAAATTCTTTCGCAAGATCACACCGCAAGTTGTTTCAATGATTGTCGTTCCATTTTGTAGTTTGCTATTATCTGTAATGGCTGCACATTTTTTATTAGGTCCAATTGGTTGGAAAATTGGAGCAGCCGTTTCTGCACTGGTATTTGCTGGAATCACAGGAACATTTAAAATTGTGTTTGGTGCGATTTTTGGTATTGTCTATGCTCCTCTTGTAATAACAGGACTTCATCATATGTCAAATGCAATTGACTTACAACTGATAGCAGATTATGGCGGAACAATGCTGTGGCCGATGATTGCGTTATCAAATATTGCGCAGGGTTCTGCAGTTGTTGGAATGATCTGGCTACAGAGAAACGATCAAGAAGCACAAGAAGTAAATATTCCAGCATGTATTTCTTGCTATCTTGGTGTTACAGAACCAGCAATTTTTGGTGTGAATTTAAAGAGAGGCTTTCCATTTGTCTGCGGAATGATTGGTTCTGGAATAGCAGCAGTTGTCTGTGTAGCAACAGGAACAACTGCAAATGCAATTGGTGTTGGTGGTATTCCAGGTATTTTGTCTATTCAGCCTTCGTTTATGGTTTCTTTTGCAGTTTGTTCAGTAATTGCAGTTGTTATTCCATTTATGATGACCGTTATTGTTGGAAAGAAACGTTTGCAACTTGCTCAAGTGAATAAAACTGTGGAACTAACAGAAACTGCGAAAACGGAGCAGGATGTTGCAGCAAAATCTATATTCACCGCATTTTTAACTGGAAAGGCGATATCATTAACGGAAGTCGGAGATGGTGTTTTTTCGGAGGGAATTATGGGAAATGGAATGGCAATTATTCCAGAAAACGAAATACTATATGCACCAGTAGATGCAGAGATTAATGTATTGATGCCAGAATCTCGACATGCTTGTGGATTAAAACTAGAAAATGGTATGGAAGTTTTATTACATATCGGAATTGACACAGTAAGTATGAATGGGAATGGATTTGAATATTTGGTACAGAAAGGTCAGAAAGTTCTTGCAGGCACACCATTGATTAAATTTGACAAAGCAAAAATTAAAGCGGCAGGTCATCCTGATGTTACAGTATGTATTATTACAGAAGAAGGAAATGCAAAGAATATTCAGTTTCACATAGGAATGGATGTAAAGGAAAAAGAAACAAGAGTGGCAGAATGGAGATAAAGGAGATATAAAATGGAAGATTTTAGTGACAAAGTAGTTTATCAGATTTACCCAAAATCTTTTCGAGATACCAATGGGGATGGTTTTGGTGATATTTCTGGGATAACTGAAAAATTAGATTATTTGCAAGAACTAGGAGTAGATTATTTGTGGTTGACACCATTTTTTCCTTCACCTCAAAGAGATAATGGTTATGATGTAGCAGATTATCGAAAAATTAATCCAAAGTTTGGAACAATGGAAGAACTAGAAAATTTAATCCGAAAGAGTGAAGAACGGGGTATAAAAATTATGTTGGATATGGTGTTTAATCACACTTCTACACAACATGAATGGTTTCAAAAAGCACAAAAAGGAGATGAAAACTATCAGAAATATTATATTTTCAAAGAGGGTACGCCGGATCATGTTCCTACAAACTGGAAGTCAAAATTTGGTGGCTCTGCATGGGAATATATACCTAAATTGAAGAAGTGGTATCTGCATCTGTATGATGTAACACAGGCAGATTTAAACTGGGATAATCCTAAAGTACGGGAAGAATTAAAAGAAATTCTTCGATTTTGGAAAGAAAAAGGAATTAAAGCATTTCGATTTGATGTGATTAATCTAGTCTCTAAACCAGAACAGATGGAAGATGATTTTGAAGGAGATGGAAGAAGATTCTACAGTGATGGTCCTCATATTCACGAATATCTAAAAGAACTAGTAAGTGATGCTGGAATTGAAGATTTTATAACAGTAGGCGAAATGTCCTCTACATCGCTAGAACATTGTATTCGATATTCTGCACCAAAAGAAAAAGAGCTTTCTATGTGTTTTAATTTCCATCATCTGAAAGTGGATTATAAAGACGGAAATAAATGGGCGCTTAAGGATGTGGACTATAAAAAATTAAAGAAACTTTTTATCGAGTGGCAGATAGGAATGCAGCAGGGAGATGGATGGAATACGTTATTTTGGTGTAATCATGATCAACCTCGTATTGTGAGCAGAATGGGAGATGAAGGCATTTACTGGAAAGAGTCAGCCAAAATGTTAGCAGGTATGATCCATTTCATGCGTGGTACACCATATATTTATCAGGGAGAAGAGATTGGAATGTTAAATGCACATTATCCTTCTATAGAACAATATAGAGATATAGAAAGTTTGAACTATTATCAAATTTTGCTAGAAAATGGAAAGACGAAAAAGGAAGCGCTTGAGATTTTAGCGGCAAGATCTCGGGATAACAGTAGAACTCCTATGCAGTGGAATAAGGAAAAGTATGGTGGATTTTCCAAAGAAGAACCATGGATTCCAATGTCTGCAGAATTTAGAAAAGAAATTACAGTAGAAGCACAGCAAAATGACAAAAATTCAATTCTTACTTTTTATAAAAAACTGGTTGCTATGAGAAAAAAATATCCAGTAATTGCAAAAGGAAAAATTTCCTTTTTGGAGACAGAAACGGATATGGTGTTGGCTTACCAGAGAATATTTCAGGAACAGCAGATAGTTGTATTTTGTAATCTTGGTAGAAAGGAGCAAAATATAAAGATACCAAAAGAGCAGAGTAGTTGGGAAATATTACTGGAAAATTATGAAGGCAGAAAAATACCTTTCGAAGAAAGATATACAATGAAACCATATGAAATTATGGTTCTTGGAAAAATATAGTTTTTAGGTATAAAATATCTCCTTTTTTAGATGTTTCTTTATCTAATAAAAGGAGTTTATTTTATAGCTATAAAATTTGTCGAATTCTAAATTTCTTTTTCGTAGATTATCACAATCTACGAAGTCCATAATCAACAAAAAATCCTATTTTTCGTAAGAAAAAATTGAATATTTGTAAATTATCTACTAACGATTATACTTTCAATAGTAAATTTTGTCAATGTATTCTTGTATTTTTATTTTGTATTTTGATGAAATATTACGGAAATCCTATAAATTTTCTTTATTATGGGTCAAAATAATGGTCAGGAGGATTTGAAAATGTCAAGACGTGGAGAGAATATTCGAAAGAGGAAGGATGGACGTTGGGAAGGTAGATATTATATAACAGAACTACAATCAGGTAAAACGATAACCCGTTCCGTGTATGCAAGAACTTATAATGAAGTAAAAGAGAAGCTATTGTCTGCAAAAATATTAGCAGAATCTGTAGTGGAAGAGAAGGTAGAGAAACAGGAAGTTCGTTTTTCTATCATAGCAAAGGAATGGCT
>CAJTXA010000038.1 GCA_910579865.1 uncultured Lachnospiraceae bacterium
GCAAAAGGAGGATGAGGAACTCAAAAAAGCAGCATAATCTTTCGACTTTTTTTGTCCAAAGTATTGACATAGATCCAAAAGTAACAGGGGGTGTTTCCGATGTATTTTAAATTAGCATTTCGTAATGCGAACCGATCCATATCGGATTATCTTCTTTATATTTTTTCAATGATTATACTTACTTCTATTTTATACGTTTCTAATTGTTTTGCAAATTGGGGAGATATGACAATGGGATTTTGGACGATATCTTTATCACAGGTTATTGATTTAAAAAAGGAGAAAAGAAATATTTGGTTTTTATTTTATGCTGGAAAAAATCAGAGAGAATTAAAATATTTGCTTTGTACACAAGTGCTTATAAAATTGTTCCAACCTGTGCTGATTGCTTTTTTTATGCTTTGGGCAGCAGTTCCTTTTATTAATTATAAAATAAATTCTATATGTCTTGTTCCAACAAAAGATTTTTTATTAAGTACAATTTGTAATTTTATGTTTTGTTTCTTTTTGCTGTATTTTTGTTATTTTTTTATTGTATATAAAATGAGTATACATTATATAAGAAAAATTTGAAAGAAAACAAATAGGAAAAAGATAAGACAAGAAAAATGATTGACAGAGTATATTGCAAAAAGTATAATAAACAAGATAACATGCATATAGAAAGAAACATTATAAAATAACAGGCAAACTTGTAAAAGAGTCTTTATTAAGTTTTAAGTAAGAGAAAAAGAAGTAATAAAGTTAGAGTATGAAATAAAAGATAAAAAATAGATTTAGAAGGATAGATGCGAAAAGAGAATAGGAGAGAGTGTATGGGATTGATAAAAAAACCAGTTACTGGTATGAAAGATGTTTTGCCTTTGGAAATGGAAGTTCGTGAGTATGTAATTGGTGTAATTAAAGAAACATATCATGCGTTTGGATTTTCTACAATAGAGACACCAAGTGTAGAACATATTGAAAATTTAAGCAGCAAACAGGGGGGAGAAAATGAAAAATTAATTTTTAAAATTCTAAAACGTGGAGAAAAATTGAATCTGAATGAAGCAAGTTGTGAAAAAGATTTAGTGGATTGTGGACTGCGGTATGATTTGACACTTCCTTTGGTTCGCTATTATTCCAATAACAGCAGTAAGATTTCTACTCCATTTAAAGCGTTGCAAATTGGAAGTGTATGGAGAGCAGATAATCCACAAAAAGGACGTTATCGGCAATTTTATCAGTGTGATATTGATATTTTAGGAGAGCCATCTAATTTAGCAGAAATTGAATTGATTTTGGCTACTACAACAACACTTAGTAAATTGGGATTTTCAGGATTTGAGATTCGAATTAATGATAGAAGAATTTTAAAAGCAATGGCTGCTTATAGCGGATTTGAAGAAGAAAATTATGATCAGGTATTTATTGCATTAGATAAGATGGATAAAATAAAAGCAGAAGGAGTAGAGGCAGAGCTTTTAGAAAATGGTTTTTCTAAGGAAATGGTATCAAAATATCTCAATCTTTTTCAAGAAATTTCAGATGCAGAGAATGGGTTGGCGTTTTTGGTGGAAACATTAGGAGAATATCTAGAAGATGCTGTATCGAGTGAATTAAAAGAGATTATAGATAGTGTAAGTCAGACCAAAACAGCAGATTTTCAGATGGTGTTTGATCCATCTTTGGTTCGAGGGATGTCTTATTATACTGGAACGATTTTTGAAATTGCGATTCCAGCATTTCATGCAAGTTGCGGCGGTGGTGGACGTTATGATAAGATGGTTGGAAAGTTTACTGGAACAGATGTACCAGCATGTGGATTTTCAATTGGATTTGAACGAATTATTATGCTTTTAATGGAACAAGGATTTCAGATTCCAAAGAAGAAACAAAAAGTAGCATTTTTAATTGAAAAAGGAATTGCAAAAGAAGAGATTTGTAAAATTATTACAGAGGCACAAAAGGAAAGAGAAAGTGGCGTTCAGGTCAGCTTGATGCGAATGAATAAAAATAAAAAATTTCAGATAGAACAGTTGGAAAAAGAAGGATATACTGTATTTAAAAAATTCTTTCGGGAAGCCTTAAAGTAAAAGAGAAAAAATATAGATAGAAACGAGGAAGAAGTATGGCAGAATCAATGAAAGGTTTAAAAAGGACACATCGCTGTACAGAAGTATCCAATCAAAATATTGGAGAAGTGGTTACTGTAATGGGATGGGTACAAAAGAGAAGAAATTTGGGAAGTTTAATTTTTGTAGATTTAAGAGATCGTTCTGGATTGCTTCAGATTGTATTTGATACAGATTCTGTAAAGGAAGAAGGATTTGCAAAGGCAGAAACCCTTCGCAGTGAGTTTGTAATTGCTGTAGTGGGAAGGGTAGAAGCAAGATCCGGTGCAATCAATCAAGCAATGATAACAGGAGAAATTGAGATTCGGGCATTTGAAATACGAATTTTGTCAGAGGCACTGACACCACCATTTCCAATCGAAGAACATTCTCAAACAAAGGATGAGGTGCGTTTAAAATATCGCTATTTGGATTTAAGAAGACCTGATTTACAAAGAAATTTAATGTTACGAAGTCAGGTTGCTGTTTTAACTCGTTCTTTTTTGGCATCAGAAGGATTTTTAGAAATAGAAACTCCTACACTTTGCAAAAGTACTCCAGAAGGGGCGAGGGATTATCTTGTTCCTAGCCGGATTCATCCGGGAAATTTTTATGCATTACCACAGTCTCCGCAGATTTTTAAACAATTACTGATGTGCTCTGGTTATGATCGCTATTTTCAGTTAGCAAGATGTTATCGGGATGAAGATTTAAGGGCAGATAGACAACCAGAATTTACGCAGATTGATATGGAATTGTCTTTTGTGGATATGGAGGATGTGATGGATGTGAATGAACGTCTATTAGCGACTCTATTTCGTGAAGTGCTGCAAGTTGAAGTATCACTTCCATTTCAGAGGATGAGTTGGCAGGAGGCAATGGATCGTTTTGGCTCAGATAAACCAGATATTCGTTTTGGAATGGAATTAAAAAATATCTCAGATTTAGTTGCAAATTGTGAGTTTAGTGTATTTAAAAGTGCTTTAGAACAAGGTGGAACCGTACGTGGAATTAATGTTAATGGACAAGCAGCAATGCCTCGGAAAAAGATTGATGCATTAGTAGATTTTGCAAAAGGAGTTGGTGCAAAAGGATTGGCTTATCTAGCAATTGATAAAGATGGAAATTATAAATCTTCTTTTGCTAAGTTTATGACAGAAGAAGAGTTAGAGAAGATTATTACAAGACTAGAAGGAAAACCAGGAGATTTATTACTATTTGCTGCCGATAAAAATAGTCTTGTCTATACAGTATTAGGAGCGCTTCGTTTAGAGATGGCAAAGCAGCAAGGACTTTTAAAAAAGGATGAATATAAGTTTTTATGGATTACAGATTTTCCTCTTTTTGAATTTTCAGAAGAAGAGAACCGCTATGTGGCAATGCATCATCCATTTACTATGCCAATGGAGGAGGATTTACCTTT
Source organism: uncultured Lachnospiraceae bacterium (assembly GCA_910579865.1). GTDB lineage: Bacteria > Bacillota > Clostridia > Lachnospirales > Lachnospiraceae > MGBC114844. The sequence continues at coordinate 3,517 of CAJTXA010000038.1, forward strand.
ATTAGAGACCGATCCTGGAAAAGTACGAGCAAAGGCATATGATATTACTTTAAATGGAGTGGAAATCGGTGGAGGAAGTGTTCGAATCTATCAAAGTGATATACAAGAAAAAATGTTCGAGGCACTTGGGTTTACAAAAGAATCCGCTTATGAACGATTTGGATTTTTATTACAAGCATTTCAATATGGTGTGCCACCTCATGCAGGATTAGCTTATGGATTGGATCGGCTGGTTATGCTGATGGCACAGGAAGAAAATATTCGAGATGTCATTGCGTTTCCAAAGGTAAAGGATGCCTCTTGTTTGATGAGTAAAGCACCTGATATAGTAGATCAAAAGCAGTTAGATGAATTAAAAATTTCGATAATAGAGTAAATTATAAATTGGATTTTGGAAGCAGAGGGTTATTGCTTCCAAAATCTATAATTATTTTATCTTAGAGTATAATAATACAGACTCGATTTCCGAAAATCCATTCTTTAAATAAAATTTATGAGAAGGAAAATTTCTTTGTGTATTTAAAAGGACAGAATCACACCCTAATTTTTTTGCTTTTTTTAAAATAGAATGGATAAATAAAGTACCATATCCTTTTCTTTGGCTTTCTAGTTCAATACAAAAATCTTCAATTCTAAGATAGGGTGTATGGATACTTGGAACAAGAAGCGCTAGAGCAATTCCAATTATGGTATGGTCAATTGCAGCTGCAAAGCATTTCATAGTATCGGAATGGCAGTAACTTAGAATATAATTTTCAATTGTAGTTTTATCAAATGTTTCGTTCCAGGGTTTGGAACGATAAGCAGAGAGATAAACCTCTGCACAGCTTGCTATATCCTGATTGGAAGGTTGAAATACTTGAAACATACGTTATCAGCTCCTAATAAAATTGTTTTAAGAAAAGAATTGAAAAAACACCAAAAGATAAGAAAAGCCTGTAAAAAAAGGATAGTAGGAATACCATAAACAAAATACCAATGTTTGGTTTTATGGTGGAAAAGATACATACCAAACAGAGACCCAATACTGCCTCCTAATAGAGCAGAAAGGAAGAGTTTTTTTTCTGAAACTCTCCATTTATGTTTGAACGCTCTTTGTTTATCAATACCCATTAAAGAAAAGGCATAAAGATTCATAATGAGTAGGTATAAAATGGCAATTTTCATAATAAAACTCCTTTTTTCATAGTAAAAAAATATAAAATTTAGAGAATTTCTTTTAATTGTTCTATTTCTTCTTTTGTCGTTGACCAACTAGTTGCAAAACGGACAATTGTATGGTTGGCATCGAATTTTTCCCAAAAACTAAATCGAACCTGTTTTTTTAGGCGTTCCATTTCTGCATTTTCTAGAATAATAAATTGTTGATTGGTAGGAGATTCTAAATAGAAAGAGTATTGTTTTTCTTTTAAACATTTTTTTAGTTCTTCTGCCATATCAATTGCATGTTTACTGATCTGATAATAGAGATTATCCGTAAATAAGGTATCAAATTGCAGACTAAGTAAACGTCCTTTTGCTAATAATGCACCTTGTCTTTTTATCTGAGTGAAAAAGTGCTTTGGTGTATTATTTTTAGAAAATACAACAGCTTCTCCACAGAGAGCACCAACTTTGGTTCCTCCTATATAGAATACATCACAAAATTGAGCGATGTCAGGAAGAGTAAGATCCGCTTCTCGACTCATTAGACCATAACCTAAACGAGCCCCATCTAAATAAAGAGGGATTTGATAAAAATGGCAGATTTGGGATAGTTGTTCTAATTCTTTTTTGCTATATAAGGTTCCATATTCTGTTGGATAAGAGATAGAAACCATACCAGGAAATACCATATGTTCATGGTTGTTATCTTGATAGAAAGAAGAGAGATATTGCTCTAACTGTTCAGGAAGAATCTTGCCATTTTGTTCTGGTAAAGTAAGAATTTTGTGACCAGTACGCTCAATCGCACCTGCTTCATGTACCTGAATATGTCCGGTATTTGCAGTAATAACTCCTTCATAGTTTTCTAATAAAGAAGAAATAATAACAGTATTAGTCTGTGTTCCGCCTACAAGAAAATAGATATCTGCATTAGGACATGCACAGGCTAGTTTAATTTTATTGCGAGCCTGTTTGGAGTATGAATCGGTTCCATAACCAGATAAAGATTCGAAATTACTATCGATGAAACGTTGCAGGATCTTAGGATGTGCGCCTGTTGTATAGTCGTTTTCAAATGAAATCATATGGATTCCTCCTGATTGTTTTGATAAATAGTTGGACTAGTCTGATTTTTCTAATAGGATTATAACATGACTAGAATAAAATGAAAAGTTGTATTTTGGCTTAAGAAAAGGAGAAAAAATGATTGACACATAAAAGAAAACGTGTTACAACTAATTTGCAAATGAGTTGCGTTTTAATATAGAGGTAGAGAAGGTGGATTTATTTCAATGATAAGAAAGGAAAGTTATAAAACAAAAAATCGACAACAGATACTGGAATTTTTGAAAATGCAAAAGGATCGCAGTATTTCTGTATCAGAAATAAAGGCCAACATGGAACAGAACGGATATGAAGTGAATTTATCTACTATTTATCGCTATATGGATAAACTAGTAGAAGAAGGCAGTGTAATGAAATATACTTCAAAAAAAGGAGAGAAATCGGGTTTTCAATATATAGAACCAGAACATAACTGTCATTGTCATTTACATTTGCAATGTATTCAATGCGGAAAAATTATGCATCTAAATTGTTGTTTTATGGAAGAAATTGAGATGCATATAAAAGAACATCATGGATTTACCATTCAATGTGATAATTCGATTTTATATGGAATGTGTCAGGATTGTCAAAAATAAAGATAAAAAATAAGAAAAGAAAAATTCATAAAAATAAGAAAAAAGGAGTAATAAAAAATGAATTTTCAAAGTTGGAATCAAAAAAAGTATTTTTTTCTACTACTAATAATGAGTGTTATAACATTGACTGCTTGTTCAAGTACAAGGCAGAATTCGATTCCATTTCAAGGTGTACAGGCAAATTCAAATGAAAAAGAAAAAACATTTCATATTGTTTGTACAACATATCCGCAATATGACTGGGTACAACAGATTTTAGGAGAAAATACGAGTAATGTAAAAGTAACCTATTTATTAAAAAGCGGGGTGGATATTCATAGTTATCAGCCATCCGCAGAAGACATGATTGCGATTTCAGATTGTGATTTATTGATTTATGTAGGGGGAGAGTCAGAGGAATGGTTAAAAAAGGCGTTAAAAAATAGTAGAAACCAAGAACAAAAAGTAATTTCTATGATGGAAGTATTAGGCGATCGAGTATGGGAAGAGGAATTGGTAGAGGGGATGCAAGAAGATCCAAATGAACAAAAAAGTTCTGAGATAGAATATGACGAACATATTTGGTTATCTTTAAAAAATGCGGAGCGAATTTGTCAGGAAATCTCACAGGCATTAAAAGAGCTAGATACAGAAAATCAGGAGAATTATCAAAAAAATACAGAGAATTATCAAAAACAATTACAGCAATTAGAGAAAAGTTATCAAGAATTGTCAGATACTACAAAACAAAAAGTTCTTTTATTTGCCGATCGTTTTCCATTTCGTTATCTGATTGAAGATTATGGATGGAAGTATTATGCTGCATTTGCTGGATGTTCTGCTGAAACAGAGGCAAGTTTTGAAACGATTGCTTTTCTTTCTGAAAAAGTAGAAGAATATAATTTGCCTGTTGTTTACCGAATTGAAACTTCAGATGATTCCATAGCAAAAACAGTGATTAACAGTACAAAAAAGAAAAATCAAACGATTTTGGTATTAGATTCTTTGCAGGCAGTAACAGAAAAAGAAATAGAAGAAGGAATTAGTTATCTTTCGGTAATGGAACAAAATTTAGAGTTATTAAAACAGGGATTAAAAGAATAGAGAAAGAAAAGATAGAAATGGAGAAAGAAATGGCGTTAATTACTTGTCAGAATGTAAAAGTAGGTTATGAAGGACGAACAGTAGCAGAAAATATCAACTTTTCTGTAGAAAAGGGGGATTATCTTTTTATAATAGGAGAGAATGGTTCTGGAAAAAGTACTTTAATGAAAACGATTCTTGGGCTTCATCCTTTAATGGAAGGAACGATTCTGACAAAAGATGGATTTCAGCCGAATGAAATTGGCTATTTGCCGCAACAGACAGTAATTCAAAAAGATTTTCCTGCATCTGTAAAAGAAATTGTACGTTCAGGATGCTTAAATCAAGGAGGATTTCGACCATTTTATCAGAAAGAAGAGAAAAAAAGAGCCAAAGAAATGATGGAGAAACTAGATATACTAGAGCTGCAAAATCGTTGTTATCGGGAACTTTCTGGTGGTCAAATGCAGCGTGTATTGTTAGCAAGAGCACTTTGTGCAACGAAACAGCTTTTATTGTTAGATGAGCCAATTGCTGGACTTGATCCAAAGGCCGCTTTAGAGATGTATGATTTCATTGCCAAGTTAAATCAAATGTTTGGATTGACGATTATAATGATTTCTCATGATCTAAGAGCCGCCATTCGATATGCTTCAAAAATCTTGCATATTGGCTATACTCCCCTTTATTTTGGAACAAAAGAGGGATATTTGACTAGCACAATCGGAAAGCATTATTTACAGGAAGGAGAGGGATAAAATGAGTGATATTTTTGTAAAATTAGAAAATTATTTTTCCTATCCATTTGTTCAAAATGCATTAATTGTAGGAGTACTAATTGCTTTTTGTTCTTCCTTACTTGGAGTTACACTGGTTTTAAAACGATATTCTTTTATTGGAGATGGATTGTCTCATGTAGCATTTGGAGCAATAGCCATTGCTTCTGTTGTGAATTTAGCAGGGGATACCTTATTGGTATTTGGGATTACGATAGCAGCAGCAATTTTGTTATTGCGAACAGGACAAAATGTAAAGATCAATGGAGATGCTATGATCGCAATGGTATCCGTTGGAGCTTTGGCTTTGGGGTATTTGATTATGAATGTATTTTCTACTTCCTCCAATATTAGTGGAGATGTATGTAGCACACTATTTGGTTCCACTTCGATTTTAACGTTATCTTCTTTTGATGTATGGGTTTGTATCATTATGTCAATTCTTGTAACCTTGCTTTTTTGCCTATTTTATCATAAAATTTTTGCAGTTACATTTGATGAAAATTTTGCAAAGGCGACTGGAATCCGAGTGGAAGCATATAATCTTTTTCTTGCAGTGACAACAGCAATTGTAATTGTATTGGCAATGAATTTAGTAGGCTCTCTTTTAATATCTGCTTTAATTATATTTCCAGCACTTTCTGCAATGCGGATTTTTAAAAGTTTTCAAAGTGTGACAATTTGCAGCACTGTAATTTCTGTATTAGGAGCAGTGGTTGGAATTTTGCTTTCCATTCTTTTGTCTACTCCAGTTGGAGCCACAATTGTGGTAGTCAATATTGGAATATTTTTTATTTTTTGTGTAATTGGAAGAGTTTTAGAAGGAATTTAACCAAGAAATAGAAAGGGAAGGGATTTATCTGGAACGAAAAACAATTCAAGTAGGAAATATCCTGCTTCAAAATAATATATTAATGGCACCACTTGCTGGATATACCTGCTATCCATTTCGAATGATGGTAAGAGAACTAGGAGCAGCTTTAAGTTATACAGAAATGGTAAGCTGCAATGCTTTAAAATATAAGGACAAGGCAACACAGACACTACTATTTACAACAGAACAAGAAACTCCTAAAGCAGTACAAATACTTGGGGAAGATAGTCGAGTTATGGCTGAAATGTGTCGAGTAGAAATTTTAGAAGGATATGATATTATTGATATTAATATGGGATGTCCTGTTCCTAATGTAATAAAAAGTGGAGAAGGCTGTGCTTTAATGGGAGACTTGCATCGGGCTTCTAAAATAATAAAAGCTTGTGCAGGTGGGAAGCGGCCTGTTACAGTGAAGTTTCGAACGGGACTTACAGAGTCAAATATGATAACAGCCGAATTTGCTAAGATGTGTGAGGATTCTGGAGCTGCTATGATAACAATACATGGAAGAAGCCGAAATATGATGTATCAAGGAGAACCTTACTATGAGCAAATCCAGCAGGCAAAAGCGGTCGTACAAATTCCAGTAATTGCAAATGGTGGGATTTATTCGGTAGAAGATGCAGAGAAAATGATGAAAGAGACAGGAGCAGATGGAATTATGATTGGACGGTATGCCCTGGAAAATCCTTATATTTTTAGTGAACTTACTAATACCCCAATAAAAAAAAGCCGCTTGACTCTTTTACAGGAACAGTTAGCCTTGTGTAATTGCTATTATGATGAAAGCTTTACTCTAGCGTATATGAAAAAAATTACATCTTATTTTATGAAAAAACAAATAGGAACAAAACGGTATAAAGCAGAGTTGTTTCAATGTGGAAATTGTGAAGAAATAACAATGGTATTAGAAAAAATTTTTAACAATACATAGGTGCTTGTAGGGTAAGGCACCTTATGTATTGCTAAAAATTTAGTTTAAGCAATTAAAGATAAAAAAGAATCAGATATTATAATTGCCTTAAAATATAAGGATCTTTTATTTTCTCGTCTTCTGCAAAAAGTACAATTTTAGACATAATTTCTGCGGTTTTTGGATCTTCATCAATAAAAGGTAAAAATAGTTTTCCACGATGCTGTGAATGTACTGGCAATACCATGATCTGTATACCACTTTGTTTAAAAATAACGCCACTTCCTAAATGAATCGTATAATTTCCACGTTTTCCGTAAATCAACGCATGGCTTTTGGTAAATTCTACATTATTTAATCCAAAAAGAGGTAAATTAAATGATAAAATCATCTTTCGCATTTCAATTGTAGAATGACTGGTTTCTGGATCAACGCCACCAGCATGTGCAACACTAACTGCTAAATCAACATCTCGCATAACTTCACTAAAGATTCGATCAGGTACCTCTTTAATCAGAATTTGCTGAAAAGTTTTTCGGTTAGAAAATTCTACCCATTCTAAGGTAGGGGCTTCGATATCACTAGGAGAAAACCAATCTGCCATAGCATAAATGCGGGCAACAATATTTTCTTTGTAATAGACTTTTTGTAAGCCATTTTCATAATCAGCTACCCAATGTTGATTTTTTAGGCAGGCAATAGTTTTTTGGGGTTGGATTTGGTTTCCTGCATAACGAAGGGAATTTATACGATCAAGTTCTTCTTCTGTTTTTACATATAATTCTCGAAAAATTTGTTTAAATGGTTGTTTTATTTTCTGATCAAACAGAATTTTCTGATAGTCCTGCCAGACACCAAGTTTCCATAGATCAAACGGATGAGCCAATCGAATCCTTTTTTTGGGTGTAAGTTTTTGCGATTTTTTTTTTACTATTTCAGAAACAGTAAATGTAGTACCATCTTCCATAAATTGTTCCATTATAGTTTTTGTTCGGCTAAATTGATCGTGAAATTGTTTACAATTTTCTTTTAATTCTAATATGGCAGGCTGTTTTTTATATTTCGCAGGGATTGATTTTAAAGTTTTTTCGTTCTTTTCACAAACAATGGAAGGCTTTCCATCTTCTTGAATTTGAATTTTTATCTGAATATTATCTACGCTTTGCCATTGAAAACATGCTTTTTTATATTCCGCTAATTTGGCTTCTATATTTAAAGTGAGCCGAGTGACGTCAGAATATCCTGTATTTGTAGCAAGATTTTGTAGTGCAGTCGAAACAGCAAGTCCTTCACTGGCCTTTCGTTGAGCACCAAATTGTTTGCTTTCTTTTAAAAATTGCTGCAAAAATTGGTAACGGTGTAAAATATCTTTTTCATTTTTTATTGGAACTAAAGCATAGGACATAAGAGAATCTTTATTTCGTTTGTCCTGTATTATAGTTTCTAATTCTTCCACGGTTATCTTGCCTAAAGCAGAATCAGAGTATTTTCTAGTACGAGTATGTTTGTTGGTATCAGAAATATACTTTGCACTATCATAAAGAAATTGAAAATGTTTTTCACCAAGTTGTTTATAACATTCTTTAAACCAGTTTAAATCAAAGGCACCATTGTTTAGTTCCTCGATAGAAAGTGGAGAATATTTGGCTATCATAGCTTTTACATGATCGGAGAATGAAGTATTTGTATGGGCAATAAAATAGTAAATACCACTTTTTAATCCAGACCAGCCAAGATAGTCTTCTATACAATCAATCCAGTTTTGATTATACATAGCTACTTCAATAAGGCGTTTTTCTGAGATTTTTTTTCCCTTTTAAAAGTTTTTTTAGGGTTGTTCCATTTTCTTCTAGCAATGGTTCACTGACAAGAAGAAGATGAGAAAGGCAGGAAACTTTATCTTCGTATCTGTTATAAGAGAAAGTATCATTTCCTAGTGCAGTTAAAATTTCAATTAAATAAGCAGCACCACGTATTTTACAGATAGAATCAATAACATAGGAAAATTGAGTACAGGTTTCACTGCGTTTTAATTCTACTTGTAAAATTATTTCAACAATATTCCAGTAGATTTCTTGTGCAATTTGCAGAATAGCACTATCTTTTTTTGTTTCTTTTTCTTTTAAATAGCAGCTTTTTGGTTTGGCAAGTGATTCTGGATAACAAATAATTGGTTGAAGTTCACAAAAGGTATGATTAAGGCCAATATAATGTTTTCCATCAAAAGCAGCCTGATAAAGATGATCCAGTGAAATAAGCTTTCTATCATATGCTTTTACATAGTCTAAGAAACTTAACGGAAATAGGTCTGTTTTATAGAATTGATTACCTGATTGAAAATAGAAAAACATCTGATCAAATTCAAAGTCCGTTTTCCAATTTTTTAAACAAGAGAAAAACGGAGAAAACCAAAGGGATTTTAGAGCATAATAAGTAGTTTTAACTTCATATTTTTTTCTACAATATAAATACTTTCTTCTACAGGTAAATCAAAAATAAAAGTAAATAGAGGACATGCTGCTTGCAATAGTAAATTTCTATTATCTTCCTGTTTAGAATAGGAGTGAAATAGGTTATAAATAATTCGATATAAAGAATTAAAATGTGGATAACGTTTAAAATCAAAATCGATGTTTAAATAGTCATCTTCATAGATTTGTTTTGCCAATGGAAGAAAATAGCTCATAATTGTTTGCTCATAGGAGGTAGGATCTCCTATCTGCACGAAGAAATAAAGATTAACTAGCGTGGAGAAATCCTTTATCTGTTCGTAATAGAATTTACGCCATAGTTCTGGAAATGGATAACGTTCTAAATAATCAGAAGGTTCATAGCTGACAGGACAAAATATATTATCTAATAGCCTTTCTTCTCCCTGATAGGTTTTATATTCTAGGTTTTGATTTTGTGTATAGAGTGTTTCTAATTGATCAAGAAGAGCAAACAATTCTTCTTTTTTATTGGGAAAAGCATCTGTTTTTTGTTTTTGAAATAACTGATTTATAAAAGTCGGATCTGTTTTTCTAATTGGAAGAGTCATCTCTACATCTGGATTATAAAGACCATATCCTTTTTGATTTAAGATAGAATCGGTTTGTGAAGAGTTGGTTAGTTCAGAGATAATAATTGCCTCTTTTTCTGTTGGATTAGTAAGATAAGAAAGTAAAGTACAACAAGTTTGAAAATCAGTATTTCGTTTTGGATCTTTTTTTAATCGTACTAATAAATCAAGTCCACCAAGATGCATTTCTTCTTTTTTTGCAGTAAAAAGTGCAGTAATACTAGAAGATAGTTCGGGATTTTTTTGTTTTTCTAAAAGATCTAAGACATAGTTACGAGTGTCAGCTGATTTATATTTTAGCAAAAGAAGTAATTGCTGATAGTCTTTTTCTTCTAAATTTAGATTTTTAATTAAGGAAAATGCACACTCACGTGTGTTATAATGTTTGTCTGACAAAGCCTGTAATAAAGTTTGCTGCTGAAGTTTTGTTTTTGGATGATGTAACAGCAAACATAAAAAAAGATCACGATAAGAGGGATCTATTTTGGAAATCAAAGGACACACTTGATCGATTAGTTCCTCTTCCTGCAACATATAAGCAAATAGTGCCATATAATATACTGCTTGTGATGGAAGGATAGAAACATAATACCAAGGAAAAATATAAGGAGAGTAGAGATATCCTTTTTTTGGAAGTATCTGATAAATATTTTTCCAAAGAAAGAAATGTGTTTTGGCTTGTTCTTTTTTTAAATGGAAGGTATCCCAGGAAATAGGGTGGTATATATGGTTCGAAAAGTTATAGTTTTTTCCATAACATGCACAATAAAGAACCTGTTCGCTATCTAGCAGATAGGTTGGTAAAAATGCAGTACAAAGTTCGATATCTTGTGGATAAGTTTCTAGTATCTGGCTTGCAATTGGCATAGTGTAGGCTTTATGCTGCAAAGCAATATTATAATAAGAAACGACTAATTTTTGATTTCTTGTTCCATTTGCAATTAATTCTTTGCAGCAATCAATCGCATCTTGCACTTCATAAAAGCCAAGTGTCCAAAGACCAATATAGAGTTCGACACTATCATTACTTTGAGTTAAAGCTTGGCAAAAAGTTTTGCTAGAGAGAGAACTTTTTATTAAATCTAATTGTTTGTTTGTAATACGTTCTACGTGATTGATGTTACATAGTCCAGTCCAAGTACAAATTACACGTTTTACTGCAGAAAAGCGAATCAGATCGTGTTCAGTAATAATCTGAAATAAAGTAAAAAATGCTTCTATTGTTCCACAGTCCATATTTTCACAGATAACCTGACGTACTCCTTCCTGTAGTCTAGCTGCTAAAAAGAAATCACCAAGTACTTTATGGAGGTAGGTATGACTGCTTTTTATAATACCTCGAATTATTGCAGTAGTAATAAGATTGGTATTATTTTCGGATAGTAAAATATCTTCAATAATTTGAGACAAATCTGTATTACCTGCATCTAATTCTGCTGCAATTAAATCATCTTGATTACGTGGATAGTAATATCCTACAAGACTCCATAGTTCTTCTCGTTCTTTTGTTTTTCTTTTGGTATATAAGCATGAAAAAGAGATTGGTAACTCTCTAAAATTTTTGTAGAAGGAGAAGCTGCTGATTCAAACGAAATAGTTTGAAATTTTTCTTTTAGTTCATGTTCGATTGCTAAGTTTTGCTCATAGTTTGGTTCTTTCTCCTATTGATAGGAAAGATTAAGTGCTTTCCAAAGGGTTAGATTATGTTGATGAATTTGTTTTTTTAGAGTTTTTCTTTTAAGTTCTCTTTTTTCATTTTCAGATTTATAAGTCATATTGTATTCTCCTTTTTTCAAAAGTAATCGTTTCATTTACCACATTCTTCCTGATAACATGGTAAGACGGACAAAGGTTAATTCGCTTCCTTCAGAAAGAGTGATTTGTTCTTTTAGTGATTTCCATTCAGTAGAATCATAGAAGATACGAAAGATCCCATCTTCAAAACACTGTAGAGCATTTTGAATTGCCTGTTGTATATTTGCTTTTTTTTCACCATAGTTTAGTCCAAAACTGATTTTTCCACTAAAAGACAGTTCTTCTATATCTGATAGAGATAGGGTTTTTAATAATTCTTGATTTTCAGCCCGTTGGTTATAGTCTTGAACACAAAGAGAGACAACTTGTTCAATTAGTTCTTGGACTGTATTGGGAAGAAAGGGAAGAGAATAGGGGACTTGAGTAATGGAATTTTTTCGTTTTCCCATTTTTTTTATATTTACGTAAATTTTCATAAAATTCTCCTTTATTGTTATTATTGTATTTATTTTAACATTGGTTTAATAAAAATGCAATGAATTTTTAAATAGGTTTTTATTTTGTTTTAATTTTTTTAAGAAAGGAAAATATATATCTGAAAATAGAGAAATAAATTTTCTTTTTTAAAATGATTTTTCTATTGTTGTATATTTGGAAATTGTATGATAGAATAATTGGGATGTTATGTAAAGTAATGAAGGATATAAGAAAGGAAATAGCATTAAAAAATAGGAGAATAGAGAATGAATGAAATACAAACTAGTTTGAAATGTATTTTATGCGAATTATTAAAAGATGTAGAAGTACAAGAAAATATAAGAAAGATTGTAAGAAGTAATCACAATTCTACAGAAGAATTTCAATGGAGGATGAAAGAGTTAGAGAGAGAAAAAGAAATTCTTTATCATCAACTAGAAGAAGTTCATATGGAGTGTGAAATGTTACATGAGAAATGTAAGAAATTAGAAAAAGAGAAAAAGGAACTTCAAAGTGCAAAAGAGGAGATTGGAAAGCAGCTTCAAAATCAGAAAAAGGAATTTGAACCATTAGAAGAAATTAGTGGTATTTGGCAAGGAATGTTAAAGTTGGAAAAAGGTCAAAAATCTTATTTAAGAAATTTATGTGGTTCTTGGGATATTAAATCTTTTGTAGCACTAGGAAAAGATAAAAATGGAATTAAACAATTATGGAATTTTATTAGAGATGAAATTATGACTTCCAACCGAAAGATGGAACAGATACGAACGTTAGCCAAATTTTTTGATTTATGCATTGAAGTTTATAATAATACAAATTTAAGAAAGGAACGTTATGAAAAAATAAATGTAATAATCGGTAAAGAGTATGATTCTAGAAAATATATTAAAACTTCAGAAAGTATAGTAAATGGAGCAATTCAGGAGGTAGTCTTGAATGGCTATCATATACAAGAAGATATTATGAAACCGATTGTGATTGTGAGGTAGAAAGATGGAAAAAAAGTGGAATATTATGGATAAAAAGGAGACCAGAGAAAAGTGCTGTCAAATGGAATCTGTCATTCAGAATATTTTTAAAATACCAAATAATTGGATAAATGGATTTATTCGTTTGGTAAGTTTAGAAGGGACTTGGTATCAGCATAGAGCAACGGATCTTTTTATTCCAATGGAGCAAGGATATCTAGATAAGCTATTTCGAACAGAACAAAGACCAGAAAGAAGCTCTATTCGTATAAATGCTGGAATGATTGCTTGGGATTACTTAAAAGAAGAAGAGGCATTGAAAATTCTTCCAAGTCTTCCTACATCTAATATGCCAAAAGCGTTTGGAACAGCTGGTTTGGGAGAAAGGTGTAGAGGAAAAAGGATATTTTTACAAGATGGAAGTGTATATGATGACGGATTGAAAAGAGTTCGTTTTTTACAAAGAAATGAAGAGGGAACTATTTTACAAGTTTATCATTTAGAGGATAGATATAGCAGAAAAGATACAATATCATGGAACTATGATATTTATTTATGGGCGAAACTAGGTGTGATTCCATCTGTATTATATACAGTAAAAGATTGCTGGAATACGATGCAATTTTTGATTAGTAATTTTCATTATATTGACTTTGGAGATTTTATAGGAATGGAAGAAAAAAAAGAAACTCCAGCTAAAGCAATATCTTCAGAAATGCCAATAAAATCAGGGATTGCCACAAAATCAGTTACTTCTGCTAGGTTTGGAACGTCGATGAAAACAGAGACAAAGGTAAAATCAGAAATGCCAACAGGACTTGTAGGTTCTCAAAAGGCAGGAATGAAAATTTCATCAGAAACTCCAGCACAATCACAAATAAAACAAGAGGAAAAAACAATTTCATTTAAGCCAGAATTAGAGAGAAAATCAGAAACTCTAATAAAGTTAGAACCAGAAGTAAAGTTAAATGAACAGATAAAATCACAAATTGATCAAAAAGTTTTGATAGAGTCAGAGCCACAAGAAAATTTAGAGGTACAAAAAGAGTCCAAATTTGAAGAGGAGGTAAAGTTAGAGGAAGCAAAATTGCAAGTTGAACCAGAAGATTTCTCACAAGCAGAACAAGAAAGTAAAGAAGAAGTTATAAAAGAGGTAGAATCCAAATTACAGACAAGTTCAGAACTTTTAATAGAACCAGAGGAAGAAATAACACAAAAAATTTTAGAAGAAGCTACAAAAGAAGTAACCCCAGAAGTTTTAGAAGAAGTAACAAAAGAAGCAACCCCAGAAGTTTTAGAAGAAGTAACGAAAGAAGCAATCCCAGAAGTTTTAGAAGAAGTAACGAAAGAAGCAATCCCAGAAGTTTTAGAAGAAGTAACAAAAGAAGCAACCCCAGAAGTTTTAGAAGAAGTAACGAAAGAAGCAATCCCAG
>CAJTXA010000039.1 GCA_910579865.1 uncultured Lachnospiraceae bacterium
GTTCCATCCCCTAATTGGAATTCTTCGTTTAGACTTTCTATCGTGCGTCCTTGTTCTAAATAGAGCTGTACGATTTTCTTTTTAAATTCTGGCTCATAAACCTTTGTTTTTGGCATATGTAACACCTTCCTTTTCTTTATATTGAATATATCATTTATTTCCTGTTTGGTGTTACAACTTTATTATACCATCTCATAGTTTCCCGACCTGTCCGCATATTTCACTGTTTTGTTGTCACTTCTATTCCTCTCTTCACCTCCTTTCAGCCATCACCATTCAAATCTGATCTGGAACTTCTCTTCTGTCATGTATTCTTTCAGTCGCTCCTGTTTCCAGGCTTCCAGCAGTCTCCGGTGTTTCTGTTCCCTGCTCTGCTTCACTTTTTCCCATAATTTCTCCCACGCCTCTATGATCTGTGAGATCATATGACCTATCTGTATCAGGTAATAATGCTTCTTCCATGCCTGGTAATTGTGGCTGAAACGATGACCCAGGTTATAGTCATGGTTTTTCTGGGTATTGAACCCCTCATTCTCGATCGCCCACCTTCTCCTTCCAGCTTCCGACAGCTCTTTTACGCTCCTTTTCGTTACGGGCAGGTCTGTCAGGAAATAAAACGGGTATTTTCCTTCCTCTCTTTCCCCTCTCTCTATGAAATTGACCTGATGACCTTCATACACAATCCCTGTTACATAGTCATGCCACACCGTTTTTTCTTCTCGATTCTTTTTGTCTTTCCCTTTTTTCTTTCCCGATACCAGATATCTTTCCTCCTGGTAATTGCCTTCCAGACCCCTTAATTTCTCGTATTCCTCATAAACAGCGGGTATCCTGCCTTTCTTGAAACGCAGCAAGTAGCTACAACCCGCTTCTCGGCATTCCATGAAAAAACCTTTACAGGCAGGCTGTCCCCACAGATGCATATCGGCAGCTCTGGGAATTTATCTCGTAGCTTCTTCAGCAGCCGATGGAAGGCTTCCAGCTCACAATCCTGTTTTTCCGCCTCTTCTTGCTTCTCTGCGAATTCTGTCATGATGCTCACATAAATGTCCGGGTGTAGCATTATTTTTGCTTCCAGCACATAATAATAGTATTCTGTATATTCCTTTTCCGTCCCTTTGTTGTGGACACGGTACAGGCATTTCCCGTCCAGTTTCTCACGGCTGCTGTACAGCTGTGTCCCATCTACAATGACCATCCAGTAGCCACCATACAGCCTAGCCTTTTCAAATGCCCTGTTACGTATCAACTTCTTTACAAGTTTGCATACTGTTTCCTGAAGTTCATCTGGGTCAACTCCTTTCAGGTAATTGTTGATGGTTTCCCAATATGGCAGCTCGGTAAGTTCCTGACCGCCCAGATACCCTATGTTTTCTATTATGGTTTCAGAATTGAATTCCTCACTTGTTTTTCTCATGCTGCTGATGTAAAATATAGTAGAAAGAATCCTTGTCATCAGCAGAATCTGGCACTGGTAAGTAATATACCTTTGATCCCGTGGATCCCGGATCTGCTTCAGCAGGGACAGCAGGTCGGGGAAAAAACGGTTGATCACCTTTAATAGTTCACACGAAAGATGAAACTGTGCCAGGTGTTCCCTTGCTTCTGCTCTGGTGATTTTTTTTTCATTTTCTTGATAAAGACCTCCTTTCTTTCTGGGGCTTGCGAAAAAATAGTTTTTTGGTCAATTCTATTATCTCGCATTTTCCTGAAAAATGGGAGGTTTTTTATTATAAATTTTTTAATCGTCAGGGCTGTACTCCAATAATATTGAAAATAAGAAAGAATTTACAGAAATTTATAAAAATGAAGAAAATTCTTTTGACAATATGGAAGGACATGATTTTGAAAAATTTTGTGCAAGATTGCTTAAAAAGAATGGATTTAAAAATGTAGAGGTAACAAAAGGAAGAGGTGCTTATTATTTCAATCCTACTATTTTAACCCACTGTCTAAATTTGCGTTAGAATAACCGTCGTCTGTGTACCATTTCTTATTTGACTTTTAAACAATCTTCCAATAAATTTACACAATTTAATGCAAAAGCCGAGTTGCAGTTTATTTTTTGTTGCACAAATCAAAAGTTATAGGTATAATAACAGAATGATAGCAAGTTTTTATTTTTCTATTATAAATTAAAAAATTTTTTTAAAAATGGTTGCATTGCAAAAGTAAGTATGGTACTATCTTCCTAGTAAAAACATATGTATTTGTATCACATACAAACAATATGATTTTGTAAAAAAAATAGGAATTATTAAGGAAAGGATAGGTATCGAAAAAAGGGGAAATTTGTATGTCGGATAAGTATTTTGTAGTTAAGCAAAAGGCAGTTCCCGAGGTTCTTTTAAAAGTAGTAGAAGCAAAGCGGCTGTTAGAATCAGAGAAGGTTATGACTGTTCAAGAAGCAACAGAAGCAGTTGATATTAGCCGAAGTTCATTTTATAAATATAAAGATGATATCTTTCCTTTTCATGACAATGCAAGAGGGAAGACGATTACTTTTGTTTTACAGATGGAAGATGAACCAGGAATTTTATCTACAGTACTTAGTACAATTGCAGAATATCATGCCAATATTTTAACGATTCATCAGACGATACCAATTAATGGAATTGCATCATTGACATTAAGTATAGAGATTTTGACATCTACAAAAGATTCTTCAGAAATGATTGAAAAGATTGAAGGGTTACAGGGAATTCATTATTTGAAAATTCTATCAAGAGAATAATTAAGATAATAGAAATATAATAAATCTAGTGGAAATTAGATAAGATGGAAGAAATTGGATAAGAAAGGGAACAAGGTGAGAAAAATGATAAATATAGCAGTTTTAGGTTATGGTACTGTTGGTTCAGGAGTGGTAGAAGTAATTCATACCAATCATGAAAGTATTGCAAAGAAAGCAAGACAGGAAATAAATATTAAATATGTCTTAGATTTACGAGACTTCCCAGGGGATTCTATTCAAGAAAAAATTGTTCATGATTTTGAAGTAATATTAAAAGATGAAGAGATAAAAATTGTAGTAGAAGTAATGGGTGGTGTAAATCCAGCGTATACATTTGTAAAAAGTGCATTGGAACATGGAAAAAGTGTAGTAACTTCCAATAAAGAATTAGTAGCAAAACATGGATCAGAATTAATTGCACTAGCAAAAGAAAAAAAATTAAATTTTTTATTTGAGGCAAGTGTAGGTGGAGGAATTCCAATTATTCGTCCTTTAAACCAATCTCTGACAGCAGATGAAATTTGTGAAATTACGGGTATTTTAAATGGAACGACAAATTATATTTTAACAAAAATGCGAGTAGATGGTTCTGACTTTAATGAAGTATTAAAGGAGGCCCAAGCACTTGGCTATGCAGAACGCAATCCAGAGGCTGATATTGAAGGATATGATACTTGCAGAAAAATTGCAATTTTATCTTCATTAGCTTTTGGTAGTCAGGTAGATTATGAAGATGTTTATACAGAAGGAATTACCAATATTACAGCAAAAGATATTTTATTTGCGGATCAGTGTGGCTATAGTATAAAGTTATTTGGAACGAGTAAAAAGGTAGATGGAAAGATTTATATTATGGTTGCACCTGCTATGATTACAGAAGAAAATCCACTTTATAGTGTAAATGGTGTTTATAATGGGATTTTTGTAAAGGGAAATGTATTAGGTGATGTTATGTTTTATGGAAGTGGTGCAGGAAAGCTGCCGACAGCAAGTGCAGTTGTTTCTGATGTAGTAGATGAAGTAAAACATATTGGAACCAATATTTTAACAACTTGGAGCAGTAAAAAGTTGGAACTTGCTGATATAAAAGATTCGAAAAAACGATTTTTTGTACGAATAAAAGGAAACTGTTTAGAAAGAATAGAAGAGATAGAACGCTTATTTGGAAAGGTGCATACCATAGAACTGGCTGAGATAAAAGAAGAATTTGCTTTTCTTACAGAAGAATTATCCGAGGCAGAATATGCAAAAAAAGCAGAACAACTAAGTGGAATTTTAAATCGGATTCGAGTATATCGCTAAGTACTTTTAGAAAAAAAGATAGATAAGTGGATGAAAAATGTTCTCACTTAGGCATAAAATAGGCTGTTGTGAGAACATTTTTTACATGAAAAGAAATAGTATTATTTAATTATAAAATTCCATATAGACTTTAAGTGCTTCTTTATATTCTGCCATAAATTGATTGACAAATTCGACCCCTGCCATTGTATTTAAAAATTGATATACAACAAAAATAAGTACAATAATTGTAATCAATATAACAAAACTTAATGAGATACCCACAATTGCTTTTCCTTCCATACGTTGTCCAGGTTGTTTAGAAACAAAACCAAAGATAATGCTTAAAAGAGAGGTAATAAATGGGATTGGAATTAAAAATAAAAATCCTGTTACAACGGATACAATGCCAAGAATGAGAGAGGATTTGGCGAATCCATTTGAGCGTTTGGGTATAGGGTTATAGTTGTTTTGATTGAAATTATTTTCGTCCATTGACTTTCTCCTTTTATTAATGGTTTATTGTGCAGAATAATTTCTGTAAAATTTATAGGTAGTAGCTATAACAATTTTTTATAACGAAAAATAGTATAACATGGATTGACAGAAAGTACAATGGATACTTGATAGAGTAGGAAAATTTATGTATAATTTTTAGTAAAAGAAGAAAAAAAGAAAACTAGAAGTTCTTGAAAAAAGAATAAAAAAACAGAAAAAAGTAAG
Source organism: uncultured Lachnospiraceae bacterium (assembly GCA_910579865.1). GTDB lineage: Bacteria > Bacillota > Clostridia > Lachnospirales > Lachnospiraceae > MGBC114844. Next base: position 4,739 of record CAJTXA010000039.1, read on the forward strand.
GAAGGAATGAGGAAATTTAAAATATGAATATTTTTGAAAGAATAACACAAGAACTTGGAGTAAAGGAAAATCAAGTAAAAGCTGCTGTACAATTGATTGATGAGGGAAATACGATTCCCTTTATTGCCCGCTATCGAAAAGAAGTGACAGGTTCTTTAAACGATGAACAATTACGTACATTAGAAGAACGTTTGACTTATCTTAGAAATTTGGAAGAAAAGAAGCAGCAAGTGCTTGCTACGATAGAAGAACAGGGAAAGCTAACAGAGGAGCTAAAAAAGCAAATCGAAGAAGCTACTACGCAGGTAGCATTAGAAGATTTATATCGCCCTTATCGTCCAAAGAGAAGAACACGTGCGACAGTTGCAAAAGAAAAGGGGTTAGAACCACTTGCTAATTTAATTTTACTTCAAATGGCAAATCATGCAATTGAGGAATATGCAAAAGATTATTTATCAGAAGAAAAGGAAGTTCAAACTATAGAAGAAGCGATTGCTGGGGCAAAAGATATTCTTGCGGAAAGTATTTCAGATGAAGCAGATTATCGGACTTATATCCGTAAGATCACTACAGAAGAGGGAAAAATAATTTCTACAGCAAAGGATGAAACAAAAGAATCTGTTTATGAAATGTATTATCAATTTGAAGAACCAGTAAAAAAATTAGCTGGTCATCGGGTGCTTGCATTAAATAGAGGGGAAAAAGAAAAATATTTGACAGTAAAGATAGCAGCACCAGAGGAAAGAATTTTACAATATTTAAGAAAACAGATAATAAAAAAGGAAAATCCTTATACAACTGTTTTATTAGAAGAAGCAGCAGAGGATAGTTACCATCGGTTGATTCAACCTGCAATTGAACGAGAAATTCGTAATGATTTAACAGAAAAGGCAGAAGACAGTGCAATAAAAGTGTTTGGAAAAAATTTGACACAACTTTTGATGCAGCCTCCGATTGTAAATCAGACTGTACTTGGCTGGGATCCAGCATTTCGTACTGGTTGTAAACTTGCTGTTGTAGATGCAACAGGAAAAGTTTTAGATACAGTAGTGATTTATCCAATAGCACCGCAGAATAAAGTAACAGAAGCAAAGGAAATTTTAAAAAGACTAATTGAACAATATCAAATTACTTTAATTTCAGTTGGAAACGGAACTGCTTCTAGAGAATCAGAAATGGTGATTGTGGAGTTACTAAAAGAATTAAAGAAACCTGTGCAGTATGTAATTGTAAATGAAGCAGGTGCTTCTGTATATTCAGCAAGCAAGTTGGCAACAGAAGAATTTCCAAATTTTGATGTAGGACAAAGAAGTGCAGCCTCAATTGCACGACGTTTGCAAGATCCACTTGCTGAATTGGTAAAAATTGATCCAAAATCGATAGGAGTAGGACAATATCAGCATGATATGAATCAAAAAAAGTTAGGAGAGGCGTTACACGCTGTGGTAGAAGATTGTGTCAATCATGTAGGTGTGGATTTAAATACAGCTTCTGCTTCCCTTTTGGAGTATGTTTCTGGTATTTCAAAAACAATTGCAAAAAATATTGTTGCTTATCGAGAGGAACAAGGAAAATTTACAAAACGTTCGCAACTTTTAAAGGTGGCAAAACTTGGTCCAAAGGCTTATGAACAATGTGCAGGATTTATGCGAATTCTAAATGGAGAAAATCCATTTGATGCAACCAGTGTTCATCCAGAAAGTTATAAGACAGCAGAAAAATTGATGGAACAGCTTGGTTATTCAAAAGAGGATTTAAAGAAAGGAGGATTACAGGGAATTGGAAAAAAGATAACAGATAGAAAAAAACTTTCAGCCCAATTAGAAATTGGAGAGATTACATTACAAGATTTAGTAAAGGAGTTAGAAAAACCAGCACGTGATCCACGTGATGAAATGCCAAAACCAATTCTTCGTACTGATGTATTAGAGATAAAGGATTTACAACCAGGAATGATTTTAAAGGGAACTGTTCGAAACGTAATTGATTTTGGTGTGTTTGTTGATATTGGAGTTCATCAGGATGGTTTAGTGCATATTTCTCAGATTACGGATCGATTTATTAAACATCCTCTTGAGGTAGTAAGTGTAGGGGATATTGTAGATGTACAGGTAATATCAGTGGATTTAGGAAAAAAGAGAATTCAGCTTACTATGCGAATACAACAGGAAAAATAAAAGTTTCGTTGTTGAATGTGGCAGTTTTTTGTTTTAGTAGCTTTCTTTTAGGTATCGACGGAATAGAATAGACAGTATAAGAATGGAGGTTACAAGATATGAAAAAAATGTTTACAAAAAGGTTATTTATTTATATGATGGTTGCTTTTATGATTACAATAGCTTTTATCTTTGTTTTTCAAACATTTAGTGCACAAAAGGAAAATATGCTATCAAGTGAAGAAAAATTAGAAATGGTAAAGGAAAGGCTAATAAGTAATGAGGAAAATATCTTTAAACTAACAAAAAATTTAAGTGAAGATAATCTAGTAAAAACACGTGCTTTTGCAGATATCTTAGCTGTGGATCAAACAGTTTTAAAAGATTATAGTAGATTACAGGAGATTTGTGAGCGATTATTAGTAAATGAATTACATGTAATTGATGAAAATGGAACCATTATCTATAGTACAATTGAAAGTTATATTGGCTTTGATATGGGGAGTGGAGAACAGTCAGCTGCATTTTTAAAAATTTTAGAAGACCCATCTATTGAAATTGTACAAGAACCGCAACAAAATACCATCGATAAAACAATTTTACAGTATATCGGTGTAGCAAGAAAAGATGCAAAAGGATTTGTACAGGTTGGAATTCGTCCAGAAGTTTTGGAGGATATGCTTGCCAATACTGAGATTGATGTTGTGTTAAGTACAATTGATTTTGGCAATAGTGGATATATTTATGCAATTGATAAGGAAAATGGTACAATTTTAGCTCATCCAAATAAGCAGAAAATTGGAACTTTAGCAAAGGATATTGGACTTTTAACTGATACAGAAAATGGAAGTGGCAAGATAACAGTAGAAGGTGTGAAAGGATATTATGTGGCGGAAACTTATCAAAATATGTTGATAGGAACATTCTTGCCTGTTCATGAATATTATCAGACAAGGACAAATCAAACCATTGTTGTTTCGGTTAGCATGTTTTTGATTTTTTTAGTTTTATTGTTAATGATTAATCGAACAGTAGAACAAAGGATTGTAAATGGAATTAACCATATTGGAGATTCTATGAAAAAGATTGCTGCAGGAGATTTTCATATTGTAATAAAGGAAGATGGAAATCCAGAATTTATACAACTTTCTGATAATATCAATAAGATGGTTCAAAGTATTCAGGAAAGCATAGAAAAAAATGAACAGCTTTTAGAACAACAAAATGCAGATATGGAAAACACGTTGGTATTAGTACAGAATGTTCGAACAGCCAGTTCCGATTTAAATATGGTGTCAAAAGAAACTTTGTCAAGTGCAGATGCTATTTATCGTGGAACAGAGGAACAAAAACGAGCAGTAGATGGTTTGGAACAAGTGATGAAAGAGTTAGTAGAAGATCTAAAAAGTAGTTCAGGTGCTTCTATAAAAGTGACAAATACAACTAAAATAGCTGTAGACACTATGCTACATATGCAAACACAGATGGAAGAATTAAACCATTCGATACAAAGAATTAGTGATACTTCCAGAAAAATTGAAAAGATTATTGATGATATTAATTCTATTGCAGGACAGACAAATTTACTTGCTTTAAATGCTTCAATTGAGGCGGCAAGAGCAGGAGATATGGGAAAAGGGTTTGCTGTTGTTGCAACGGAGGTAGGAGATTTGGCAACACGTTCTGCACAGGCAGCAAAGGAAACAAATGAGTTAATTACAAGTGTAATTTTGGCAATTGATGGTGGAAAAGAAATTACGAATCGTACCGTGGAATCTTATCGTCATGTAGTAAGTGATATTGAAAAAGCAAATACTGGAGTGGAAGAGATTGCAGCTATGGTACGTGAAAATGTAGTTGTGGTAGAAGAGGCTGCAAAAGAAATTAATAAGATATCAGATGTAGTAAATGTAAATGTAGAGATTTCGCAAAGCAGTAAGCAAATTTCAAATAATATGGCAAATATTACAGAACAGTTGTTAGAGATTGTAAACGAGAATCGTTCCCATCATTAGATAAAATAGTTGACAGATAAAAATGTCTATTTTATACTAATATAAAATAAAAATGATAAGAGAGAATTCTTCGGGGCAGGGTGTGATTCCCTACCGGCAGTATAGTCTGCGAACTGTTTTAGAAATAAAACAGCCGATTTGGTGCGATGAAAGTCATCTATTCCAAAACCGACAGTGTAGAAGACAGATGTCTTTGAAGTCTGGATGAGAGGAGAAATTATCTGCAACAGGTGGCTGCCTGTTGTCTGGATAACATTGGAATCGAATTGCCCCGATATAGGATGCTGTCTGCATCTTATATCGGGTTTTTTGTTCTTAGAAGAAGGCTCAATAGAAAAGGAGAGAGTTAAGATGAATCAGACAGCAGAACGTACACAAGTTTTACAAAAGAAAGCAAGGGTGAATTATAAAAGTACTAAGGTTATGGTGCAGATTGCTATGTTATCAGCAATTGCAATTGTATTAATGTTATTTGAATTTCCACTTCCATTTGCACCTAGCTTTTATAAGTTGGATTTTAGTGAACTTCCTGTAATAATTGGAGCGTTTGCAATTGGTCCAGCAGCAGGAGTAATGATTGAGGCAGTAAAAATTTTATTAAATTTTTTGGTAAATGGAAGTACGACAGCTGGGGTAGGAGAGTTTGCTAATTTTTTAATTGGCTGTTCCTTTGTACTTCCAGCAGCTTTGGTTTATTCCAGAAAGAAAAGTAGAAAAAGTGCGATACTTGGATTAGTGTTTGGAACTATACTTATGACAGTTGTGGGATGTTTTTTAAATGCTTATGTATTGCTTCCAGCTTATGCGACCGCATTTCATTGGGAAATATCTGCTTTAATTGAGCTTGGAAGTGCTGTAAATCCAGCAATTCAGAGTTTGTGGGGTTTTATTTTATTGGCAGTAGCTCCTTTTAATTTACTGAAAGGTATTTTAGTTTCTGGAGTGACAGTATTGATTTATAAGAAAATTAGTTTAGTTTTAAAGGGAAATTTATAGATCTTCTGCTAAAATGCTTCTTTATACGTTTGTTACAGAGAACTTAGGGTTATAGCTTGAAAAATAAATCGAATTTGATATAATAAAGGATATTGCGTAAAGTAATATCCTTTTAAACATTTATTTATGGTAAGAAGAGAGGTTGTTAGAAGTAAAGTAGGAGAAAAAGATTATGGATGAGAATATGGTTCAGGTATCAATTAAAGTAGAAACAATGGATATGTTTTTCTTTCTGCTGCAACATACGTATCGTAGTATTGCAGGAATTTGTGGAGTTTTATTTAGTGTTGCTGCATTTATCGTTTTGCTGTGGACTTGGGGAACAGTAAGTACCTCTTATATGGTGCTTTTAGCTGTATGCAGTGCTTTATTTACTATAATAAATCCATTTATGCTACTTAGCAAATCCGCAAAACAGATAGTTTTGAATCCGGCAATGAAAACACCAATTATTTACCAGTTTGGTGAGAATGGGTTTACGATGAAGCAGGGAAAAGAAGAAGCATCAGCAGAATATCGCAGTCTTTATCGTATCAGAAATACAAAAAATTATATTTATCTTTATGGGACTGGAACACGTGCTAATATTATTTCAAAAAAACAACTGGGACAACAGGCGCAAAAGGTAACGGAATTAATAATGAACGGAAGAAATAAAGAATAAATAGGGAGGGTTTGCTTGTATGAAACAAGTGGAAAGTTATAGTGCAGCAGATACATTTTCGATTGGAAAAGAGTTGGGAAGTCAAGCATTAGCTGGACAGGTCTACTGTCTTGAAGGGGAACTAGGGGTTGGAAAGACTGTGTTTACACAAGGATTTGCAAGTGGACTTGGAATTTCTGAGTCAGTAAATAGTCCTACTTTTACAATATTGCAGGAGTATCAAAAAGGAAGAATTCCACTTTATCATTTTGATGTTTATCGGATTACAGATGTAGAAGAGATGGAGGAAATTGGATATGCTGATTATTTTTATGGAGATGGAGTTTGTCTTATAGAATGGGCAGGACAAATAGAAGAGATTTTGCCAGTAGAACAGGTTCGAATTCGAATAGAGAAAAATTTAGAGAAAGGATTTGATTATCGAATGATTTCTATAGCAGGAGAAAAATTTTAAAAAGGAGGTTGAAATAGGAATGAAAATATTGGCTTTCGATTCTTCTTCTTTTGTAGCATCAGTAGCAGTAGTGATGGATACTGTTTTAATGGCAGAATACACCGTAAATTTTAAGAAAACACATTCCCAAACACTGTTGCCTATGGTAGATGAAATAGCAAAAATGATAGAATTGGATTTAGAAACAGTTGATGCAATTGCAGTAGCAGCTGGTCCAGGGTCATTTACTGGATTGCGAATTGGGTCTGCTACAGCAAAAGGATTCGGGCTGGCTTTAGGAAAACCTTTGATTTCTGTACCTACAATTGATGCAATGGCTTATGGACTTTTTGGTTTTACAGATTTGGTTGTACCAATTATGGATGCAAAGAGAAATCAGGTTTATACTGGTATTTATCAGTTTCTTTTTGAGAATGGGCAGTATCGAATGGAAGTATTACATCCACAATGGGCAGTTGATATAAAAGAACTTCTTATAGAATTAAATCAGAAAGAAAAACGAGTCGTATTTACTGGGGATGGTATTTTAGTTTATCAAGAACAGATAGCAGAAAAACTGAAGGTTCCATATAGTTTTGCTCCTCCTCATTTAAATCGGCAGAGAGCAGGTGCAGTTGGGGCATTGGCAGAAGTTTATTTTATAGAGGGTAAACTAGAAAGTGCTGCTGAACATAAACCAAATTATTTGCGATTGTCTCAGGCAGAGAGAGAACGAAAAGAAAAAGAGGAAGGCGGCTCTATATGATAATAGTTCGCTTGATGAAAGAAGAGGACTGTAAAGCAGTCGCAGCAATAGAACAGGTTTGTTTTTCCTGTCCCTGGTCAGAACAATCATTTTTAGATGCAATAAAAAGAAGAGATGTATTTTATTTGGTTGCAGAGAAAGAAGAGAAACGGGAAATTATTGGTTATATTGGAGTATGGCAATCTTTTGAAGAAGCAGATATTACAAATGTGGCAGTTGTACCAGAGGAAAGAAAAAAGGGAATAGGATTGCTGCTTTTGGAATCTATGATAAAAGAAGCACTATACCGTGGAATTTTGGCATTAGTACTAGAAGTACGAGCTAGTAATCAAGCAGCAATTCAACTTTATAAAAAGGCTGGTTTTATGGTAGAAGGGGTTCGAACTGGGTATTATGAAAAGCCAAAGGAAGATGCACTTCTTATGTGGAATCGCAGTTTGAGAGGAATTACCATTGAAAAGCAGAAAAATTATCCTGTATAATAGATCTATCTAGTATTTATGTGATTGGATTAGATGGATAACTTGGGAGGAAGGACAGATGAGGAAATACAATGGGCAGAAAGAAACGAGGTTAGAACGGGCAATTTGTAATTGCTGCGGAAAAGAGTTACTTGTAGAAAACGGAATTTTAAAAGAAGGTTTTTGCGAGATTGCAGTTGCATGGGGATATTTTTCGAAAAAGGATGGTATGCAGCATAGTTTTGATCTATGTGAGGATTGTTATGATAAAATTGTAAAACAGTTTAAAGTTTCTGTGGAGGAAGTAGAAGAAAAAGAATATCTGTAGCATTTATAAAGAAAATGTGTTAAAATGGAAAAGCAAGACAAGAAAACGGGTATGTCTGCAAGAAGGAGAAAGTAGGATGTTAGATATATGCTTATTGGGGACAGGTGGGATGATGCCCCTTCCCTATCGTTGGCTTACAGCACTGATGGTACGTTATAATGGAAGCAATCTTTTGATTGATTGTGGGGAAGGAACACAGATTGCAATAAAAGAAAAGGGATGGAGCTTTAAGCCAATTGATATTATCTGTTTTACACATTATCATGCGGATCATATCAGTGGTTTACCAGGATTGTTACTTACAATGGGAAATGCGGAACGGAGTGAACCACTGACTTTGATTGGGCCAAAAGGATTGGAACGGGTGGTAAATGCATTGCGAATTATTGCACCAGAGCTGCCCTTTTCAATTAATTTTATTGAATTGTCAGAGGCCAAAGAAACAATACATCAAAATGGCTATCGAATTGAAGCATTTCGAGTCAATCATAATGTAGTATGTTATGGGTATTCTGTCTGGATTGATCGAATTGGAAAGTTTTTGCCAGAGAAAGCAAGAGAATATGGTGTGCCATTAAAATTTTGGAATCTTTTACAAAAAGGAAATAGTGTGGAAGTAGATGGACAAGTTATAACGCCAGATATGGTGCTTGGAGAAAAGCGGAAAGGAATTCATCTGACTTATTGTACAGATTCTAGACCAACAGCTTCTATGATAGAAGCAGCAAAAGAAGCAGATTTGCTGATTTGTGAGGGAATGTATGGAGAGGATGGAAAAGAGGCAAAAGCAAAAGAATATAAACATATGACATTTTTGGAAGCAGCAAAAGTAGCAGAGGAAGCGAAGGCAAAAAGAATGTGGTTGACACATTATAGCCCATCTCTTATGAAAGCAGAAGAATTTATGTCAGGGGTAAAAGAAATTTTTCCAACAGCAGAACCAGGAAAAGATGGAAAAAGTATGACACTTTATTTTGAAGAGGAATAGGAGGCGGTTGTATGAAAAAATATCGTGGATTGATTATTGCCGTAATATTAATTGGTTTAGGACTTGGATATTATGCTTATTTGTCCAATCGGAATACATCAACACCTGCAGAAAACAAGATAAATTCTTCCGATGCAGAAAAATTAATTGCAAAAGATATTGAGAAGAATTATCCTAATACACCTGTAAAGGTAGTAGAATTATATAGTGATTTTACATTAGCGTTTTATTCTGCAGATATAGAGGAAGATACGTTAGAGAAATTGATAAAACAGTCTATGCTTTTATTTGATAAAGAGCTTTTAACAGTAAATTCAGAAGAAGATTTAATTCAAAAAGCAAAAGAAGAGGTAGAAGAATATCGCAGTAAGTCACAGACAATTACCAGATATATTTTGGAAGATAGTAGAGATGTAGAGTATTATACGTTGGAAAATATTTCCTATTGTGTAGTAACAGTAGAATATTTTATTCGAAATTCCAATGGAGGACTTGCAAAAACCTATGAGGATTTTATGTTAAGAAAAGATGAGTATGATAAATGGAGAATTATGGGATGGCAATTGACCAGTGAATCGTAAGAGTAGAAGAATTTTGATATTCGATATGGAAAGGAAACAAAGATGCAGGAAGAGATTTTGATTTTAGCGATAGAAAGTTCTTGTGATGAAACAGCAGCAGCTGTTGTAAAAAACGGAAGAGAAGTTTTATCAAATGTAATTTTCACACAAATTGCTTTACATACATTATATGGCGGAGTGGTGCCAGAAATTGCATCTAGAAAGCATATTGAAAAGATGAATCAGGTGATAGAATCAGCACTTTTTGAGGCAAAAGTTACATTAGATGAGATTACAGCGATAGGAGTGACTTATGGGCCAGGGTTAGTAGGGGCATTACTGGTTGGGGTTGCGGAGGCAAAAGCAATCTGTTTTGCTAAGAAGAAGCCATTAGTAGGTGTGCATCATATAGAAGGACATATTTCCGCTAATTTTATAGAAAATCAAGATTTAGAACCGCCGTTTCTTTGTCTTATTGTATCTGGAGGACATACGCATTTGGCTTTAGTAAAGGATTATGGTGAGTATGAAATTATTGGAAAAACCAGAGATGATGCAGCAGGAGAAGCTTATGATAAGGTAGCAAGAGCAATTGGGCTGGGGTATCCCGGAGGGCCAAAAATAGATAAGGTGGCAAAAGAAGGGAATCCAAATGCGATTATATTTCCAAGAGCTGTGATAGAAGATGCTCCTTACGATTTTAGCTTTAGTGGTGTAAAAAGTGCTGTGTTAAATTATATTAATGCGTGTCAGATGAAGAAAATTCCAATTGAAACAGCAGATATAGCAGCTTCCTTTCAGGCAGCAGTAGTTGAAGTATTGGTAGAACATAGTATTCGGGCAGCAAAAGAATATAAATTGGATAAATTAGCAATTGCAGGCGGCGTAGCATCAAATTCAGAACTTCGAAGTAGAATGGCAGAAGCTTGTAAAAAAGAAGGAATTCGGTTTTATTATCCTTCTTCTGGACTGTGTACAGATAATGCAGCTATGATTGGAGCAGCAGCTTATTATGAGTATCAGAAGGGAACAAGACATGGATGGGATTTGAATGCGATTCCAAATTTGAAGTTAGGAGAACGCAAATGAAAGAAAAAGAAAAGATAGTAGCGGTTGTACTAGCAGGGGGACAGGGACATCGTATGCAGAGTAAGATACCAAAACAGTATTTGCTGTTAGAGGGAAAACCAATTCTATATTATTCTTTAATGGCATTTGAACGAAGCCAAGTAGATGAAATTATACTAGTAACAAATGAAAGAGAGTATTGTGAAGAAAAAATTGTAAAACGATATAAAATAAATAAGGTTGTAAAAATTGTAACAGGAGGAACAGAACGCTATCATTCTGTTTATGAGGGATTAAAGGAATGTAGAGATTGTGGGGTTGTGCTAATTCATGATGGGGCACGACCTTTTTTAACAGATGAGATGATAGAAAGAGCAATTGAGGGAGGAAAGAAATATAAAGCCTGTATTCTTGGGATGCCAGTTAAAGATACGATTAAGATTAGTGATGGGAATGGATATGTAAAAGAGACACCAGAACGTGCAAAAGTTTGGATGGTACAGACGCCTCAAAGCTTTTCTTATAAAGTAATATATTCTGCTTATCAACAATTTATGAAAGAAGAAGAACAAGTGACAGATGATGCTATGGTAGTAGAAAAATTTTCTGGAATCCCCGTTCGGCTGATAGAGGGAAGTTATGAGAATATAAAAATTACGACTCCTGAAGATCTAGTGATAGCAGAACAGATTGCAAAGAAGTATTTGCCTAAAGCAGAGCAAGTAAAATTTTGTTAAGTTGTTTTTATTTAATTGAGACGTTTAAGGAAAGAATCAATAAATATAATAATTGTATTTTATTGATTCTTTTTTTATGCTTAATTAGTCATATTAAATTTCAAAAAGTATAAGATGAACTTGATCATTTTTTGCAAATATGAGTGAAAAATTTAAAGAAAATGATCATGGTTTATAAAAGTAAAATATTGTATAATATTATAATAAAAAGAAAAAATAATTAAAATATTTTAAGATAAATTAAAAAATAACTTATATTATATAAGAGGGTATAAAAAATAAAAATTATGGAAGCAGAAGTAGTTTATATTAAAAATAACAATTATAATTATTTGAAAATGTTGGATTTTGTAGAAGAGCTTATAGGGTGTAATGGAATATATAAAAAAATATTAAAACCTGGAATGAATGTATTATTGAAACCTAATATGTTATTGCCTGTGAATGAGAAAGCTTGTGTTACAACACATCATTTACTTGTTTCAGCTGTAGCTGAAGTAGTTAGAAAAAGGGGGTGTCAAGTTTTTATAGGAGATAGTCCAGGAGGAAATTTTTTTAAGAGTTGGATCTATGTCAATACTTTGGACAAAAAAAGTCGAAAGATTATGCTGCTTTTTTGAGTTCCTCATCCTCCTTTTG
>CAJTXA010000040.1 GCA_910579865.1 uncultured Lachnospiraceae bacterium
GGAGCTGACCATTACTAATCGGTCGAGGGTTTGACCAAGAAAAAAAGCGGAGAATACAATGTGCAGTTTTGAGGGTATCAGAAAGGATCATTGCATTGATGATGAAGTAAATCATAGATGTGATGGTCCTTTATTTTTATAATAGATGTCATAGAAGTACAAAACTTTACCATATAATTACTAAAAAGGAATTTATTTTTATCCATATTACATATTGTAAAGTAAATTTTGTTTTATGTTTAGAAGTAAATGGAATGGATAAAGGAAATGGGTATTTATATAGTAAAACAATTTGACAATGTAGACGAAATTGCTGCTATAACAGGGGTGCCAGCAGAACAAATTATTCGTCAAAATCAATTAGTATATCCGTATGAGCTTGCAGTAGGGCAGGCACTTTTTATTGAAAATCGTACAAAGATGGAAGATGTAGAAGAAAAAACTTATTTGATGGTAGGTGGTTATGCTTATCCCTTTATTAGCAGATGGGTACTTCAGCAAACCCTTCCATTTCTTTCAGAACTTCTTATATTTTCTTATGGATTTGATGAAGAAGGAAATCTTTTGCATCCTGTTTTGGAAGATACTTGGATGGTAGAGTTAGCAAAAAGATATGGAGTAAGAGGAATTCTAACACTTACTCCATTTGGAAGAAATGGAACTTTTAATAATCATCTTATCCATACAATTGTCAGTAATCCATCAGCGGCTCAGAATCTATGGAGACAATTATTAACTGTAATGGCAGAAAAAGGATATGATGGACTAGATATTGATTTTGAATATATATTGGCAACAGATAGAGATGCCTTTTCTGCTTTTGTGGAGGAAACAACGCAAGTAATGCATCAGTATGGATATACCGTCTCGATTGCACTAGCACCAAAGACATCTGCTTCACAAAAAGGACTATTGTATGAAGGAAAGGATTATCGGGCATTAGGGAAAGCAGTCGATCATGTGTTACTTATGACATACGAATGGGGATATAAGTATGGACCTCCTATGGCAGTGGCACCACTTCATATGGTACGAAAAGTAGTAGAGTATGCGATTACAGAAATTCCCAATAAAAAGATTCATTTGGGTATTCCAAATTATGGATATGATTGGTCGTTGCCATTTATCGAAGGAGTGACAAGTGCGAAAACAATTGGAAATATAGAAGCAGTAAGGATTGCTATTGCACAAGGAGTTCCAATCCAATTTGATGTAACAGCACAGTCTCCGTGGTTTACTTATCATGAAAATGGAATTATGCATGAGGTTTGGTTTGAAGATGTACGAAGTTTGCAGGGGAAATTTAATTTAATAAAAGAATATCAGCTTGGCGGATGTGGATATTGGACGATTATGCAGTTTTTTTATGCAAATTGGTTATTGCTAAATGAGAATTTTTGGATAAATTAAGAGTTTTTGAATCAGTGAAAATAAGAAATATTTTATAAGTTATTTTTATAGACTATCCAAGATAAGTTTTTTGCATGGTTATGGATAGTCTATATTTTTATGTGTTTAAAAAATTTAATTAAAAGTAAGTAATAAAAAAGAGCATTTAAGATCACTATAAGATAAAATTTGCCTTGTATATAAAAATATGTTATGATAAAGACTAAAGCACATTTGGGGGGTTAGATAGTAGTTGATAGTTTTACATAAATTTTTATTGATACAAGGAGGCATATAGATGAAGAAACGATTTTTGGAGGTATTTCCTACATTGCAGTTGGATACGGCTTTATCTAGTATTTGGTCGGATGTATCTGTAGTTAAAGTTACGATGAATAAAGACAAGAATCGATTTCGAGTTTATATAGAAAGTTATCATTTGATTCCAAAACAGGTAGTGTTTCAAACGGAAAATGCAATATGGGAGCAGATATTTTATAGAAGTAATGTAATAATTAAAATAATTGAAAAATTTCAGCTATCTAGTCAATATACACCAGAGCGTCTGTTAGAGGTATATAAGGATAGTATTTTATTAGAATTAAAGAATTATAATAATATTGAGTTTAGCATTTTTCGTAAGGCAAAATGTCAGTTTATGGAGTCGGATATCTTACAGCTTACAGTAGAAGATTCTGTTGTGATACAAAATAAAACAAAAGAATTAAAACAAATTTTAGAAAAAATATTTATAGAACGTTGTGGGGTTCCTTTAGAAATTCGATTTTTATATGAGGAATCAGAAAAATTAAAAAATTCTACCATAGGAGTAAAAATGTTAGAGGAGGGGAAAGACATTGTATCCGAAGTAGAAAAGAAGAAAAATATTGCAGTAGAAAAAGGAAAAATGGCTTCTAATATAGAAGAAAAGACAGTTGTTTCTTATAAGAAAGCAAAAAAGTCTAATCCTCAACCATTAGAAAGTCAGAAAAGAAAAGATGGAAATGGAGGAAGAAATTACCAAAGAGGTATAAAACGTTCCGATAATCCAGATGTTTTATATGGAAGAGATTTTGAAGATAGTTCTACTCCAATTGAACAAATTCAAACAGAAATGGGAGAGGTAGCTATTCGTGGAAAGGTGATTGCATTTGATTCTAGACCAATTCGTGGAGAAAAGACAATTTTAATATTTGATGTTACAGATTTTACTGATACAATTACAGTAAAGATGTTTGCAAAAAATGAGCAGCTTTCAGAGATTCTTCCAGCAGTAGCAAAGGGAAATTTTATAAAAGTAAAAGGTATTACTAGTATTGATAAATTTGATGGGGAATTGACAATTGCATCGATTATAGGAATAAAAAAATGTCCAATCTTTGTTACACCACGTATGGATTGTGCAGTGAAAAAAAGAGTAGAACTTCATTGTCATACAAAGATGAGTGATATGGATGGAGTTGCTGAAGCAGGTGAGATTTTAAAACAGGCAGCAGCATGGGGACATTCTGCTGTTGCAATTACCGATCATGGTGTAGTACAAGGATTTACAGAGGCTCTTCATGCTTTGGATAAGATGAAAAGTGATATAAAAGTATTATATGGAGTAGAAGGCTATTTAGTAGATGACTTAAAGGAGATTGTAGAAAATAGTAAAAATCAGAGTTTTACAGAAACTTATGTGGTATTTGATATTGAAACAACTGGTTTTAGCCCTGTAAATAATCGAATTATTGAGATTGGAGCAGTAAAAGTAGTAGATGGTGTGATAGTAGAAAGATTTAGTGAATTTGTAAATCCTAAAGTACCAATTCCATTTGAAATTGAAAAGCTGACAGGGATTCGGGATGAGATGGTGATTCAGGCAGAGGGAATTGAACAGGTTTTGCCAAGATTTCTTGCGTTTTCTAAAGATGCAGTAATGGTAGCACATAATGCTTCTTTTGATATGAGTTTTATTTATGCCAATGCAAGACAGATGGGGATTCCATTGAAAAAAACGGTAGTAGATACAGTAGGATTAGCAAGAATGTTACTTCCTTCTTTAAGTAAATTTAAGTTAGATCATGTAGCAAAGGCATTAAATATATCATTAGAAAATCATCATCGTGCAGTAGATGATGCAGGTGCAACCGCAGAGATATTTGTTAAATTTATAAAAATGTTGCGGGAACAAGAGATTGAGACATTAGATAAAGTAAACGATTTAAGTAAAATGTCTGCTGAAAATATAAAGAAATTACCTAGTCATCATGTAATTATTCTTGCAAAAAATGATATTGGACGCATTAATTTATATCGTTTGGTTTCTTATTCACATTTATACTATTTTAGTAGACAACCTCGTATTCCAAAAAGTTTATTAAATCAATATCGAGAAGGATTGATTATAGGTTCCGCTTGCGAAGCAGGGGAACTTTATCAAGCAGTTTTACGAGGGGCTTCTGAAGAAGAAATTGCTCGATTGGTAAACTTTTATGATTATTTAGAGATCCAGCCATTGGAAAATAATGAGTTTATGCTTCGAAAAGAAAATCCAATTGTAAAATCAGAAGAAGAATTGAAAGAAATTAATCGAAAAATTGTAACACTAGGTGAACAGTATCAAAAGTTAGTAGTAGCAACTTGTGATGTTCATTTTTTAAATCCAGAGGATGAGGTTTATAGGCGGGTTGTTATGGCAGCTAGGATGTTTAAAGATGCAGATAATCAAGCCCCATTATACTTTCGAACAACAGAGGAAATGTTAAAGGAGTTTTCCTATCTAGGTGCAGAGAAAGCAGAGGAAGTGGTGATTACTAATAGCAATAAGATTGCAGATATGTGTGAACGTATTTCTCCTGTGCGTCCAGATAAGTGTGCACCAGTAATTGAGGATTCTGATAAGACATTGCGGAAAATCTGTTATGATAAAGCACATGAAATATATGGAGAAAAGTTGCCAGAAGTAGTGACAGAACGTTTGGAAAGAGAGTTAAATTCAATTATTTCCAATGGATTTGCAGTGATGTATATTATTGCACAAAAGTTGGTATGGAAATCAAATGAAGATGGGTATTTGGTGGGATCTAGAGGTTCAGTAGGTTCCTCTTTTGTAGCAGCGATGGCAGGAATTACAGAGGTAAATTCATTAAGTCCACATTATTACTGTTCAAAGTGTCATTTTAGCGATTTTGATTCAAAAGAAGTAAAGGCGTTTGCTGGAGGGTCGGGTTGTGATATGCCAGATCGCTGCTGCCCTAACTGTGGAGAACCACTGCAAAAAGAGGGATTTGATATTCCATTTGAAACATTTCTTGGATTTAAAGGAAATAAGGAGCCAGATATTGACTTGAATTTTTCTGGAGAATATCAAAGTAAAGCACATGATTATACGGAGGTAATCTTTGGAAAAGGGCAGACATTTCGTGCTGGTACAATTGGAACAATGGCAGAGAAGACAGCATATGGATATGTAAAGAAATATTATGAAGAACGAGGCAGTGGAAAACGAAAGTGTGAAATTAACCGAATTGTGCAGGGGTGTGTTGGAATACGGCGAACAACAGGACAACATCCCGGAGGAATTATAGTACTTCCGCTTGGAGAGGAAATTTATTCCTTTACTCCTGTGCAGCATCCAGCCAATGATATGACAACGCCTACTATAACGACACATTTTGATTATCATTCGATTGATCACAATCTTTTAAAGTTAGATATTCTAGGACATGACGATCCAACAATGATTCGAATGTTAGAGGACTTAACTGGTTTGGATGCAAAAAGGATTCCACTTGATAGCAAAGAAGTAATGTCTCTTTTTATGAATACCAGTGCACTTGGAGTTACACCAGAAGAAATTGGCGGATGTAAATTAGGGGCACTTGGGATACCAGAGTTTGGCACCGATTTTGCAATGCAGATGGTAATTGATGCAAAGCCAACTTGTTTTGCAGATTTAATTCGAATATCAGGTCTCTCACATGGAACAGATGTATGGTTGGGAAATGCACAAACTTTAATTGAAGAAGGAAAAGCTACAATTTCTACAGCGATCTGTACACGAGATGATATTATGATTTATTTGATTAATCAAGGGATGGATAAAGAACTTTCATTTACTATAATGGAAAGTGTACGAAAAGGAAAAGGATTAAAACCAGAGTGGGAAGAACAGATGTTAGAACATGGTGTACCAGATTGGTATATCTGGTCTTGTAAAAAGATCAAATATATGTTTCCAAAAGCACATGCAGCAGCTTATGTTATGATGGCATGGCGAATTGCTTATTGTAAAGTGTTTTATCCATTAGCTTATTATACCGCTTTTTTTAGTATTCGTGCTTCAGGATTTTCCTATGAATTGATGTGTCAGGGGAGAGAAAAATTAGAACATTATTTGGAAGATTATCGTAAAAGAATGGACTCACTTAGTAACCGAGAACTTGATACGATGCGGGATATGCGAATTGTGCAGGAGATGTATGCACGAGGTTATGAATTTACGCCAATTGATGTCTATACAGCACAAGCCGCCCGTTTTCAGATTGTAAATGGAAAGATTATGCCAGCTTTAAGTTCGATTGATGGACTTGGCGATCGGGCAGCTTATGCGATAGTAGAGGCAGCTAAAGATGGGATTTTTTTATCAAAAGAGGATTTTTGGCAGCGGACGAAAGTAAGTAAAGGAGTAATTGATTTGATGGTAAATATGGGAATATTATATGGATTACCAGAATCAAATCAGTTGTCTTTATTTGATCTTTTATAAAGGTTTAGAAATAAAAATAAGAAAGGTGAAAAAGATGAAAAAAGAAACAGAAAAAGTAACCATATGGATTGTAGGAGATTCTACAATTTCTTCTTTTCAGGATGCCTATTATTATCCAAGATATGGATGGGGAACAAAGTTAGAACAATATTTTGACAAAGAAAGGTTTCATATAAAAAATCTTGCACTTTCTGGACGTAGTTCTCTTAGTTTTTTAAAAGAGAAACAGTATGAAACTTTAATGGAAGAAATGAAGGCAGGAGATTTTCTTTTAATTGGATTTGGACATAATGATGAAAAAATGGAAGCAGCCCGTTTTACTAGTCCAGTTGGAGATGAAAAGACCGAAGGAAGTTTTGCCTATAGTCTGTTCCAACATTATATTGTACCAGCAAAAGAAAAAGGATGTCAGGCGATTCTTTGTACACCAATTGTTAGACGCTCGGTGGATGGGGAGTGGAAACTAGAACATCTGCATTGTACTGTAACAAATGGTACTTTTGCTGGAGGAGATTATCCGCAGGTGATTCGACAGATGGGAGAAAGACTTGCTATTCCAGTAGTGGACATGACAACATTGACAAAAAATGTATACGATAAGTTAGGACCAGAGCAGACACTTTATCTTCATGCTTGGAATTCTTCAAAGGCAATCAGTGTGGATAATACACATACAAATGAATGGGGAGCCTTTTATAATGCTTGGTTGGTGGCGAAAGCAATTCAAGATTTAAAAATAAAAGGTCTTTCTGAATATGTACTTACTTCAAAAATGAAGCAGGCACCAGAAAAAGAGATACTTTGTTCAAATCCAAATTATAGGGAAGTTATTTTTCAATCCAATTTGGAACAGAGTAAACTTTGGAAAGATTTTGGATGTTTTAAGGGAACTGTATTTGGAAGTATTGGAGAAGAAGGAGTATTGCAAAAGGGAAATTTTATATTGGAACCAATGAAGGAAGAACGACTCCATATGGCTGTTTTAAAAGATAAAGGAAAGATTGCTGGGACAGAAGATGGAATTGCTTTCTATTATACTCAAATTCCAGTTGATGCCTCTTTTTGTCTTTCTGCTAAAATAACAATTCAAAGGATAGAATGGAATGATCAAGTTTCGTTTGGTCTTATGGTGCGGGATGATGTTTATATTGATACTTGGATAGCAGATGGATTAGGAGATTATGTGGCAGCAGGGCCTTTAAAATTGGCACAGATGAATGGAGGAACTGCTTGGAATAATTTTGCTAGAAAAAGTGGTTTGTTAATACAAGGAAAAGTTTTAAAACAAAAATATCAGGTTGGAGATATAGTAGAGGCAGAGATTAGAGGAACACAAGATGGATATGTTTGCCGATTTGGAGAGGAGGAAGAAGTTTCTGGAGGATTTGACTTTAAACTAACCAGTATCGATCCAGAACATGTTTATGTAGGAATGTTTGCAGCAAGAAATTGTGATGTAATATTTTCTGATGTAAAATTGATTGTAAATGGAAAAAAGAGAGGAGAATCGGACAGATGAGGCGTTACATAAAATATGTAAAACCATATTTATCTGCTTTTATTTTAGGTCCGCTTATGATGATTACAGAGGTACTTGGTGAAGTACTGCTTCCGTTTTTTATGTCAAAGATTGTAAATGAAGGAGCAGCTACACACAATATCTCTTATATGATACAGATGGGAATTGTAATGCTTGTTACAGCATTGTTTATGATGGCAGGAGGAATAGGCGGTGCTTATTTTGGAGCGAAGGGAGCAGTCAGCTTTGCGGCTGATTTAAGAATGGATGTGTTTCGGAAGATTCAAACATTTTCATTTGCAAATATTGATACATTTAGTACAGGCTCTTTAGTAACCCGCTTAACAAATGATATTACACAGTTGCAAAATGTGGTGAATATGGGACTTCGGATTATGCTTCGTGCTCCTGGAATGTTGATTGGAGCTGTAATTATGGCTTTTCGTATGAATTCTAGTTTAGCTTTTATTATTTTATTTGTAGTGCCTATACTTGCTGCTGTAATATTTTGTATTATTCGGATTGCATTTCCTAGATTTGAAGTAATGCAAAAAAAATTGGACAGATTGAATTCTGGAATACAGGAAAGCCTGACAAATGTAAGAGTGATTAAATCTTTTGTTCGTGGAACGTATGAAGAGGAAAAATTTAATCAAGCTAATAAGGATTTAAAAGAAGCAAGTTTAGGAGCATTTCGAGTTGTAATTTTTCAACAGCCAATTATGATGATTGCAATGAATGTTACAACACTTGCAGTAGTATGGTATGGTGGAAAAGAAGTTATGGTAGGAAAAATGCCAGTTGGAGACTTGATGGCATTTATTACTTATATTGTGCAGATTTTGATGTCATTAATGATTCTTTCTATGGTACTTTTACAAAGTTCAAGAGCAGTTGCTTCTGCAAAGCGAATCGGTGATGTGCTAGATACTACAGTGGATTTAACGGATGTGGCAGAGACAGAATCAAAAGCTGTAGTAAAAGAGGGAAAAGTTGAATTTCGAAATGTTTCCTTTCGGTATTATAAAGAGAATCAAGAAAAGGTATTGGATCAAATTAGTTTTACTATAAATCCAGGACAGACATTGGGAATTATTGGCTCTACTGGTTCAGGAAAGACAACATTAGTTCAGATGATACCACGTCTATATGATGTGGATGAAGGAGAGGTACTGGTAGATGGAAAAAATGTAAAAGAGTATTCTTTAAAGAATTTACGAGGAAAAGTAGGAATGGTACTTCAAAAAAATGTGTTGTTTTCAGGGAGTATTATGGAAAATTTAAGATGGGGAGATGAAGACGCTTCGGAGGAAGAAATCTGTCAAATAGCAGATGCAGCGCAGGCGGATCTTTTTATTAAAAGTTTTCCAAAACAGTATGATACAGAGTTAGGACAGGGAGGTGTCAATGTATCTGGTGGGCAAAAGCAACGGCTTTGTATAGCAAGAGCGCTGTTAAAAAAGCCAAAGATTTTAATATTGGATGACAGTACCAGTGCAGTAGATACAGCAACAGAAACAAAGATTCGAAAAAGTTTTTCTACTACATTAAAAGATACAACAAAGATTATTATTGCACAACGAATTGGATCCGTAATTGAAGCAGATGAAATTTTAGTATTAGATGATGGAAAAATTGCAGGAATTGGGAAACATCATGAGTTATTAGACTCCTGTAAAGCCTATCGAGAAATCTATGATTCTCAGATGGAGAAAAGGGAGGGATTGGCATAATGGATGAAAAAAGAGCACAACGTCTAACCAGAAAATATGCACATGCAGTTCCTCCTAGCCGACAAAGAGGACATGGACATAGGGGCACAAGAGGAGGGATGGGCGGCAAACCAAAGTATATCAAAAATACAATTGGAAGATTATTTCGGTATATGGGTAAAGATAAATGGAAGTTAGTATTTGTAATTATATGTGTTATTTTAAATGCAGGTGCTTCTTTAATGGGATCTTATATGTTACGGCCGATTATTAACAGTTTAACTTCAGAAGGAGCAACTTCTGTGATCCTTTGGCAGTCCATTTTAAAAATGGCTTTGATTTATGGAATTAGTATTATAGCTGCTTATTTGCAGGCTCGTATTATGATTGAAATTTCTCAGAAAGCAATCAGTAAAATTCGCAGCGATCTATTTCTTAAATTGCAAAAACTGCCTGTTCGTTTTTATGATACAAATAACCATGGAGAGATTATGAGTCGTTTTACAAATGATATAGATGCAGTAGGAGAGATGTTAAATCATACTGTGGTTCAGTTAGTAGCAGGTATAATTAGTATTATAGGTACATTAGGATTAATGATTTATACCAATCTTTGGCTAACATTAGTAACACTGGTTATGATACCATTTATTATGAGAGTTGGAGGCGAAATTGCAAAGAGAAGCCGAAGCTATTATGGAGCACAGCAGGCAGCACTTGGTACATTAAATGGATATATTGAAGAAACAATTACTGGACAGAAGGTAGTAAAAGTATTTTGCCATGAAGAAATTGCACAGGAGGAGTTTGAATTTTTAAATTATGATTTAAGAGATAAGCAAATTCGAGCGCAGTTTTTTGGAGGAATTATGGGGCCTGTAATGGGAAATTTAAGTCAGGTAACATATACTTTAACAGCAGCAATTGGTGGAATTCTTTGTGTTGTAAGAGGATTTGATATTGGAGGATTAACTGTATTTTTAAATTATTCCCGACAATTTTCCAGACCAATTAATGAAATATCTATGCAGGTAAATACCATTTTTTCTGCACTTGCTGGAGCAGAGCGTGTATTTGCTGTAATGGATCAGGAGCCAGAATTAGAAGATTCTTTTCAAGCAGTAGAACTAAAGGAAGTCAAAGGAGAGGTAGAATTAAAACAAGTGACATTTGGGTATCAGCCAGATAAAGTAATTTTAAAAAATATTTCTCTTTATGCAAAACCTGGGCAAAAGATTGCTCTAGTGGGTTCTACCGGAGCTGGAAAAACAACAATAACCAATTTGTTGACCCGATTTTATGATATTCAAAAAGGAACAATTACAATTGATGGAATAGAGATTCAAAAGATAAAACGAGATTCTCTTCGAAAGAATATTTCTATGGTATTGCAGGATACTCATTTATTTACTGGAACAGTACGGGAAAATATTCGCTATGGAAGGATGGATGCAAGTGATGAGGAAGTAGTAGAAGCAGCAAAGCTGGCAAGTGCACATTCGTTTATTATGCGATTAGAACATGGGTATGATACTATGTTAGAGGGAGATGGAGCAAATTTAAGTCAAGGTCAAAGGCAGCTTTTAAATATTGCTAGAGCTGCAATTTCAAGGGCACCAATTTTAATATTGGATGAAGCAACAAGTTCTGTAGATACTCGAACAGAAAAACATATTGAGCATGGGATGGATCGCTTAATGGCAGAGAGAACAACATTTGTAATCGCACATCGGTTATCAACTGTTCGAAATGCAGATGCAATTATGGTATTGGAGAATGGGGAGATTATAGAACGAGGAAATCATGAGCAGTTGCTTGCTTTACAAGGAAGGTATTATCAGCTTTATACAGGCGTTTTAGAATTGGATTAAGAAGGGAAGAGTAAACGAAAAATTTTATGAAAAATTTTTGGATTGTAATTTGCATTTGTTCAATAGGAGTTTTAATAGGAGTGATCGTATTTGCTGGAGGAGCTTATATTCAGCATATGGACGAGGAAAAAGTGGTAGATGTTTTCCAATCATTAGAATCTGATTCTATACAACAGATGGAAACAACTTTAACTCCTTCACTTGTGATTTTGCCTTCACAGAAAGAAGAAGAGGAAGAAATTCAGTTATTATTTGGTGGAGATGTTTACTTTAGCGATACTTTTTTAGGAGCATATGATACAGGAGGTATCAATGGAATTCTTGATGCAAACGTGCTTAAACTTATGATTGAATCCGATATCACTATGGTAAATCAAGAGTTTGCTTTTAGTGATCGGGGCACACCGATGGAAGATAAGCAATATACATTTCGAATTTTACCATCTCGTGTTAAAATTTTTCAGGAAATGGGGATAGATATTGTTTCTTTAGCAAATAATCATGCACTTGATTTTGGAACAGTAGCTTTAGAAGATTCCTTTCAAACTTTAGATCAAGCTGGGATTTTATATGCTGGAGCAGGAAAGAATCTTTCTAGAGCAAAGGAGATGCAAACGATTACAGTTAATGAAAAAGTAATTGGTTTTTTGGCGGCTTCTCGTGTGATTCCTGTAGTAGAATGGAATGCAGGAAGTAATTCGACTGGAATGTTTACTACCTATTCACCAGAGTTGTTATGTCAAACAATTGAAGAAAATCGGGAAAAATGTGATTATTTGATTGTATTTGTACATTGGGGAGTAGAACGAAATGATTATCCAGAAGAGTATCAAATTCGTATGGCAAAGCAATATATTGATGCAGGAGCTGATGCTGTAATTGGATGTCATCCTCATGTAATGCAAGGAATGGAATATTATAAGGGGAAATTAATTGCTTATAGTCTTGGTAATTATATTTTTAATCTTCAAAGTGCTTCTACAGCTCTTTTACAGCTTGTGATAACAGAAAATGGTGAAGTTACAGCAAAGCTAATACCAATCAAAACAAATACCTTACCATTTCAATTGCACAAGGAGGAGGAGAGAAAAGAATTTTTTCGGTATATAGAAAGTATTTCTTTTCAGATAAGCATTGATGAAGAAGGAAAAATCCGTTATAATAAATAATATACCAAAAAATACAAATTTAGAATGGAGTGGGCTACAGATGAATGAAAAGTTGTATGATTTAATGGATTGGCCTAAAATTGAGGCACTTGAGTATGCAGAATGTGATAACCCGCATAGTATTTTGGGTGCACATGTAACAAAAGATGGAATTTTAGTACAAGGATTTTTTCCTACTGCAGTTTCCGTTGTAGTAAAGACAGAAAAGAATCAGTATACAATGGAACGAATGGATGAAGATGGATTATATGCAGTACTTCTTCCACGAAAAAAGGTAGTACCTTATGTTTATAGGGTAACTTATGATAATGAGGAAACAGAAGAATTTGCTGATCCTTATTTGTTTGATCCAGTGATAGAAGAAAATGATTTAAAACGGTTTAATGTAGGAATTTGTTATGATATTTATAATAAATTGGGTGCACATCCAATGGAAATAAATGGAGTAAAAGGAGTATTGTTTGCTGTTTGGGCACCTATGGCAATTCGGGTAAGTGTAGTAGGGGATTTTAACCTTTGGGATGGAAGACGGCATCCAATGCGCAGACGAGAAGAGTCGGGTGTGCATGAATTATTTATTCCTGGATTAAAAGAGGGACAAATCTATAAATATGAGATTAAAACAAAGGGAAATAAAAATTTGCTAAAATCAGATCCTTATGGAAATCTAGCAGAACTTCGTCCAAATACAGCTTCTGTTATTTGTGATATCAATCGTTATCAATGGAGTGATCTTACTTGGATGGAAAGGCGAAAGAAAGAAGAGAATAAGAAAACAAAAAGCGAGAAAAAAAGTAATGAGAAAAAACAAGATATAGAGCCAATGTCTGTTTATGAATTACATTTGGGTTCTTGGAAAAAACCAGAGGATGGAAGAGAATTTTATAATTATCGGGAAATTGCAGAAGAATTAAAAAATTATGTAAAGGAAATGGGATATACACATGTAGAGTTAATGCCAGTTATGGAACATCCATTTGACGCTTCTTGGGGGTATCAGGTATCGGGGTATTATGCTCCAACAAGTCGTTATGGAACACCGGAGGATTTTATGTATTTTGTAGATTGTATGCATAAAAACGGAATTGGCGTAATTTTAGATTGGGTTCCAGCGCATTTTCCACGAGATACATTTGGATTAGCTGAGTTTGATGGAACTTGTCTATATGAACATAAAGATCCTAGAAAGGGTAGTCATCCACATTGGGGAACCTTAATTTATAATTATGCAAGACCAGAGGTATCAAATTTTTTAATTGCAAATGCAATGTTTTGGGCAGACAAATATCATATAGATGGGATTCGAATGGATGCTGTGGCTTCTATGCTTTATCTAGATTATGGAAAACGGGATGGAGAATGGATTCCAAATATGTATGGAGGAAAAGAAAACTTAGATGCAGTAGAATTTTTTAAACATTTGAATTCTATGTTTAAAGAGAAATATCAGGGAGTAATGCTGATTGCAGAAGAATCTACTGCATGGCCGAAAGTTACAGGAGCTGTGGAAGAGGATGGATTAGGTTTTGATTATAAATGGAATATGGGTTGGATGAATGATACATTAGAATATATGAAACTTGATCCATTATATCGAAGCAATCATTATTATCAGCTTACATTTAGTATGATTTATGCTTATACAGAGCGATTTATACTTTCTCTTTCTCATGATGAAGTGGTACATGGAAAAGGTTCTTTAATTGGAAAGATGTTTGGAGAGACATTAGAGCAAAAAGCAGCTTCGTTAAGGGCATTGTATGGTTATATGATGACACATCCAGGCAGAAAGCTACTTTTCATGGGACAGGATATTGGACAAGTGGATGAGTGGTCAGAAGAAAAATCAATTCAATGGAATCTTTTAGAGTACGATCTGCATTGTCAGATAAAAGAGTATGTAAAGGCGTTAAATGAATTGTATCGAAGCAATCCTGCTCTTTATGAGTTAGATGATTGCGATGAGGGATTTGAATGGATTAATTGTATTTCTACAAATGAAAATATTTTAGCATATGTAAGACGAGCAGAAAATTTAGAAGATATGTTACTTGTTATTGTAAATTTCTCAGGTGCATCTTTTGAAAATCGAAAGTTTGGAGTTCCGGCAAAGGGAAAATATAAGGAAATTTTCAATAGCGATAGTGAGAAATTTGGCGGCAGTGGTTTTACCAATCCTCGTTTAAAACAGGCAAAAAAAGAAGAATGTGATGGAAGGGAATATTCAATTACTTTAAAAGTACCTCCAATGGGGATTACAGTGTTAAAATATAGTCCAGCTGAAGAAGAAGTGGTAGATAATAAAGCTGCAAAAACAAAACGAGAGAAAGCAGGAAAGAAAACAACTGCTGGAAAAGCACAGGTGGATCAAATTCGAGATGCGATTATAAAAGATGGTGTTTAAAAAATAAAAAACGTAGTATAAGTGGAGGAAAATGCAAATGCTTGAGGTCTATCTGAAGGATTTTACGGATTTTGGGTTAAATATTCTTTTAGCTTTGGCAATATTTTATATTGGGCGAAAGATTATTAAAGGATTGACAGGACTGATACAAAAGTCTTTTGTAAAAGCAAATGCGGATATTAGTGTTGCAAAATTTATTACTTCTCTTTCTAAATATGCAATGTATGCAATTTTAGTTTTGATTATTGCTAGTCAAGTTGGATTAAATACAGCATCTTTTATTACTGTGCTTGGTTCAGCCAGTGTTGCGGTTGGTCTTGCTGTACAGGGAAGTTTGTCAAATTTTGCTGGTGGAGTACTGATTTTGATTTTAAAACCTTTTGCAGTTGGGGATTATATTGTTGGATGCTCTGTGGAAGGTACTGTAGATGTGATTGATTTATTTTATACTGTTTTAATAACTGGTGACAATAAAAAGGTTCATGTGCCAAATGGAAATCTTGCTAATTCGATTATTGTAAATGTGACAAGGCAGAAAGAGAGAAGATTAGATTTGGTAGTCGGAATTGGATATCGTGCAGATTTGAAGTTAGCGAAAAGTGTAATAGAGACAATTCTTATGGAACGAGAGAAAGTAATACAGGATAGAGGAATTGTTGTTTATGTGGATAATCTAGGTGAGAGTTCCGTTGATATTGGAGCAAGAGCTTGGGTTGATGCAGCGGATTACTGGACTGAAAAATGGGCGATATTGGAGGAGATTAAGGAAAGATTTGATGCGGAAGGAATTGAGATTCCGTTTAATCAATTGGATGTACATTTGGATTCTGGGAAGTAAAATAGACTGGCTTTCATCCTTTGGATGGAGGCCAGTTTTAAAGTTAAAGGTGGGTTTTTAAATTACTGGGGAGTTAATAGGATTTCGTAGAATTAGTTACTCTATGAAAAGAAAATTTTATCATAAAAATACTTTCTTTTTTCCTCCTTTGACCAAAAAATTGACGGTTTTTACAAAATAACTTTTTTTTATAAAAAAAACAATTTAAAAAAATAATCAAAGAACTTTAAAATATATCTTTCAAAAGAAAAAGGAAAAAAAGAAACTATAAAATTTTTTTGACGGTAATTTTGACGATTTATTTAAAATAGAAAAAAGATAAATAGAAACTTATGATTTAAAATTAAATTTTTCTTATATACAGTTAAACGGGGAGCAGTTGATGAAGGGTCATATTTCCCGTCGGCACTTAGGCACTGTATTTTAGTGCCTTAGTGTCCGTTACGAGGAAATCCTAAGCGCAAGCGGACCCGAAATCGACTGCTCCCCGTTTAACGTCCGGACAAAAAATCTCTTATTCTCTAATTTCCTCCAAAAACTATCATTTTTCACGATAAAAAGAATTCACTCTTGACAAATCTCCAAAGAAAGGCTATCATGTCAAACAGAGATATAACAAAACACACTTTTCATAGAGTAACTAACTTTATGAAAATTTATTAATTTAGTAGGAATTTGAAGGGAATTAGGAGAAAAAAGCAGAAAGGTGAGTATTATGTCAGAAAGAAAAGTAGGTTCTATTACACTTACTTATAAATTGAGACTTT
>CAJTXA010000041.1 GCA_910579865.1 uncultured Lachnospiraceae bacterium
TCTTTCCCTTTTGGCAGTTCATTTTCATTAAAACAGTATTATAACAAACTTCAGACAAAAAAAACGTGCGTTCATGCTTTTCACTATGTTAGAATAATACCATACAGATTTACAGAAAGACCACTGATTTTTAAGGAGGAAAATTTATGAGTATGATAGGTTATTATCTCCGCGCAGACGAAAATACCGTCAGCCAGGTCAGGGACGTGTTGTCAAGTGTGTTTTTAAACTTTTATAATCGTAAACTCTTAATTTAACCGATTGCTCTGCTTTGATTGGCTTCCATAGACTATCAGAAATTCCATTCTTGTAAAGCCTGCTAACGCACCGTAAAACGGCTTCGGACTTGACCAGAATTCCATTTCTGATGCAGGACAATCAAGCCAATCAATGGCGGTTTCCGCGTCCGGAACACCGGTTTCCAAAATTCCGGAATGGAGGTTTCTTGAAGCAAGAATATTCATTTGAGTTTAGTAATTAATTATTAAGCCAAATAAAATTAGTATTTTCATCATATACAGCATTATAAATTATTTCTGCTAGCTGTTCTTCGCTTGCTGTTTTATTATTTTCCCCAATAATTCTACCTTCTGCATTATTATGTATGTCCATATTTTTATGTTCTAATTTAGTATGCCCATCTACCTCCAAACCCGTAATATCCTTATCCTCGTGAGCCGTTGCAAACATTTCTGCTTTCTCACTTCCGATTAATATAACCATTTCTGCATTCCACATACCATGTCTAAATGCATCACTCCTATCACCAAGCCCATTATAACCAAACTTTTTTTCTGTCTGTGTAGTTGCAATATTTTTGGCTGTATTTACTTTTAATGCATCAAGTGGATATCTAATGACTAATTTTTTTTCTGTATCCGTTAGAGAATTCCAAATATTACTTACACCACTATCTCTTCTCATAGAAACCTGTCTTACTATAAGCGTTTCTATTTCTTCATTTCCCTTTTCTGGATTTTTCGATTTAATTTCAATAATAATCTTTATCAGTTCACCAAAATCATCATTTACTTGTATTGCTAAAGCATTATTTGCTGCCATAGCCTCAATATTAAATCCGATTATCATCCATATGCATATTACAAATGTCAACAGTCTTATTTTCTTTTTCATTGTATTCCTCTCTATACTTGTCGAATTATTTCTATTATGTTAATTTCCTTAACTTTTTGCAAAGGCATCAGTGATGATACAATTGCTGTAAATATAGTAATTCCAATAATTGTAATTATCATTTCAACAGGTAATCTCCATACGGTATTAAAATACTTAGCAACTAGATGACTATAAAGATAATAATGTAAAGGTACACCAATTGCTATTCCTAACGCCCCACCTCCACATGCATATAATAGAGCCTCCAGTATTACTATCTTTTTACATTGTTTTGTCGTCCCACCTACAGCACAAATCATCCCATACTTTTTCATATTATTCCAAACACTTATGCTCATACAATTTATAATATTAAAGATAGTTACCGCTATGATAGTTCCACAAAATCCATATACAAAGACTGCCATTGTTAAAAATTGGTTTTTGCTTTCTTCTTTTTTTTGTCGGTAATCAAATATACTAAATTTTTCTGGTATAATTTTAGTCATTAATTCCCATACTTCCTCATTTCCCTTACTAAATCTTATATCCAGTATGGAATAATCCATATTTCCTACTACCTGTTGAAACAATGCTTCTGCAAGCAGGCATCTCACACTGTCAGCCGAATCATATGGAAAATTCCTTAATACTCCTCCTACTACACACGCTAT
Organism: uncultured Lachnospiraceae bacterium; assembly: GCA_910579865.1. Classification (GTDB taxonomy): domain Bacteria; phylum Bacillota; class Clostridia; order Lachnospirales; family Lachnospiraceae; genus MGBC114844. The sequence continues at coordinate 1,791 of CAJTXA010000041.1, forward strand.
TGTATTGCCTCCATTACCTTTAATCAGTACCTCATCTCCTACTTCTAAACCACTTTCTTCATCAACTAATATTTCTTCTCCTTCTAATAACCTGCCTATATTTAATTTCCCAGAAATTATTTTGCTTTCTATCCATTCAAATTGCTGTTTGTCATATGATACAAGCAACGTAGAAAATACATTTCCATTTTTTTCCAATTCTGCATTGTTTACTTTACGTCCAACAACACTTTCTACACCACTTATTTCTTCTATTTTCCACTTTACTTCATCATGAATATAGTACTTACCTTCTTTATTATAAATAGAGGCATCCGGATTATATGGCTTTGTAAAATATGAACCTTCATAAATAAAGTTAATCATAACAGAAAAAGCAAAAATCAAAACAATATTCATTGCAAAAGAAGCTATCATAAGCCCAAGTGATTTTCTATTGCTTCCTGTCTGTCTAAGGCTAATTAGTAATTCTACTGGAATTTTTATCGTCCTTCTTTTTTTTCGGCATTTTATATCTTTCTGATAAGTTTCTTCATTTATCGCTGTTAATGGCGGAATACTGCATACATATCTTACCGGACTCACTGTCGCTATCATAACTGCTGCCAAACCAGTAAATATTCCAATCACAATCCCTGCTATACTGACTTGAAACACAAAAATATTTTCAAACATATCTTTATTAAGAAGTCGTAGCAATAATAAACAGCACCATGTCAAAACCACCCCGCTCCCAATCCCTGCGGGTATACTATGACACCATAGTATTTTTCCTTCTTTCTGCACACATCTTCTTAATTGTTTTGAATCTGCTCCTATACACCTAAGTAAGCCATATAATTGCTTTTTCTCATGAACACTTATATTCAAGCAATTTGTAATCATCAGAATACTTACAAGAAATACAAGACAAAATAAAATACCCGCTATCAAATATAAATTAGCGGCTAAGACAGATTTCCCCTTTCCCATAACTGCCAACAATATTTCATTTAACTGTATTCTGTTTTCTTCCAAATGATACTCTTCTATAAGTTTACATTTTACTTCATCGATTTCTTCCACATTTTGACATGTAATATAATAATCCCCACAACTATTTCCCAGTATCCTTCCGCCTTCTACAGACAACAAAAGACCATACACATCTCTTGCTGTAAGGGAAGAAAAGGTATCGCATACCCCTACAATGTCCAGGTTATACGTCTTTCCTTCCAACCTAACTGGCAGGACATCTCCTACCTTCAAAGCATAATCCTTCTTAACCTTTTTATCAATAACAACCTCTTCTCCGGTCTTTGCATATTGTCCTTCTAAAAGTCTGACATCAAACTGCTGTATGATATCCGCATCTCCGCATAGTATCCTGCACTCTTTCTCTTTCAATTCTCCTGTTGGTAACTCAACCAACCAGCCTGCATGACTTATTCCTTCTATTTTTTCTATATCAGTAATTTCAAAAGAAAGATTTTCCACTTTCATATGATAGTTTCCATAGATGTTCTTGACGGCCTGTATTTCAACATCTATTCCAATATCCGCCAAACTAAATACCGTTGTAATCATGCAAATAGCCGCCGCAATACATGCCACTGTAATAGTTGTTTTCTTTTTATGCATACGATAATATTTATATATGATTTCTAAATAATTATTCTTCCACTTATCTTCTTTCACTAACACAACCATCCTTTACATACAGTATTCTATCTGCTACTTTGGCAATATCATGATTATGAGTAATTAGCAAAACTGTTCTGCCATATTCTTTTGATATTTCCCACAATATTTTAATAACCTCCTGACTATTTTTGCTATCCAAATTGCCTGTCGGTTCATCTGCTAATATCAATTTCGGCTCTGTTGCCAATGCCCTGCCTATCGCCACTCTTTGCTGCTGCCCGCCCGATAACTGTGATGGAAAATGCTGTTTCCTTTTCTCCAGTCCCAATTTATTTATAATACTATCTATTTTCTTTCTATCCGGCTTATTATGCCCTAATGAAATGGGAAAAATTATATTTTCCTCAACGGTTAATTCCTGAATCAAATTAAAGGATTGAAAAATAAAACCTATGTTTTCTCTTCTAAATACTGCTTGCTGATCCAGTGTCATCTCTCTTTGTTCTATCCCATCAATTACTATTTTTCCGTTGGTCGGTCTGTCTAACATCCCTACAATATTAAGTAAAGTACTTTTTCCAGAACCCGATTCACCTATAATAGCAATAAATTCCCCTTTGTGTACTGAAAAACTTACATGATTCAGTGCCTTTACCTCACTATCCCCCGAACCATATATTTTATCGACATTCTCCATTTCCAAAATATAATTATCCGCCATAGCAACTTTCCTCCCCAAACAAATACTTTTTGTCTATATCAGTTAAAGAAATATATATTTTTAATGCTTGTTCCGTTAAAAACTTTTGCAATTTGCAATTACATTCTGCCGGTATATTTATATTTTTCATTAACAAAAGATTATCATGCATACATCCTCCAGAGCATATAGACTGACATATACAATATTTACATTTTTCCGGAATTTTATATAATTGATTATATATCACATCATGTTCAAATACATTAGTGGAAACATCCCCCATGCAAAACTCCTTATCACCCACAAATCGATGACATGGATATATATATCCATCAATATCTATAGATATTGCTTTAAAACCTGCTGCACAATAAACATTTCTCTTCTTTCCTTCATGAATTTCTCTTAAAATACTATATAGATTATGTCTTGCAATACACTCTTTATATTTATGCTCTAATAATAATTTTTCAAACTCTTCGCAATATAAAAAATAATTTTCGATTATTTTTTCAAAATCATTTTCCTTTAACATATTATTTGCTGGTGCCAAATGTACATATGCAAATCCTTCCTCCAACAAATGTGTAACATTTTCACTAACATTCAAACCAGCAGGTGTAATTGTACCCCTTGCTCCTACAACCATCTTATCTTGTAAGGCTTTTGCACCTTCAAGTATTCTAGAATACGCACCTCTTCTATGAATATCAAACCGATTTGCATTAGTTACACTTTCTATTCCATCTATACTAACCTGCACTAAAAAATTATTTTCTCTTAAAAACTGTACTATTTCATCGTCCGTAATTGTTCCATTAGTTGTTATGCTATAATGAGTTTTTTTATTATATAATATATCTTTTTCTTTACAATACCCCACCGAACGCTTTATTACTTCAAAATTTATTAAAGGTTCTCCTCCAAAAAAAAGAATTACAATATCTTTTGTGTTTCTAGAATGTTCATACAAAAAGTCTATAGCTCTTTTTGCAACTTCAAAACTCATTATACCTATATTTTTATATTCTCCGCCATCTCCAAAACAGTACTCACATCTTAAATTACATTTCTGTGTTACTAATAATGTCATGTCACATATATCTAATTTTTCTATCTCTATTTTTCGTATTCTATCTCCTCTTTCATAAATCAGTTTCATTTCTTCTAATTTATCAATCATTTCCTGTATATCTACTTTTATATCATACCTATTAACTCTTTTCCACATTTCTTCTTCAGTCGCTGGCTTATTTAATAGCACATCCTTGATTAAGAAATTTATCTTAAAAATTTTATTTGTTTCAGCAATATATACATAATTTTCTTTTTCGTTTTCTAATAACATATACGTATTATATATGATCATATTTTCCCCTCTATTTTCTCTATAGCATCATCAATAACTTTCTTATCAAAATAACTGAATATTTTACTACATGCATCACACATATCTACATATTGGCAATTGTCAACCAAACCAGGATTCATATCTCTAATAGTATTAATCAACACTTGTAAACCATTTTTCTTAATATAATTAGTATATATATTATTTTTAGCATTTACCAAAATTGTTTCAAATGAATCCACATAAACATTTCCCACACTTCTTATACTACTCATTACACAAGCACTTCCACATGGATATACTGTACCATTGGGTTCAATAAGTAACATATTGCTTTCATTGCATTTTCCTCTAATTGTATCACTCAAATAGAACAATTCTTTTGGTATTTTTACTGCATCTCCAATTGGATACGCTCTATATTGGCAAAATAAAATATTAGCCATTTCATCATCAAAATGTTCTAAAACATGCCGATTACCGATTCCATTTTTTAAAATTGTACAACCTATCAAAACTTTAATATCTAACATCTGGGAAATTCTAAAAATTCTTCGATAATTTTCAGTAGATATATGCTTCATATGGAAATCATCCAAACTAACCTTTATACTTCTTACACCATAGTGTTTGAGTTTTTCTAATTTTTCAAATGTACCATCCTTATCAGTTGCCCAAAAAGCATTAGTTGTAAATGTTGTTTGCATTCCTAATGAAAAAGCCAACTTGCATAATTCTAAAATTTCTTCATAATAGATAAATGGTTCACCACCAGTAATTCCTATAAGTTTAATTCCATTATAAGCAGAATCTCGTATTACCTTTTTTGCTACTTCCAAATCCATTTTTTCATTTCTGTTTGGTCCACATTTCAAACCACATATTTCACAAGTTCCCGTACATTTATATGTATACAGCAGCCCTACAGCATTATATTCTATCATCTGTTTTCCTCCCAATATTTGCAAAGTTTTCTAAATAAATCGGGTTCATTTACTTTAATCTTCAGGTATAATCTAAGACTAATATCAAATAATATTTTATTTTTTTCACACCACTCTTCAGCAGGTATATTAATATCCGAATTGTATACTAAATTTTCACACGGACAACCTTCCCCGCAATATAATTGGCAATAACAATTCTGACATTGTGCAACCTTTTGTTTCTCGAAAGGTTTAGAAAATACTGTGAAATCATGTTGCCTAACATTTCCCAACAAAAAATCATTCTCCCCAACTAAACGATAACACGAATATGCGTCTCCATTACTTGCGAATGCTGCAATCTTTTCCTTCCAAACGAAACAATTAATTGCATAGTTTCTAGTATGTAAATTTTGCATATAATCAAATATGTTGCCATAAATATTCTTACTTCCAGAAATCAAGTGCTGATACATTAAATCACTCAATATTTCAGTTTGGAATTTGAGTTCTTTATAATCTTTTTCTTGATATATTTCATTTTTGTCAAATACTATATTTGAGTAAACTTTATCTACTCCCATTTCCCATAAAGCAGTAACTGCTTCTTCTAAAAAAGGAATATCTTCTCTTCGTAATGTTATTTGACAATTTAAATTACTAATATGAGCCAACAGTTTTTTTGTGTTTTTTGCAACTAGATCCATACTTCCCTTCCCTGATGCAAACGCTCTATTTTTATTGTGAATTTTTGAAATCCCATCTAAACTTACACTTACTAAAAAATCATTTTTAATAAACATTTCTATAATACTATTATTTAATATTGTTCCGTTAGTAGTAATCATATATTTAACATTTCCGTTAATACTTTGCTTTTTTGAATTTATGTATTGTACAACAAATTCAATTACTTCTAAATTTAAGAGTGGTTCTCCCCCAAAAAAGCTTACAACGATATTCTGCTTTTTCTCTTCAATATTTTTTAACCAATAATCAACACACCTACGTGCAGTATCAATTGACATCATTTCTTGTTGGAGTCCATAACTTCCCCCTTTTCCGAAACAATACGAACATTTCAAATTACATTTTTGAGCGACATTTAGGAACAATGTATTAAGTGAGTGCACATTTTTCCCACCTATTTTTTGATATGTCCTTAGTAGTAAATTTTGTTCTGATAATATACCATTATTCATTGCTACAAGTAGCCCTTTTTCTGCATTTTCTATTTCTTCCACTGTAAACTTTTCTGTTAATTTTTCATTTCTATTTAAAAGTATTTCATATAATATTTCGCTAATTTCAAAAATATTTCCTGTACCACCATCAAATGCAAAGTATCTATGATTTATTTTTTCTAATTTGAATGTACTATTTACTTTCATTTTTCCCTCCAATCAGAAAAATCGGGTGATATTATTATAAAACTAATATCACCCGATTTTACGTACACTAATGGATAAACGGCTGACAAATACCTTCGATTGATCCACAAGAGTCTGAATGTCCGCAGAAGATAAATCCATCATTGTCCTTAACTTCTTTGTCCTCTACGTTTACCTGAACAAACATCTTATCCATAACCTTGTCCTCCTTCCTTTAATGATTATATTATCTCCTCAACAAGGAATGATAATATCAAATATGATCTTTTCTATTAATTATTCTGTACTCATTGCGACTTTTCTATATTTTATATACCCTCCTATTAAAGAAATTCCAACCATTGAGCATGCAACGGCGATAGGCGTTGATATATACACAATTGATGCCTTCTTTAAAATACAATATAGTACATAATAAATTAATGCTATTTTTTTAGCTCTTGTTCCGTATTCTTTCTTTTCTTCATACTCCAATCTATGCACAACACTGTCTATAGGAGATAAGAATATAATTATAAGCAAATTGATTGTTTGAATTAAAATTCCTACATTATCATCACATTGTAATATTTTAATTCCCATCAATGCGATAAACAGAGTAATGAAAGAAAGAAAATAGCATCTTATGGGAGTATCCGCATGATACCCACCTGCATATTTTCTTAATGCACTAAAGCAAAATAAAAAAAATATACTTTGCCATACTATACCCAACAGATACCCCGCCATTATTGTAACTATGGTGCTTATAGATATAACTATACTTCTTCTAATACCATAATTTATGATTTCCTCTCGCTCTTCTTCTGACAGTTGCTCAATCTGAATACTCATCTTTAAAACTTCCTTAATTTTTTTACCGCCTTAGGTATCTCTGGTTGATAATTAATAAATGGACATGTTGTATTTGCTTCAGAAATCGCTGCCCTGATTGCAATTTTCTCAATTATCTTTTTTAATCTGTTATGCTTTTTCATTTTGTATCCCTCACTTGTATAATGATTCATTTGTTTTTTTGATAATATCATATTTTCATATCTTAATTTTCCAAATGGCGAAATTCATATATATTAGGGCGAAATTTGTACAAAAAAAGCCTCTCCATTGAAATAGGTCTGGTAAACCTAAACGATGTGAGGCAATAATATGTAAGTGTCTGTTAAATTTTCTATTTCTACAATAAAGCATATAATATAATTTTTACATCAAAAATATTATCTTTGTCTGATATCTGCATATCCCCCTTGTAAGTATCAACCACGTTCTTGACATTTTGCAATCCGATTCCATGAATCCGCTTCTCTTTCTTTGTGGTAATATAAATTTCTCCTTTTCTTTTTATTGCATTATCATAACTATTTCTGACACGAATAAAAAGCATACCCCGTTCATAATTTAAAAATAGTTCCAACCATCTTTCCTTTGACTGCTCAGCTGACTCTATCGCATTCTCCAATAGATTCCCGACAATGACATTTAAATCAAAGGAACGAATTGCCAATTCCTTTGGGATATTTATCTCGTAATTAACATGATTAAGAACTGTCTTTGCTCTGTTCAGCATATAATTCATCAGACTGTCTACTTCCTGATTTCCACTGCTGATATACTCATGTGGATTTTCAAGATATGCCTGCATATCACAAATATAGTCCATTACTTTATCATCATTTTGATGCCTCGCTAAAATCATTAATTCATTTAAATGGTGCTTCATATCATGCTTTAGTGTTCTTACTTTTTCTTCCGTTTGTGTCATAATATTTAATTGATTGGCATAGCTAGCAATCTGTCGTTCAAATAATGCTCTTTCCTCTAACTTTAAATAAGCATCAACTAAAACACCATATAAATAAAATATTAATAGATTAATAAGCAAAATCCCAACACTTACAGAAATTAGTATCATTCTGCTATTCAGGTTGTTCATAACCAATATTAGTAAAATCATTATACTAATAGCAGGGATAGCAATTAATATGTTTCCGTGAAATGGTATAAAATCCTTACTTTTATTCTTCACCAAAAATCTCTCTACAACAAATTCACAAATAAGTATTAAAAAAGTAGTAATGTATACTGTCATTCCATTTGCTTCTTCACCTACCATGTAATTACCAAAGGAATATACTGCTATAATGTCACAAAACATATTGATTCCATATATCAAAAGAGTAACCAATACTTTTTTCTTCTCTACCCCCACATATAATCGTGTAATAAAATAAATCAATAATAAATTAGTTATGATGTTTAATACGGGAAAGTGAAAAAACGAATGAACTAATACTGTCAGTGAAAAGAAAACAAAATAACATATCCTCTCCTTTCCCTTTTCTTCAATATTTATTTCAAAAAATATTGACATGAATCTTTTGAGAATGAATGTTCTAAATAAGTTAGTGCTTAAAACCGTAATCATTTCTGCCACATTATTTTTCCTCCCATTTATATTTCATAATCTGTTCCCTTACTAATTTTCGATATGGAATACTAATACTCAATAAATTATCTCCCTGCATTCTGATTGCTTCATAGGAACACTCTACCATATAATCTAAATTTATAATATAAGACTGATGAATCATGATAAAATTATGTGGTAATTCTGAAGCTATTTCTTTCAGTTTTCCATTAAACTGTCTTTCGCCCTCTCTTGTAACAATATTAATCTTCTTATTCTGGCTATAGAAAAATATAATTTCTCGAAAAGAAATCTTGTAAAAATAACCTTTCGAATAATACTCAAATTTTTGATTTTTCAATTCGTAAAAATGAATGCTCTTTAAAAATACATTTTCTACAGTTTCTGTCTTTAATGGTTTAATTAAAAAGCCTATCGGTTGCACCTCAAAAAGCCGCATTGCATAACTGCTTTTAGATGAAATATATATGATAATTAATTCTAAATTTTTCATTTTCTCTCGTATAAAATTACCTACCTGAATTCCGTCTGTGGTAATTAAGTCTATGTCCAAAAACAGCATATCTAAAGTATTTTCCCTTTTTAAAAAATCACAAAGACTTTCTCCGGAAAACCATACACTTGTTTCTAGCCCTACCCCATGCTTTTTTCCCAATTTATAAATCATATCTTCCAGTTCTGCACAGACTTCTTTTCCATCATCACATATCCCTATATGAAACACATCATATCCTCCCCCAATTTTTGTTTTATACTCAAACTTCGCACTTGAATAAGTGTTTATGCACCTTGAACATTCAATAATTACTGGCATTAAAATAGCATGAAACCATCTGGTTTGGTATAATTGAGTTGTTCAAAACAATTAAAACACCACAGGCTCATGCCTCAAGTAGATATGGGGATTGCTCCCCATACCCCTCATTAGAACCGTACATGCACTATTAACGCATACGACTCAACCCAATATTCTTTCATTGCAAGGTGTGCCCCTTCCCTCCACCGTTATTAACGGTTTCTTTGGTACTATGAGCACTTCAGACTTCCTATTATCCATTTAATTTCCTCTCTTGTTCCCTTAATTGTACATCATACCCTATGCCAGGGGGATAATAAGACCCCAACTGTTCTGTATTATATATTTCTCATCAACCTCTCCAAGCTCTCGGACTGGGGGATGCCCCTGTCCCTCACCATAGCGGTTACAGAGATGTTGTCTGCTACGAACGCAAACGCATCGACCATTTCCGACCTCATACTAATTTGCAAGCTCTATCACTTCACTTTCGTTTCGGCTCTGTTGCCTCTGTCCTATGCTTAAATCTGATGTTGCCACTTCGACTCCAAGGACTTGGTACGGGCGGTTGATTAAACCTTTCCCGACAGGATTTTCCTGCTATATAATCAGCTATGCTGATTTCTCAGCTCGCACTATGAATAAAAGTATAACACAAAACAACCAAAATGATAAACAAATTTCTAAATCTATCCGAAGATTTTTTACTATTTTTTACTAGATTTCATGTTTCATCTGTATTAAAAACGGCTAATGCGTATAAAAAGAAGGGAACTCCTGCAGTGGAAATCTTTCAGTACCTGTTTCTTTTGATTTTTTCAAACAGAGGCATATAAGAACCTTATTTCATGAAGAAATACTCTGGCTTTTGCCAAGGATACTGTATACCGCTTTATGAAAATGGTCCAGATCAACTGGATCCGTTTTACAACCATTCTTGCAGGCAGAATCATCAGAGAGGCAATCCTTCCGCTGGATTCACAAGACCGCGCCAACGTATTGATCATCGATAATTCTATGTTTGAACGCAACCGTTCAAAAAAAACGGAACTTCTTGCAAAAGTATATGACCATGCCAGACACACTTATAAATTTAGTTTCCGTATGCTCACGCTTGGATGGTCTGACGGAAGTACTTTCCTTCCGATTAACAGTGTGCTTCTTCCACCTGAAAATAAGAAAAACTGGATCAATCAAGCAGAGCCTGTCGAAAAAAGAACCGTTGGTTATAAACGGCGTGCACTTTCTATGCAGAAAGGAACACATGCCATGCTGGAACTCCTGTCATCTGCTAAAAAAGCAGCCATTCCTGCAAAATATGTCCTTTTTGACAGCTGGTTTTCCTCTCCAAGCGCCCTACATTCCGTTAAGGAAACTGGGTATGATGTCATCGGAATGATAAAGAAAACCCCGAAAATGTTCTTCCGTTATAATGGGGAAGTCTAATGCTGGAACATAGACTGGATGTCCCTGCTCACACTCTCTCCCACAAGCAGACCACCATCTGCCTATTCTACCTCGCCCCTTTGTCATTTTGCCTTGCCTGATGCACCCTGCCTGCTTCTCTTTCTTTTATAGCCCTCTCTTTTTGCCTAAGCCTGTCTCTGACGCTCTTAGTATCCACCACTTTTTCTCCATAAGTTTTCTCGTACTCCGCACAAGCTGCTTCATAATTCTGATTCTCTCTTTTTGCCACATCAAGTTCCTTATAGAATGCCTGCATAGAATCAAAATGATGTTCTTTCACAATAGAAGAAAGCCTCTTTTTCATATTGAAAATCTGATTATCAAAGCTGTCGATCTCCTGCTGTAACTCCCTGCGCCTGCCGCCTTTGAAGATGCCCGTACATTCAGACAATTCTTTTTTCAGCATATCCCTCTGTTTTTCACGCCCGAATATTGCCTTGTTCTGGTCTTTCAGCCTGCCCTCAATCTCTTTCAGCCGGGGATATTTACTTGCCAGTACGGACGGTTTTGGCTGCGGCGGTCTTTCTGCTGGCTGCTCTTTTTCAACCAGAACAGGTTTTCGCTCCGCCTTTACCTGTTTAATAATGCTTTCTTTCTCTTTGGAAGCAGTCATTGAATATTCTGTATTCTTTTTCATATCGAGTTTTCGATGCGGATCTATGGGAAATGGTATCTCCTTTCTTTCCGGCTGAAATCCTGGATCATCTCCTGCATGGATACGGCTGTCCGTTTCTTTTGATGTTTCCTTTATGGCACTGACACCATTTCCGATCACTTTCTCCACTATATCAATCACCTTCTGCATGGCTTTCATAATCAGGAGTTCTAACAACAAAATCGCTGCCCTGACAATCTCCCCGAACAGCTCCGGCCTTTGTCCGTTCTGCTCCACGGATTCTTTTACTTTATCCGTTATCTCCGTCTTTTTAAGCTCCACAATCTCCGCTTCTGATACGCCGCTTACAATCGCACGGTCAACGGTTCTGTTCCACTCCATGCGTATTTCATTGTCCGATTTGATTTCCTCCGCTTTCGGATTATTTTTGCCAACCTTCTTTGTCGCAAGGTACGGACCGTTTTTATCAAAAATACTTAACCTGTCCCTATCATCAAGCACCATCTGGTTGATTAAATCCGTATAAAACACTTTTACCCCATCTAAAAAAGATTCTTGCTTAAAGCGTTCATCTTTGACAGTGAAAATTTTGCGTTCATACACCTCACCTTTTTTAATGATTTTACAGCCTTGACGGATATTCCCATCTCCGTCAAGAATCTCTTTCTTTGTCCTCACATGACGCCCCTGCTCATTGTAGAACATATTCCGAGTGGCAATTTTCTCTGTCGGCTGTTCCAGCCGCTTTCTCTCCGCAAATACCATATGGATATGCAGATTCGTTTTACGTTTATTGTGGTGGAGCGCAGCAAAGCACTCCACGCCGTACTTTTCCTTAAATTCGTCTGCCATCTTTTTCAAAAGATAGTCATGCTCATAGTTGATAAAACTCTCCGGAAGTGCAATCATCAGCTCCCTTGCCTCAATGCACTTCCCATTCGTGCCGCTTTTTTCAAATTCCTCCTGATTACATTTGGCAAGCTCCCGCCAGAATGCCCTGTCCGGCTCCGTTGTATAGACTTCATAGAGATGCTCCTGCTTGGCGTGGCTTGAAATATAAGTGATGCGCCCTGATAAGTCATGCAGCTTTGCCATTTCTATAAATGAATTTCTTTTCATAAACGCTTTTCCTTTCTTTTGGCGGATAACCTGCCACCGCATTTTTTGTGAGCAGCCATTATAGGACGGCTGTCTGTGAACCGATGCCCGTATCCGGGCAGTCTACGGCTGTCGCTTTCTGACAGCCGCAGGGGGCTTTGTTTTGTGAAGTCCCCTCTGCAATGCTGCACATCTGTCCTGAAATGTAGCCGTAAGCAGCAGCGCCATCTATGCGCCCGTCCTCTGGGCGGCATGGATAAATACAGTCCGGTTTTTTCGGACTGTATAAATTCACACTTGCGTGAATTTGCCCCCGGCAGGGCGAAATCCCCGGAGCATAAACCGAAGGTTTGTGCGTAGGGTGTATTTCGCTCTCAAACGCCGAGGGCTTAGGGGAGAGCTTGCGCCCTCCCCGGAAATTAGTTGCTGACACTCTCTGAACCACTCCGAAGC
>CAJTXA010000042.1 GCA_910579865.1 uncultured Lachnospiraceae bacterium
AGCGAGCAGAACGCTCTCGGCTCCCGGTTTGGGATGCTCGCCTACCTGTTGGGATTTTCCGACTGCAAGGCCATGTTTTTAGGGAAATGCCTGCCGACAGAAGCAAAAGAAATGACCTCAGAACTGTAACCGCAAATCGGTGACAGGGCGGAAAGGCTGCGCCACAGCCCTTCCGCCCTGTCCCTCTTTCGTTTTAAATGAATATCCATACCTCCAGTTCCGCGTACCTGTTGGACTTTGACCACTGCGGGTGTTTCCTGAACCATGCCCGCTCGTCATCCGGCGTGACCGTTATCTTCTTGAAATAAACGGGGGAACCGGCATCATCCAGTCCCCCTCCCGCATCGGGGCTTAAGTTTAGGAGCCACTCGAAGCGGTCTTCGTAAACCCTCACCCCTGATACATATTTATCGATATCTTCCTCCGAAAACTCCCCATCCTCCGGCACGGGCGGCTGCCCCATGAGCCTTTGCAGGTTTTCCAGCTTGCCGCTCACGTCCGCCTCCGTGGCGGGCTCCACGTCCCCGTAAAGGAATTGATGTATTAGAACTTGAAAATTGGTTCTGAATTACCGGAATATCTAGCTCTGCTAAGCCAGTAGGGTAGCTCTCAAACTCCGGACATGTGGCTCAAATAGAGCCAGTATAAGCAGGAGCAAGTAACTTGATAAATTCATCCATACAGATGTCCCTCTTGGTAAATATATTTTTAATGTATTATATAACTTTAACACATCAATTTCAACTAAGTATGGAAAGAACGTAAGCACAAAATAATGCGAAGGATTGCATTGACCCAAAACCCGATTTATAATGATTGTTGGAGAATGCATTTTTCTACACCTTCTTTCTATTGCTAGAAATGATAGATGCGAGTATTTTACTCAAGACACCATTATCATTTTAGCATAGGCGACTTTTTATTATTATCTTACACACTTCTGCTTACTCCACTCTCCTCAGCATAGCTGGGGGATTAAACCTTTCATTTATTACCAGAACAAATTTCAAATTCTCTCCTAAAATAATTCCATTGATTCATTTTTTACATTTTCAAAAATTATTTTTACACAAGCTCCTCCAGATGTAAGATTACTTAAAATCAACTTCCCTCCATGCTTTCTGCATAGAACATCACTTATATACAATCCCATTCCATAATGTGTTTCTTCCAAATCTCCCCCATGATAATATGGCTTTGTCGCTTTATCAATTTCTTGCTGCTTAAAGCCAGGACCATCATCACAAATTATTACATATAACTGATTCTTGTTACTGTATAACTCTGCACTAATTTTTCGGTTAGCAAATCTCACTGCATTTGCAACTACGTTTTCAACTATTTCAAGATAAATATTCAAATCTAAATACATCTCTGATATATCACACTGATAACTTACTTTATAATTCTTTTTCCCTTTATCAGCTAACATTTCCAAAATTTTTCTTGTCTTTTTTTCTATTGTGCAACTATCTATACATGATTTTGTTGGGCGAATTTCTTCTAAATAGTTTATTTCTTTCATAGTATTAGCAAATTTTTCAATACGCAAGATTTGCTCATCTAAATCATTTACTACCTCCATCACCTTTTCATTTGTTAGTTTTCCTTGTGGGAAATATCGATTTAAATATTCTATATATGCTTTCAAAACTGACATAGGAGTTCTCAAATCATGTGAAAAAGCCGCCCGCATTTGTTTCTGCTCCTCAATCGCTTTCCACATTGCTTTATTATTTTCCCAAAGCTGTTCCCTCATTTTTTCAAATGCTGTACAAAGTTGCCCCATTTCATCATTTATCCTATAATCAATTCGAAAGTTTAAATCCTGATTACCTATTCTCATTGCACTGTCTTCTAAAAGAACTAAAGGTTTTTTTAATCTTTTTTTATAAAACCTTGTTAAAATAATGAGTACTGACAAAGATGTAAAAATTAGACTACACCATGTAATAGCAAAATCACATATTCCAATAATTACAGCATCAGTTTTACTCAATTTGCTCAATTGAGTTGGGGGTATTGATAATTCTCCTCCAAACAACTTACTGTATTCATTATAAATCTCATAATATTCCGAAATATTATCTACAGATTTTAGCCAAATAGCCTCTTCAACATGGCTGGCTAATGTATTTACAATCACAGAACAACTAGTAGACAATATAAGGGCAACAACTAAATGTAAAAATAATGACCATTTTATACTACTTACTTTCTTTCGTTCCATTTATATCCACATCCCCATACCGTTTCAATATATTCATAATCTGTAAACTTTTTTATCTTTCTCCTTATTCTACTAATAAACTCTGTTACCATTCTATTATCCCCCTCTTTATCAAACCCCCAAAGTTTTTCATAGATCATTTCTCTATCAAATATTTGCGTTGGATAATTAGATAGCAATTCAACTATCATAAATTCACTTTTAGTCAAGCCTATTAAACATTCATTATAAAATATTTTTTTCTCCTTATAATCAATCCATAATTTCCCATCTGAGTATACCTTTCTCCGATCATGCTTTTTTCTCTCTCGTCTTAAATGAGCTTCTATACGTGCCTGCAACTCTCCCAAAGAAAATGGTTTTATAATATAATCATCTCCACCTGCTCTTAAGCCGATAATTTTATCACTTTCCTCTATTCTTGCTGACAAAAAAATAATAGGCACATTCAAATAGTTACGAACTTTTTTGCATAGTTCGATTCCATCTATATCAGGTAGATTAATATCTAATATTATTAAATCAATTTTCTTCCCTAGCAACGCTAAAGCTGTTTTCCCATCTTCAGCTACATAAATATTGTAATTCTCCATTTCTAAAAAATCTTTAATTACTTTTATAATCTTAGAATCATCATCTACAACTAAAATATTTGCTTTCATCAATATTTACCAGTTAGCTATATGTTTATAATAGCCACTATTCTCCTTTTATAATATTTATAAATTATAACAAATTTTCCCCGAATCGCAAATCTATATTTCCGCATTATACAATGCATAATATTCTCCTTGCATTTCCATAAGCTCATTATGATTTCCAGATTCTGTTACTTGCCCATTATTAATTACTATAATGTTATCACACCTTTTTACTGCATTTAGTCTGTGTGCTATAATAATCACTGTTCTATTTTTGAGTAAGCTAAATATTAAATCTATTATATTTTCTTGGGCAGCATTATCTAATGACGAAGTTGCCTCATCAAATATAACAATCTGTGCTTCCCGCAGTAATACTCTTGCAATGGATAATCTTTGTTTTTGCCCACCTGACAACTTAATTCCATTATCACCAACTACCGTATCAAACCCTTTGGGCGCATCTAAAATCATATCATATAAGCCAACTTTTTTCGCAATATTGACTACTTTTTCCATTGATATGTTCTCATTTAAAAGAGTAAGATTATTCTTTATAGTATCATTCAGCAAAAAAACTTCCTGTGAAACAATATCTATATTCTCTCTCAATTTGTTAATATTGTAATTTTTAACATTTATGTTATCTATTTCTATTTCTCCTGACTGAATATCCCACAAACGAAATAAGAGGTTTATAAAAGTTGTTTTTCCCTCCCCACTTTTTCCAACAATTCCATTAAAAGAACATGGCATGAAATGACATTCTAAAGCATGAAAAACCTCTTTACCTTCCACATAATGGAAACTTACTTTTTTAAAATATATATCACCTCTTTGAATAGGCGAATCACAAATAGGTTCTATCGGAATAATTTCATTTTCTTGATTTAGTAAATTAAATACTCTATCAACAGACACCAATATTTTTTTCAATTGTGTACTATTCTGTGCAATTGAAACTACTGGCTGAAAAAGTTTTTGCGAATATTGATTAAAAGTAATAAGCCCGCCCAGCGTCAATTCTCCTAAAATAACTTTATAACCTCCATAACCAAATATTATACATGCTACACCCCCACTCAATAAAGATCCCAAAACGCCACTCTTGCAATAAGCCATATCTAATCCTATACATTTATGTACATATTCATCACTACTTTTTTTATATCTTCTCCAGAAAACATTCTTAGCATTTAGTTTAATATACTGAATCATTGACAATAAATATTCTTGAACTTGCTTAATTATTTCTCCCAATGTAGTTCTCGCTTCAAATGCTAAATTGTTACTATTCCTATTTATTTTCTTCTGAACTATAAACATAATTGGTTGTATAAACAAAATAGCTGTAAAAAGTTCCAACTGTAAGTGTCCCAAATATATACACATAATAATGGCAATACAAATATCTGAAATCACCGAAAAAATCATTTTAGATGCTAGCTGTTCAATATTATCAATATCATCATCAAAAATAGTAAAAATCTCACTTGCATCCGTATTGGTAAAAAACTCTCCCGACATGCTTTCAACATGTTTAATTACCCTAATTCTCAAATCTAAAATAAATTTCTTACCTATAATTGAGTAAATATATGTTGTAAAATATTCACATATATTTTGTACAATAATAATTCCTATAAAATATAAGATATTCTTTAATAATGAGACTATATCCAAATTTGTTATACCTTCATCTATAATCTTCATTAAAAATATGGGTTGTAGTAATATTAATACCGAATTTAAAACCGAAAAAATCATTGCAGCAATATGATGCCATTTATACTGCAATAATAATTGAAAAAATTTTTTTAAATTTCTTTTTCTTTCTCCACTCATATTACCTATTTTTCTCCTTTGAAGTAACGATAAATTGATAAAATTGTAGACAAATTAGAAATCTCAAATTGCCCCAGTATCACTTCTTTATGATAAAACGCAGACAGATATTCAATTAAGCAAATAAATTGTTCCTTTTCTATATATATTGATGGTGGAAATAATGTTCTTTCTAATATATTCTCCCTCTGCTTTTTATTGAATTTAAAAAAATCACACACTTGTTCTGAAAATGCTAAAAGTTCCACTCCTACATTTTCCTTATTGGGGGCAGTAAACTCTTTTTGAATGTCATCTTCACACCAATCCGTTTTTATCACTAAACTTTTCAGTGCATTTTCTCCATCAATTTGCATTGTATACATAGCTTTTGCTAATAATCCAGATACTAAAGCTGTCGCTTTACTGTTACCACCAAAAAATGTTTTTTTACAATCAATATTGCTAACCAAAACAGGTGTTAAATTGGATACACACTGAATTTCGTTCTTTGCATTATACCATATTTTATAGGGATCAACATTAAAAGCCCCCCGTATACCTAAAGTAGAGTCTAAAGAAGCCGGAAAACTTGTTGATGCATGATTTAATACGGAAACATTAATAATCGCACCATTATCTCTTATCCTAGAACACAGTACTTCTATTTCTTTTTTATATTCATCACAAAGCACTGCTAAACTCATATTCACAATATCCACAGAAAATGGAATAATATACTTCAACCCTTCAACCAAAGCTCGACTATATCCTATATTATTTTGATCCAATATTTTAATTATGATAAATTCAATATGTTTACAATGTGAAGTAATTATTTGTGCACAGTAGGTTCCATGTCCATTTTCATCAGTGTAATCATCTGATAGATACACTGAATTCTTATTCTCATCATACAAAATGCAAACTCCCGAAACAACCTGTTCTTGAAACCTACTATCTATGCCACTATCTATAAGAGCTATTTTTATATTTTTTTTCATCTAACCACACCACCAATCTAATAATATACGAATAACCAATACCATACTCACTAATCAATATGTACCCATCTGCATAAATGAGTTATTGAAGTCGTTTCCATCTTTCAGTTCGTGAAAATTCCAATAGGCTTGACAAATTAAATTTCATAATTACACGGCAGTGGACTATAATTGCCCACTGCCGCTATAATAACCACTCAATTTACTTATGACACTATTTTGATCTTAGAATATTATGTAAAGTATTATATAGTTCTTATCTATAAAATATTATAAGAACCAGTTATCATGCGCTGTATGTGTATACTCACATTTAGGTGTTGTCGTATTTCCATACCATGTTTTGCAATCATGCCAACAGCCACCTGACTGTCCCTGAATTTCCAGCTTCTCTTTCTCACATTCTTCAATTTTTTTAATTTTCAATTTTTCTGACATAATGTTTCCTCCTTTATCAATGTACATATTTGCTTTATGTCATAAATTTTCTTGAGTGCTTATATCATGTTTTATATTTTCAATCATACATAATACTGGAATCGGTTTTGTATATTCTCCCATAACACTATGATTCAAAAATTTACATCTTGAAGATGCACACCTGTTATAATTTCCACATCCGATACACTGCTCATTTTCTAATAAATATAATTTTTGATATACTTCAACCTTTTTTTGATCAATTCCCTGAAACACATCACCCATTTTTTCATTACTATTTCCAACTGCATAAGCACACGGATATATATCACCATCAGGCGTTATATGAAATGAGGTCACCCCTCCGTTACATTTCCCTAATATTTTATTTTGGTCATTAACCATAGACACTACTACCTCAGAAAATTTATTTTTCTTTATGAGGTATTTTTTAATTTTATCTAATTCCTGATATATAATCTCTATATCTGACTGTTTCCAATTTTCGTCGAAATAGTCAATTACTGGAATAATAATCTCAAATCCTTTTTCTATAAGTTCTATTACACCTTTTGCCAACTCCCTTATATTATTAGGAACAACTGTCATTCGTATTCTTACATCGCAACGTTGCTTATCTGTTAACAAAGCCATCGCTGTCCCCAATGCTTCATAATACGTACCTCTTCCATTTGAGAATCTCCGATTTGTTTCGTGAGCTTTCTTAGTTCCATCAAGGCTTACCGTTAAAGAATACCCAAAATTATGAGAAAGGAATTCTAAGATTTCTGGTGTACATATAGTGCCATTCGTTGTAATACCAAAACTAAATTTATAATCCTTGTACTCATTGTGTAACTTATCAACAATATATTTTATCACCGGAAAATTCAACAACGGTTCTCCACCATGAAAATCAATTATAGTTATATCTGATTTATTTATCTTTTCTATTACAAATTTTATGATTTCATCTGCTGTTTTCTTGTCCATAAAATGACTTTCCTTATCATTACCTTCGTAGCAATATGAACAACGCATATTACATTTAGTAGTTACCCAAATAGCAAAAGCATACATCTATGTCACCTCCAGATTCTAGTCCCATAAAATTTGATAAAGAATTTTTTTCTTGTTTTCACATCGTCTTAAAAATGCAGCTTCATCCTTAATATGTAATTCTATGTCCTCTAAACAACTCCAACAAAATAAATTAACTTTGCAGTCTTTACACCTTTTTACATTTTCCGGTTGAATATTCATCAACTGACAAAAACCTTCCGCATTTTTTTCAAAAATTTCATCACTCAATTTTTTTAAGTTACCAACATCATTCATATGAATCAACTTGTATTTATTATTAATCATATTAGGACACGGATAGATCCAACCATCATAGTTCACAACAAACTCACTTATTCCCGCCCCACACATAATTATTTTCATTGACTTTTTTGCATCTCTGATTTCTTTTTCAGAAAGTACGGCATCTATATCTTCTTGTATATGGCTATTAAATTTTTTTACACTCTTCTCTCCCCTCCCTTTCGGCATAAAAATTCTTACAATAGGCTTTGTATTCAATTTTTTATTTAATTCAACAAATTTTTCTTTAAGATGAAAATTTGTTGTACCAAAAGTCATAGATAATGTTATTTCTTTCACACCATTCTTTTTTAGTAAATGAACAGAGTTAATCACCTTATCATATGTACCTTTCCCTCGAACTATCGAGCAACTTTCCTCATCCACACCATCAATACTAATATCAAATTTATCAATCAGTTCAGCTAATAATTTAACATTATCGTCATTTATTAAAGTGGCATTAGTAGCCAATGCAACTTTTCCATTATATTTGCTTCTAAGATACCTTAATATTTCAAAAAAATCTTTTCTTAATAAAGGTTCTCCACCTGTTAATACTATTCCTCCTGGTTCTATCTCAACAATTTTATCGATTATTCCTGTCCATTCCTGTGTACTCATTTCTCTTCTATAAACTTCTGAATTTTCATCGGCGGCATCAGCACAACAGTGAATGCATTTCAAATTGCATCGATTAGTAAGCAACAAATATACAACATCAATTACTTCTTCTTTCTCTTCATCGCCAATTACCCCCAGTTCTTTCAATTTTTTCAGTAACTCATTGATATAAATCCTATCTTCATCATCTGCTAAGTTTTCTAGAATTTCGCTATTTTTTAAAGAAAATTCACATGCTGTACATACAATATCTCTACACTGACGGGATATTCTAATCCAAGATCCTGTATCCCTATTAGCAATAATGACTTTATCCCCATTTATGATTTCTCGATACGGTTTTAACTTTTTCACTTGTACATTCCGCCCTTCTCTTTCTTAAAAGTTTTTATATTTCTTCAAATTTCTCTGAACTAGATTTATAGATATATGCATCTTCTAAAGTTGGCTTAACATATTGAAATTCTATCCCAGCTACATCAGGAACACTTCTACTTACCAGTCGAATATCAATACCTTCATTAGAATAATTCTTACCTGTTATCTTGTATCTCTCCTGAACCCTCAAAAATTCTTCTTCACTACTTAACATACATGAAAAGACATGATTATCAGCCTCACATATTAAATGCTGTATTGTACCATCGTATATTTTCTTTCCTTTTTTCAAAATACACAAA
The DNA here is from genome assembly GCA_910579865.1 of uncultured Lachnospiraceae bacterium. Lineage (GTDB taxonomy): Bacteria > Bacillota > Clostridia > Lachnospirales > Lachnospiraceae > MGBC114844. The sequence goes on from CAJTXA010000042.1 coordinate 8,789, forward strand.
TCATTGCATGTAGATGCCAAATCTTCTACTACATGAGATGAGAATAAAACAGACCTATCTCTTCCAAAGTCTACAAGCAAATTTCTAATTCTAATACGTTCCTCTGGATCTAATCCAGTCGTTGGTTCATCAACAATCAAAAGCTGAGGATCTGTTATCAAAGCCTGTGCCAAACCAACTCTTCTTTTCATTCCTCCCGATAATTGTTTGTTCTTCTTTTTCTCATGTTCTTTTAGGCTAGTTCGCTCCAACAAATACTCTATTTTTTCCTTTTTTTTAATCGGATTAACTCCTGATAAAGCTGCTACATATTCTAAAGTTTCACGAACAGTAAGATTGGGATACATTCCTAATTCCTGCGGTAAATACCCTATCATTTTCTTTACTTTTGTATAATTCTGCGGTATAACATTTACAGAATTAACAATAACTGTTCCTCTAGTTGGTGTTAACAATGTAGTTAATACATTCATCAATGTTGATTTTCCTGCCCCATTTTCTCCCAAAAGTCCATATATTCCGTTTGAAATTGTTAGATTTACATTGTCTAATCCCTTTACACCATTTTTATACTGAACTGTTAAATTTCTTATTTCAATCATTTTTTCCCTTCCTTTACTTTTCTCATTGGTGAACGTTTCACCAACAAGTAATTCATGATTAACATTACAATGCCAACTACCATATATAATGCACGATTAAAAAAATATGGAGTTATCCCACCATTAATTTCTGGAGTTATTTTATACGCAAATATATTTAATACCGTTGGTAAATATTCTTTAACTTTTGTATTAAATACAAACCATACTGCTAAACTTATTACAAGTCCGAACCACATATTTTGAAAAAAATTCACCATAGTAACAGAAAGTGATGCAAAAAATAGCACTGTCATAAAACACATTAAAATGCTATATCCGTATATCGAAATTATTTCTTTAGTAAATAAATTGCTATTTTGAAACAAAATATAAATCCAATAAAATATAAGATCCAGTAATACCAAATACACAAAATCTATTAAAAATCTCTGTACTACAGCTTTATATTTTAATCTGTCTGGAAATAGATAAAACACATTTATTCTATTTTCTCTAAACTCACAGTAATATATATCTGCCACAAAAACAATTGCTAGAAAGCATAAATTAGGCTCTATGACAGTTAGAATTTCTATTGGTGTTACTGTGGGTCTAATTAATGCCATTACAAACATAAACACCATAGAATATAATAATTTATATAACGGAAGACTAATTTTAAAATTGCACTTCATAATCCACAATCCTCCATCACGTAAAATTTTATAAACCTCATATTATCCTTCTCCTCTTCCACAACTTTATAGAAATTCCAAGCAAACAAATTGCCAATATAATTAATATGCTCTGATTAATAATAGTCCATGTAGGAATATAATTATTACCTAAATCATTTGGGAAACGAACCACTATTGATAATGGATTGGGAATATACTTATACCCACTCTCTGTAATTTTCCCCATATTTGAATACGTTGCATACACTAATAACATCGGAATTGTTGGTAATATACTTTTAAAAATCACAGTAATAAAAATAAAGAATACCCCAATCATAAATATATTAGGCAAAATAAATAATGCTAACTTTACCCAAATACTAACCAATTCCATTTCCGAACCATATTTTGGTGCAACCATATTAGCAATTCCATCAAATATACCAGTCATTATCAGTGCAAATACACATATGGGAATTAAACCTGCTAAAAGTTTTGTCATTATATACGAAACACCACTTATCGGCTTGGTATGAAGCAAACTAAATATATCTTTTTTCATATCCCTCATGAAAATCAACACGAATGTAATGATAGATAAGTAAATTAAGCTAATGCCTAAATAATCAATATACTTAAAAGAAAAACTTTCTGGAAACGTCGATTTTGAAAAAGTTTCTCTTAGATACTCTTGCATTTCTTTTTTTGTAGCATGTTTTTCCATATAACTTTCAAAAACATTATCAACCCCTCTCTCTGATATTCCATAATTTTCATGTAAATATTCTGCTATCTCTTCTTGTGTATGCATCTTTTTTATTTTATTTAATGCATCTGTAGCTTCTTCTTCTGAGACATCAAAATCTTCAATCAATGATTCGTATATTCTATTAAAAACCTGTTTTCTTTGCTCATTAATTTCAGTTGGTATATACCCACTAATTATACCTTCATCGCCATATACAATTTTACTATTTTCTTCTCTAACATTTTCATATAAATTTAAATACGGCTTTAATGTTAACACTAACGTACAAATCACAATTATAATCCCTAAATAAAAAATAGGATTTTTTAACAAATACTTTATTTCTTTTTTCAACATATAAATATTCATGTATCCTCCTCAAAAATAAATATTTCTAACTACCACCACCACTTCAAGTAATGGTTTGGATTTGCCCTCATAAGAATTGATTACATGCTCACCCAAAAAGGTGGGTATTGTAAACATTGTTACTGGTCCGCTTATAAAGTGGTACTTCTTGAATCTTCTTTTCTCGACTCTTCTGCCTTCTCGCTTACATATTTCTTTATTGCCTCTTCTGTGATATTACCAATTGTTGAAACATAATATCCTCTGATCCAGAACGCTTTATCCCATTTACTCTGCAATTCTGGATGTCTATCATATAGCATTAACGTACTCTTGCCTTTTAAGTCCCCTATAAATTTTGAAATACTATACTTAAGTAGAATTGCTACACTTAAATGAATATGTTCCTTGCATACTGCACTGTCTATAATTTCCACATTTTTATATCCACATAATGTAGAAATTATCTCTCGTACATCTGCTTTTAGCTTTCCATACAACACTTTCTTTCTGTATTTCTGAATAAAAACTATACGGTATTGGCATTTCCACCTTATGTGTGATAAACTCTTATTGTCCATCTTGAACCGCCTTGTATACTAAATTTTGAGTTTAGCTTGCGACCCCATTCTCATTTTAGCATAGGTGGCTTTCTATTATTATCTTACATACTTCTGCTTACTCCATTCTCCCCAACATAGCTAGGGGATTAGACTTTTCATTTATATCTAATACTCTAAGATCTTCTCTTCAAATATTATAAATCATAAATATCACTAAAAAATCTATATTTGTTAAATATTCATTAACGCAACTTTTAGATTGTTAATAAAAAGCAAGTTTCGCCTGAGTAACTCAAAACTCCCTTCGTGACTTTTTTCTACTCGACAAACTTGATGGGGATTTCGCTCCCCATACCCTCGACATCATCATATTTTTTCAAATACGTATATTGGATCCTATCTTGATAGTCGCAGCGTGATTGTTCCATCACGGTAACAAAAAAGATGTTTACTGCTACACGTTTCATAGCAATAAACATCTTTTTTCTAAATTACTGTTCTTCTTTCTGATCTTGGGATTTTAATATTGCAAGAACATCTTCTACGGTTCTTCCCGAAGCAACTACCGCCCGGAACAATGTTTCCTTTTCCCGCTCCTCAATTTTCTCCTGAATTTCTTTTCTTTGAGAACGAAGTTGCTTCAAGTCACTCTCTACTTCCTGAATTCTTTCGTTTACTGTTACAAGCTGCTCCTCTAAAGTAAGCACATTCTGTTTTTTTCTTCCTCTTGGCATAGTAGACCTCCATACAATTATTTTTTCTATTGTACCATGTTTCCGAAATATTTTCACAGTTATTTTTCATTTACCGAGAATTGTTACAAGGACAAATATATTTATCATTTTACAGCTTTTTTCTGTGTACTGCAATTTTATAAAAGAAAGGACAGCAGTATCAAATTGCTGTCCTTGCGGTTTATTATAGCTGGTAGTGTATAAGCGTGGGTTCATCATATTTGGTGTGGTATCTTTAACTATGGGAAACTCCCGTTTCCCATTTTGAGACTGCTCTATTGGTAATATTTAATTTTTCAGCCAACTGCATTTGCGTAAGCCCTTTTTCTTTTCGACAGGCTGATATAAATTTTCCTATCATTGCTTGTTCCATGTCCCACCTCCTGGCAAATATTTTACAAACTGAAAACGGATTATGAAACGAACTAACAGTCGATTGTATCTAATTCAACCAACAGTTGATTCGGCGATTATCCGCTATTTCCCCTTGTTTATCTGTGGATTGGATTTTTATCGCAACAGTTCACCCACAAACTGTGATTCGTTGTTCTGTTGTTTAGCTCTGTGTTCTCGCTTCAAGCCCTTCAATAATCGTTACTTGTAAATCCTTTACTTCAATCAATGTTTCCCATTTGCACTTGGGACAGTAGAGAGGATAGTTTTTCAAAACCGTATCCTCTCTGATTTTGACACTAGTTTTATTTCCGCAAACAGGACATAAAATCCATTCTGATTCTCGTTTCATAAGCACTTCAATATAAATTTTTCAAGCATTGGATTAAGTTGCTTGGCATTACGCATTGGAAAGCCGTGATTTGCTCCTTGTAATGTCATTGTCTGACAGCTTGGATTTTGAGCAAGTAATGTAAGAGAAGTTTTCATATCTCTGACTTCCTTACTCCCACAAATCGCCAACATAGGTATCGTTACTGCTTGATATTCAGGTAACTTTGATAAATCTAATGTATTGGAAAAGAATGAGCGATACACCAGCGGAGTAATCTGTTTTGAATATTCAGCCATATTATCGGCTTGTTTTTTTGTGTAGTTCCAATATTTTCCTTGAAACTGCACCAACCACCTCCAATGCAGCATTTTTGCGGATAATCCCGCAAGAGAACCGTACATCCGAATTTTTTTCGGTTTAGGATTAATCCATGCACTTAAAAATACTGCAAAGTTAAATAATTCGGGTTGCTTACTGACAAGCATTATTGCAATTTGACCTCCAAGCGAATGACCGATTACACCGATTCGCTTTTTATGTAGGGATTTAATGAGCATAAAGAGTTCCTCTACGGTCTTTTCTGGCTCATAAATCTCAGTAGCCGCCTTTCCCGCACCTGCTAAGTGAGGTACAACAAGATGGTATTTATCAGAAAAGCAATACTGCCTACAAAATGTATCAAGCGCCCCCGCCCCATGCAGAAGCATGATAGTCGGATTTTCCTTGCTTCCATATTCATCATAATACAGCATAATTTTTCCTTTCTTTGTGAACAGTTTCAATAATAAATTTTTCTATTTCCTTATTTACTTGCTCCGGATTATCTCCATTGGCAAAATGCTTTGCCTGTTTTATAAAATGCAAAGGATAACCTGTTTGCTTTGCCCATTCTTTGCAATATGCCTTAACCTTGCCTGTGCTGTCTTTCTCATCCACCAATATCAATATGGGGAACGAAAAATCAACATCTTTATTTTCTACAATAAAATATTCATAGGCAATCCGCATTTGCTGGATAATTTCTGCTTTAGACAGCGACTTTAACATAGACAACATTTTTTGATAGGAATAGCGGCTCTCTGATACTGACCATGCCATGCTCTTTCGTAAAAGATTTGTTGTAAGGCATTTTGCCATAGGAACAACCTGCTTCAGCCACCACAAGTCTGATTTTGAGTAATATTTAAGTCCCAATGGCGTTGTATCTAACGCCACAAATCCTTTTACCATATCAGGATACAAAGCAGCAAAATGTTAACTTGGATAGCCGCCCATAGACATACCCACTAAAAATGTTTTTTGAATGTTCTCTTTCTGCAATATGCTATGTAATATTTCTGCTGTATCTTGATAAGTGAATTTCTGATATGGTTTCGACAATCCATGCATAGGAACATCCCATAAGATTTTTGTTCACACCTCCTGCGTATAAACCT
>CAJTXA010000043.1 GCA_910579865.1 uncultured Lachnospiraceae bacterium
TTTTATCTGCGGATCGTGGAATTATACAAAAAATGGAATGATCGTCCAGTGCCGAACTGGTCGATGGTGAGGAACCAGCTGGCGATGGATGATAAGATGCAGACCAGAATTTTAAAATACGAAAAATATTAAGACAGGGAGGAACTTATGCATGAGTAGATACTACGACTATTTTGAAGAACAACGTCACACTAACGGAGAAGTTACTATTGATGAATTTATAGCAGAAGCCATGCGGACAGACCTCAAATTTGAGACGTTAGCAGAGGAACTGCAATATCAGCGCACCTCCCGGATAACACTCATGAATGAACTACTTACCTGTTACCAGTACCTGAAAGAGCATGATATGTTACTTTTATATGAGGCTTATAGAAATGGTGAGGAGCTACCCTTTGATTGAGCTTCAGATAATAAATATGGCGGTCATATGACCGCCGAAAAATTAATTTACACATTTTACTTGACAAACCCCCATAAGCTCGAAAATGCGTTGCATTTCCTCGCTTGAGCTAAACGCCCTATACAAATTTTTGAAAATAGTCTTTATCATGCAAGCATGAACAGACTATTTCCAATATTTGTGCATGGCTGAATAGTAGCAAAAAAGTTTTTTAGGCTGTGTTTACAAATTCTGTTTACAAGCGTTCGTTTACGGAAATGTAAACAATTCGGTTTACGAAAGAATACAGTAAAATTAAGGCTTTGAGGCTTTGTAAACAGAGTAAACGGAAATTTTTTAAAAGAGTATTTGTAAGCATAACGTGTAAACGGATATGTAAACAGGATATTCAGGAGGATATTTTAATGGAGAGAAATTATATTCAGAACAATGGAAAAGCAAAAGGGAAAATTTATATCGGTTTGGATCATGGGTATGGGAATATCAAGACTGCCCACAGGGTATTTACTACCGGAGTGGAACCGTATGATGAGGAACCCATTGTCAGTACAAACTTTGTAAAATACCGGGATAAATATTATGTGATTGGCGAGAGTCACTTGGTATATCAGGGCAACAAAACAGATTCAGAGGACTTCTATATATTGACTTTGGCAGGACTGGCAGAGGAATTGAAATTCCGGGGACTTCATGAAGCAGAAGTCGTGCTTGCAGTAGGACTTCCGCTTGCGTGGGTAAAGTCACAGGCTGCCGATTGGAGAGAATATCTGATGCAGGAGAAGGAGCTGGATTTCATGTTTCAAAAGGAACGCTACAAGGTGCATCTATGTGGTGTGGAAATCTTTCCGCAGGGATTGGCGGCTGTACATAATCAAGGTGCAATGCCGGGCATGAATATGCTGGTGGACATTGGCAACGGAACCATGAGTATTCTTGAAATTCACGATGGCAGACCGATTGAAAAGAGCATCAGCACAGAAGTATTCGGGGTACATCATTGTATGGAAAAAATACAGAAAGAGCTGTCCAAGCGAGGTGGTGTGGAAGTGCCGGAAATGTTAATAGAACCTCTGCTTAGAAATGGCATAGGTGAAAGAACTGACGATGTAGCAATGGTTACAAAACGAATTGCGGAAAGCTATACAGAGGAAATCATGAAAAAGCTGACGGCACATGGCTATAAGGAAAAACTGATTCATCTCTATATTATTGGTGGTGGTGGCTGTCTGCTGAGGCACTTTTCAGATTTGACAGAAAAGGGAAATGTAACTGTCATTTCAGATATTTGTGCAAATGCAAAGGGATATGAGGTTTTGGCAGAAATGAAGCAGCGCACGAGAGGGAAAACTGCATGAGAAAAACATACAAATCAAGCAATGTGCGATTCTGCATGGAGAATGAAAACCAGCGCCGGACATGGGAGTATCTACAGAGTTTAACCCGAAAGGACTGCTCCTATGGAAAGGCACTTTCAGATGCCTTTGTATTAGTTTTGGATGGTAAGTTACCTAAAGGGGATGCAGGAGAAGCAGAGGAGCCTTGCTTGCCCACATCGGAGGATAAGAAAACTTCGAGTGAAGGAAATATTCCAATCGGAAAGATGCTTTCGGAGGAGGCTTTTTATGATGGGTTGAAAGTGACAGCGGAACATATTGAGGAAAGCGTTGCAGAACGAATTTCAAAGATGCAGGAAGCGTTTTTAAGGCAGATAACGAAGGAACTTGAGGAACATGTCTTAAGAACCGTTTCGGGCGAGGATACGCCTCACAGAGAGCAGTACGAGGAAGAAACGGAGCAAGTGTCAGAGACGGATATGTCGGATGCTATGATGTCGATGGCACTTGCCATGGGTGAATAGGCGGTACCGAAAATGGGAACCCATTTTGGCGCTTGGTATTCACTTTCAAAGTGGAAGCCTATGATACGGTACCGAGAGTGTTTTATTCGGTACCGTCACCCATGGCGAATGACGGTGCGTTTTGCCGGAATGAGTAGTCTGCCATGAAGATTTTGCAATGGCAGACTATGACACTCGCAGAGTGGCATCAGCCTCGCAGAGCGCCTACCTTTGATACGCAGTGTCAAAGGTAATAAGGCGTTACTTTTGACAAAAGTAACAAAATGCTGTGCGCAAAGTGAAAGCAAGCGGCGCATAGCGACATTTGCTTTCACTGGCACAGCAGCGATAAATGCGAAGCATTTAGAGCACGAACAGAAGAAACAGAAGAAAGAAGGTGAGACGATTGGCAGCAAAAACAATTTCTTTTCCAAAAGGGAAAGGGCATCTTACACATAATAACCGAGATTTTATCAGCAAAAATGTGGTACCCGAAAGGACATCTTGGAACCGAATTTATATGCAGGAATCTTTGGAACAAGCGTATGAGAAATGTTTTGGGCAGGCACTTATGGATTATAATGCAGTGCAAAAGCGTAAGGACAGGAGAAAAGAAAACTATCTGAAGGAGATAGAAAATTCCGGCAATAAGGAAAAGACGTTCTATGAAAATATCGTTCAAATAGGGAAAAAGGAAGATACTCCTGTGGTGGATGAAAACGGTAATCTTACAGAGGAAGCAAAGTCAGCCATTGAAATACTGGAGCAGTATGCAAAAACCTTTCAGGAGCGTAATCCGAATTTGTATCTGTTCAATTGTGTCATGCACCTGGATGAAGCAACACCGCATTTACATATTGATTATATTCCGGTAGCACATGGATATAAAACAGGCATGGAAACACGTAATAGCCTTACAAAGGCATTACAGCAGATGGGATTTGCAAAGGCAGTCAGTAAAAAGGAAAATGAAACAGTTGCGTGGCAACAAAGAGAACGAGCCTATCTGACGGATCTTTGCCGGGAGAAAGGTATTGACATAGAGGTGTTGGGAATACAGAGAGATAACCTTACCCTGCCGGAGTATAAAGCTGCAATGCGGGAAGTGGAAGCGCTGGAACAACAGGCAGAGGAAATGGAGATATATAACAGGGAACTTGCTACACAAGCCGGGGAGTTGGCAAAGCAGATTGATGAACTGGAGGCAAGGGATAAAAGTAATCAGGAATTACTTGAGAAGCATGATATGAGAGCAACTACCTTAAAGACCATTTCAAAAGAAGTAGATGCAGAAACCAAGAATATAAAAAGTGCAGCAATTCCGGTCAATCATCTGTTTGGCGGTGAGGAATATGTCAAGGTAAAGAAAAGTGATTGGAATAAGATCATGGATGCTTTCAGCCGGGCAGTATCAAGGAATCACTTGTTGGAAAAATATGAAAAGAAAATATCAGCTTTGGAGAAGAAAATAGATGCCCTTACTGACCAGATTGAGAAGCTAAAACAGTTTGTGGCATCAAGGGGACTTGGAGATGCGTTTGTAGAGTTTGTAAAATCACTGGCACCAAAATCTTTTAAGCAAAAACTCGAAGAGAAAAAAGCGGATGTAGCGGAGCAGAATCGACAGAGAAAGACAACACAACAGGAAATGCCGGATAAGAAGAAAAAATTGCAGCAGGAAATGTATATTTGAAGAAAGCGAGGAACGTACAATGAATTTGACTTATGAAAAATGCTGAGATTATTTAATACCGAACATAATTCCTGAACCGGAGCCGGAAGGAGAATTGAGAAAGTTCGGATTAATGCGGAAACATTATCTGAAAGAATATAAGAGTGGCATTTATCAGGGAATGGTTCTAAGTGGAAAGCTAAAGGAACATCTGCTCATGGTGCAGGAACAGGCAGAGTCACATTTTGATGTGCTGGTGGGGCAAATGTCAGAACGTGAGGGCGTAACGGAGCAGTTGAAGGGGGAGAATCAGATGCTTTGGGTGCAGAAGATGAATAATATCCGGGCGATGGCAGAAGAGATTGTGAGAGAGGAAATAAAATATTGCAATGGCTAAGATAAGAGAAAAACAGGCAGAAAGTAATAAAGCTTTGAAAGGGCAACCGGTTTGAACACTGATTGCCTTTTCTGACAGAAAATTGACGATTTAAGGTATTTCTGATGAAGTGACAGTAAAATATGCCTTGAATGCCTTTTGACACATGGATGTACTTTTTGAATGACAAAAATAAGATACAGTATAATGACCAGTGCAAGAAGTGTGTGCATGACTGTAAGCAGAGTTTCCAGTGCAGGGTTTTGATTTCTGCATTTGGCCTTTGATTGAAATATCGGAAAATTATGATACAATATTGGGGATGTAATACAGATGGAGGTCACAAAGATTTATGAAAAAAATCCTTATTGTTGAAGATGATAATAAACTGAATGATGGGATTAAGTTAGCGTTAAGGAATGAGTTCTTTTGTTTGCAGGCTTTTTCACTTCAGTCAGCTTCAGACATATATAAAGAGCAGTCCATAGACCTAATCATATTGGATGTAAATCTGCCAGATGGAAGTGGTATAGATTTTATGACAGAAATTCGTAAAACAGACACTGTTCCAATTATACTTCTTACAGCAAATAAGATGGAAATGGATATCGTGTCTGGTTTGGAGCTGGGAGCAAATGATTATATTACAAAACCTTTTAGTCTGATGGTTTTACGAGCTAGAGTTAGTGTACAATTAAGAAATGAAAAGATTTTAGGAGATGTGTATAGGAATGGTGATTTTTGCTTTGATTTTGAAAAAATGGAGTTCACAAAGGGAAACACTATTTTAGAATTGAGTAAAACAGAACAAAGATTGCTCCGGTGCTTTATTGAGAATAAGGGAAAGAATCTAAGCCGTAGTCAGTTGATTGATTATATTTGGCAAGGAGATACGGAATATGTGGAAGAACATGCTCTTACGGTCGTAGTAAACCGTTTGCGGAACAAACTTGGTAATGATTCGGAATGCATTAAGACTGTGTATGGGGTGGGATACACGTGGACGAGAATTTAATCTTTTAGGATAATTGGAGAAGTTATGGATAAGAAAATATGGATTGTTGCGCTGATAGTTTTGATTATATTTTCAGTTGGTATTTGCGTGAGCGTAGTTATCTATTTTATGAATCGTGAGAAGAGATTTGCTGAAAAAATTCAAAGTATGTTAGATGATGCAATCTCCGGAAAATTTCAGGAGAAACATTTGAATGAAACCAGAATATCCCAAATTGAAAATAATATGTGGCGTTATCTTTGTGACCACGAAGTGGCTGTTAGAGCTTTGGAGAAAGAGCAAAAGCAAATGCAGATACATATATCAGATATTTCTCATCAGTCGGTCATACCGATTTCTAATATTGTATTGTACTCACAGCTTTTGGAAGAATGGATAGAGATGCAGACTATTGAGGAAAAGCAGGAAATTAAGGATGAATTAGCTGCAATCAGGGAACAGGCAGAAAAGTTGGATTTTTTGATTGAATCGTTAGTAAAATTATCACGGTTAGAGACAGGGATTATCCATGTCAATATCAGAAAGCAGCCTCTGCAATCCGTATTGGATGCGGTAAAAACTCAGTTTCAGGTAATAGCATCCCAGAAAGAGATACATTTTGAAGTGCCTGATACGGATGAAACAGCAGCGTTTGATATGAAGTGGGCAATTGAAGCAATGGCAAATATCGTAGATAACGCAATCAAGTATACCCCTTATGGCGGAAACGTTATAATCCGTGTCATAGCATATACTTCCTTGGTCAGGGTGGATGTTGCGGACACCGGAATCGGAATACCAGAGACAGAACAGGCAAGTGTATTTTCAAGATTTTACCGTTCTAAAATGGTAAGCGACAGGTCAGGTGTTGGCATTGGGTTGTATTTGGCAAGAGAGATTATGAAAGCACAAAATGGATATATTAAGCTCTCATCAAAAGTGGGGAAGGGAAGCACTTTCTCAATTTTTTTTATGAAAAAGGAAATATCTCAAAAGTGAGAGATTGTGGAGACCGGTTTGTGAGAATAGTATGGTATAGTCTGTATGTAGGAAGATACAGGCTATATTTTTTTATATGGGAAAGGACGGATGACAGTGGAAATCTTAAAAATAAAAGATTTGAGAAAAATATATGGTGTCGGTGAGACACAGGTGAATGCTCTTAATGGGATTGACCTCACTGTAAAAAGAGGAGAGTTTGTGGCAATTGTAGGTTCATCGGGAAGTGGAAAAACGACATTCCTTAATATGGTTGGGGGACTCGATGTTCCTACCAGTGGGGAAATTATTGTTGATCAGAAGAAAATTCAGGAGTTATCCGATGATGAACTGACTGTTTTCCGGCGTAGGAAAATAGGATTTATATTTCAGCAATACAATCTAATCCAGATGCTTAGTGTTTGGGAAAATATCGTACTACCGTTGAAACTGGATGGTAGAAAAGTTGATGAAGAGTATGTATTACAAATTACTCAGATTCTTGGACTTAATGAGAAATTAGATTTTATTCCAAGCAGATTATCAGGTGGTCAGCAGCAAAGAGTAGCAATTGCGAGGGCATTGGCTACGAAACCGGCTCTAGTACTTGCTGACGAGCCGACAGGGAATCTTGATTCGAAAACTAGTCAGGATGTAATGGGATTATTGAAAATTACGAGCAGTAAATTTAACCAGACAATTATCATGATTACCCATAATGAAGAAATTGCACAGCTTGCTGACAGGATTCTAAGAATTGAGGACGGAAAAATCATAACAAGGTAGGTGAGACGAATGTTTAACAGTGAAAAAGGTATTAAATTGCATAGATATTTCATAAAGAATTATAAGAAAAATACAATAGCTATTTTTTTCAGTTTCGCCTTAACCTTTATGCTGCTGACGGTTATGTTGGTCCTGATACATACAAACCATAAAATATCGAATATACAGTTAAAAACCGAGTTTACACCATCGGATTGTTATGTGGATGGTTTGTCTGGGGAGCAGATTGAACTGCTGCAAAATGATCCGGAAATTAAGTGGACTGCACTACAGCAGGGAACATATGACCTTTATGGACACAATGGGCAGAAGGTGTATTTGACGAAAAATGATGATGCGGCAATCACGATGATGACAAAGATTACGGATGGCAGGCTGCCTCAAAAATCAGGAGAAATTGTTGCTGAGAGATGGGTGCTTTTAAATTTGGGTATCGAACCAGTCATTGATCAGGAAGTCAGCGTAATCAATGAGGAAACAGGGGAAGAAAAAGAGTTTAAGCTGGTGGGAATCTTATCGGATTCATACGGGAATAAGAAATACGGTCTTTTAGATTTATACGCCGTTATGGAGGAAAACAGTACAGAGTCCTATCTGGCTTATATCCGGTTTCAGGACTCTGTGAATTATGAAAGTAAAGTAAAAACTTTGCAGAAGGAACTGGACGTCTCAAGCGAACAAATCAAAGAGTGTCCGGCCAGAGAGAATCCTGGCGAACTATATCTGATTGATGTGGGAATCATCAGTGTTCTTTTATTGATATGTCTGGTCGTGTTCTATGGTGTGTATCGCATCGCTGTGTTGTCAAGAGTACAGCAGTATGGGATATTAAGAGCAGTCGGTATGAAAAGAAGGCAGATTTGCAAAATGGTGTTGCTGGAATTGTATAACATTTATTGCGTAAGTGTACCTATTGGAATACTATGCGGATTATGTATAGCCTGGCTGGTTCTGCTCATATCCGGCGATAGGAGCGCAGAGGTTTATCTTTGCAATGAAACAGTACGATTTAGATTGGTAATACCGGTCTGGCAGATCATGGTGTGCGTCGTTGTTACCTTTCTTTTGATCAGTGTGATTGGATATATGTTTGGAAAAAAGGTTACACGATTTTCTGCCATAGATATGATATCAGGGAAAGAAACAGAGGAGGGGAAGCGCCTTTTTCATATACAAAATGCCGACAGCAAAACGGGAACATTGTTTCGGATGAGCTGCAAATATATCGTGAAAGATTTAAAAACAAGCGGTTTTGTGATTTTGACAATCTGTTTGGGGATAACTCTGTTTACGGGACTTACATACAAAGCAAAAACTTTGGAATTATACCGCGATGATACAAAGGAAATGTATTATCTGAATGGTGAGTATGCTCTGACGATGTTGTATTTTGATGATGCAAGGGCGGGAATATCCAGACAAAACGCTGCAAAAATAGAAAATCTCGAAGGGATAAAAGCTGTTAAGACAAGTTCAGGATTCCCAATCCGTGTGATTGATGAAGAAGGTGTAGAAAGGAATGACACATATTATAACGAACGTAATGAAGCGCTAAAGGAATTGTATGGCTATGGAAAAAGTGGGTATGATGGGAAAAATCAGATTTATAAATCCATGCTGCTTGGATATAATACAGACGCTTTGGAGGCATTAAAAAAATATGTTGTAGAGGGAGATTCTAACCTGGATGATCTGGGAGAAGATGAGATAATCCTGTCTGTTCTTCGGATGGATGATACAAAAAATAATGAGTTACCGGGATATTATAAAGAAGGTACGCCTTTGATGGGCTATCATGCAGGTGATGAGATTTCTATAAAATACAGAAAAGATTTGCAGACTAATTCCAGCGAATATGAGGCACTTGAAGATTATGACGCGGAATATGTTTATAAAACTTATAGGGTAAAAGCCATTGTATCTTTCCCTTATATGTTTGACTGCAATAAAACACTGTATCCATTATTGATTACTGCTGACCGATATGTGCAGGAAATCGCTCCAGAAAGTGGAATTCAATGTATGTATTGTGATGGGGATGCGGACATGGATTTATCCAGGCAGGATTTTCTGGAGCAGCAGTTAATCCGGATTGGTAGTGTCAATTCCAATGTATCAACTCGCAGCCTGATTGCAGAAACGAAACAAAATGAAATGTTTTATCATAAGCAAATGGTATATATTTATGGTATTTCTATCATCACGTTTATATTGGTCATGATTAATATGATTAATAATTTCAGATACCGTATGCAAAAAAGGACAAGGGAAATCTGTATGCTGCGCGCGATCGGTATGAGTGTGTCAATGACCAAGAGAGTGATGCTGTTTGAAAATCTGATATTAGGATTGGCGGCTGTTTTGATAGCATTTGTATTATCGCATCCAGTATTGAAATATTTGTACGGAGTGTCGGATATGCGAGCATTCGGGCATGAGTTTCATTTTGCTTATATAGAATTTTTATTTGTGGCAACGGGAGCATTGGTGATATGCATATTTCTTTCGTTTGGAATACTCAAATCCTGGAAAACCAAGCAGATTACAGAAGGAATAGGAAGTTTTGAGTAAGCTTTCTTGAAGATGTATGGAACAGCTTATATGAGCTAAAGGGAGGACAATGAAAGTCTACTAAATGGTCATACCACAAAAGTTGCTGATTCGACTTGGGAAGCGGGTAAACCTATACCCTCTAGAGTATGGGATAGCATTACAAGAGAAACTGTTGAAAATACACTTACGAAAAGCGAAGGTAGCCTTGTAAAGAAATCCATAGATGTCAGTATCTAAAGTGTAAGGTGATAGCGGTTCACATAGAAAATGATAGATTCATTGAAGTTATCATAGAAAAACAAGTTGTTAGCATACTGTTTGGCTTGATATGGGAATATTTTTGTTGTGTTTACTAGAAGTTCAGCAGTAGATAAAAGTAATAAAGTGGGTGATTGTATGGGAAAATGTTAATACTGACATTTGAAGATAGTGAGGAAGAAATTCTGAATCATATAATATCCTGTGTCAGTACGGGAGCAAGAGCATTTCAAGTAATTGAAAATACAAAAACGAATTTGAGTTTTAATGGATTGGAAATAGATGATATAAATCGTTCGGTAAGAAAACAGAAACAGGAAATAGATTTGACATTTACAGAGTTTGAAATCCTCTATCTGTTAGCCAACAATCCAGGCAGAGTATTCAGCAAGGAGCAGATTTATGATATTGTCTGGAAGGAATCTTATTCCGGCGATTACAACATCGTCATGAGCCATATCCGTAACATACGGGAAAAGATAGAGGATAATCCTAGCAAGCCCATCTACATACAGACGGTTTGGGGTGTGGGTTATCGGTTTAATCAGAACATTACCCAATAATAATTTTGGTCAAATTAGATACAGATTTAGTTAAGCATTGCAAATAAGTAAAACGCTGTAAAAACCTTCGTTGATTTTTACAGCGTTTTTGGCTATAATAAAAGATAGAATATAGTATTGATTTGGAAAGGATGGTAACTATGCCAAATATATTACCGGTATCTGATTTGAGAAATTACAATGAAGTATTGAAGAACTGCCAAGTGGGAGAGCCTGTCTTCCTTACGAAAAACGGTAGGGGAAGATTTGTGGTAATGGATATAGAAGATTATGAACGTGATAAAGCAGAAAAGAAGCTTTTAGAAAAGCTGCAAGAGGCAGAGGTGGCGGTCAAGGATGGAAAAGGTTGGTTGTCATTGGATGAATTAAAGACAATGGTTGGAGAATAGGGCATGATGAAGTTGCGGATCAATCCGTTAGTGGCAAAGGACTTGAAATCTATTAAGGATTTCATTGCTGAGGATAATGTAGATAAAGCATTGGAAACAATACAGGAGATTTACCGCCAATTTGAAAATATACAGCAGTTTCCTTACATTGGTGCAGACTTGTCTAAGCGTGTGAGTTTTAAGACGGATTATAAGTATGTGGTGTGGCAAGATTATGTTGTGCTGTATAAGGTTGTTAAAGAAGCAGTGGAGATTTATCGGGTGGTAAATCGGTATCGGGATATTACGAGGATATTTGGGTGATACTTTGTTAGTTAGAATTATTAATTCATAATTTTAAGCAAACGGATGGAGAGAAAATATAGGGGTATATATTAGAACTTTTATGCTAATAGTATTATGATTTGGTAGTGGTAACGGAGTAGAGAAGAAAAAGGTGTTTTATAGATGGATGACTTATAAAACTAATAGGTAATTTGTGTGTAGGATAGATAAAGGGATAAATGTTCAGGAGGTGTAAATGCGATGAGAAATAAGTATAGATTGTCAATTATGATCGTTTTGATAATCATGTTGTTTATGTATATAACGGGCGTGGTTGGGTTAGCAGATGAAACTAATTTCGCATTTACTTTGGCGGCGCTAATATTAAGCATTTCAATGGCTGTTGATACTTTTGCAAAACCAAATAAAATTGCGGAGGGAATTTCATTCGTTTTGGAGGTTTTGGCATTATTAATAATCGTTATGATTCCAAATCTGAAAGATTTTGTTATCTTAAAGAAATTGATGAGCATATTAGATACCAATGTTTTATTGATGTTAGCTTTATTTTTTACTTTTGCAGGTCAATGGGCTACAGAAATAAAGATAAAAGACATTGAAAATAGAAAGGAGAAGTAAGATGTATACAAGCGATGAAAAGTACGAAGTAATATTGAATAGTGTTGCAGATATTAATATGTCTAACTGGCAAATAACGAAAACACTAGATACCATGACAATGGTAAATAATAAGTTTGTTATTCTTTCTATTATCAACAATTTGCTAAACGAGGGAGTGAATAAAAAAGATATTTTTGTGACGGATAAATCATTTTTGATTTCTACAAATTATAAAACATATTTTGAAAAAGGAAATAGATTTTTTGGAGGTCAAAATGATATAGTAAAAATGTATAGTTTAGGACGTTTAATTTCTATGGAACCAAATGAGGATATTTATAAAATTAATTGTCTTTTTGAGTTTTATAAAAAACTCAATTCTATAACAAATAAATACTTGAAATGTAGAATTAGAAGTATTTATTTGTCAGATAGTTTTTCTGTGCTATTTAATGGGTCTGTGGAACAGGCTTATGAGGTTTTGTTAGATGGGGCAAAAGAACAAGTTTATGATGTGTTTGAAAGATATATATCTCCAGATACTAAAAGGAGAGATATGATAATTACTAATCTTGAAAGTCAGAAGGAACCTTGTTTGAGAAAGAATAGAAATCGATTTGAAAAAATCATGAGAGAAAGTAGCAAAAAATTTGCTTATACATACAATCGTTTTGATAGACCTATTGTAGGAATTTATCATCAGGATGGACATTCTATAGAAATTATTAATGCGGATCAGATGTATAAAAATGGAGAAGAATCTGATACACAGATTAAGTTGAAACAAATAACGAAAAATAGTCCTGTCGCAATTGCATTGTTGGTTACGGGACCAATGGTAGGTTTCTTGGGCTATTTGCTCTACAGAGAACATAAGGTAAATAATCAGATGGATGAGCAAGATATATTTGATATTCCACAGGATGACGAAGTAGCAATTAGCAATATTATTGGGAATGATGATGGTAATCTTATCGATTCAGGTAATGTTAGAGAGGTGGATTCACAGGTAAAGGAATTGGCTCAGTGTAATCTTAACAAATTAGAAATTGTAACAAATAAGCGAGTAGTACATTTAGAGATGAATATTGAGAGTAAAATCGATATCGCAGTTAAGTAAGAGAGTACTGGTTTATATGAAAATAAAGATATCCGAATTCTAAGCCATACTATGAAGCTAGAAAAGATACGGCATTGTCACAATAACTAATAACCATATATCTTAGGTAGAGACGGAAAGAAGGCTGGAAATGAGTAGTGATTTAAATGACCTTGAAATGGCGAAAAAACGTGATCACAAAATTATGATTACAGATGAAGCCATTAATAAAGTTCCACATGTTCAGTATAAAGAAATACCTGAAACTGAATATGATAATCTTCAGGAGCTGGCAAGACAGGTTTTGAAAATTTCCAAAGATGAAAATGATTCTAATGAAGTAGCAGTCACATATAGCCTTGAGAGTGCAAGATTGATAGAAAAGGGAGAGCGTTATATCGGTATTGCTCTGGGAGCAGAACATGACGTTGATCCTTTGAGCGATTCGACATCATATCATTTGATTCGTTCTTCGAGAGACTGTGTGGTAATTGTATTGCATAATCATCCGTCATTGTCGGCTTTTTCACTGCCAGACATACAATTTTTATTGAGATATGAAACTGTAAAAATGATGGTTGTTGTTACAAATTTAGGTAGTGTATCATATTTGGTAAAGAACGGAAAGTATGATTTTGAAAAGGCTGTTATACTTCTTAATGAGGCAGTGGATTTAAATAATAAAGCAAAAAATATAAAAGATTTGCAGGATGCAGCGGACTATTTTTTGAAAAACTGTTATAATGTAGGTATAAACTATGAGAAACGATAGGAGGTGCATATTATGACAGAAGAACATGTAGTATTAAGTGAACGCCTGGAAGACCAACTGAAAGCGGTAGAGTGGGCTCGTGAACAAAAGAAAAAAATTCTTGATGACAAAAGTAGGCGTATCGCAGATGCACTTATGGAAAAAATGACACCTTTGATTTTGAAAAATAGCGCACAGAAATAGCGTGGGTACAATTTGGGTACAGCAGATTTGAAACCACATTAACAAGATACAAAACCGTATCAAAATGATATGGTTTTGCGATGAAATAACATCAGATTTATATGAAAAATCAAACCGGAAAAAGAGTTCGAATAAACAAAAATGCTTAGTAAACCCAGTGTTTATGCTGGTTTGCGGGCTTTGGAAAGGTCTTTTGATAACAAATTGATAACAGTTGTTTGAGTGTGATTATTCTTGCTGTCGAGTGGTTTGTTGGTGGGAGAATGATTTGTAAGCGGTTTGGATGACTGAAATAAATCC
>CAJTXA010000044.1 GCA_910579865.1 uncultured Lachnospiraceae bacterium
CAAAAGGAGGATGAGGAACTCAAAAAAGCAGCATAATCTTTCGACTTTTTTTGTCCAAAGTATTGACATAGATCCATATAGCCTCAGAGCAAACCACCCGTTTGACGGGTGATTATGACTTGAAAACGTTTCAAAAATAATAGGATTTAGTCGAGATACTAGAAAGAAAAGATACCTAGTAAAGAGAAGAAAAGGCAGCGACGGACAATAGAACCAACTTCGTTTTGAGCCCGTTGTATAAGGGGACCACCATTTTATAGTATCCTCTTCTTCAAATAAACAAAAACTTTCTGTTTTACTCTTGTGTTCTGCTGTCAGATATGTTATATTGAGAATACAAAAGGGAAAGCCATAGAAGCGGCTACCCCTCCGACAGAAACAAACCTCACCTTATTACAAGGTCAGCCGTCAACTATTGGCAGGGCAGTAGTGGCGGCTATTTTTTCCCTTAAAAATCTGACAACACAGACTAATTAAGGCAACAACGAACGTACAGAATAAAAACAAATCCTGATATGTAACCATTGTATATCGCCCTCCTTTCTTTCATCTAGAGGGCTGTAATACCCTCCGCAAAAAACTATTCTCACACCATTTTCAATCAAATTTACCCCTTTTCATGCCTGTACTATGGTTATTTTCGACTAGTTTCGTTTAAGCCTTTCCCCCATCTGCTGCCAATTTCCTCATTCTGGACTTATACCGCCCTTGTGAAAAAGTTACAGTCGCCCTTTCTTGGTTCTTCAAAAATTCAATCACAAACACCAAGCATAAAAGCAAGCTTTCTGTCTGATACTGCAATTCGTTTTTGTAATACATTCATATCAAAAATTTTAATTCCTGTTTCGTTCATATTATCCTATTCCTCCAATTTTGCTAAATTGTTGTAGAATATTATTTTTTAACTGTCATACAAGTCAATAATGCTGCAGTTATAACACTTTCTTCCGTCCTCTATAAAAATATAGGTAAAATCCATACACCATTTTTCATTTGGTTTTTCCGCATGAAATTCCCTATTTAATTGATTCTCAAATTTTTTATAGCAGTCCCCCTTTTTATATGCTGGCTTTTTGGGTGTCACCTTGGATCGGATGCCCAATTCCTGCATGTATTTCAATATCGTTGTATGACTCAAGCTTATTTTTTCCTCCAGCAAATTCATCATCTGGTAGCCTGGATTTCCAGAGTATTTATGATATATTTGGAAAATCTTATCTTTTAACTGCTCTTTTTGCTTTCTATACTTAAGTCTGTCAATAAACTGGTACTAGTCGAATCGATTTCCTTTGCGAAAAATGTGATGGCTTTTTTTAAGAATGCAATTTCCTTTCTCTGTTCCTCCAGTTCTCTGCGCAGTCTTTGGTTTTCCTCATAAAGATTTTTCGCATTATTTAAGTTTATATGATTTTCTTTCTGAATTCTGGTTCATAGACCTTTGTCTTTGACATGTGTAACACCTTCCTTTATATTTCTTGAAGTATACCATTTATTTCCTGTTTCGTGTTACAACTTTATTATATCATTTTTATATCATTTCACCCCTGCTGCGCAACATGAGAGCATAAAAAAAGCGGCGTTCCTGTTCTCCCAGTATTGGGATAGAGAAACGCTGCGTCTGTGTCTTTTCATTTATTTTTTTCAATTCTATGTACTGGTGGCTGGGCTTGCAGGGTTCTAGGTGGCATATCAAGGCTTTTTTGAAATAATCAACCATTTTTAAATAATATGCATTCTCCTCATTTTACTCTTCACTATTTTTTAACCTCTCAACAATACTCTTTTTATTTATGCTCTTATATGCCAATAATGGAGTTAGAATACAAACAGCAAATAATAACGTGAAAAGTAAAGCTAAAATACCTGTCGGAAATTTGAATTCCAGATAATACATTTGTGATTTTACAGCCTGCATTAGCAAATAAATTAGTCCCATTCCTATCGTACTTAATGACACAAATGTTATAATCGCATAATATACACCTTCAAGACTCAACAACCGAATCATCTGCTGTTTCGACATCCCTATACTTGACAACACTGCCAGTTCTTTTTGTCTTGCATATATGCTAGTGCATAGCAAATTAATAAAATTCATCAATCCAACAACTAATAAAATTCCAGAAAATATCGCACCAATAACGACTATAGCTTGTGCTACCGGCTGAAATGTCGGAAGCAAATCACTTCTATTAATAATCTGTACTTTATTTTCGTCTATAATTTGCCGAATTTCTTCTTTTAAATAAGGTTCCAAATCCTTATCTACATTCATTTGTATATAGTAAATACATGGTTCTTCGATTAATTTCTTTATACCAGCTTTGCTCATAAACACCCTGATTTTTTCCTGTCTGGTATAGTTTGTATTTGTAATTGCTCCAAGCTCTCTTATATCCTGCTTTGAATCAGACTGTATCATTCCAGCAATCGTGTATGTCTGAATCGTACTTTCACTACTGTATATTTGTATTACATTTCCTGTCAAATCAGGATAACTTCCGTTATCAACAGCACTAATATATACTGCATTGCCTTTCATAAACTCATTGATGTCATCCACTGAATATACCGTTCCGTTTGCCAACGCATATTGTTGAATAACTTCATCAGAAATTCCCAATGCAGTTCCAAACAAATCTTCTGCATTTAAAGAATACTCCTGCAGTTTATCAGAATATTTTATAGTTACAGGCTGGACATATGTTTTTTCGATACTGGTTATTCCCTGCATCTGCGCTAAATGATAATACATATCTTCTGTCAAGTATTGGATTCCCTGTTCTCTAGCTAGTAAAGAATCTGTCACATTGCTATCCTTAATACTAAAATCATCAGGTGCTTCTGTATCTAAATATAAATCCCAATTGGGTGAAGAAAACATCGTATAGGATAACAAAAATACAAAAAATCCCAAAAATAACGTTGTAACTACCACCAAAAACTTTTTTCTTTCAATTATAATATTATGCCATGCCATTTTGTATAGTTTTCCATTACATCTATGTTGTTCTTTTTGTTTTCCCCTATTTGTATCCATCTCACTATTGAAGTGTATCGCTTCAACAGGTGAAATTCGGGTTAAAAATCTAATAGATTTCCTAAAACTAATCCATATAGTAAAGTAGCAAAAGACACTTGTCAGGCAGAAAAGCCAACCGCTGTGCCACATTTTCATAGGCATAATATCAGCATACCCACCACTTCCAACCGCTGTTCTAAGTATAAATGGAACGAACTTTGCCGTCACAAATGCACCAATCAATAAACCAACAGGCAATCCATGCAGTACAAAATAATTTGTTTCATAATTCGCAATATATTTTAGTTGTTTATTATCTGTGCCTATCGTTTTAATATTTCCCCAAAAATGAACATCATTTACAAATGAAATGTTCATAATATTATAGATACACAGATAACTGCACAGACTAATTACCAAGCAAATCAATACTGCCAGAAAGAAGCCTACATACTGACCTGTTCCACCTTCAGCATCAACAAGCATAACTTGACCTTTATCCTGCAAACCTAATTCTGATATGATGATTTCATCAATACCTTTTGCCTCCTTTATTTGAAATGTATAATAGATATGGTTTTCAGATACCAATTTAATCGCCAATTGTTCTGATACAATACAATTACAGGTAGGGTACATTGTATAATTTTCTGCTTCCAGACTTGCTGCCAAAACATTCCCGCTTATACTTTTAATGTTTCTAAGGCCAGATTTCACAAAATCTTTATATGTGCCAACTACTGTAAATTCTTCCTGTATACTTCTATCATGAGTTTTAACATTTAATGTCAGCTTATCACCTATTTTTATTCCATCTAATCGAAATGTTTCTATTGTTGTTTCGGATAACAATATTTCGTTTTCCTGACTCGGAAATACACCTGTAAAATTAGTTATCGTTGGCAATATGTTGTTATTCCACTCTTTTATATCATAAGCTGTCAATGATATACGTTCTTGTTCCCTGCCACTTTCAATTGTTCCTACAAAATATTGTTTCCCTATATTTTCAATTTCTTTTATTTCCTGCAAGCATCTGCCTTTATCTCTAGAAATATCCCATACAAATCCCTGCGCATTTGTACCTTTCAACCTTGTATTCATCTCTGAAAAATTTTTGACATAGCTCGTTCCAACTCCCAAAACAATAATCAACATGATGGAAACAGCGATGGTAGATATAATCAATGCGATATTTCTTATCTTATTATTTTCAATATTCGCTTTAACTATTTTTTTTAGTGCTTCCTTACTTGCTTTTTTCAAACTATCCCTCCTTAACAATCTGTCCATCTTCAATCCGATACATCTTATCTGTGTTCATAGCCAATTCCTGATCGTGTGTTATCATAACTATCGTTTGTTCATATTCTTTGCTTGCCCTTTTCAATAGACCAAACACATCCCATCGGTTCTTGCTGTCTAAACTTCCTGTTGGTTCGTCCGCCAAAATAATTGCTGGTCTGATTGCTAATGCTCTTGCAATTGCCACACGTTGTTTCTGTCCACCTGAAAGTTTTTTCGGTGATTTTTCCAAGTGTTCCTCCATATGTAACATTCGGCATATATCTTTTACATATTTATCATCTACTCTGCTGTCATCTAACTGTATTGGTAAAACGATATTATCGTAAACGCACAAATTAGATACCAAATTATAATCCTGAAAAATAAATCCTATATTTCTGCGTCGAAAAATCACTAATTCCTGCTCCCTTAAATCTGTCAGTTGAATCCCCCTCACATATACCTCTCCCGATGAAGGATTATCTAATCCTCCCAAAATATGAAGCAATGTTGACTTTCCACTGCCAGAAGCTCCTATAATGGAAACAAATTCCCCTTTATCAACATTCATACTTACTCCATTCAAAGCTTTTGTGACATTTGGTTCTTCTCCATAATATTTTTTAATATTTATAGTTCTTAATATTTCCATTATGTCCTCCTCGTATAACTTCATCAGCAACTTTATATGCTATTATAAACTACACATGTTTCATTCTACTCTCAAAAATCAAACTTTTTTATCACAATTTTGTAACATTTATAAAAATTGAATAGAGAAACGACATAATAAAAAGACTGTCAACTGCCAGTCTTATCCGTTATCCTCTCTTTCTTTTTCTCTTCTAGGCAAATATATATAGAATGTTGTTCCTTGATGTAATATTGACTTTACTCTGATATATCCATGCTCTTTTTCAATTATTTCTTTACTTAAACTCAATCCCAAACCTACTCCTTCAATTTGTTTTGATTTTTCCTCTCTATAAAATCGTTTAAAAATAAGTGGTATCTTATCTTCCTCAATTCCACTTCCATCATCTGTAATACTGATAATTTCAAAATTATCACTTGTAACAATTTCAATTTTAATGTTTCCATCCTGTTCTGTATACTTGACTGCATTATCAATTATATTAAAAACTGCCTCTATAGTCCATTTATAATCTACAAAAACTTCATGTTCTCCTTTATAGTCTGCATGAACATAAATATTCTTCTTTTCTGCATTATACAAAACACCCACATAGGATTCCGCTAATATATCTTTGACATTACATATTTGTGGTTGCAAATTCACTATATTTGTTTCTAGCCTGGATATTTTAATGAGAGAATGCATCAGAAAATCCAATTTATCTACCTGTGCTGTTATAATAAATATATATCCGAGTACCTTCTTTATATCGAAACTTTCTTTATCACATTTTAATATCATTTGTCCATATGTTTTTGCCGTAGTAATTGGAGTTTTTACCTGATGTGATATATCTGATATTAGCTGATGAATCACTCCTAATTCTTTTTTCTGGTTCTCCATATATACTTTTTTACTTTCCTGAATTTGTAATAAATTAGCATACAACTTTGAATAAATTGTATCCTGCAAACTTTTTTTGACATCTAATTTTAAATCACGCTGAACCAGTCTCATTGTTTCTTCTATATCATTCACAAATTCGTAAAAAAATTTCATACCTCTATAAATCAGATATATTTGTTGTATCAACACCAAAAGGCATATCGCTACTCCCAGATAGTCATTGTGTTTATCCATGAATAAATACACTAATATGACAATGCATGTAAATTCTATTACAATTGGTGTTTTTATAAAACGGAATTCTTTTATATTATAATTCTTCATCCAGATTATCCCCCCACATATAACCTATTCCAAATACTGTTTTTAATAACTTTCGTTCTGGTTCCTCTATTTTTCCACGAATTCTACTAATGTTTACAGCTAAAGTATGTTCGTCCACCCAGTTTCCACTATTATCCCACAATTTCTGTATCAGATTTTCCTTTACAAGCACATGACCTCTATTAAGAATCAACAATTCCAATATTTTATACTCCGTAGGTGTAAAATTGATTATTTCATTATTTTGTACAGCCTTCTTTTTATCAAAATCCACGCTCAGTTTATTAATAATATATTGATTCGCATTTTGAGTTTTACAACGCTTTAAAATTGCTGCAATCTTCTTTTGTAATACAGTAATATTAAATGGTTTTGTAATATAATCTTCTGCCCCCATATCAAACCCAGTAACAATATCCTGCTCTTCATCCCTCACTGTCAGAAAAACAATTGGTACATCACGTATATTTTTTATTTTCTTACAAATCTGAAATCCATCCATGTCGGGCAAATTTACATCCAAAACAGCTAAATCTATGCACGCTTCACTTACAATCTTAATAGCTGCTTTCCCTGTCTGTGCACCCATAACCTTATATCCAAATTCTTTCAAACATTCTTGCATTCCAAGATTTAAAACTCTGTCATCTTCTATAATTAATATAGTATACATTACTTTAACTCCTATTTCTTATGATAACTTCATTATATCAAAATATCTGCATTTTACAAGTAATCAACGGTGACAGTTATCAATTATGTAACATACCCATTAAAGTATTTGATAAAGATATACTCAATATACTATTTTTTGCAAAGTTATGGTGAATCTATTCAATTAGCTCAAAGAATATCTGTAAACTTAGGTTCTGCCCAAAAGCCTTGAAGTCGTATTCTTGAATATGTCTATACTATTCTATTAGTTAGACAAAATAATTCATAATTAGGCACTTACTATTATTCGGTTGTCCGAGTATAATTATACTAATCATCTTGCAGAGAGGACGGGAGAAAATTATGGAATATATGTCTGCTCCACAGGCAGCGGAGAAATGGGACATTTCTGAAAGACGAGTGCAGATACTTTGCAGCAAGAAGCGCATACTTTGTGCTTCAAAACTTGGGTATATGTGGCTGATACCAAAAGACGCAGAAAAATCTATGAACAAACGCAGAAAATTGATAAGAATTTGAATGAATTGTGACATACTTCATCTGATAATTAGAGGTACTGATATGACTCAAAAAATTTTGAGTATATTACAACGCTACTTTCTGCTTGACGGTTATTGCTGTTTATCGCTCTTGTCGCATTTATATCTAATTAAATAATCAGTACGATATGGGACGACACCATTGTATATGACAATCTGCAAAAAAGTGTTATTTGTGTATTTTATCCCTACTATTCTTGGCTGCCTTACTGGGGCTTTTACAATATATCAAATTATGCTTGTATCTGGCATTATCTACATTAAAAAACAATGGAGCTAGTCGGAGGAGTTTGTGGATTGGTAGTTACTTTACAGCTAATTATTTTTACTGTGCTATGTTCAAGAGCTATAAAGGACAATATTTAATGCAAGTAGAAAAAGCCGTTGTAAGTTAGATACTCGTAAGACAGTATTAGATTTGTTTTTTGGAAACGGCATAGCCAACGCTACTCCGTTTCCCCGTTTTGTAAGTCGTTCAGCAGGGACGCAAGGAGGTTTGATAATGCATGGGTACCTCTTTATAGTGGTATATGGATAATGACCACTACGGTCAATAGCGGCGGTACAATGACATTGACATGGAACTAATGTAATTATAAATCATCTATTTTCATTTTCTTTAATTCAGTTTGTCTCTTAGTTTTTCCATTTTTTACCTCTCTTTCCAATTTGTTTTTTGTATTCCAGATTTTTGTACCTAGTTACAGGAACGGGCAAAGCCGCAAAAACATAGTGTTTATACGGCTTTATAGCTTTTCTGGTATTCATTTTTTACGATGTGGTGAGCAGATTATTCTACTATTTTTTATTCAATAGTTTCTCGATTTCCGCAAGCAATCGTTCCTTTATTGGTGGCTTTAAAAAATATCCTTCTGGTTTTAGTTTTAATACAGCCTCAATATTGGCTCGATCATTTATGGCAGTTAAAAATACAACGGGAATATTTTTCATTTCTTCATCCGCACGAATCATTTCTAATGTCATTTTTCCATCACAAATAGGCATTTCATAATCTAATAAAATTAAATCTGGCCGTTTTTTTCCAATTGATGTCATCGCCTGTGCGCCAGAAATTGCGACTGCAACTTCATAAAAGTCTTCTAACATGGCTTTCATTGTTCGAAGTGTTGTTCCATTATCATCTACTACTAAAATTCGTTTTTTCTTACTTGTTGTTTCTTCTTCCTTTTCTAATTCTTTTTCATCTAAGTGAAGCTTTTTACAGATTGCATCCATAATCTCTGTATTTTTTATTGGACGAATTAAATTTTCAAACTGATCCATTTCATAATAAGAAGAAAATTTATCACATTCTTCTTTTGTACCAATTGTTAAAACAGGAACTTGTCCATATTGTTCATTTAATAGGAAAAATACAGACGAATCCATCTGATAAGCACCAATTAAACTAATTAAAACCAAATCTGGATTTACAATTTTTAACATTCCTTCTAAAACGTTTTTATTTTCAGAACAAAGCTGTACATGAAAAAATTGTGATAAAAATTTATTTGTTTCGTTCATCACATTATTCAATTTCCCTATCAATAAAATTTTTTTCATTTCCTTTTCCTTTCTTTATCCTATTGTCATCTGTTCAAGTAATTGGTCAGCAAGATAATCTGTTTTTTCTGAATCTAGATTCGTTACAGCTTCTGCCAATTTTTGCATTATTTGATCGATTTTATCTGGATATTGATATTCCTGTAATTGGTGAATACATTGATCGGCCTGATCAATGTCCATCTCCTGCATACTAATTCTTACCATTTCTATAAGAGCTTGTATAATAGAAACATCTGTTACTTCCTTTTTTAACTCAATCCCTATTCCAAATACTCCTTTTAGTTTCTGATTGTAGCTACGCCATTCTTCTAAAAATACCATTGTACTAGCTTGAATAGTATCTATTTTCTTATCTTTTGCTGCATATTCTAAAATTTTTGCCATACCAGCCAGTGGAACAATTCCTATTGTTGCAGCAAGGCTTTTCATTGCATGTACTTGGATTCGATAGGATTCGAGTTGTTCGGATTTTGCAATTTGCTTATAACTCTGTTCCAAGCAATCGGCAGCAGGATTAATTTGTGCATAAAATTCTTTTATAGTATATTCTAATAGTTCTTTCTCTGGCAAATGTAACCATGCATATTGCCAATCTAAACCTTCTACAGCAGGAAGTTCTTCTAAAAAATTCTCCGATCTCTCTTGTGGTAATACGACAGATTGTTTCGATTCCTTTCTTATCTGCTGCAACTCTTCTGGCAGCAACTGTTTAATTAGAGATTCTAACTTTTCTGGAATAATCGGCTTAGATAAAAAATCATCAAATCCTTCTGCTAAATATGCTTCTTTCGCTCCCGATACCGCATTAGCAGTGAGCACTACAATTGGTGTATCTTTACACGGAAAATCAGAAAGTTTTCGAATCCGATGTAAGGTTTCTATCCCATCCATCTCTGGCATCATATGATCTAGAAGAATTAGATCATAATGATTTTTTTGAACGAGTTCAAAACACGCCATCCCTCCTTCTGCTTCTGCAATTTGAATTTGTGTTTCTTTTAATAAATTTCGCAGTACTTTACGATTCACCGCATTGTCATCTACAACTAAAATTTTTGCATCTGGGGCGCAAAATTTTGCTTGATAATGATAATCTTCTGTTATTTTATGTACTCTAGATTCAAAATCTCCAATTGGAGTATCATTGACAATCTTTTGTTCTAACTCAAAATAAAATTTAGAACCTTTCCCATAGCTGCTTTCTACCTGCAGTTTACTGCCAAGCAAGATTAAAAGCTGAATTGTAATGCTCATACCTAATCCGCTGCCTTCAATATTGCGGTTTCTATCTTCTTCAATTCGTTCAAATTCTGCAGAAAGTTTTGGCAAATCCTCTTCTTTTATACCAATTCCAGTATCTTCTACTTCAAATTTTAGTATCACCTTAGAATCTAATCTACGACTTTGTACACGTAACCATACGGTTCCTTCCTGTGTATATTTTACCGCATTTGTAAGAATATTGGTCAATACTTGACGAATACGCACATCATCTCCATACAATTTAGAAGGAGTCATTGGATCCACCTCTACTTCAAGTTGGAGATTTTTATCCTTTGCACGCTGTGAAATCATATTGAATAAATCATAAATTAAACTACTCATATCATACTCTACTGGTACAATTTCCATTTTACCAGAATCAATTTTAGAAAAATCCAAAATATCATTAATCAATGACAGTAATGTTTGTCCTGCCAAATAGATATCCATAGCATACTCTTTTATTTGCTGTTCATTTGATTCACGTAAAATCATTTCATCCATGCCAAGTACAGCATTGATTGGTGTACGGATTTCATGAGACATATGTGCTAAAAATTTTCCCTTTGCTTCATTTGCAGACATCGCTTCTTGTTTTGCGGCATCTGCTTCTTTTACTTTTTCCTCTACACTAAAGCGATACTCTTTTGCAAGTTGTAATACATGAGCCACTGCCATGATAATATGAAAAAGAGTCACACTATATTGGCCTACAGTGTCAATATGAATACTTCCATAAATAATATTTATAAATATATTAACAATTCCTCCTAACAAAAGTATCACAATCGATAAAATTGGTAAACCTGTTTGATGAAATTTATTTTTATAATCAAATTGTATCAAACTTATCAGTGCAGCAAAGAGGACAACACCAATTATAATTACAGACACTTTTATCATATCTTCTAGCACCTGTACTTTAAATTGCTCTAACAAAATCTGTAAAACGGCATGAAGACTCACAAGACATAATAAAAAGGAAAAACGTCTTGGATATTTTTTATATAAATTCTTTTCAAAATATAAAACTAAAAACAAAGGTAACAACAGCAGAAAATACTCCCGCATTTGATAGGCTTCCTGAATATTATAAAACATATCGAGTGTTCCTGTTTCAATAAAACAATAAACACTCGAGATTAGCCCAACAAGTCCTAGAAAAAATTCTCCTCTGCTTGGCTGCTTGGTATACCAACGGATGGATGCCAATGCAAACATCACAATTGCTGCAAACATAATTAATAAGCAACATCCAATATCTACAATATTATTTCCAAGCAATCCAACCATTACAAAATCATGAGAGCCTATTTTTACATCCTGAAACAAAACCTCTGTATCTGGATAAGGAAACGTCAATTCTATCCATAATTCTCCATTTTGAAACACATCTGGAATTGTAAAAAAGTGTTCTCGAATTCCAAAAGTCTCTGAAATATCCTCCTGAATCTCATATTGATAGATCACTTCTTTATCCAAAGTAACACATACATTCGCATCGATAGAAGAAAAATAAATCGTAAATCCTGCGTATTCTTTGGATAATACATTTTTAAAAATAAACCAATCAAAAGTCTCTCTTTCTTTTTTATAGGGTAATGTTACCTTTTGAGAATCCATCTCTGCTAATGCAGTGCGAATATATTCTTGTTTTTTCTTTTGATTGGTTTGTTCTTCTTTTGTTAGTTTTGTGCTGTCCAAGAAAGCAACCGTCCAATCTTCGTTAAAATAATATTCAACCTGATCAGAAAGTATTTCTTCTCCCTCCATTTGATAGCCAAACAATGCAATAATCATAAAAACAAATACAAACAAACTTGTTATTCCGGCTAATTTCCATAAATAGTTCATTTTATCTTTCCTCTTTATCTGGTTTTTGTCCATCATGTGCTCTCCATTGACATTCCATCAGTTCCATATTTGTAAATACAGCTCGAAAAGAAGAATTTTCCGGAGAACATGCATAAATACCAAATCGAATGGTTGTATTCCCTTTTTGCATATGACAAATCCGCATCTGCTCAAATAGTACACCATCCATAGAACACGCAATACAATAATCATCCTCTCTACGACTAAAGCGATACCACATGGATTTTACTGAAGCATCTATTTTGGTTGTTGCCCAATCCGAATATCCACCATTTGTTACGACACTTCCTAAGTGTTGATATGTTTCATTTTCATATTCAATAGACCCTTTGAGCCAATTTTCACTGTCAAGATACATGACAATCCCACATTGATCAAATCTATGATGACTTTCTAAAAACTCTGTTTTTACCACAAAACTAAAATATTTTTCTTCTGTTTCCATCTGGAATACAG
Source organism: uncultured Lachnospiraceae bacterium (assembly GCA_910579865.1). GTDB lineage: Bacteria > Bacillota > Clostridia > Lachnospirales > Lachnospiraceae > MGBC114844. The sequence goes on from CAJTXA010000044.1 coordinate 12,551, forward strand.
GAGCATTATCATTTTGAAAATGATAATATGTTCTCTGCCACAAATCGGTATAAGGTTCTGTAATCAATTCAACTCGATTTGGAGTTATTTTATATTCTTTTGGTTCTCTTGTCCAAACAAATTTTTCAATATTTAACATAATCCCACCCTAAATTCTAATTTTTTTCAACTATAAACTATATCACATAAGCGGAGCCAATACCTTCATAAGATATCCTGTTATTTTTACATTCCATTTCTCATTTCGTGCTGTCTCCATTGTAACTTGTCTGCATTGTTTTAAAGTTTTTTGAAAATCGGCTTCCATTTCTGAAATACAAGTGGTCTGATATAGATAGGTTGCACATTCAAAATGGTGATATAAGCTTCGATAGTCCAAATTAATGGTTCCAACAACTGCTTCACACATATCACTTACAAATACTTTTGCATGTACAAATCCAGGTGTATATTCATAAATCTTTACTCCCGATTCCAATAGAGAAAGATAATGACTTTTTGCTAATGCATAAGGGATTGCTTTATCTGGTATCCCTGGCAATAAAAGTACAACTTCTACTCCTCTCTCTGCTGCAAATTTCAAAGCAGTCTCCATTTCTCCATCTAAAATCAAATATGGTGTCATAATATGCACATATTCCAACGATCGATTTAAAATATCCATATAAACTCGTTCGCCTAATTTATCCTGATCCAATGGACAATCCCCATAAGGGATAACATACCCTTTTGCATTTTTTACTGCTAAGGTTGGATAAGAAAGATATTGTTTTGTTTCTTTCTTTTTTTCATCAATTCCCCACATCTGCAAAAACATTAAAGTAAAGCTTTTTACAGCTTCTCCCTTCAGCATCACGGCTGTATCTTTCCAATGTCCAAATTTTTTAGTCTGGTTAATATATTCATCTGATAAATTGATTCCGCCATTAAACGCAGTATGTGCCGCTGTTATACTTTGATGACTTTTACCCCTCTTTACCCCATTTACCCCACCCAATTCGACATTCGACAAACGGGATTCGACAAATTGCGCTCTTACCGACAAAATCCATATTTCTCAGTGCGGCGCAATCGCATTAGAGTAGCCTTAAAAGCTGTACCAACTCATGCGACTTCTCCGCATCTGATGCGGTCTGCCTTGTATCAAACTGTGAAAAACGATTGTCACGGTAAAATGATAACAGCTTTTCCTCATTTTCAGCTTCCAAAAATGTCACTATGCCACCAAGCATATATTGCGCATCCTCTATCACAGTCCATGCCAGTTCGACAAGCTCTTTTCCAGTAATCTTATTATTTGCGCCATTCGTATAATTCTTCCCAAGCTGGGCAATCAGATAGGCTGACATGGTATATG
>CAJTXA010000045.1 GCA_910579865.1 uncultured Lachnospiraceae bacterium
CCACAATATAATACGGAAATGGTGTTTAAGTATATTAAAACTGGCAGAATTGTCACTTAGTATCAAAAGGCTTTCATTAAAAAAGAAGCGGTTTGCAATAGGTTTACGTCCAGTAAAATTTTTAGAAGAGGTATTGAGTATTTAAAAACTTAAAAAATAGTATATATATTTAAAATGGATGTTATAATTATTCATGCGTTTGTCCTGAAATAAAAACCACGCATCTTGAAAAAGTGTGGTTTTTATGATAAAGTAGCAAATATTAAACCAGATAAACAAAGGAGTGTGCGAAATATGGCACGAGGTAAGAAACGGACTGATGGGCAGCTGTCTTTTAATTTTTCACTTAATACTGGCAATTATGTAGTACAAGCGAATGACCTGGTTGGAGGTAAACAGTCGTTAAAACTTAATAGTGCAAAATTGATAAGGGCTGCTATTATGCAGATTGTACCAGAAGATAAGGAACTAAAACCTTACATAATCACTATTAAAGAATTATCTGGACTGCTAAAGGTGTCTGAAAGCAACCTGTATCGGGATATAGATGACATAACAGATGATATTATGAAAAAACCAGTATTTATAAAAAGGGTTAGTAAGGATACTGTTAAATGGGTTAAGATTGCATGGGTTACAAGCTGTGAGTATAATTCTGATATTGGGGTTTCTATAAAACTGAATGATGATTTGAAACCTTTTTTGTTACAGCTAAAAGAACATTACACACAATATACGCTTGACAATATAATGGCTATGAAATCAACTTATTCTATAAGAATTTTTGAACTGCTTCAGGAAAAAATAAAGACAAAGGTAATTGGACGTTCAGGTGAATATGTGCAGATATCATTGCAGGAATTGAGGGAATGCTGTGATTGTGAAGATAAATATAAACAGTTTAACCATTTTAAAACAAGGGTACTTGATACAGCCTGTAAAGAAATCAACAGACTGACATTGTTCCGTGTAAAATATACTTATGTGAAACATGGCAAAACCATTGTGGCAATAGTGTTCCATGTAAATATGAGTTATCATAATGGAAATGAAGAACAGAATGATACATATAAATTATGGGTATAACATGGTATTTATTGTATGTTGGAACAGCAAAAATGACCATTTCAGCATACAATAGAATATTATTTGTATTTCATGCTACTAGCTTTATATTATTCAACACCTGATTCTGGGTTTGTCAAGTATTTTGTGTAAGTTTTTATTTTCAGGTGGCTGATTATTACATCGTCAGACACTTTTTTAGACTCAATAATTCTCATATTTCAGGATTCGTGCCTGTAGATTATCATCCATGGAAAGCTGGTTGCGGACAAGTACCCAGTTTGATACAGGACGGCTGTTCCATTTTTTATACAGTTCCACAATGCGCAGGTAAAGTGCTTAGTATTCTTTTTTCAGCACTTCTTTCAGGCTCATACTCATTGCTTCATCTATTGAATTTACTTGTTCTTGATGCATAATCACTGATGTTCGGGTATTATGCGTTTGCCATTCTTCCTTTGGTTTATAATACAAATCAATATAATATTTACAAATTGAAAATAAGGCTGTTAATATCTTTGACAGGAAATCGAAATTCCCCTCTAAAGAATCTTTTTCAAAAATATATCGCCATTCAATAAATCCTTTTTTAGATTTGTCTAGTTCTTCTAATAGCTTCTCTTCAGTCATAATATCTGAAAATTCTTTAATAATCTTCTCTTTAGATTTGCTATCCAAACGCTCAAACAATTTTTTAATATCATGCCCTGTTGGAAATTTAGTGGAATTCTCTGGAATTTTTTTATTTTTTTCATTATCTTCCCAATAAATTACTGCATATATCCATTTAAGATAAAGTTCCACAGCGAAAAAACCGCTTGTTGCTGCAACTGACAATAAATCATCACACTGGGGTTTTCCTATTCTATCGGCCTCTCCCTTTTTTAATGTCTTATAGTTAGTATAAAATCCATTAGCTGATAAATACATACTTGTTAAACTTGAATATTTTACTTTTTTAAAATTATGTTTTTCTTCCAAGATTTAAATTCTCCTTTTCATTAAGGTTATTGTATAATTATAATTCTTTTGCTATCTTGTGTCAATTTTCTAACCCTATATCGATAGTGTAACTTTACCTGGGGAATTTTTGTAAAAGAATGGTAAATAGTGCATTTTTTTGTGGTATAATATAAAAAAGATGTTCCCTTTATTACAATTTCCAAACCAGGTAATTTCTCTGGTTTAAATCTTATTAATTAAAAACCAGCCAATTAAAGAAATCTACATATGACATTATACTTAAAAAATAGCACAATATATATAAGTTATCATGTACCCAGGTAAAGTTACACTATCTTTGTACTGTTTCTGCATTGACAACTGTAGTACCCGTATGTAAAATAATAGTATCAAATTTAATTTTATTTTTTTGAACTATTTTGGAAAAGATGTGATTTAAGCTTTGCTTATATTTAATTATATTATAAAATATTGAAGATTACATAATAAATTGTGGTTAATTAAGCTGTTTTTTCATCAATCAAAGGGAAAACTAACACTTAATAAATATCAGATATGGTCTTCAAAGGGATTCGCAGATATCGATTAATTATGTCACTTGTGCAATTTTCAGATTTGCTCATTTATAATAATAAAAGAAACATATATTTATGGATCAAAAATCTTTGAATATATGGAATTTGATAGAGTATTAGAATTTGATGAATAACTTGTAAAAAATTTAATGATATAAAAGTAAAATTTACGAATTGCAGAATATGATAGAATACTTAAATATGGGATTGAAAAATACAATATCATCTATTTTGACATTTCTGGTAAGAATATTGAAAGGAATTAGTAATGATACTTGTTACATGGAATATAAATGGTATAAGAAGTTTTCAAAAGAAATATGATTTAAAAGAGTTTCTGGGAAATTACAACATAGATATTATGAATTTGCAGGAAACAAAATTGGTAGAAGGATGGAATATAAAAAAGGAGTTACAATTATCAGAGGACTGGTATATTTATGAAAACACTGCATCTTCTCGAAAAGGTTATGCAGGAGTAGCGAGTATTTCAAAAGTCAATATGACACAGATGAAAATTGATTTTCCAAACGAACGTTTTCAGATGGATGGCAGAATGCTACTGTTTCAATATCAAAATTATTATATAATTAATATTTATTTTCCGCAAGGAGGCCGAACGAAAAAGGATATTCCTTATAAATTAGAAGTTTGTGATTATATTACTGAAATGATTCAATCAAAACCAGGGAAGTGGGTTGTCCTTGGTGATTTTAATATGGTAAAGCAGGAATTGGATCTAGCACGTCCAAAACAAAATCGTAACAACAATATGTTTACGATTGAAGAACGAGAACGAATGGCTCATCTGACGCAAATAGGACTAATAGATGTTTTTAGAAATACTTATCCCAATAAGCAAAAATTTACATGGTGGTCTTATGCTTATAATGCAAGAGAAAGAAATGTAGGGTGGCGATTAGATCATATTTTTATATCAGAATGTTTGAGGAACAGAATAAAACGAATAGAAATTTTGGAAGATGTATTGGGTTCCGACCATTGTCCGGTTTTAATAGAAATGGAGATGTAGCCTTTACCAATCCTGTTTCATTCGAGTACAAGATTGTAGGATATGTCTAGTTAGACACAGATGACCAGAAGAACCTCATCTATTATTTAATATTAGGACGACTAAGGTAATGTTGATTCGTTAAAGTGTATCATATCAACTAATTGATGTCTTGTTAATACACTTATTGTTTCATCATATTTTTTTTGATAAAGACTTTTTCCCTTTTTCGACAATTTATTCCAACTTCTATTCAGTTTATCTTCAACAAATTTTACCCCCTCTTCAATATCAAGCTTTCGTGTAACATATGCCAGGTATAGAAGAGAAGGTATATTATCAAAATGAGAAATTGCGTCAGCATCAGCTACACACTGTTCTTCTGATGATGCTTTTTCCAATAACACACTACCTCTGTGGTGTAAAATACATTGTTTTACCTTTTCAATTTTATCCAAATCATAATTAAAACCAGATAAAATATCATCAGCTATACGTGCACTATGGATATGATGGTCATTATACAAAGAATAATTGGTAATTGAAGCAATATCATGCAACCATGCAGAAATTAGTACAATCTCTAAATTTGCGCCATATTTATCAGACATATTTGCCACATTGTTTACCACTAGACAAATATGTCCATATACTCCAACCCCAAATTTATTCATTTCACTTTCACTTCTCCGCAATACTTCTTTTTCTAGATAACTGATAATATCTGCTCTCATATGCTCTCCTTCCTATATTGGCAAAGCCCTAAACCACTGATTTTTAATTTATTTTGGTTTGATTTCCATCGACTTGCTGTGAGGGATTAAACCAAAAGAGATTAAAAAAGATTATAGTTTATATAAGCATCCTTTTATACCATTTTATTAAGTTCATATAGCTTTACCTTAACTGCGATGGTAAAGTTTTCCAATCCTGATGAGATCATGTTCCGATTCTTTAGACATATTTGTTTCTATACTGAGTACTGTCTAAGTTTCTATTAAATTTACAAAATAAATATATATAATAAACTATAGTTCCGCAATGAAATTCTACTTACATTGTTGCGGAATATGGAGAATCTGCACAAATACTCAAGTTTAAGATAAGCTGTAAGTTTATTCACTTATATGTAAGTAGAATTAATTAGACTTACAATTAACTCTACAAATGTTGTATTTATTGCAATTCATTTGTAAGTAGAAAATTTATGCGGAATTATAGATAAATATAACTTTCTAGTTCTTATACTTATAAAGCTGTTTCTGATCTTTCTGCGATAATCTGAAGAATAAGTTTTTTGTTTACTTCGTTTTTAATCTGTTTTTTTGTTTCTAGTTTTAACCTATTCAAGTACGGATCCATTACTAATTTTTCCCATTGTTTCATAATCCTAAATATATCTGTTTCTAATACTATACCATACTTTTTACTTATTTTTATTGCTTCTATTCCCATTATTTCATCATCACGCAACAGAATGCAAACCGCCATTTCATATAACAGATTTCTGTATTCAAAAACTTTGTTGTATAAAAAGTCACGCTCTTCCTTTTCAGCACTTTTTGCAAGACTTTTTAAAGTATATGTCAAACTATAATTTTTATCAACCCATCTTGCAAAAGCTGATTGTAATTCACCAATATCACTATTTATATATGCAGTTTTTACCTTTCCTAATTCCCAATCATAATCGGTAATTAATGAAATCTGCTTTTCCTCCTCTACTCTCCTTACTTTTTTATAATACGGTGCATTTACAAAGACTTCAAGTCCTGTAAACAAATAAGAAACGAACATAAAAATCGATTTATCTGCCAAAAAAGGAATAAGGTTCTTATTATTATCTTCAACAATAGAAAGAAGTTCTTCGTCACTCAAATTAGGATCAACAGATTTCATAATTGCATCATTTCTGGAAAGAAATTGCATATTGTATAGCAAATCTTTGCGATCTTCCATCAATGGATCAAACATAACAAAGCCTATTCTAACTTTTATACCTAGCGCAGTTGCTATGCGAATTGCTATAATATTCTGTTCTGGAGTTGTACCTTTTCCATATCTCATCAATTGTTTTTTAGATCCTGATTCTACTCCGATAAAAAGCTTTTCTAGACCAGCTTTATGAAAAAGTTTCCATGCACGAATCATTTCTTTGTTTTTATTTCTTCCCTTTTTGGGATTATACAGGGAATCTGCTCTCACTGATGCATTCATTGTACAATTTATATTCTTGCGTATAAGTTCTTCACAAATTTCTGATATTCTATGATATTCTGATCCGTCCGATAATTCTCCAACAATTTCTTCATCTGCTAGATAAATGTGGCGTGGTAGTCCAATCATATCAGCTGCATCTATTAACTCTTGTATCTGATTTACTACTACGGAAACAGGCATTCCTCTCCAAAAGTCTGTTTTATGTTCTCTTGGACAAAATGAACAGGCAGAATAATCGCATCCTCTGCTTGTTTCCAATGTTAGTATTCCTCCATGTTTAGCTAATTCTGGCAAAGTATCAAGTGCAGGTGTTTGACAGTCTTTCATATCAATATAACGTATCGGTGTAGTTCTAAGTTTCCCACGTTCTAAATGTCGCAGTCCTGAAATTTTATGAAATGGTAACTTACCAGATTTCCACATAGCAAGATCATACCAACTGTTTTCACCCTCTCCGTAAGAAATTAGAATATCAGGATGATTATTAAGAAATTCATCAAATAAAAGTGATGGAAGAATATTTCCAAGTACTTTTGTACACTCTACATTCTGGTTTTTAAATTCCATCAATAGTTGTTCTGCTAAATCATATTCTTTAAAATCTACAGACATTCCAATTAAAGCAGGGTCAATTTTCTTACATATATCTACAACCTCAGTTATAGTTACTCCCATTTGCATATCAATGATTGTTACCTCAGCTACGTGTTTTTTACGTAAATAACTGGCAATTACCGCAGTACTTAAATTTAACCTTGGAACTGGACGTAATGTAACATCGCACAGATTAACTAAAACCACTTTTGGGGATGAATACTGTATGTAATCAGAATCTTTTGAGTCAATATTCATTTTCGTCCAACTTCCCATGTTTTTGTCTGCTACCCACATGGTCATATCATTAAAAATAATAATAATTTTTGCTTGTTTTACATTTCCCTGCACTTGTACTTTTTTGCAGAAAATATGTTCTCTTTTCATGCATAAAATCACTTGTTCCCTCAATTGTTGTGGATTCATCCATGGTTTTGCGTTTTGTAATATACTCATCAGTTTCTTTTCCTGCTGAAGCGTTAAATATTTCATCTGTATTCTAACTCCTTTTGTGTTACAATATGTCCAACAAGTAATCGAAATAGAATCTTTTTGCCCATATATATTTTTCAATTGACTTCATTAAAGTTTCTTTTTGTCTTTTATATATTTCCTGCATGAATTTGTTTCCGTTATCTACCTCTTCTTTGCAATACATACAAGCATCAACTATATCTGCAAAATCAATTATATCTTTAATAGATTTATAATTTTCTATATCATTTATTAGATCCATTCGATTAATTCTTTTGCACCATTCAAAAAACTTTTTTTTCTTAAGGTTAGATACCTCTTCTTCCAGTATATTGCTCTCCTTCTTAGCGCCATATGTAATATGTGTCAAATGAATTTCTGCCACATCATGATACAGTGCGTGCATTAGCACTTGTTCCTTATTTATGGGTATTGTACTAGTCTCATTATATATATCTGCCAAAAATCCTGAAATACAAGTAACAAAATAGCTATGTAGTGCTGTGGTGTCTATCCCTTTATTACATACTCCATTCCATCTGTTAACATGTTTCAGTGTATATAATTCTTCTATTATTGTCATACTTCATTTGCCTTTCTCATTTCAATCAGTGCATATGCATATCCTCTACGATCCCTTTCTCCTACTTGTGCATGAAGTTTAGACAGTAGTTCGTCAAAATATTTATTTATTTTTTCAATTTGATCGTCATCAATATTTTCTGTATATTCCAACTCAATAAATGATCCAAGATTTTGTACCATATCTATACTGATTTCTATTTTTTCATATACCCATGATTTTCTCACCTTATCCACAATTGCAATTTCTGCAAATGATAAATGTGACAGAATTTGTTTTACTGCATAAACATCACTAATTTCCGTTTCAAACTCTTTACACTGATTCTGAATTTTGGCTCCTACAGGAAGCCATAATTTATAATTGAGTGTTGATTGTCTGTCAGTTTCTCGGATTCGAAGCCACTCTGATACGATTTCTTCAGCCAGAAAATCTCTATTCGGTGCTGAATAATATGTATCTTTTTGATGCTCTTCCTCCTTTACCATTTCAATTCCCAATAATTTTATTCTCTCAATAACTTCCTCTAAATTTTTCAAAGCATATTTTGCTTCCACTTCCTGATATTTTTTCATACTGATACCTCTTAGAATTATTTCATTCTCTCTAATTTTTATTTAAACTATAGAATATTTTCCGTCTAAAGTAGTGGAAAATTTGTACTTGGAGATAACTGTCAATCTTGTGACTGGATATATCTTATCACAATTAAAGATTAATCTATTAAACATAATTCGACATTAAAGTATATAAAACGACATAATTTTCTATTTTTGAACACTTTTCGACAATCTAGTTAAAATAGCTATTCAAACGCTACATTATACTAATTCTTTGTTTTCAGTCATTTACTTTATAATAAACAGTAGAAAATGAGAAATAGAATCCTATACTTGTATCATTATAAATTTCTATATGATGGACACCCTATATTTATATATTTAACAATTGTTAAAACAAGTATTTTGTTACGGTATCATAACTTAAAAGTATTGACACTGGAAACGGAATGTAGTAAAATCAGTACATACAGATGTGTCACAACTTAGTGCCATAAATGGAAGGGGATTTTGCTATGGTTTACGGATATTGCAGGGTGAGTACACAAGGACAGGCAAAAGATGGAAACAGCCTTGAAGTACAGGAAAAATTATTAAAAGAAAACGGGGCAAAAAAAATATATTCAGACGCTTTTACTGGAACTAAAGCACACCGGCCAGAACTTGACAAGCTTCTGGATAAGCTTCAGCCAGGGGATAAGCTGGTTATTACCAAACTGGACAGGATAGCCAGGAGTGCATCACAAGGGACAGAGCTAATCCAGACATTGTTGGATAACGGAATTACTGTACATGTATTAAATATGGGGCTAATGGACAGTACACCAACTGGGAAGCTTATCCGTAATATCATGCTGGCTTTTGCAGAGTTTGAAAGAGACATGATTATTGAGCGCACACAGGAGGGTAAGGCAATTGCAAAAAAACAGCCTGATTTCAGGGAAGGCCGCCCGCATTTGTATAGTAAAAAACAGATACAGCATGCGCTTGGGTTATTACAAAACCATTCGTACAAACAGGTAACAGAACTGACTGGCATTTCCAAATCCACGCTTATCCGTGCAAAAAATAAGGCTGTACAAAACCCATAAACTATTGAAAAATGGATACTGTAATTCCAACATCTAAAACCAGTAAGATTGCAGTATCCATTTTTCAAATACGTACATAGGCAGTAGAAAGACCTGCTCCAACCTTTGCAATATATTCATTTTTAACCAAATTCAGGAGTGAGAAGTTTTTCTGATGTTTTTATATAATCAAAATTTCTCATATAATCTTCTTCATTTTAAATTTATCTCCATCATTTTATCATCAAATGATGGAGATTTTTTTCTAAGTCAGCAACCACCAGTTCAACTGGTGGTTTGATTAGTTACAAAATTTATGAAACGAACGTGAGATTTTTCTAAAAACATATTGAAAAAAGATAGTATATATGTTACTATATGCATGTTTTAGATGTTAATTTGTCATTTTGCACAATTTGCATAATTTTCTTGCGATTATTTTTGTGAAAAATTTGCATTGACAAATTGATTGAGACAAGCAAGTCATAATTGTTAATTTCATACATTATATTATATCATATAATACATATTTAAAATATATGATACAATACTAATTTTTAGAAATTCGAGTATATTTGCTTTGCTTAATTCTATTACTATATATGCTTGAATTATTTATATAAAGATGCTTGGAACTGGTCATTTAAAAGTGAATTGTTACACACCATAACAGCGATTAGAGGTATTGATTATGTATTTACAAAAAGACACAAAAAAAGTTTTAGAGAAGTTTATTGGAAAAAGTATTTTAGAATTATCAGAAATGGATTTAACAGAAGAAATATCTTTTATTAAATCAAAACATGGTGAAGCACCTGTTTTTTCTAAAAATATAGATACTCGTATGCAGGGAAGAGGAAATCCTTTGATGACCAGAAAAAGGATTTGTACCATGGAAGATATTGGTTTCTAAAGGTGAATTTCCTATAGAAGTACAAAATGAAATTAGAGCAATATATGGACACCTTGTAAGAGCGACCATGTCAACATCATCTGATCAGGTTCTTAGAAATATAGAAAAAATGAAGTCTCATTCTAAAAGAGCTTTATTAGATTGTTTTAAATATACTAGCATTATCTGTTCTGATAACTATGATGATTTTATGAATAGGTATGAAAATATTGATTTAACTTATTTAGAAAATGGACAATTTCTTACAGATATTGTAAAAGGATGTCGAGAAGCTAGAACGAGTCTTCAAAAAGCAAAAGTTGCAGAAACATCTAACATTTCAGAAGATGATTTGTTTGATTTATATCAGAATGCTTATAAGCAATTTGAAGAATTAAATGACAAACTTCAACAAGCGGAAGAATCTGCGTCATTTTTACAACATAAGGCTTCAAAAAAAGATAAGATATCTAATATATCTCTTTGGGTTGGTATCGGTGGATTTGTTGTTGGAGTTATAGGAATAATAATTAATTTTATATAATTAGCATACATAAAAGAAACTATAAATCAATGTATAGTCTCTTTTTATTTATCCAATCAAAGAATTGTTGTATTGATATATTTATAGGAAGGACAATAAATATTGAATAATTTTATAGATAGAAAAATTGTAATGCCAATGAATAAATTTGCATACAAACAGGGTGTGTAAAATAAACTGTGTAAATTTCACAGATTATTCGACACACCTTGTTTTGTATAAAAAAGGGACAAACCGATAATACTGTGATTATTATGGAAGAAATTGGTAAATATATTTTTGGAGGATATGTTTATGTCACAAGATTTTAACTACCAGGAAGAACTATCAAAATGTAAAACTATGGAAGATATCACAGGAAAAAACGGACTCATACAAAAGATTATTAAAGATGCTGTTGAGCAGGTGCTGGGGAAAGAACTGTCAGAATATATTGCCAGTGAAAAGAGTAATGGCAGGAGTGTTTCACGTAATGGCACTACCAAAAAAACCCCTGAAAACATCTTATGGGGATATAGATAACGTGAGTTCGACAAAAAACAAGATAAAATATAAATACTAAATTATTAGTTTATTGTGACACAACAATTTTTTTATAAAATGGTTGATTATCTCAAAAAAGCCTTGATTTACGGGCATACAAGCAGGATTTCAAGCTGAATTTACTACCAAT
>CAJTXA010000046.1 GCA_910579865.1 uncultured Lachnospiraceae bacterium
CCGCTACAATACCCATTGTATCTGTAATCTTATTTGGAATAGATTCCAATAGCTTTTTCCTATCTTTATCGCTGAGTCCGACAACATCTCCATCGTCATTTTTACCAATATAAAGCGTTCCGCCATATGCGTTTGCATATCCGCAAATCCACTCTAAAAACTCATCGCGCCACGATTCTTTGTATTCTATTGTTTGATGTTCTGGCATACTCTTCACCTGCTTTCTATTACTGTATCTCTTTACTACACAACAAGAATTTAATTTATTATACACCATATAGTAAATTAATGTTTATTTATTATTGTACCTTTTATAAATGGTTTTTCTGCAACTATTCTAACCCAATAATGAGCATCGCTTTTACCTTTATCAAAGATATATTTAATCTTTGGATCTCCCAAATTATCCTTTTCCAACCGTGATAACATTCCAACTTTATTCTGATAAGGTTCTTCATCAATCATTTCAACAAGTCGCTCTAAACACAATTTTCTATATGGTCCATTGAGCAATCGCGTCAAAACTACCATTGCCCAAAATCTTATCTCATAATTTTCATCATAGCTTGAACTCATAGCATATTGCACAAGACAGTGACCCTCATTTCCTAGAATTAAAATATTATAATTTAACAATCTCTCTATTGTACTTAGCACAATTTTCCTTGAAGCAATCTCACTGTTCTGAATTTGCACAATATTACGAATAATTTCTTTTTCATTAGCACTATGTAAAATTAACTTTAAAAGATTAAAGTTTAGTTCTAAATTTTCGCGTCCATATCCATTCTCATAAAACAACTTTTTTTGCCACAAAAACTTCGCTCCATCGAGCAGACAATTCCTCACATAATACTTTAATCCGTCTATTCTTTGGATGAGTGCCTTGCAAAACACACAAAAGCTCCATAGCATCTGTTTTTGCCTCTATAGTTTGATTTGATGCCATTAATGTATTATAAATACACCCTATAACTATCTTCATTTGTGTCGAATTATATTGAGCAAAACCATTTGTTATAATATTTTCAATTGTTCTATAGGGATTGCATGTGCCATATGAGTATACTCCATTTTTCCCATTGTTTTTGGTATCACTCTCAATCATATCCACAAACTGCTTTGTATATTTCCAATAATCATCATTATCATGCTCTGCTACATTTAATAAATAGGTATCTTCGTAAAATCGCAAACTACTTTCACGAACAGCATCATCCAATTTATTATGTGCTATACCTTCATTCTGACGCATTGTTTGTGCCGCTTCAAATAGATGATTACAATTATTTCTAATGTTTTCATCCTTTAACGAGTCTATCAAAAAATCTTGCAAACAATTCTGTTCTCCCACACTCAGATTATCATACTGGAGATTACAAAGACACTTAAATGCATCATCATAGTATTTTCTCATTTCAAAATCAAACAGCCAGTAGATAATATCTAAACATTTTTTTGCCGAAAATCTATATTTATTTTCGCTCATAGCTTCAAACATTGGTTTTATAAGTAAATTCAGTGCATATTTGTTCTCTATACATTCTCTAGTTTTCTTTATTAAAAATTCCTCTTCTGTTTTAAACTGTTTATCTGAAAAATAATAACCAAAATACTTAAACAAAAATATTCTTGCCAAAAGTGCTTCAACGTATAAAGGTTGTTTTTCTATCCCTATAAACAAAAATCTAATATCCATCTCATTAAAACTATTTGTATTTTCCCCATATGCATATAAAAATTTCTTGAGAGCTTTTTCATCATGATCCATAAGAAGTAATCTAATCGTAAATAAAAAGGTTTTATGTTCCCTGGTTTCCAGCGAAATAGTCATCAAATATTCACATAGTTTCTTGCGCATCATAATCATATGTGTAATAGAACCATAAAAATATGCTACCAAGAAAATATTACACGCTTTTTCAATTGTATAATCCACTCCTCCAAGGTTAATTATATGAGATGAATTTACCAAGTTATTAAACATATGTTTTGCTATATCAGTATAATAATCTGAAATTATGCGATCAATAACAGGATAATATAACAATTCATTGTCCTGATCTAATATCTTTTGTCCTTCCATATCAAATCTTATTATATCCGTTTCCCTGTCGATTTCTATTTGTATATTACGCAAATCTATTGCGACATCATTCATTAGCCATTTAGGAATATCCGATTGTTTAGCACACAATTCTATGCATTTCTCCAATTTTTCAAGACATATTTTAAGTTCACCCCGAAAATATGCTGCAACTGCATCATAACGCATAAGAATTAAATTCTGAATTTTTCCAGTATGCAATTTTGTAATGTCTTCTTTAATCATTTCAAAATTAGGATCGCTTACAGAGGCACAACCAATAATTTGTCCCAACAATCTTGCACAATTCTCATCTTTTTCATCTTTAGACGGTTCGCTTCCCCACGATAATCCCGCCTCGCTTTGAATAATATATTTTGTATACTGAAAGCCTTTCATAAATTCTTTTGAAACATTGCTCACAACATTTTCTAAAAAAATTATTTCCTCACCTTTCAGCTCATCTTCGTTTCCTTCTTGGTTATATGTTACCCTCCCCTTGCAATAACTAATATATATATCAACAACGTCTGCAATTACTGCTTTATAAGCTGCTTCTGGAATATCTGAAAATTCATGTACAACATTATATCTTGGTGCTAAATTATCAGTTTGAATTTGTGCTTGTAATTCTGTTATCTCACGTTTCCTTTGATCGCAAAAAATATATATACACTTCTTATTTAATGCTTTTGCTCTGTTAATCTCTCTCATTGTTGCCTGAGAAATACCATCTTGATTGTCCACAATTATTATCACTAAATCAGAATCAGTCAACGAATCCATATAAGAATATACAAGTTTACGACTTGTAGCAGTACCCTCTTCAAATACAAAAACCCTGCATAACCCTGTTTCCTCCAGCAAAAGAGCAAGCGCTTTCCTCATAACTCCATACTTCAAATCCTCCAAATTCTCACCATCACATTTAGAACTTATAAAAATCTTAACTTTATTATGATTTTCATTTTTCACTTTTTTATCCCCTCTCTCCTGATATAAGACATACACACTATTTTGCATACTTCTTAAAATTCTCCGCCTGTTCCAGTACTTCTTTATAAACATCATCAATTCTCTTTGTAATTCCTCTATAGTAAACAACATGGTCATATACTTTGGCGCAAATATTTGCCCACTTTCAGTTAAAACAGAATACTTTACCATTGTTTCATCCCTGTTAGTACAAAAGATAATTCTAATCGTAGGATTATCATCTGGCTATTGCTTTAAATCGTTAAACATCCGAATATACATATCCATTTGCCCAATATATCTTAATGTGTCAACTTATGACTTTTAAAATCTATCAGTACAAAACATTTTTAAATATAATTAAAAAAACAAAATCTTCTCATGTCAAATAAGAAATAGGAAATTTCAACTCATATTCTTATAATTTTTATCGACATATATCAAATAATTCCTTCCATAAAATAATGCTATATTCTACTCATCTTAAATCTGCCAGCTTAAAATCAAAAGCAGATAACATCTTATCTATCATGAACACCAAAAGATGCCCATAAATACTTCTTTGTTGGATCAAAAAAAGCTGTTGGCAAACCAACAAATGTCGCTATTGCAGAAACCACACCAGCGGTCGGTAAAAATGGCGTAAGAACTGTGGCAATTACCCCACTGGTTGCACATATCTTTCCTATATTCTCAATAATTCCTTTAAATTTCATCGCTTTCTGGGCTTTTACAATATCATCTTCTATCACTTGCATATTATCATAATCTTGTTCGGAAAAAGCAGATAGCCACTCACTTACTTTACTTCTATATGCCTTTGCCTCATCTGTTAACACCAATTTAATACTATCCTCTAATGAAGACGCTGTATATATTCTGTCCAATTTTTTAGACGTATATTTTAAGACTTTAACAGCCTCGATTTCTTTCATTACAGAAATCTTTACACCAATATGGGAAGATTCAGTCATACCCGAATTTGTAGCATCAATCACTGGAGATAATAAATCATTATGATAAGCAATATTGAATAATTTCCTATATTCTTTAAGCACTTCAAAAACAGGATTATGAAAAATAAAATCTCCCAATTCTATGAAATGATCAACATCAGCACCATCGTAATCCGTTTTAGGTTCAAACTTGAAGATCTTGCGAAAGCAGACTTCATTATAGTTAAGATTGTATTTATTCTCGAACTCTTGAAATTCATCAAATTTTTCAATCCATTCATCGAATATCTTCCTGATTTTATCTATAGTATAAAACTTGATGTCAAGTCCTTTTTCTGCCATCATAAATTGAACAATATCTACATCGAAAGTAAAAAAACCTTCCATATCTTCTTCACATTCTTTATATGGCAAAATAATTCTTTTTTCAATCAGTTCCCCATCCATACATCTATATGTAAATGGATCTACATAAACTGCACCTGCCACAATAAATTGTTCAAGAACCATTCGGGCAAACCGTAACGAAGGCATGTACTGTGTCATTGTGCTAAAAACTCCATCTGTCTTCCCCTTTTCACAAATCAACCCTTCCTGTGCAGCCATCGACAAAAAGGCATTTGTTTGCACCTTATCTAAAACGATTCCTTTATACATCTATCATTCCTCCTCTGTCAGAAACCACAAATACTATTTGCTCATGGCTCAATTTTACCACAAAATGTACGTAAAATCTGTACACCATTTTTCATTTGGTTTCCCTACATGAAACTCGCTGTTCCAATAGTTTTCAAACCTTTTATAACATTCCCCCCCTTTTTATACGATGTACAATTGTCTACAATTTTTAATATTTGCAATAGAAAACCCTGAACCATACTTAGCTGATAATTCTTGATCCAACCTTTTAATAATATACATGCCATACTTAACTTTCGCTGTACCCTTTAATTCCTATTCAACAATTCGTTTTTCAACATTCCAATAAGCATATGCCATAATATCATTTACCACTACATAAACATTATTTCTAATATTTTCCAATATATCATAAATATCTTTATAAAATTTATGTTCTTCTTCACCATCTATCAAATCAAATTTTAACATATAGAAATTCTTTCCAAAATCAAGATTTTTCTATATCAATAATATCATCTAAACCACAATTCATAACATCACATATTCGCAACAACACGTCTAATGCCACATATTCATTATTAGACATTTTTGTAAAGGTACTTGGTGCAATCCCTGTTTTTGTTCTAAGTTCACTTTTTGATATATCTTCATCAATCATCTTTTTCCATAATGGCTTATAATTCACTTTTATTCTCTCTTTTTTCATTTCTGTTCTCTCCATTAATAAGAATCTAACATATCTATGATATTACCACAATTCTTTTTTATTTTCAATTATTTTTTTGACTTCTCACTATAAATTTCTTATAATTGTTTTTATCACAATAAAAGTAAATATAAAATCTATTTTAATATTACTTTTCCTTCCAACACCTTTCTTATATAATAAAAAAGCAGATTATGCTATTCCTGCACTATCTGCTTCTGCTCTTTTAATTATTTTCTTATTTTTATCTACTTTGCTAATCTATCTAATTTACCTCTCTTATTTCCTCTATTTTTTCTTTATCTATTCTTTTTTCCTTCAGCAGATACATTTCTGTTAATAATCGCCTGTATATTATTCCAATCAAAATTTTGCTGTTCTAAATTCTTATACATCTGGATACCAAGTAAAATACCTATTTCTAAATAAACTTCATTATGAATTATTGAAAATTCCATAATTATATTTTGTAATTCCTCATTTTCTCTACTTAAAAATGGACACCTTTTTTCTAATGATTCAAAAATCTTATCAAAAGCATCTTCGATTCTATCCTCAAATGTTCCTTTGTTTTCAATCTCAAAATCTTCTGTTCCATACATGAAGTAACCTATTATTTTATCTAATTTTACCCTTCTCAGCATATCATTAAATTCACTCATTTTATGACCTCCTATCTGTTAATGTATCATTAAAATATCTCTTACTATTATAATACGCCGTCACTATGCCGTCAATACATATTTTGCCGTCATTTTGACAGTATAATAATGTCAAACAAAAAATTTTAAGGAGGGGTTTTTTAATGCCTTATCAAATGTCCAAATTTACCTTACGAATCGAAAGTGAGTTACTTAAAAAATTTCGTTTTGTTGCTAAATATAATGACCGTTCCGCTAATCAGGAAATAGTAACTTTAATACGAAAACACATTCGGGAATTTGAAAAGAAAAATGGTAAAATAATCTTATAATATCACAGGATAATTTTAAGCTGTCATCATGCCGTCAAGCTATCTTTTAGCCGTCATTAAGACGCTATAATAAAGTCAATTTGATTTTATGGAGGTATGATATATGCAGTCTGATTTATCAAAATTCACATTAAGAACCGATCCCGAATTACTGAAAAAGTTTCGTTTTGTAGCTGATTACAATGCTCGGTCTGCCAATCGAGAATTAGAAGTTCTTATGAAAAAACATGTAAATGAATTTGAGAAAAAGCATGGTAAAATTACATTTGAATGATTGATAGGTTTCATTTTCATAAAAAAATATTTTAAAGGAGTTAGTCACTGGCTAACTCCTTATCTCATATTACCTTGTAAAACATATCGCTTATTAAAAATCATCTACTATTGTTATTTCTTTCTCTTTTATTTATCCTTTCGTCTTTTCCATAATCCTTTTTTCCTACTTACTCTACCCTTTGCCCGCTTTTCAAAATAAATCTTCTTTTTAATAAGTTTCTCTTGTATCTGTGCTGGTAAACACTGAAATATTTCTTCATACTCCATTTCTGCCATTGGTGTTCCTTTTGAAAGTGCTAAAAGCTGCCTGTTTAACCAATCTTTCCATAAATCATCAAATAATTCCTTACTATCTGTAAAAGTAACAAAACTATCAAATCCATACGTTTTATTATAATATTGTAACTTTACAAATCCATATTTTCCTGCATCCAGTACGATAGTATCTTCCTCTTTATATAATTCTTCATAAGCCTTCACAACTTTTTGACACTTTTTATGTTCTTTTATTGTAATATATACTTGTTTTTTCATTCTTATTTTCAAGCCTCTCACTTTTTCATTTCCCATTTATTTTCTCTAATTTTTCCATTCTTTCCCATCTTTTTAAAAGTTTCTCCGAAAAATCAAATTCTTCTAATTCAAAAACACCAGCGGAAAGAAAATGTTGTTTATAATTATTTAAAATTTCCAGCATCATAAAAAAACAATCTTCATGATATAGAAAACTTATTAAGCAAAACAATTCACTTTCTTCTAATTCCCCCACTTTAAAATAATTTTCAAAATCTCTTTCCTCTGAAAAATTACAAAAAATAAGTTTTTCCAAAAACAGCTCTTTTTCTTCTTCCTTTTGCAAATAAAACTTTCTTACAAGTTCTTCTTTTTTCATGTGCCTTTTCTCCTTCTTTGCAACCTTCTCCATTTTTAGTAACTATAAACCATCTCTATTATAAGAGTATAATGAAATAGAATCAAGAGAAAAAAGGAGAAAACTACCGCAAATTATGATAAAATTTGACAAACTTTTTCAAACCCTAAAGAAAAATGGCATTAGTCAATACAATCTATACACCTATCGAGATGTTAGCAGAGCACAGATTCAACGATTAAAAAAGAATCAATCTGTCACCACTCATACTCTAAATAGAATTTTGAATATTTTAGGAGAAGGCTTTACTCTTAATGATATTGCTGAGTTTATACCAGATAGCCAACAACAAAAGGAAGAATAACTGATAGTTAAAGCTCTTCCTCCCTTCTTTCTTATACTACCATCTCTATTTTTAGTAACTATAAATCATCTCCATAATAGGGGCATAATAAGATTATCAATCCAAGCCCAGTAAAGGAGAACAATTATAGACATTATGATTACATTTGACAAATTATTTCATACCTTAAAGGAAAATGGTATCAGTCAATATAGCCTCTATCAGAAACATGGTATCAGTCGTTCCCAAATTCAACGACTAAAAAATAATCAATCCGTTACAACTCACACCTTAAATATGATACTAAATATTTTAGGTGACAATTTCACTTTGAATGATATAGCTGAATTTACTCCCGATAAAAAAGAAAAAGAGGAAGAATCATCTTTTTAAATGTTCTTCCTTCCTTTTCTTTATATAAATAATACAAAAACTATTTCACTTTCCATTTCGTTATAGTTCCTATCGCCAATGCGTATCTTCCTTTTGTAAATCTTGTTGTCTTATCTTTTTTTGGCGATTCTGTTTCATTGCTTCTCTTTTAGTTTCTTCTAATTTTTGTTTCAACGATTTGGGAGCAAGCGATTTTAAATATTCTTGAAATCCCTCTCCAAGTCCTTTTAATGTTACAAATTGTTTTAATTTTTCTACCTGATCTATCAAATTGGTCGTTCTTTTTTCCAAATAGACTAATTTTGTTTCATAGTTCTCTAGTAAATAATTTCTTGACACTGCCTGATGAAAAGCCTCCATGATTGTATCCCAATCATTTTTCTTTACTTTCACATATTCTTCTTTCCCAAATAATGAATTGATTGGAACTGCTATGCCTTTTTTCTTTTTTATTTCAGCCTCTACTTCTTTAGAAATAGTCTTTAAAACAGAAGCCCTTAAATCATGTTTCTCAAAAATCCCTTGATTCACCTTTTCTTTTGTTTCTAATTCTTTTATCTGCTTAGAAAGTCCTTGTGCTTGTATTAGTAGCTCTTGATTTTGCATTTCCATTTCTTGTACTTGCCCATAAAGTTCTGTTGCCTTTTGCTCTAAATCCTCTTTTTGTTGTTCCAATCTTTCCTTTTGACTGTCTAATATTTCTGCCCTCTGTTCTAATACCTCCACTTCCCTCATAACAGCTTTATACTCTGGTAAAGAAAGATTCTCTCTTTGTATTCCAAGAACCTCTATTTCAATTCCTTGTTCCCTACAAAGTTCTGTCAGAAAAGCTCTCTCCCTTTCCTGCCATGCTACGGTTTCATTCTGTTTCCTGCTTACTGCCTTTGCAAATCCCATCTCCTGCAATGCTTTTGTCAAACTATTCCGTGTTTCCATTCCTTTTTTATATCCATGTGCCACAGGAATATAATCAATATGTAGATGTGGAGTTGCTTCATCAAGATGTAATACACAATTAAATAAATATAAATTTGGATTCCGTTCTTGAAATGTTATTGCATATTGTTCTAATACTTTAATCGCTGCCTTTGCATCTTCTGTCAGTTCTCCTTTTTCATCCACTACTGGTGTATCTGTCTTTTTTCCTACTTGCACGATATGGATCTATGTCAATACTTTGGACAAAAAAAGTCGAAAGATTATGCTGCTTTTTTGAGTTCCTCATCCTCCTTT
>CAJTXA010000047.1:0-592 GCA_910579865.1 uncultured Lachnospiraceae bacterium
CACTTTTGATAGAGCGTAGCCTGTCGAAAGTGCTTTTGCGTTACTTTCGGGAAAGTAACAAAGCCGAAGCGAAGAAACTTCGCTTTGCGCCTATTCGGCGCAGTAAAATTAGTGACACAAATATATAGAATGTGGAGGATATGCTTATTGGAAAGGACGATTAGCGGCATGATGGGGAAAGGTTCGGTCAACCACAATACAAGAGCCTTTACAGCTAAAAATGTAGATAAGGAACGAAGCCGGGATAACGTGGAATTTTGCCACTCGGATATAAAAGAGGTATACCACAATCTTTTTGATGAAGCACTGGAACGCTACAACGCAAAGCAGAAACGGAGTGACCGAAAGATTGACGATTACTATGAGAAGATACGCCGGGGAAAGCAGGAGAAATTATTTTATGAAGTAATCTTCCAAATCGGCAACAAGGACGATATGAATGTGCAGAGCAATGAGGGGCAGTTGGCGAAAGAGATTTTATGCGAGTTTATGGAGCAGTTTCAGAAAAGAAATCCGAACCTGTTTGTATTCTCAAGCCACTTGCACATGGACGAGCAGACACCGCACATTCACATTGATTTTGTTCCCTTTA
>CAJTXA010000047.1:602-9094 GCA_910579865.1 uncultured Lachnospiraceae bacterium
GCGTGGACTTGATACGAGAGTTTCACTTAAAGGAGCACTATCAGAACAGGGATTTAAGGGCGGAACAAGGGGAATGACGGAATGGAATGAATGGATTGAAGCGGAGAAGCAGGAACTTTCAAAAGTTATGGGGCGGTATGGCGTACAATGGAAACAGTTAGGCACACACAACAAGCATTTGTCTGTACTCGACTTTGAAAAGCAGGAGCGGCAGAAAGAAGTTGCAGAATTGGAACAGACCATTTCCGGTAGTAAAGAGGAATTATCTAATATTCTTCATCAGCAGATAGCGGCAGGGCAGGAAACGGAGCAGATACGGAAAGAGGGCGAAGCGATCCGGCAGGAACTATCAGAACTTACCGCAACAAATCATCTTCTGAAAGAGC
This sequence comes from uncultured Lachnospiraceae bacterium, assembly GCA_910579865.1. GTDB lineage: Bacteria > Bacillota > Clostridia > Lachnospirales > Lachnospiraceae > MGBC114844. The sequence goes on from CAJTXA010000047.1 coordinate 989, forward strand.
AAACGGAAACGCTGACAGAGGATAAAGAAAAATTGGAGAAACAGCAGAAAAAGTTACAGCAGGAAATCAACAAAATGGTGCAGTCAAAGGAAGTCATGGAGCGCAATATTCACGCCTATGATGAAGATATGAAATGGCAGTTGGCAGAGCCGGGGGCATTGATGAGCGCAAAGAATTATAGGGATAAAAAGGCACTTCCGCTTGTGGAGAAATTGAAAGAGGTCGTTAAAAATCTGACTATCAAATGCGTACAGCTTACGGAGCAAGGCAGGAAGCTGACCGCCAAAGTAGACGGACAACAAGTGCAGATTAGCCGCTTGACGGATAAGGTCATGGAGCAGAGCGACACCATAGACCGATTGCAGGAAAAAGCGTCTGATTTGGGGCGTTTGGAGCGTCATTTCGGCAGGGAACAGGTACAGTCGATAGTAGAACGGTCAAAAGCATTAGAGCAGGCAGAAAGGGCAAATAAACGCCCGAAACGTGCCTTTGAAATGAGCCGATAGGAAAGGGGATTGATAGGATATGACGGATATGGAAAAGAAAGTTATGATACGGCTGTGTGCTAAAATTGTAGCAGATACAGACCTTTACGAAACGGATAAGGAAGTGCAAAATCTGATAGACTGGGTATGTCTGTCGGAACAGATAAAGGAGAACAATAATACAATCCGTAATCTGACCGGGGAATATAAAAAGATAGAGCCGGATTGCCGGGAGGGAGTGCGGGCGCAGTTGGAGCGCATGAAAGAACTCTGCAAAGAACGGAATAATCTGTATGAAAAGCAGAACGATTTGAAAGGGCAGAAACAGAGGATTGAGAAGTCGTTGGAGTGATTAGAAATGTGGGGCATGGCGGTTGCTATGCCCTATATTTTTGTGGTAAATTGCGAATGGAAGTGATATAATTGGAGAAATAAATTGGTAGATTGGAGGAAGATTGTAATGGGTATAAAAGAAATGATAGATGTAAACTTTAGGGGAAATATATATATTGTTCAAAATGGTAAAGTTTTATATGAAAGAGAAAATGGGTTTGCAGATTTACAAAATGAAATTTCTAACACGATAGAAACAAAATTTGCAAGTGCTTCCGCGGGAAAAGTATTTGTTGCAGTAGGAATATTGCAGTTGATTGAACGAGGAAGAATAAAGTTTGATGATACATTAGGTATGTTGCTTGATATGTCATTAAATGATATTGATAAGGATGTTACAGTTAAACAGCTTTTAAACCATACATCGGGTGTCCCGGACTATTTTGATGAAAGTGTTATGGAGGAATATGAAGAATTATGGACTGATTATCCTAATTATAAAATCAGACATAACAGTGATTTGCTCCCACTATTTATAAACAAGCCTATGATGTATCCCAAAGGAGAAAAATTCCAGTATAATAATACAGGGTATGTCCTGCTTGCAATGATTATAGAAAAAACGACGGGTATGTATTTTGACCAATACCTAAAGGAAAATGTTTTTGACATATGCGGTATGAAATCAACGGGGTATTATGAGTTGGACAGGCTGCCGGCAAAGTGCGCTAATAATTATATTTATTGTGCTGATACAAAGGATTACCGCACAAATATATTTTCTGTGGATGTGAAAGGTAATGGTGCGGGCGGGGCGTTTATAACCGTAAGAGATATTATTAGTTTTTGGACTAATTTACTGGAAGGGAATTTAATTTCAAAAGCATTTGTTTCAGATATGCTTAGTAAGCAGAGCGGAGATGGAGATGATGCAGAAGAAGGATATTATGGCTATGGTATGTGGATAATTGATAATCCCAATGGCAAAGATTTTGCGTATTTTCAAGGCTGTGATCCGGGTGTAAGTTTTATATCCGAGTATAATCCGAATAATGGGATTATTTCCGTTTTGGTAAGCAATTATGGAGATAATGTTTGGAGGGAAATGCGAAAAGTTAGAGAAGTTCTTTACTAATAATGAATAACTGATTTTGGAGAGAAATATAGATGAAAGAGATAATTGCTTATGAAATGATATATAATAAAGCATTGAAGTATCAGAATGACATAATATGTGTTCCTTTTCAAAAAGAATATTGGAATGAATATATGAAAATATATAATGAATGTTTTTACAAAATGAGAAAAGCGTTAGAAGTTGAGCCAATAAATTTTTACTATGATTATTCCCAAATTAGAGATAAAATGAAGAATATTTTCCTTTATTTGCAAAATGGAGTAATAATAGGTGCTGTTTCTTGCTATGAAAATGAGTTAGACGATTTGATTGTTGAGCAATCGTTACAAGGACAAGGTATAGGACAAAAATTGTTGTTTTGGGGAATAAATCATATCAAGGAACAAGGCTATGAAGAAATTATTTTGCATGTAGCTGAATGGAATCAAAATGCAGTGAAGTTGTATTTGAAAAATGGATTTAGCATTAAGAAAAGAGAGAGGGTACGTTAAAGGAAATAGTATTTTTAGCAAATTTTTCTTTAATGAATTTAAAGACATGGTGCTAGCACCATGTAATAAGGATATTAAGGAGAACATATGTGTCGGATTTGTTACGCATTAGCATTTTAGAATACCTTATTTTACAAGGCATTTGAAGCAAGGGTATGATGTGGAGGATATTTTATATATTTATTTTCAAAAACGGCTTTTATTGCGTAACATTTCAAAAATGGGTTGCTAAATTACCGGGATTTGCTATAATAAATGCGTGGCAACATTTTGGCAACAGAAAATCAGCAAGCCATAATAAATGATGTAATTGAAGTAAAAACGGGCGTGTATTTGCACAAAACCTAAATAAATATAGTTAATAACAACAAAGAACACGCCGAGTTCGAATAGTACGAGGGTGCATAATTTATTTTATATGGCAGGTGGTCCATGTGATTGTCTGCTGCATGTGTATTTGCTTAAAATGGGCTATATTATGTTGCCAATGATTTTTGAGAGGTGGATATTGTGATTGATTGGTTTATGAATCTTACTGTAGCAAATCAAATTGCGATTATCGTTGCAGCGATTGCTGCTGGTGGTGGAATTATAGTAGCAATAATTAATGGGATTTTTAATGTTTTTCCAAAAAAGAAAGATGATAAAACTTCAAAATATTTAATTAATCAGACGGCATATGATAACGGAACGCAAATTGGGGTTCAAATTAACAATAAGAAAGAAGATGAATAGTATGTCAGATATAATCGAGGTAACACAAAAATCTGCACCAGCATCTAATTCAACGCAGATTGGTGTTCAATATGTTGGAATGACACCTGAACAGGCAGCTAAACAAACGATAGATCTTTTTATGGATAATTTTCCGAAGCTTCAGGCACTTGCAAAAGATACAGCAGAACAAAGAGCAACCGAATTATGCAATGAAATTTTAAAAAAATTAGAGAATAAACAAGTTAGAGATTTTACTTCGTTTACACAGCCAGATGTTCAATTCATATTATATGAAGCTCAAAAGAATTATGCTCGTTTTGGTGAAAAAGAAGTTATGAAAATCTTAACAGAATTAGTAGTAAATCGTATTCAGAATGATGATAAAGGGCATTTTAAAAGAATTATGGATAATGCTGTTATTATTGCTTGTGAATTATCTTCTACGCAATTAGATTGTTTGTCTGCTCTATTTATACTGACTAGAGTTTGTTTTTCTGATATTACGACTATTGAAGACTTGAAAGGATTGTTTGATTATATTTCTTCAATCTTTAATTTGGAAAATATAAACTATGGGCAAGAGATTTCGTATCTTAATTTTAAAGGATGCTTACAATTAGAATTACCTGATATTCCTGAAATTCAATCAAAGCAATATAATTTAGTTCATAGTGAAGTGGAGAAAAATATGTCTCAAGGAATAAAACAATTTGGTACAGACTATGGGATTTCTGAAGTTGGCATTATATTGGGCTTAATAAATGCTGAATATAAAAGCCGTTATCGATTTGACCCACATAATTGGATTCATAATTGATACCATTATATGTGATGAAAGGTAGTGAATCTCTGAATTGTTGTTAGTGGAAAGGCATTTTAGAATTTACGATAAATTGTGAGTATACCTAATGATTGCTGTATTAAATGTGGCAACATTTTGGTAACAGAAAATCAGTACGCCAGAATAAATGGTGTAATTGAAGTAAAAAAGGACGTGTATTTGCATGAAAATTAAACAAATACAGTTAATAACAACAAAGAACACGCCGATTTCGAGTATCACTTGTTAGATAAAAGAATACTTCAATAACAGAAAAACCTTTCTGATTTTCAGAAATGACAACTGAAAATTGGTAAGGTTTTTTGTGTTCATTTTTTCTTCTTGCGTTTTTCTTCTTTTTTGTCTGTACTTTCTACTTCTTTGGCGGCGTCATTGATGAAGTCAAATAATTCTTGCTTGTAAAGGTATTACATTCTGTTTATGCTTCCTATCTGGATGTTTCCAGAAAGTTTGATAAGCTGCAACTGTCTTATAACCGGACTGTGAAAAAGGCAAATAATCTATCTTTAGCACAATTAGGTAAAGATGAGCTTGTAAGGCATTAAATTGTGATATAGGCGATATAGTTGGATTTGAAAAGGAGATGAAGAATAGATGAATGGTAAAACCTTATTTTCCACTCTTGATTACCATGATGTTTTAGAGGCAGCAACGCCGGAGGACTTGGTTTATATGAACCCTCCATATCAAGGGGTTACAAATATACAAGATAATCGCTATTTTGCGGAAGTGCCATTTGATGAATTTGCACAAGCAATCGAAATACTTAATAAAAAAGGAGTGAACTATCTTATTAGTTATGATGGAGCGTGTGGTGGAAAAGAATATGGAGAAGAACTTCCCAAAAGTTTGCATTGTAAAAAGGTCATATTAAATGCGGATGTTTCTAGTCAAGCATTATTACTTGGAAAAAAGTCAATAACATTTGAGGTATTGTATGTTAGTAAGGCACTAATACCTACATTTGATATGCAGCCTCAACAATTATCATTTTTGGAGGCGATGACATGAATGACTATCCTAACGAATTTCTTGATTTATTGGAATTGGTAACAGCCAAAAGGCCGAGGACGGTGATACCGCATATTCTGAAAAATAATTATATTACATCTCAAGAATTAAAAGATATTTATGGATATAACCATCCACCTAAAGCAATTAGAAATGTACGTGAGTATGGAATACCTGTGATAACATATCGTGTTCCAGGGGATGATGGAAGAAATGCTCTCTCGAAAGCTACTGGAAGAACAGTTCTTTCAAAAGTGTTAAAATGAGAGAGTACTTCAAGTAGATCATCGAGTATCTTATGAAATTGGTAATGGACGAAATTCGTTTATTACAAGGAAAAAGTGTAGTACAAAGAATTACACTAAAAATACTTTTGGAAATATTTCAGATTATATTATGTTTATTTGTAATAATCTGATATAAGAGAAATGGCAATTTCTTTTGCTGCAATACTGGATACCTCTTTTTGGTCTGTTCTTCCAAGATAAATACAAAAATATAGATTTCCTTCTTTACCTTCTGCAAACCCAGTAAATCATGCATCTACAACAACTCCTTCTGCTTTTCCCATTCCTGTTTTTCCATAGATAGAAATATCTGTTTTTTCTTGCTCTGTTACTTGCATTACTTGTCTTAATTCGTTTTGTGTTTCTTTTGAGTAGATTGAGTTTGCTCCAAAAATGCGTTCCATTACTTCTGTTTGCTCTTTGGGGGAAATTAATAAGGAAGATTCAATCCAGAATCCTGTATGATATCTTTTCCTATTTCATCAATCACTTCTCTGAAATACCAAACACAGGATTCACGAAAGGCTTCTCTAAAGTCAATATTGTGATTCCATTTTTCATTCCAGAATACTTCTCCACTCCATAAACGGGTTGTATTGTTTGGTTCGATTATTTTCTTTTCTAATGCAATTAGAGAGGAAATAATTTTAAATGTGGAACATGGTGATCTTTGTATTAGGGCGAGTTCTGGTTGGAATATTAGATATTGTTTATTTGATACATCATAGAGTACTGCTGTTCCATGAAAACCATTAAAATATTTTGCCCAATCTATCTCTACTATTTCTGGCTCAGATGATGTAGTTTCTATTATTGTTTTATTGAAATAATCGTTTGTTTCTTTTGTTTTTTCGCTTTCTATAAGAGTGGATTCTTTCTCTTCTTTATTGTTTAGAATTTCCTGCTTTTCTTCTTGATTTTGGTTATTGGAGCAGCTTGCAAAAATAAATAGATATATTATTGCAAAACAGATTAATTTCAAAAAATAAATTGTTTTCTTCATAAATATTTCCTTTTTTCTATTAATAATTTTTTCAAAAAATAGTTGTCCTAGCCCGAACGCTGGAAGGAAAGGGGAGGTCTAATACGGGCCCGCTTGCGCTTAGGATTTCCTCGTAGCGGACACTAAGGCACTAAAATACAGTGCCTAAGTGCCGACGGGAAATATGACCCTTCTTAGACCTCCCCTTTCCTTCCATCTGTGATATCGATGCCTTAAGCTAATCATTGAGTAAATGCTGTTTCTAATTCTAAACATTCCAAAATCAAATCTTGTCTTTGAAAATCAATATAAGTTATTATATTTTCTATTAATGTATAAGGTCGTATTTGTCTTGTCAAATTTGGAATTATTACATGCTCACAAAAAGATACAATTTGACCATCTTTTTCGTTTACAAATAAATGATAGTTTTTATCTTTTATGATTTGTTCCCATGTGGTTTGTAGATACTTAAATTATATTTCCTTTTATTTATTAAAAACTTATTTTTATAAGATTTGCTTCTACCTATATAATCAACTATTTTTTTGTTAAGAATATCAGTTGGGATATTTTAATCCTTTTTTGGTTAAGCATTAGCATAATTTTCTGATTATTTTTTCTCTGTCAGCAACAGGTGTTTGTTTTTGATTTTCTGTTCATGCCCAACAACAGTTTATTGTGTACGCTTACTAATATTTGTTTTATTTTTTCTAACATAGAACTAGTATTATTTAAATCATTCATGATTATCATGTTTTTAATTATTTCTATATGTGACAGTTACAATAATTTTTGCTTGTTGGAAATATTCCAAACACTTAGGTAAATTAGAATTTTAATGTTTAAAATCTAATTGAATTAATTTCTTTCCATTTGGTAATAGATTTTCTGTTTGAGTTATCAGTTTATATCCCATTCCCCTTAACACTTGAATCAATGAATCTTCCTCTATTTGATGATGAACTTTGTCAAGATTATCAAATATATGGATATATGGAGAATTGGATACCCAACTACCATCTACATTTATCTGAATAATACACGAAACATATTTGGGTTGTACTTGTTCAATTATTTCTTGAAAACATTCGTATCCAATATATTCAACTAATAAATCGGCAACCAATAATTCTGCTGTAGGAAGTTTGTCTGCGTCTTGAATGAGATTTAACTGTATACATTCCAATATACTAGAAATATCTGAATATCGTTCTTTAACTGTTGTTAGATATTCTCTATTAATATCAATACCATATACTTTTTGGAATTTATTTTTATCAATATGTTCCAAACCATTACCACCAGCAATTCCCAAAATCATAACAGATGTTACAGGATAAGTGTTAAATTGTTGTTTCATCATTTGGTTTAAGCTCTGTAATTGCATAACAGAACTTAATTTCATATGGTTTTCGTAATCAGATAATGATATCTCCTCCCACGGATTGACCATGACATTTCCTCCATAAATTCTAGTTTATCTATTAACTGCCTTAACTTTCCTTTATTTTCAAGGCTTTGCAGTATGTACAGCCTCAAAATATGTATCCTTTTCCCTTGTTTTTGCCCTTATCAGCAAGTTACAAGGGAAAGTTTTTATTTTTAACTCATTCCTACAACCTTATCCAATAGTTTTGCGGAATCCCATTTCGCCTCCCTTGTGGCGTGTACATAGACATTCATGGTTGTGCTTACGTCCGAATGATTTTGTCAAGATTAGTTGACACATTTTCCTCAAGGATTTTGTATCCTATGCTGCTTCTTTCAGGGAATCATAGTATCGCTGCCGTTTTATCATGGGAGGAAGACCTCCATTAG
>CAJTXA010000048.1 GCA_910579865.1 uncultured Lachnospiraceae bacterium
TGTATATGTCTACTATAATCATATCCGCCCGCATTCATCCAATGGATATATGACACCATTTGAAAAGAGAATGCAGGCATGATCTTGTCGAAACTTTTCCTTGTAAGTGTTACAAAAAAGCTTGACCAGCTCAGTCAGCAGTGCTTTCTTAAGCAGCGGGTTCCTGCCAGGGGAGATGCCGTCAGAGTCCCTGAAGTAGAAACGGTAGGAGAGTCCGGTGCGGATTTTATGGTCTTTGCCTATCACAAGGCAGTGTTCATTCCCTTCCGCATCAGAAAGGCAGATGTATTGGGTGCTGCCAAGCAGATTCATGCGGACATCCGTGCAGATGCCCTCCAGTACCGTGTAGGCTTTTTTCTCTACCTGAAGGAAGAGCAGGATACCCTTCCCACAGGAGAACAGGAAAAGCAGGATGCTCAGGGTAAAAAAGGGCATATCCCCATAAGTGCGAACTTAATGAAAACTATACAAAAGGTGAATATTTTAGAAGATTCATAAAATAAAAAATTCATGACAGACGCTCTTTCGTGCAAAATAATCTACCAAAAGAGGAATGTCATGAATTTACAAAATAATTTTAACAAATTAAACAGCAAGATACAAGAAGTTTTTGAAAACTGGGACAATAAAATCCTTCCACACCTGCCGCAGCAAATGGATGAAATGGCGAAACGTACTGGTATCCTGCACGGAAAACGTGACGTATATTCTTCCATTGACCTGCTAAGGGTGCTGTTTCTCTACGCCTGCTTTCTTTTTTTGTGTTTTCTAACAAAAAAGTTTTTCATAATACTGTGTTTTCAAATCTATGACAAATTTATCTTTTCCTTTTCAATTTGAAGCAGATTAGCTAAACTTGTGTCGTTATATTTCTTGCAAAGAACAATTTCGGCTTCAATTACTTCAAGCAGTTCAGATTTGCTAATAAAGTCAATAAATCGATCTCCCTGTTGAAGTCCCTCAATGAAATAAATTTCATAGCAGTATTGACCATCTTTTAGTTTATACCATATCTGTGTTTCAAGCGGGCCAAAGCATAAATGTTTAACAATAGCCTGTTTCCCACTAACATTATATTCTACATCTGGTGCATCATGTAACCATGTTCCAACCATAAAACTCATTATATTTGCTCCCATCAAAGTTTTTTTAATATTATAATAAATCGGTGCTGAATTTTTCAAAAATTTATTTCGAAGTATAGTTGTAGCTTGTAGGATTAAAATACATGTGTTACAACTGAATAATTAAAAAGTGAGGATGTGCTCTCTTTGTGCTATATTTGAATCGTCACAAAACAAAGACGCACAAAGGAGTACTCTTACATGGCAAGTATAACACAAGAAATGTGGTATCGTCTATCATTAATTAAATATACTGAAAAATACGATGTGACAAAGGCTGCTATAAAAAACCAACCACTATTGTTTAAACTAACATGCGTTATAAGAAATCAGGCTCACCACAGACATATGCAGACATAACCAAAATGTAGGCTTCGTTGTTTTTGGGTTAATTCATGCAACATGGTTATTCTCGTTCTATTTTAGGATTATATCATGTTTTTCATAATTTTCATAAGCAGGGGATAATGACATGAAGCCTGCAAATTCCAAGTCTGTTTTATGAAGCATGACATTTGCCCTTTTGCATCATTCGAACCTTTTATTCTTTTGACAACTTCGCAAAATAGTTGAAAACATATAATTAAAGGGATTGCAACAACTTTCTCATGTGGCTGCTTGGATAGAAGACATCAAATGGGGTACTGAAAAATTATCTGTGGTCAATTTCTTGACATATAAATAGAATTATGATAAGGTTAAAAAAATTTAGGAGGACATGAAAATGAAGAACTTACATTTTACAATGGATCATATATACATGTATTACAGACATACTTAAATGTAATTGTGACTTGATTGGATGCACAGTTACATAGGTAGGTCTGATATGTCTGTGCATATAAATCAGTAGATGTAAGTTATAATTTTTATAGAATATTTATAATAGCTGATAGTTTTAGAAATGCACAGGACATATTGTATGTTTTGTGCATTTTTTTGTTTAGGAAGGAGTTTTTTATGAAATTATTAAATGGAAGCAAGGTCATTGCTAAGCCTTATCAGGAAGAAGATACAGAAGAAATTGTCAATTTGATTATTAGAAATTTTAAAGAGGTCAATGTAAAAGATTATGGGGAGGAAGCTATAGCTGCGATCTCTGTCACACACGATGTAAATTGGTTTAAGGGTGTGGCAGAATATGCAAATGTGTATGTATTTTGGAATGAAGATAAAATTGTAGATGTTGGTTCTATATCAAGTTTTTGGGGAAGTTCTACAGAAAGCATATTACTCACTATTTTTGTATTACCAGAATTTCATGGTCAGGGGATTGGCAGTTATATTATTGATACGCTTGAATCCGATGAATTGTTTTTAAGAGCAGAAAGAATAGAAATTCCTGCATCTATTACAGCAGTAGAATTTTATCGAAAAAAAGGGTATGAATATAAGAATGGGGTAAAAAAGTTGGATGATGAGTGTCATTATCGGCTAGAAAAATTCAGAATAAATGAAAAAAGAAGGGACAGTGATAATAATTAGAACAGTAAGTATAGAAGAAAACTTATGGGTGTTATTATGAGTGGCTATGCGTGAACTCAAAAGGATCGATTTAATTTAATAGAAAGGATAGACAGAATATGAATATAATAATACTTGGCTCTGGTGGTTGCGTCAGTACACCAAGAGCATGTTGTAGTTGCCGTATATGTATGGAAGCACGACAGAAAGGATTTCCTTATGCAAGAACAGGATGCAGTTTGTTTATTGAAGATGTGAATCTATTAATTGATACACCAGAAGACATCAATGCTTCATTGAATAATTCTGGCGTACAGAAAGTGGAACATATTTTATATAGTCATTGTGATCCTGATCATACAATGGGAATACGTGTGATTGAACAATTGAAAATGGATTGGCTCGCTGATTCACTGGGAAAGAAGCCAGATAATCCAATAGAAGTTGCTTCTTTACCTGTTATTCTTGAAGACATTAAAAAACAAGGTACAAGGTATGGATCAATCATTAAATATTATGAAATAAGAGGACTTATATGTACAAAAGAAATTCATACTTTCAAAAAAGATAATATTTTGATCGAGTTAGTTCCAGTAGATGAACAAGAACATGTAGCAATATTTATTATTTCCTCTAACAATAAAAAAGTAATTTATGCTCCATGTGATGTAAAGCCATTTCCAAAGTCAGAGAAATTTCAAGGTGCAGATGTCTTAATTATTGGCAATACAATTGTTGGGGACATATTAAAAGATGATTTTGTATTAAGTGAAGATAATCCGATGAGAAAAGAACTATTTACTCTAGATGAAATTAATACGATACAAAAACAGTATGCAATCAAAGAAGTTATTATTACACATTTAGAGGAAGATTGGGGAAAATCATATGATGAGTATAAAAAATTGGAGGAAGAATTGGACGGAATACATTTTGCGTATGATGGATTACAAATACAGTTATAAGCAGAGTAAGGGTTGATTTTCCAACCCTTACTTACAGTCTATTTATAAAAAGCAACTTGTGTATATATTAATACCATTGTGGTGAATATGATATGTTACCCTACTGAACTGAAGTAAAAGCAAGATAAAAACTCTGAGAATTATAAGAAAATATTTCGCCTTGATAATGTAAGGAATATATTTTTGGATTTAGTAAATTGGTTGCTTTAAATATGTTATGTATGCTATTCGAAAGTATCATGAGGTTTCGTTTTTAGCTGGATAAACAGTCCCTTTTTATATATTGGATTTTTGATGCTTTTTATTGAAAAACCAAGCTAAGATCATACAGATGAAGATTCCTATTGTATAAGGAATAATGAATAGGAACGAGACCCAAGCAGGGGCACTAGTTAGCAGATATTGTTCTGACCATTTCATATTACAATAATTGTAAGCGACTGTAGCACACATGACATTTGAAAGCAAAATTGCAAGTACAACAAAAAGACAAGTTAAGTACTTATATTTTTTCATTGTAAAAACCTCCTGAATTTATTTCTTTTTAAGAATCAGAATAATTCCCAATATCATTAGCAGTATAAATAAAGTAATGAGTATTCCAGTTCCATTTAAAGTAATCATCGACGATTCATTGATTTGGCTGACAGACGATGGGTGTATAATTGTTAATATACCAAACATAATAAGACAAATAGCACTTATGAAACAAAGATAAATGCCAATTTTACTTTCACCTGTTTTATGGGGAGCAGAATCTTTGTTTTCTTTCGTTATATCGTTGGAAGCACATATAGCCTGATTTCCAGTAAGCTCATCTATTGTAATATGAAAGTATTCACTCAAAGCCTTAAGTTTGTCCAATTCTGGAGTTGATAGCCCTCCCTCCCATTTTGAGATAGCTTGTCTTGAAACACCGATTTTCTCTGCGAGCTGTTCTTGGGATAGCCCGTTTTTTCGCCTGAGTATATATATTTTTTCAGACAACATCAACTTTACCTCCTTGTCAAAACTATATCATAATTTTCCGTGACACTCTATCAACTACCCTTGAAATTTCCGCAACCAGCGGTTGCATTATAATAATTATTATACGTTATGCTCATGCTTATTACAAAGGTTGATGAAATTGTTAAAGCTATAAGTGGGCAGCATAATTATCCTGTATTATTTAAAAGAACATTTAATTAGTGATTTTCATACAGTTATCTAACAGAAAATGATTTATTATTTTCTCATCTCTGTAATAAAATTTTTGACAATACCTTTTTTAATGATTATAACTATACTAACTGTGAGAATAAGCATAGCAGCTATACTCACAATCAAAGGGTGATATTTCTGAGTAAAATTATGCAAAAACATTGTAACATCATCATGAGCAGGTGCACAGTTTCGTATATAGATGAACGGTATAACTACCCATGCAAGTATAGAACAAATTGAAGGAAGTGAAATAACATATGAAAAAATATGATAAAATGAGTTGTTATTTTCTTTCTTGTAAAACAACATATATACTAATGACACAATTACAGGAAATAACATTCCATTTGCATGACACCATAACTCTAATAAATTGTTATAATTTCCTCCGACTGTGGTAACATGAGTAGTAAATATACTAAAGTCAATAATTTTTGCACCTGCATATAGCATTATAATCAAATGTCCCAGTTCATGCAAAAGAACATACAAGAATAAGCCAATCAATAAAGATATCAAAAGATATAAGACCTTTTTAACTTTATTCATTATATTTTCCTCCTCTTTGTTTTTGTTTGATATTCTAATTGTATCGCTGCCAATGTGAAATATCAAGCCATAGTATATTTATTGGACTTTTTAGCAGAGTTGTCAGAGTTATACTTAGGCAATGCCTGAAATAGTTAAGGAAAATGACGAAATCCAGTTTTATACAAGGAATTAATAAATTTTGATAAGGTGTTCTTAAATAAGTTATCAATTTATGATATAATAAGATTTATGGATATACAGAAAAGTCTAATTGTAATAAGAACATATATTTGTTTGCTTGCAAAAACTGTGGTTATCAGTCTAACTATGACCATATTGGAGCTATGAATCTGTATCATATGGGAATAAACTATTTAAAAGTCAGAGAAGTAATCTGTTACTATGGCTAGGCAGTTACAAGCCTATGATCTTTAGGTCGTGGATAATTGACAAAAATGATAATATAACAAAGTGGAGTGTCAACAATAGATATGGATGAACAACTAAAAAAACAAAAAGATTTGTATTGTCCTAAATTTGATAGGGATGTTTAAAGTTAAAATAAATATAAATAAAACTAGATAAGCAGAGCAATTAGATATAGGAAGTAAAGTAATCTATTATGAATAATTTTTATAAATAAATATATATTAAAAATTAATTAAAAAACAATATTCTTTATGAAGATGTAAAGTAAATTTTTTATAGTATAAGTAATAACAAAAATAATATAATTGGATTTTGCTTGTTTAGGCTTGTGAAATTTTTTTCTTGAAATATAATGTAGCTGAATGGAAAGGTAAGTGAATTTTGTTTTAGAAAATTATAAGAAATAGATAGAAGTTAGAAAAAAGAGGTGGAAAATTGAAAAGAATTGCAATATGTGATGATGAAATTGGTACTTGTTCTGATTTGGAAAATATGATTCTAGGTTTTGCAAATCAACATGCATTGCAGATTGAGACGGAAGTATTCTATTCTGAAGAAATGCTCTATCATGCACTTTTAGAACAATGTTTGTTTGATCTTATTTTTTTGGATATACAACTTTTTCAATTAGATGGTATTCAGGTAGGTAAGCAGATTAGAGAACAGCTTAGAAATGATAAAATTGGTATTGTATATATTTCTTCGAAAGAAACTTATGTTATGAGATTGTTTCAAGTGCGTCCTTTAGATTTTCTGCTCAAGCCACTTAATAGAGAAAAAGTAGTAGCTGTATTAGAATTATTTATAAGGTTAAGTGAAGCAAATAAAATAGAATTTTACTATCATATAGGAAAGTCGACTTATCTTGGTCAGGGGATTACTATAATGGATTTTTTCTTTTTTTTAGTAGAAATTCCGTTTTTATTGGTAATATCTTTTTTTTATCAGGGAAAAGGAATACAACGTTTGTTGATAGCAGCTATTTTTCCAGCAGTATAAAATATAGATATGGAATGATTTTTTACGTGCAAACATGTAATTTTTTCAATGTGCTGTTAGAAGAGATGTTATCTGCTATACTGAAACCATAAAAAAAGGTTTGAGGAGGAGAAACATCTATGAAAACAAAAGCTACCCGTTATTTTTTAGTTGATAGTATCAAAGGATTTGCTATTATCAATATGGTGATATTTCATTTTTTATATAATGTGTATATTGTTTATGAAAAAATTCATTTTGGTATGGGCTGCCAATAATTCATATTTGGCAGCAGATGATCTGTCAGACATTTATTTTTATTTCAGGATTTGTTTGGGAGTGGGGAAAGAAGAATAAC
Source organism: uncultured Lachnospiraceae bacterium (assembly GCA_910579865.1). Taxonomy (GTDB): domain Bacteria; phylum Bacillota; class Clostridia; order Lachnospirales; family Lachnospiraceae; genus MGBC114844. Next base: position 7,056 of record CAJTXA010000048.1, read on the forward strand.
CTATGGCGTGGATTACGATTCAATTTATATGGATTTCTTATTTCATTTGTAACATTAACTATTATTCCATCCGAAACAATATGGTTTGGAATATTGAATTTTATGGGGTGTGCAATTTTATTGATGTTCCCATTACAAAAGGTGATAAAAAGAATCTCTCCAATTTGGGGATTGAGAAGTAGTTTTTTCTTGTTTATTTTTTGTAAACAAATGCAATATGGTTATCTTGGATTTGGGGATTTTATATGGATACAAATTCCTAAAGTATTTTATTCTATAAGAGTGTTTACTCCATTTGGATTTCCATTTCCAGAATTTCAGTCTAGTGATTATTTTCCTATATTTCCATGGATATTTTTTTAATGAAATTTTTAGGGAACATAATAAATGGGAGATTATCGCACAATATAAGATTCCTTTTTTAGCCGATGTAGGAAGCAGAACAATTTGGATTTATTTGCTTCATCAGCCAATAAGCATATTGGTTTGTAATTTATTGTTTAATTGAATATAATTCATGTTACAAAACAGTCACATTCAATGGGGATAATACAAGAATGACAGGAACACCAAAAAGTGAAATTAGTATGAAGGAGAAAACTATTATGTACATCAATACGATTATAGTAAGGGATAAAAGGGAAAGAGAGGTCACACTTAGAAGTGCTGAGGAAAATGATGCTAAGAATTTAATAGATTATCTGAAGATCACGGCGGCCGAAACAACATTTTTGATTCGTGAGCCTGATGAAATAACATTGTCAATAGAGCAGGAACAAGCCTTTATAAAGGCGAGAAAGAATAGTGAAAATGAGCTATTATTAATTGCTGAAATTGATGGCAAGCATATAGGTAATTGTTCTCTTATGAGCGCTGGAGGATATAAAAGATATCGACATAGATGTGATATTGCTATTGCTTTATATAAAGAATATTGCGACTTAGGAATTGGAAAAGCAATGCTAAAGACTGTGTTAGATATTGCTAAAAAGATAGGATATGAACAAGCAGAGCTAGAGGTAATTGCCAATAATAAGCTAGCAATAGCTTTATATGAGAAGCTTGGATTTAAAATATATGGAACTTTTCCCAACAATATGAAGTATGCAGATGGTTCTTATGCCAATACATATTGGATGATGAAAAAGTTGGATATTTAAATCAAAAAATTAGCTGTTTACTCTTGATTTTTTCTTTATGATATAGAAACAAGAGTAAACTTTTTTAATTTCCTTCTACCTTATCAAGTTTTTGGTCTGTTAAAATTTGTTTTGGATATAAATATTATGAGAAACAGATTAGATAGGATAGTGTAACTTTACTTGGGGAATTTTTAGAAAAAAATAGAAAAGAGACACCTCTTTGTAGTATAATGTAACCATCGGAAAAATTACAAAAAAAGGAGGTGTCCCTATGAATAACAGTATACAGTATTTTTTGGAAAATGGAATACCTGGATTAGAAAAAATAAAAAAAGATTTTTTTACGAACCCTGTGTATTTTGACGAATACGTAGAAAATGTAAAAAATATAGTATTAGACTTTGGATGTCATATAATCTCTGAAGCACTGGAAGAATGCAATACATTACTGGAAGAAAGCATGAAAAGGAGGATACACTGGCAAATTAAAGACCGCAGCCAGAAAAAGATCATGTCACCTGTGGGTATGCTGTCTTTTACACGTACAAGGTTTAAAAACAAGGAAACAAAAGAAACAGCATACCTTCTGGACAGAGTTCTTGGGCTTGGTGTACATGCCCGTATGAGTGATGGTGTAAAAGCAGCTATACTGGAAGAAGCAGTACAGACAAGCTATGAAAAAGCTGGCAGGGAATCCTGCCCCATAAGTGCGAACTTAAATGAAAACTATACAAAAAGTGAATATTTTAGAAGATTTATAAAATAAAAAATTCACGACA
>CAJTXA010000049.1 GCA_910579865.1 uncultured Lachnospiraceae bacterium
ATTCAGCGATTTCAATTCTTTTTCACAGTTTTTGTAGGTGGCGGTCAGTTCTTTTTTCTGTGCGGTCAGCGCCTGATATTCCGATTTCAGCTTGTCGATGTTCAAGCCTTTTAAGGAAATGCCCGCCTGTTCCAGCATACGCCTTGCGCCGCCATATAGGATAATCTGACTCTCATACTTGCGGACGGTCTGTTTTGCTTCTTTTCCGGTGGCGGAAGCGGCAGAGATTTTTTGTTCCAGTTCTACGATGGAACCCACTTCATTGTATGTCTGTGCAGCAATCTTTAAATTCTCCACCGCCGCCCACCTTTGCAGTCCCGGACTGTTCTGGAATTTCTCATCAGAGGTATCAATCAACCGCCTGTCTGCATAATCTCTTTTCGGGATAACTGCCTTTCTAAATTGGGCATAAAAAAACTGCTGTAACTTGTCCGGTTTACAACAGTCTGGTTTCGTGTCTGTTCAGTTGTTTTGGATAGAATTATCCATGTGTTATTGTAGCAAATCTGCGGGAGAAGGTCAAGGACTTGCAGAGAAAAAGCGGAAAGAAAACCAAAGAGGGTTAGGGATACTTCCCTATGGAAATTTCATCATACGGACGGTAGGGAAGTATGGGGAATTTCGCCCATGTGTCCGGACATGGGCAGTGCTTGCTATTCTTGTCTTTCGACACTCCCGGAGGGTGTGTCGATATTTTGATTTTTTCTTGATATTATTCGTTTGAACGACTATACTATATAAAGTAAGGCTAAAGGGAGGGGTAATAGTGTTTGAGTATATGACTGTGCAGGAAGCATCGAAAAAATGGGGAATATCTGAACGAAGAATACAAAAATTGTGCTCTGAGGAAAGAGTACCTGATTTAATGAAGGTTGGAAGAATGTGGTTGATACCTAGAAATGCGGAAAAGCCCGTTGATAAACGCAGATGCGTTGGAAAGGAAAAATAATTATGGCAAATAATAACATATTAGTTATAGAGGATGACAAAGAAATTAACCATTTGCTGTGTCAGTCATTAAGAAGTAATGGCTATTTATCAAAATCAGCTTATACAGGAATACATGGACTGGAGATGTTAAAAAATGAAGAATTTGAAATGGTGTTGTTGGATATTATGTTGCCATATAAAAGTGGAGATGCCTTGCTGAAAGAATTAAGGACATTCTCGAATATTCCTGTGCTTGTTATATCAGCAAAGGAAACCACACAAAGTAAGATAGATTTGCTTCGACTTGGCGCAGATGATTATATAACGAAACCATTTGATATTGATGAGGTGATTGCCAGAATAGAAGCAAATTTGCGCCGGAATCAGTTGAATGTAGTTGATCAAAGTCAAAAATTAGTGTTTAAAGATATAGAGTTTGATAAGGCTGCAAAGCAAGTGTATGTGGACGGACAGGAAATTACTTTGACAGCAACAGAAATGAAAATATTGGAACTATTCTTATTACAACCGCAAAAGGTTTTTTCAAAAGCAAATTTATTTGAAAGTATATGGAATGAAGAATATACCATTGATGACAATACTTTAAATGTCCATATCAGCCGCTTGCGACACAAGTTGAAAAAGGTAAATCCCAATGAGGAATATATAGAAACATTATGGGGATTAGGCTACCGTCTGGCAAAATAATACTTAGCTTTATGATAAGTTTTCGTAAGGTTTTCTTTAGATTTGGCATTTATAATTATGCTATCAAAGAAAAGGAGGGAACGAAAAAGTGAATGATTATATTTTACAGACGATAGGGCTTACAAAAAAATATGCGAATATGGTAGCACTTGACCATGTAGATATAACGATTCAAAAAGGGCGTATCTATGGGTTTATCGGTCAAAACGGAGCTGGCAAGACTACGTTTATGCGATTGGTTTCCGGATTGTCTTTGCCGGACAGCGGAGATATTATATTATTTGGGAAAACACAGAAAAAAGAATTGGAAAAACAAAGAAAGCGTATGGGGTGCATGATAGAATATCCAGCTCTTTACCCATATATGACAGCTCGTGATAATTTAGAAGCTATGAGGATTGCACAGGGTATACCGAATAAAAATGTAGTTGAAGATTGTCTGAAAATTGTGGGACTTCATGATACTGGAAAGAAAAAGGTACAGAACTTTTCATTAGGTATGAAACAGCGGTTAGGGATTGCAGCTACATTATTGGGGGAGCCGGAATTTTTAATGCTTGACGAGCCGACAAACGGATTAGATCCGGTCAGTATGGTAGAAATCCGAGAACTACTAAAAAAACTTGCCTATGAGAAACAATTAACCATATTGGTATCAAGTCATATTTTGAGTGAGCTTTATCAGCTTGCAACAAATTATATTTTTCTTCATCATGGAAAAATTATAAAAGAAATTTCAAAAGAGCGGTTAGACGAATGTTGTAAAAAACATATATTTATACTTGTGGATGATGTTTCAAGGGCGGCAATGGCACTGGAACGTGTTTTGAATACAAGGAATTATAAAGTTATGCCAGATCAGTCAATACAATTATATGATTATATTGATGATATGCAAAAGGTGATTCTTGCCTTAAATGAACAGAAACTGTCTATTAAAAATATAGGATTAGCAGGGGATAATCTGGAAGACTATTTTATCAATACCATAGGGGGAATGGGAAATGTTTAACTTAATAAAGACAGAACTTTTTAAACTTAGACGGCAGAAAATAATTATTGTTTTAGTTATGGTTGTGATGGCAATTTCTGCTTTCAGTGCGTATTCGGAGATAAATTTATTAACAGAGCCGGGAAATCCAGTAAGGGGCAGAGATAGCTTTGCAAATGCTTTTCAGGATATTTTTATGTTATTTGTGATTGCTGCTTTTTCGGGGTTTTATATCGGTTCAGATTTTTCTAATAGAACAATACAGGCGGAGCTATCTAAAGGGCATAGACGTTTAGACATTATTTTTTCTAAAGCGTTTGTATTTTGTATTAGCGCAGGTTTTATCATGTTATTATATCCGGTTACAGTGTGCCTGATTCACACGATAAAATTTGGGTGGGGAGATTTATTTAATATGCAGGAGGTTTTATACCTTCTTCGTGTTTCTTTTTTGGGAATTGTTTTAAATATAGGAACAGCAAGTATTTATGTATGCTTTGCCTTTTTATGTAAGGATATTCCCAAAACAATATGTGTATGCTTTGCTTTTCCCATACTTTTTTCAGTTATAGACAGCACGATTGGAAAAAAGATTGATTTGGTGGGGAGATTATTTGAGTATTCCACATTGTCACAGCTAAAGTATATTGTAAACGATAACCTTTCGATATCTACTATATTGATTGTATTTCTATCGTCCTGCATTACAATTTTTATTTCGATTACTTTAAGTGGTTACTTTTTCTCTAATACGGAAATAAAATAATAAAAAGTGGGGGGATAGTATGTCAATCATTATTATATTAGTTGTTTTGTGTATTGGTCTTGCTATTTCCCTTTTTCTCCTGAAAAGAGAAATACGCTGTGTACGAGAGCAATTACAAGAATGTTCCACAGGTGTAGAAAAACTAATAGAGGTTGCTTTTATAGATAAGGATTTAACAGAACTTGCCGCTGAGATTAACCGTCATCAGGCTTATCAAAGGGATATTAAATCTTCAATTTTAAAAAAGGAAAAACATTTAAAGGAATCCATTTCAAATATTTCTCATGATTTGCGAACACCACTTACATCTATGACAGGATATTTACAACTGTTGCAGAAGACTTGTTTAACGGATGAGCAAAAAGAGTATTTAGAAATTTCCATATCAAGAGGCAAGTATTTACAAACACTTATCAATGACTTTTATAGTATTTCGCTTTTGGAAGATGAGAGTAAATCTCCAGTCTTGATTAAAGTAAATCTGGATAATATATTAGCGGATACTGTACTGTCTTTCACAGAACAATTTGAAGAGAAAGGAATCATTCCGAATGTCCGGTCTTTAAATACAGCAACTTATGTAATGGCAGATGAAATTATGCTCAGACGTATTATTACGAATTTGACTTCGAATGCAATACGATATGGTATAAAGAAATTTGAGGTTGAAATCGTAAATACAGATATGGTAGAGGTTAGATTTCAAAATTTGATAGAGGAAGGATATAGAGATGAGCTAGAGATTGAAAAGCTGTTTGAAAAGTTTTATACAGCCGATTTATCACGCAGTCAATCTAATTCAGGATTGGGGTTATATATCGTGAAATTACTTTCAGAAAAAATGAAGGGTGGTGTTTCAGCCAGTTTAGAAGATAACAAGTTAATTGTTAATTTATTATTATGTAGGGCATAAAACACCTATAATGAGTGTTGGGGGTGATACGTTGGGTGAGGTGTTTTTCCTCCATTTAGACAATACATGTGGAGACGGTATGTTTATTGTCCAAACTTCATTCAGACCAACATATCGAGGTTGAGCTTCAGATGGACGAGCTTGATTTGACGGCTGCGGAGAGCAAGGCAACTTATGAGGAAATCAAAGATTATGTGTTGGAGCATAGTGGATTGAAAGTCAGCAGTTTATATATCGCACAGGTAAAAGAAAAATGTGGAATTATTGAGAGGGTGAACTATAATCTGCCAAAATCAGAAAATTCCAGACAGCCGAAATGTCCGCCAGAGAAAGAAGCGGCTATAAGGGAAGCGTTAGAGCATTTTCGGATGATTTGATGGTAGTTTAGATATGGTGAGATTCTTTTTCGTGGATTTGTACTTTAAAGCGTTATCGTTAGTTTCTTATATAATGAAGCTAACAAAAAGCGATGACATTTGTGAGAGAAAAGAGGACGGATAAATGAGTATATTGCTTACAGAAATTTTCGGATTATTGCAACCATTTGTGGATTCATACATAAAAAGTGTAGTAAATAGGGCAGGATTAGATTATGCAAAAAATAGGAAAGAGAGGTATGTTATTGAAAAAGAAAAAAGTAAAACTATAAATGAGTTGCATGATTTAATTGATGTAAATGAAGATAATAGATTAATCACAAGTGGAAATTTTTATAATTTTATAAAATATAATGCAAGTGATTTGATATATCAATTATTGGAAACTAATTCTTATACAATTCATAATAAGTCGAGTGAGAGTCAAGTGAAAGACCTGCTTGTATTATATGATGCTGAATTTTGTGAAGTTAGCTTACATGAAAAAAGTTTAGGCGCAGATTTTATTAGGCGATTTTTTGAAATATGCTTTAGATTTAAGAAAAATCTTTTTATCGCATTAATACAGGGTGATACAAAACATGTACTAGAATATGAATTAAATGAGAATATGTTGTTGAAAATTAATGAGAATATTGAAACTGTACTTGATTACTTTCAAAGAGTATATGACCATATAGAATTAAATAATACGACTGTTCATGAAATAGAAAGTAGTTCTGCGAATATAGATGGAAGAAAAACAATCGAAAGTTTTTCTAAGTTATTTGAAGACCCGCTTATATTTGAAGAAAAGGAGAATGCAAAAAGACTAAAGGATGTATTTGTATGGCCTGAGTATAGATCTGGTTTATTGGAATATGAGCAAGACGATTTGAGAGAAGTAATAGGAGAATTCTTAAAAGGAAATTTAAAAATATTTTTGTATAGTAAAGGTGTACCAAAATTAAAGATAGACAAAGACTATAACTTGTTAGTGATTTTAGGAATGGGAGGAATGGGAAAAAGTTCATTATTGGAAAAACTTGCTTATGATATTATGCACAAAGCGATTAATCTCAATGTGAATAATGTTTTTTTTGTAAAATTTTCATCTATGGAATATAGATATAACAATTTATTAGAAAATATAATATCGTATTTAGATATAAATAAAAACATAATCAGAAATTCAGTGATAATTTTGGATGCGTTTGATGAGTTTGTTTTAAAAGACATTGATAAACAAAAAATGCTTGAATTGTTTTGTCATGAAATACAATTATTGAATTGCAGGGTTATAATAACTTCTAGAGAAAATTATATTGATACTGTTAGTTTGCAAAATACTTTTTTTATAAAATTGCTTACATTTAATATGAACAAAAGAAAAGAATGGTTAAATAAATATAATAAGGATTTGCCAGTACAAGTGATAGAAGATGTTTGTAGCTATCATGATGAAAATGATTTATATGGAGAGGAATTTATAGGTATACCGATAATATTATATATGGTTGCTTCGAACTGCATTAGAATTTCAGATTATAGAACAAAATATGAATTTTACGATGCATTATTTGGGTTAAATGGAATTTGGTATAAAAGAATGTATGATGTTAGTCACCCTGCATTGTTGACTAGGCATGAAGTAATGTTTACTTTTATTTTAAATATTTCAGAAGTTATGTTCAAAAAAAATAAAATGTCTATACATCATGAAGAGATTAATCAAATTATTGAAAGTTCGATTCCGCAAGAAGAAGTAGAGTATCTTCAAAATTGGTATGGAATTATTACATACTTTAGAAAAAATAAGTTAAGAGAAATTGAGTTTGCTCACAAATCAATTTTTGAATTTTATATAGCTTATAGAATTTATAATCAGTTAGTCAGAGTAGTACAGGAAACGGATGAAGCGAAAAAGAGCCAAATGCTTCAATGTATATTTAATAAAAGCATTGTCACTAAAGAAATGCTTTATTTTTTGGATGGATTAATTGAAATGAATTATGAAAGTTTCCAATATGGAGGCTTGAAAGATACAGCTAAATTTATTATTAATAAAGACATATTGTTTAGAAGTTATGCTAAATTTGAAAACTTTGATGAAGTTTGCAACTATTTTTGCAATTCTTTTAATTGTCTGATTAGAATCTTAAATAAGAAAAGACAGAAAGATTTAATAGATGTCATAGATAAATATAATCAAGAACATTTTTCATTTTTTCTTAGAAACAAGGTGTTTAATTATTTATATATGAGAAGATGTGATTTTTCAAATAAATGCTTTAGGAGATTATTATTTAAAAATGTTGATTTAGCTGAATCCAATTTGAAAAATAGTGATTTTAGCTATTGTGATTTTTCTAATGCAAATTTGGAAGCTTGTGATTTGTCTGATAGTAATTTATTAAGTGTGACTTTTAGCAATACGAATTTGTGTTGTGCCGATTTGAGAAGAGCTAATTTAAACAATTCAATTATAAAGAAAGAGAAGAAATATTTTGTGAATACTAAAATATGTATTTATCAGCTTAAATATTTTTGGCCAGATGTAACAATGTTTTATCAATATTTGCAAATTTATATTGACGATGTTAATTTGGCATCTAAGAAAGAGATTGAATTTGAATTCGATAAAATCAGAGGATTTCATTTGGAAATTTGAGTATATAAAAAGAAAACTTTATAAGAGGGGGAAATATAATAAAGGGATGAGTTCAGAGAGAGTTTTGCTATGTAGTATTCTGTTTATAAGTCGGCAGTAATGTTTTTCTCAAAAACATATAGTGTAATCAAGGTAAAAGTAGAGTTTGGTGAAGGATAAATATTGCCTAATAGAATATTCAAGAGTGACAGAGTGTACAAATTCGGAAAGCAAAAAAGGATGGTAGCATTTTATAAAAGAGAAGAAAAATCATTTGTATGTGGACAGACAAGAATGGAGCATTTTATTACATAGCCTTGTGGAACTGAAAAACCAACTCATACAACAAGGCAGATATACGGACTGCGTTGACGAACTGATATTTAAGGTCGTAAACGCACCTGTAAGGAGAATGAAAATTGAATATGTCTAAGGCACATCACAGAGCCGCTTATTCTTATTTATTATTTTAAGAGTAAGCGGCTTTTTTGCGTTCTCTGGTACTCTTACAGTAAACGGTAGATAGTGCGTACCTCGACTAGGGCGGCAAAATATGGTAAGCGCCAAATATTCCTGCGGATTTTCTAATCTCCTGAATCCCTCTATAATTGTAAATGAAATATAGTTAAACTATTTCACTACAATTACGGAGGATAGGTTATGGCAACTACTCGCAAAGCCCGTGTTCCGATGGCGGAACAGATCAGGCTTATCAATAAATGCCGCCAAAGCGGCATGACAGATGCTGAC
>CAJTXA010000050.1 GCA_910579865.1 uncultured Lachnospiraceae bacterium
AAGTAATACAGCAATACGGTTTTGCGCTTTTCTTCCGGCAAAGTACGGATTGCTTCAAGAAGCAGCTTCGGCGTGATTTTCTTCCCGGCTTTCTCAAAGACGGTTTCGACAGTTTCCCGTTTGAAATATTCGTCAAACGTATGAAGCTGCCGCGCTTCGTCTAAGGTCATGTCAGAAAAGGTCACTTCCTTTGCCTTGTGTCTGCGAAGCTCTCTATGAGTGTCGCACGCTTCATTGTGCAATACCGTATTACAAAACTTCTGAAAAGCACACTGTTTGTAAAACTCCCTGCTATTGGGTTCCACATTCTCACCTCCTCGTTGGAAAGTTGGTGGTGCTTCCCCTTTTTCGCCGGGTAATACTGGCTTTTGAAAAAACGCCGAAGATTTTCCGAAATTCTTTCAAAAAGTTTTTGAGCAGCAAAATGTGCCTGTCCGAAAATTACGGATAGGCACATGGGTATTGTAAGTAGTATTTAGATGATTAGATAGTTCATATATATAAGCGTAGTTTCCCCCGGTGGTGGGCGGGCTTTTTTTCTTTTGCCGTCGTGCGGCAGAATGAGAAGTATATTTAGATTTTAATTATAGTATCAGCAAGAGAAGCCATATCAGGGTCATGCGTAATAATAATACAGGTTTTGTCTGCAAAAATAGTATGTATTGATTGCTTTACCAAATTACTTGTTTCTATATCCAAGTTTGATGTAGCTTCATCAAAAATCATTACGTCCGGGTTTTTTATAATCATTCTTGCAAGTGCAATTTTTTGTTTTTGTCCTCCCGACAGGTTTTTACCATTTTCACTTATCACTGCTTGAAGTCCGCCTGCAAATTCAGAAATATCCAATCCTGCTTTACTTAATGCTGATATAATTTCATGTTCATCAAACTGTGGTGCAATAAATCTAATGTTGTCTAATAAAGTACCCGAAAAAAGAACAATATTTTGTGCTGCAATCCCAACTCGATTTCTCAAATCTAATAAAGAGACATTTTTGATTTCAATATCGTTAATGCGAATAGAGCCGGAATAATCTTTATAAAATCCTAAAAGCAATTTTGCAATCGTTGTTTTCCCACTTCCATTTTTCCCTAATAGTGCAACTTTTTCATTTCTGCTAATTGCCATATTAAAATTATCAATAACTGTTTTTTCACTATAACCAAACGAAACATCTGAAAATATAATATTATCTATCTTTCCAACCTGCCTATTTCCACATATTTCATCTTCGGTTTTTAATTTTAGCAATTCGTTAATTCTTGTTAAAGCTGCAATACCGGGTTGTACCATAATACTAATACTTGCTAAAAGTTGTATAGGTGCAAAAATCAATAAAGCATATTGAGATACTGCCCAATAGTTTCCTAAAGACATTTTTCCTTTAATGATAAAGATACCGGAAAAAACAATAAGCAGAACGGAAGCAAAATTTGTAATTCCTACTATACCCTCGGAAGCAATATTCATCATCTTACCGCGTTTAACGGATTTATCTGCAACTTGTTTAAGTTGACGGGATATTTCAGATGAGCGTTGATTTTCCATTTTTAATTCTTTAACTGCTGAAATACCGCCTATATTTTCCTGTACTTTTCCCGATGTTTGGGCTGTTGTTTCAAGCAAAGCCTTTGACGCTTTTTTTATCTTAATGCTTGAATGATTCGTGAAAAAATATATAATAGGTAAAAACAGCAATAAAATCAATGATAATTCCCACCGAATTGAACATACAAGAACCAATGCGCCAACAAACGAAACTATACTTGTTACAAATTTTAAAAATACAGGGGAGAAAAATACATTTAATGACTCAGTTTCTTTTATACGTTCAAAAATATATCCCGTTTGTTGCTTGTCAAAAAATTCCATAGGTAACTTCAATATTTTAGTAAATAAATCGTTTTTTAAATCGGCAATAAAATAGCTGCTTGTCTTTGTTAAATTTTGACTTATAAAATAATTGACCGCAAAACTGCAAATATATACAAATCCTAAGAATATACTGCAATATGTGATTGTTTCTATTGAAGTTTTAGCGACACCCTCATCTAAAATATAACTAATAAGATATGGTGGTAAAAGTGTCAATACTGATGAAATAATCATCAAAAAAAATAGTGAAAGTATTTTTGCTTTTTTGAAATAAGAAAATAGGAAAGAATATTTTTTCATGTGGTGACCTCCTTGTTCAGCATTGTTATTAACTGTGCAAAAATTAACGTATCTCTTATTAAATCAAATGGCTTAGCTGAAAATCCGGTTTTATATACTTGAAGAAGAACACTATCATCAATCGACTTTTTCCTAAGCAGCTTAACAAATTTTTCAACTGCCTGTTCTGCATTTTCTTTATCCTTTAACAGACAATATAAGTGTGAAACATTCATATAGAGCATAAAGTAAACACTATGGTCTAATTCCAATAGTTCGGCAAGAGTAGTCTGATTTTTAGTAACAGCTAAAGCTCCTTGCAAATCATTTTCTTTTTGCAAATATGAAATTTTATTTCGTAGCTCATGTAATAACTGTACCCCTAAAGAAATTATTGCGGTTTCAATCTTATTTATGACATGTTCATCAGTTCGTAATAATAAGCTGTTTGTCATATCGACAGCCGCAAAATTTTTTACTTCACTATTAGAAAAAGAAAATGGAAAATGTTTATACTGTCCTATTAACATAAACAAATGCCCTAAAACAAAATGTTTTTGTGCCTGCACATTTTCAGACGCGCAATTTTGACAAAGAGCTATCATTTGATATACTACTTTTTCTCTTATCTCCACTTCTTGAGCCAATGCAATATATGGAATAACAGCAATTATTAAATCCAGTTTCAGCCTATCGTTTGTCGGAAACAGATAGCATAATGCTTTTATTTTTTCCATTCCATTAAAATACTGTTTTTGTGCGAATAATTCCGTACATTCCTCTTTGAAATCGTTGTATTCTTTTTCTGTTAATTCATTTGAAAATCCAAATAAGCAATCTATTGAAACATTGAAGTATCGTGCAAGAATAGGAAAAAAACTTATATCGGGATACATTTGCTCATTTTCCCACTTTGAAATTGCTGCACATGAAACTCCTAATATTTCACTTAATTGTTCTTGTGTAATACCTTTTGCTTTTCTCAACCCTTGCAATATTTTTCCTACCGCTAATTTTTGCATAAGTAAACCCTCCATATATATTGTACTCTAATTGTTTTACTCGTCCCATGTACTAGTAGTTAACTTGTAATATATATTTTTGTAACCTATTGTTAATATAATGTGTTTTAGCAAAGTAATCAACACTTGAAGAACAAATCGTGGAAATATTTAAGCTAATGGTTGGAATTATATAGACATATCCAAGCAGAAAGGGGAAGGCCCACTCCTATGTGGAGCATTGGAAGGAGGCACATGAAGCGTTTTGTCAAGTGCTTTTTTGAGTTATTGACGGAAAACTTTTCGGCATGGCGGGAAACGGGGGCAGAAAAAGGGGCGTAAAACGCGCCTGTGGACGCTTAGAAGCCGTTTTCGGCGGCGAAATGGCAACGGCAAAAATACTCTCGTCCCTTGACCGTCTGGATAGTCGGAACGGGGCAAAGTGCAGATTGCTTTTCGTAATTGGGTGTGGTATAATTTTCTCCAGTACAAGCCGATAAATCGGAGCTTTCGGAAGAAGGTCATAGTTTAGAGCAAAATATATTGAAGGTATAATTATAGTGGAAAAAAACATAATAAAAAGTGCAACAAAAAGATACTTGATAATATGTTTTAGCATTACATATTTGTCATGGGGAAGCATTGCACTTTATTCCAGAATAAAAAATATAAACTTTAATGAACACACATGGATGTTGGTGTTATATTTTATAGGTGTAATATCTCCAGCAATTTCTGCGGTATTTATTGAGAAAATATACGAAAAAAAGAAATATAAGGAAGTTATCAAAGGGATTTTTAGGCTGCCTGTTCATAAAAGAGATTGGATAATTGGATTCGTGGTAGTGTGTGCACTACAGCTATTACCATACTTTGTTTGGGACGGAGAAATTTTGAGTTCCTTTGCCAATTTAATTTTTCTAGTTCCTATGTTTTTAATCATTGGTGGAATGGAAGAAATTGGATGGAGAGGATTCTGGTTGGAACGGGAATTGCAGATAAATAATAAGAACAGAATTTGGGTAGTTCTAAAGATAGGAATGGTATGGCAGTTGTAGCATTTGCCACTATTTGTAATGCTTGGAACGTATCAGCAGTTGCGGACAAATCTTTTGGCACATAGTTTGATAAATTCTTTTAGTGATATTGTTGTGGTTCGTCAAAACTGGGTAGCAAATATTATTGCGATGGTAGTATGTGTTGGATTTTTTGCTGTAATGAATATGTGCGATGGACAAAAGACAGTACATTTGGTAATAAAAGAAGATAAGAGTCATCAAAATACAAACGTGTAGGGCTGAAGTATATCCCGATATGCTGAATGGCGTATCGCTCTGTCAGTTTTACAAACCTCTGCGCCCGCCCTCCCGCATTTTCAAAAGCGGATAACTGCTCTTTGATTTCCGCAAGTTCTGTTTTCAGCGTATAGTATTCTTCTGTCTACATAGTGGTTTCGTTTATCTCGGAAATGCTTTGCGGTCTTGAAGTTGACCACATCACCGCAATACTCCTGCCTTGTGAGGATATGGGTCAGTGTTGCCTTATTCCATTTGTAGCAGTTTTCCTCGTTCAGCGGCTTGTTTTTGCACGTCCCCCGCCTGCGCTCTTTCATGTAGAATGTGGGCGTTGGGATTTGCTCATTTTTCAGATATACGGCAACCTATTTTCGGTTTTTCCCGTCCAGAAACAGGCGGAAAATCAAGCGGACAACTTCGGCGGCTTCTTCGTCAATCAACCAAAAATCCTTGTTGTCGGGGGCTTTCACATAACCATATCGTAAATCTTTCCATGTTGGAGGAGGATGCGGTTTTTGCCTATATCTCTCATATAAAAAACAAAATGCAGATTTCCAAACAGTTCCCCAGGCAAAAAGAAATTTCTCTCTTTGGGCAGGCTATTATAAAACAACAGTACATGCTTTTGGAAGCCCTGGGCGATTTTCCAAAATGGATGTTTGAACACACGTGGCTTCCCTTCTACATGACCCACGGACACTGGATGGCAAACAACCTATTTCTCTACTACCCTATGCTGATTTTGTCTGTATTTCTATTTGCCGCAAATAAAATATTTTTCCCCTTTGGTGTAGGAATACTCATATGGGGACTCATTAACTTTTTTGACCACTTTTTCTATACCATTAAAGCCCGTAAAGTTTCCCCAGGACTTATTACGGGAACTCTGTTTCTTATCAACTCCTGTTTTGGTCTCAGGTCTTTTATTTTAGCGGAAAACTTCTCCCTCATCCCTCTCCTCACAGGGACAGTAATCGGCGGAGTGCTCTTTGGCCTGCCCATTCTGCTCTGCGTGAAAGCATATCCGGTTTTTGATAAATATTTCAAATAGCACTCAGACTTTGGCATAAAACAGCCGATAATCCTATCAGATATAACTCATATCCCATGACATTTTCTGATTCAGGAGGTAAATAGTATGAAATCTGATATGACACAACTGATTGATTCCATGGAAAACACCATAAAATTACAGCATCAGGCAAGGGCTCATAAAAGAGCGGAGAAAGCGGAACGGGAAAAAAGAGAATTTCAGGAGAAATTGATGCGGGCTGCTATGAATGAAGTTGAGGTTCAGGGAAAAGCGTCCAGAATAAAAGGGAATGACAACGCAGTGCAGAGAGACCAGCTTATGACTATGATGATGGCAGGTTTTTAGGGAATGCTTTTGCATTCCCTTTTTGACCTAGTTCCACATATTGCGGCTTCTTCTTAGAGCTGCGCTTGCTACCCTTTAGTGAACTTTGCGTTCAGACAAAAGCCAAAACTAAACCGCTTAAAGGAACTGTCAAAAATGTATGCCCTCTATGCACCAATCCAAGCCACCTATGTGTCTATCAAATGGGGTATAAGGCATTCAGCCCATGCGAAAGCTCCCGCCCTCTAGTTTCGGAAGTGTTGAAGCTGTCAATGGTTTCCTTGCCTAAAATCTCCGATATTTCTTTGAGGGTGGTTTTCTCCTTGCCGCCCAAGAAAAGCGTGGTGTCATGAGGTAAGGTTCAGTTAATCCTCCGAAAAGGACTTGCTTCCCCTCCCTCCCAAACCGGACGGACACATCTCTGCGTATCCGGCTTTCCGCTTGTCATCTGCGGTTTTATGAATGAATTAACTCATGGCATTCCGGACATACTACGAGCGTTTTTCTTCTCCTTTTGCGCATAAGGAGTACCCACTCTGCATTGCCCTTTAAATCTTTTAACTTTTTAACCTGATGTATCACCAGATTCCTACAATTCTTACCGCACAACTCACATGTATGGCGTTCCACCCTCTGTTTCAGGGTATTGGTCTTTGCGTACTTAGAAAACTGCGGCAGTTCGCTTACATTATCAAACTTTGTTGCCCTTTCCTTCCGCTTAAAACCGTCCTTGTAAAAAGTGGTTGTTTTAGTGCCGCCTTTAGTTTCATATGCAAGCGTAAATAAGTCATTTCTACAATACCTGCGCTTAATCTCGTGAACATTTGTTTTGTATTTGCACGCAAATGTTTTATACATGCTGTACTTCATCACATTGGCAAATCTCCCTATTTTAAAGGAATCATTTGCTATGGAGTAATAGTTACAAACTTCGGTATCTGCCCGATATCCGCAAACTCGTCTAACAGGCAGCGCACATGGACGGGAAGCCGCCCGCCGTATTCATCATCTGCCTTGTCGCAAAGCAAGTTGAATAACTGTGTGTAGAGAATACTCACGACAAAGTTAAAGGTGTCGTCTGTGTCGCTGATGATGACGAAAAGAGCGGTCTTTCTGTCGCCTATGGTGTCAAGCTGCATTTCGTCAGTTTCCATAAGCTCGCGCAGTTCCTTAATGTCAAAGGGTGCTAACCTTGCGCCGCAGCTAATTAAAATCGACTTCGCCGTTTGTCCAGTGACGTTTTGTAAAGGACGTATTCATCATTTTTCATCACTTTTTCTTGGTCTGCCTTGTTTCCCATGCTCTAAGTCTTGGAGAATGACACGTTTTAGCTTATCCTCTACGCTTTGGGTACTCGTATCAGAAAAATGTACCTCGACTAAATACCTTGTCTTGTCAATCTTCTGTTGTAAACAGGGCGTTAATCGCCCTGTGGTGTTGGTCTGAATGTTGTCGCTCATGTTCCTCCTTTTGAGCGCAAAAAAGGCGCATAGTTTACAATTTACTGTTCCATGCGCCTTTACGCTGTTATTTAGATATTTAATTGTTTTACTGCTATTATGCCAACTGCATAACTTCTCCTTTAACTTCCTCAATCTCATCATCAGATAATTCCGGAAAAAATGTCTGTATTTCATCTATAGAAATTTTTCCTTTTTGCAACATAAGAATTGCCTTTTCTTTCACCTTATCCTGTGCCGCTTCATGCCGTTCACTTCTTATAAACGACTTCATAATCTGTTCTTCATCAAACAAACTCATCATAATCGTCACAACCTCCTTTTCTCTGTCAAGCAAATATTCTCTTAAAACATTCCTGTCCTTGCATATGCGGATTGTTTCCGTAACTGCCTTTTGTGTCATTCCATGCTGTTTTGTCTTCTCGTTAAATACTTTACAGAAAATAATGTACTGGTTGATAATATCATCTGTAT
>CAJTXA010000051.1 GCA_910579865.1 uncultured Lachnospiraceae bacterium
GGGTAAAGCAAAACGTGCAGGAAATGGATGAGAGAAAAAGGAAACAGGTGGAAGAAAGCTTGAATTACATTCAGAAAAACTGGAAAGGGATACGTAAACGGATAAAAAAAGAAGAAGGAATCCTGGGAAGTAGCACAGAAAGCCATGTCAGCCATGTACTGTCTGCACGAATGAGTTCGCGTCCAATGGGATGGAGTAAAAAGGGGGCGGATAAAGTATCTCAACTGAGAATTTATTGGAAAAATGGTGGAGAGATAAGGGAGTTGCTGCACAGTCAAAGGAGAGAAGAAAAGAAAAAAGAAGAAAACAGGTACTTTAGCGCAAGTCAAATGATAAGTTGGGAAAGACAGAAACAAAAGAGCTATGGAAAATATATTGAACGATTACAGACCAGTGTCAGTCAGCAGACGATGATGAAAGTATATTTTCAGAAAGCAATTACAGAGATTTGTGGATAAGAAAGGAAAAAAGTGCAGGGGAAAGTCTGCCCTTTGGATTCCCCAGATAAAGTTACACTATCCTATCGATTAGATAGTTTAAATGTTGACATAGAATTACAATTTGTGTATTATAAGTATAGAAAAGAAAAAAGAAGGTATGTGTTATGTTGATTTGTCCATGTGGAAGAATGCGTTAATAAGGAAAAGGCAAATAAAGAAAGCACAGATGTGCTTTTATTTGTGTGCTTATTATTTGGGCTCAATAACTTTTATCCGCTTATAGCGGAAGTGTTGGCTTTCATTCTTTCCTATACAAATCATGGCACTACCTTAAATTAGATAGTTATTTTCTGATATTTTTGATAGTGTTTATGTTGTTGCAGGGAAATCCCTGCTTTTTTATGTTGTCATATTATGAAAAACGTAAAAGGCATAGAATTTTCCTAGCACAGGAAAGAAGTATATGTTAGGGAAATATAGGATATCAGAAAGGAACTATTATGAAAAAATTAAATAATCATATAAATAATAAGGAAGCTCTTTCCTTTTTGCGTCAGGAGCTGTCCCATTACAGATGGTACAGTAATCTATTACCTGTTTTGGCTGCAGTAATCCAGGTTGCTTTGTCGGTAATCTTAATGATATTACCTAAAATTGTTTTGGATGCAGTGCAGACAGAAGTCAAATCTTGTGATTTTATCCGAAACATAATGCTTGTTGGGGCAGCATTTACTGCTTTAACGCTGGCAAATATGTTTTTTCATAATGAAATTACAAAAATATCCCAGACATTCTTATACCGAAAACTAAATACTTTATGGGAAAAGAAAATGTTGTCTATGAATTTTGAATCATTATTTTCCGGAAAAGGAAAACTTAAGATTGAAAAAGCAAGACAATTAATCAGCAGTCCTAATTGGG
Source organism: uncultured Lachnospiraceae bacterium (assembly GCA_910579865.1). GTDB lineage: Bacteria > Bacillota > Clostridia > Lachnospirales > Lachnospiraceae > MGBC114844. The sequence continues at coordinate 1,362 of CAJTXA010000051.1, forward strand.
GAATTGTGGATTTTCTAAGCAAGGAGGGAGCTGTATTGGAAGCAGTTTTAGGTTTGTTTGTGTATTCTCTTATGGTTGGAAAGCTTCATGTATGGATGCTTTTATTTCTGTGTGTGTTATTTTTGGTAGAATTATTTATAGGATTGAAAATTGAAAAGAAAAAGCAAGACTATAAAGAGGAAAAAGCTAGGGCGGATCGCAGAATTAATTACATGGCCTATGGCACGAAGGGGATAAAGGAAGCGAAGGATATTAGAATATATGCAATGATTCCTATGCTTCGGGAAATTACTAATATGGTAGTTCAGAAAAAATGCAAAGTAGAATCCGATATTCAAAAATGGCAGCTATTTCATCTACTTATTACTGCAACAATGATATTGATTCGGGATAGTGTTGGATATTTGTTTTTGTTATATTTGTTTTTACATACACAAATGACAGTTGGAGAGTTTGCCATGTATTTTACTACTATATCTGGTATTGGAATTTGGCTGACAAAGATTGCAGATTCTTTTTCAGAATATAAGAAAGTGTCTGGATATGTCAGTGACTTTTATGAGTTTATGGAACTGCCAGAGGATGAAAAGAAAACAGAGGAATATAAGTTTCAGGCACCGATTTCCTTTGAGTTTCAAAATGTGCACTATTCTTATCACATCCTTGATGGAGAAAAAGAACAGATTATTCCTGTTATAAAGGGGTTAAACCTTAGTGTAAAGGCTGGGGAGAAAATTGCAATTGTTGGTGTAAATGGGGCAGGAAAATCTACATTGATTAAACTATTATGTGGTATGCTTACGCCAGACGAAGGTGTAATTTGGGCTAATGGAAAAGATATTTCCAGAATACAAAAAAGAACCTATTATTCCAATTTTTCTGCTGTATTTCAAAATTCAAAGTTCCTGCCAGTGAGTATCGCAGAAAATATTATAGTGAAAAAAAGTTCTGATTTCCAACAGGTAGTTTCGGCTGAACTTCCACTTTTTGAGGAAGAAAAGAAAATGTGGAATGTATTACGGAATGTGGGATTAGAGGAAAAAGTAAAGTCATTGCCAAATAAGGAAAAAACTTGTCTGGTAAAAAATGTGACTGGTGGTGTGGAACTTTCTGGAGGAGAGGAGCAAAGACTTTTATTAGCAAGAGCATTATATAAGGATGCCCCCGTGCTTGTTTTGGATGAACCAACAGCTGCATTAGATCCTATTTCAGAAAATGAAATTTACCAGAAATATCATGATCTAACCAGAGGAAAAACTTCTTTTTTTGTGTCACATCGGCTGGCTTCTACCAGATTTTGTGATAGGATTATCTTTCTGGAAAATGGCAGAATTACAGAAATGGGAACACATAAAGAATTGATGAAGAAAAATGGAACATATGCAGATATGTTCCGTGTACAAAGCAAATATTATGCGAAAGAAATGGGGGATAGTGTAGATGAAGAAAAATAATAGGACTTTTAAGCAGGATTACATTTTGATTCGTAGAGGGATAAAAGAGTTTGGCAATATTTTGCCTGGGCAAATATATCAGATTTTTATAAGAGGGATATTATGTGCGATACGTCCATTTATTACAGCAGCAGTGTCAGCTTATATGATAGATGGATTACTGGAACAGACAGATTATAAAAAGATACTATTTATTTGTTTTACAGGTCTTGGCATAACTTTTCTATTGAGTGTTTGGAAAGCAAAAAAGGACAGCAGGATAGAAGTTGGCTATCAACGTCTTTTTAGCTGCCATGAAATTGTATTGACAGATAAGGCATATAAGCTTCAGTACGAAGAATTGGAGAAAAGTAGTACAAGAGGTTTGAGAGATGAGGTAACAGGAAGTATTCACATTTCAGGAGCTGGTATGGCAAGTTTGTACTGGGATATGGATGTATTGTTTAGTAATTCGGCTACTGTTGTGATTGCTATTATTCTGTTTTTTCGCTATTTATATATGCTAATTCGTTGGGATATAAGACAAAATTCCAGCGTTGCGAATACAGCCATTTTTATTTTTGTTATTTTACTGCTAATGATAGTGTGTTCTTATATCACCTGCAAAACCTCATCTAAAAGGTTTGATGTAAATTTTGAAGTTTTTCAACATGGTTCAAAATATATTAGCTTTGGTGATTTCTATACAAGGGAGTATTTGTTGGATGAGAATGCGGCACTTGATACTAGAATTTATGAACTAGATGATTTAATCTTGTCAGAGTGCCAAAAGAAGTGCTATGAACACTTTGCAAAGGGAAAAGAAAAGGAGATACATGCTGCTAATTTGTATGATGGAATTAAGCTTATAAGTTCCTGTATCTGTGGTTGTATTATTTATCTTTTGACAGGAAAAATGGCTATGCAAGGTGCGATTGGCACAGGGAGTATTTTATTGATGTATACGGCAGCAACTATGGTGATTGAGGCACTTTCGCAAATTGCACAGATTATTACTGATCTTCGCAATAATAATGAATATCTAATCAAATTTTTCCAGTATATGGATATGACAGAAGCAGATAAAGAAATAATAGATGATTGTGAATTTACGTTGGAAGAACTGGAAGTTAAAAATGTTAGCTTCTGTTATCCAGAGAGTAATACCTACGTTCTAAAAAATGTAAATTTAAAACTTCATGCGGGGGATAAATTGGCAATCGTGGGAGAGAATGGATCTGGCAAAACGACTCTGATTAAACTGATTTGTAGATTATATCAACCTTCGGAGGGAAAGATTTTCCTAAATGGAAAGGACATTGCAGATATTCCTTTTAAGAAATATATTGCATATATTGCTACAGTATTTCAGGATTTTTCTTTATTTCCCTTTTCTCTAGGAGAGAATGTTGCGGCATCTAGAGATTACGATGAAAAAAGGGTGGAAGAGGCACTTATAAAGGCTAGATTAGAAGAGAAACTTTTGCAGTTGAAGAATGGAGTCAGGCAGTCGATTTTTAGTGACTTTGACGAAAACGGCACAGATCTCTCTGGTGGTGAACAGCAAAAAGTGGCGATAGCTAGGGCAATTTATAAAGATGCAGAATTGATGGTTCTAGATGAACCAACGGCTGCTTTAGATCCTTATGCAGAATATGAAATTTATAAAAATTTTAGTGAGATTACAGAAAATAAGACATTGATTTCTATTAGCCATCGGCTATCTTCCTGTCGCATGTGTGACAAGATTCTTGTGCTAGATGAGGGGAAAGTTTTGCAGGAAGGAACCCATGAAGAGCTTGTTAAGGACTTGGGCGGGAAATATTATGCATTGTGGAGTGCACAGGCACAGTACTATTACGATTTTAAGTCAAATACACAGTAATTATTGTAGTCTTAATACTCTGTTTTAAAATTTGAATCTAAATATTCGATAATATAAATAATAAAGTAAATCACAGATTTATATAGAAAAATTAATATTAAAAAATCAGTAGTAGAAATGAAAATTTATATAATTAAAATTAAAAGTGATAGAATATAAAAAAGAAAAATGATACGATAATAAAAAATATAAGAAATCATACAACAAATAGAAAGGATTTATTTATGAAATATACTATATTATATGAAGATACAGAGGTGATTGTTTGTGTAAAACCGGTTGGAGTTGCCTCACAGAATGAAAAAGGACTTCAACCAGCACTAACCGACTTGTTAAAACAACACTTAGCAAAACAAAGTGGAAAGAAAGGAGACTATTATTTAGGAGTCATCCATCGTTTGGATAAACCAGTAGGTGGTGTAATGGTTTATGCAAAAACGAAAGAAGCTGCATCTTTTCTAAGTAAACAGATTCTTTCAAATCAGATAAAAAAGCATTATTATGCTGTTCTTTTAGGTACGCCAATTAATTTTGCAGATGTTTTAATTGATTATTTATTTCACGATAAGAAAAATAATTGCAGTATTATTTCAGAGGCTTCAAATCCCAAAGCGAAAAAAGCAGAACTATCTTATCAAGTTATAGAACAGATTTCTCTTAACCAAGAAAAATTAGAGGACAAATTAACTTTAGTGGATATTCTTTTAAAAACGGGACGTCATCATCAGATTCGTGTTCAATTTTCTCATCTTGGTTGCCCTGTGTATGGCGATTTGAAATATCATTCTATAACTGAATCAATGCCTGTATGGATACAAGAAAAAAATTCTGGTATTGCATTATATTCCTATTGTTTGGAATTTATGCATCCTAAAACAAAAAAGATAATGCAATTTTCCTATGTTCCATCTGATGGAATATGGAAATTGTTTCCTGCTCTATCAAATAAAAAAGAATCTTAATGTTTTTATCTTCCCTATTGTTATAATTTGCTATCTCTTATAAATAAATTTGGTAATTATAACAATAGAATAAAACAATTTTAATATAAATTGTAGAAGAGAAATGATATTATGCAATTTGCAAAAAAATTTTTAAAGAATTGCTACATAGAGTTTGAGTAAAAAAATTTGGCATAGATTATTTTATATAGCAGGTAGTCCATAAGATTGCCTGCTGTATTTTTACTAAAAAATTTTTTATTCTCAATGATTCTTTTTAGGTTAAAATAAACTATTATTCATATACTTATATTAAAACTGATAAATCGGTGTTTTAAAAAGTAAATTTGCAAAAAGTCAGCAAAAAAATTGACAAAAAATTGAAAGGGGATTAATATGAACATATACAAGACGAAAGAGGTGTCAAAGATGTTATTAGAGTTTAAATGTTCAAATCATAGATCAATCAAAGAAAAAGTAAAATTTTCTATGATTGCAGGAAGTGATAATACATCTGAAGAACTTTTAAAAGAGTTTGGTAGATTTAGAGTTTTGCGTTCTGCAGTTATATATGGCGCAAATGGGTCTGGAAAAAGTAATTTTATTCATGCTTTGTCATTTATGCGTGATTTGGTTAGCAATAGTATTAATCATCAGCCAGGACAAGGAGTGTTTCAAGCACGTCATAAATTGAGTACAGAAGAAACTCCAAGTGAATATAGTATTCAGTTTGTACGAAATGATATAAGATATGCATATGGCTTTTCAGTGAAACAAAATTTGATACAAGATGAATACTTGTATTATTTTCCAAAGGGAAGACAAATAAAAATTTTTGAACGTAATGGATTAGAGATTAAACCAGGAGATAGATATAAGGGAATGTTTGATGTAAGTGTTAGTATATTGAAAGATAATAGGCTGTTTTTATCCTGTGCTGCTAATTATAGTAATATAAAAGAAATTGAAGAAGCTTTTATATTTTTCAATACAGATATAGTGATATATAATCCAAGAATTAATAACTGGACAGAGTATTCGATTGAGTTGATGCAGAATAACAACATGATTAAAAAAGTATTTGTGGATATTTTACGAGCATTAGGAACCGGAGCTAAAGATGTAAAAGTAAAACTTAAAAAAATAAAGTTAGCGGATTTACAACAGGAGTTACAATTACCAGATGCTTTGAAAAACTTACTAGAGGCTCAAGAAGGTAATAGAGTAGAAGCAAAAATAGTATATGATCAATTTGAAGTTGATTTGATGACTGAAGAGTCAACTGGAGTAAAACGCTTATTTCAAATGATTTGTCCAATAATTGATATTTTGAATAAGGGTAAAATACTTATCTGTGATGAATTAGAAGCCAGTTTGCATAAATCAGTAATTTTTCAAATTGTACAATTATTTCAGCATTATCAGAAAGATAAATTTGCACAATTAATTTTTTCAACACATGATACAAGTTTGTTAGACACAGATTTGTTTAGGAGAGATCAGGTGTGGTTTACACAATTAAATACAAAGGAACGTGCAACAGATTTGTATTCTCTTGTTGAAATTAAAAATGTACGTAAGTCTGAAAATTTAGAAAAGGGGTATGTTTCAGGAAAATATGGTGCGATACCTATGCTTAATAAAAAATTCTTTCATGAATTAGAAGAAAGTATTTTAGAGTAGGGGGTACTGTATAGAGGAAAGAAATCTTGACTTAGTGGCAAGAAATGAAGGTACACGAGATAAATTTCATACAGATGTTATTAGATTTGAGCTAGATCAAATACTGCAACATTTTGCAGAAACTATACAAGTTATAAATACACAATTTGATGTGGCGGATGAATTGTTTGAATCAGGAAAAGTTGCTGAAGGAGAAAATATTTGGCGTGCACAGATTATATTTTTGGCAAGTGCTCTTGATTTTTATATGCATGAATTGACAAAATATGGTTTATGCAAAATTTATGATGAAAATTGGGATCGTACAGATAAGTATGAAAATCTTCAAGTAAATATGAAAGTTATAGAGGTGGCATTAAAATCTGGTGAGGATATAGATTGGTTTCTTGAATACATAAACAGTTATTATCATACAATTACAATGGTTTCATATGAGTC
>CAJTXA010000052.1 GCA_910579865.1 uncultured Lachnospiraceae bacterium
GGAATAGCTTCTTCACCCCCGGCATACGGCGTCCTTCTTTTGACTGCTTTACCCCGTCACCAACAAGGACATGGAAGTTCCCTTCCTTGTAAAGGGGCGCATACAGTCTGACAGCAGAGAACCAGCGTTTTCGGATATCCTCTAATGACCATGAGGATGCCCTGAAAAAGTGAAGCATGGAATCATAGCAGCCCGGGGCAAGGGCAAGGTCACGAAGTATGGAAGTGACACCAAGCTTATCCGAACGGAGCATAAGCCCTGTGATGATGATCACAAACCAACGGAAAGCAGCTTTACGGGAAAAACAGGATTCAAAATGGCATAAAATCTTTTCAATAATATTTAACATAGTCGTATGGTCATCCGCCAGCAAGTATGATAAACTCATATTTGAAATAACTCTTCTGGTGGATTTATCCTTTTTTAGTTTGGCAACTTATAGGATACCATAAAACCATATGGAAGGGTTATTTTTTTATTGATAACTTACAACTCACAAGAACTATATAGATGAGGAGAAATAAAAATGGCAACAAAAGAAACGGTTAAATCGATTGAACCTAATATTGCTGATTTGGCAAATGGTTGGTTGAAAGCATATAAATTGGATTATAAGTTAGAACAGGAATCCCTAAATACAGAAATTGATGCTGCACTAAATGATTATTTTTCTAAAAATGGTGGCGTAGGTGGAAATAGACCTGATTGCAAATTGTTGCTTCAAGATAAAGCATTAAGTTTTTATCCTGTGCTTATAGAATACAAGGGATATAAAGATAAGCTTGTCAAATTGGATTCTAACGGTCAAGTGGATAATAAGACAGCAAAAAACGAACCGAATTTTAAGAATATTAATGCGTATGCTGTAAATGGCGCCGTCCATTATGCTAATGCATTATTACACCACACAAGTTACACTGATATTATTGCTATTGGAATGACTGGTTACAAAGATGAGAATGGTAATCTTCAGTATTCTATCGGTGTTTATTATGTTTCCAAGACCAATTTTGGTATTGGCCAAAAGATCGATGATTATTCTGATTTTTCTTTCCTTAGAAAAGAGAACTTTGATAGCTTTGTTGAGAAAGTAAAGAGGTTGCAATTATCGTAAGAAGAAATTGATAGGTTAAAAGAGCAGAGAGAGAAGGAAATAGATGCCAGTTTGGTAAAGCTGAATAATGATATATATCAAAATGAAAAAGGTTTGGGTGAGAATGACCGAGTGTATCTTGTGGCAGCTTCTATTATTGCTACCATTGGAATTCCTGGAAAAGTAGCACCTCTTGAAAAGTCGGAGCTCAAATCTTCATCAGAAGAGGGTAACACAGATGGAGATATTCTTGTTAGGAAGATCAAGGCTTTCTTAAATGAAAAGAAGTTGCCTAAAGAGAAAAAAGAACTTATTGTAAGGACATTACAAAACACTTTGACTACTGATAATATCAACAGAGTTGAAAATGGAGAGAGCCAGTTAAAACGTGTGTTCACAAAGATTGTTGATGATTTAGGTATTTACTATAAAATCGGATTAACCACTGATTTTACAGGTAAGTTGTTCAATGAAATGTATGGATGGCTGGGATTCTCACAAGATAAGTTAAATGATGTTGTTCTTACGCCTTCTTATGCTGCCAAATTATTAGTAAAACTTGCAAGAGTCAATAAAGACTCTTATGTTTGGCACTTTGCCACTGGCTCTGCTGGACTTCTTGTAGCTGCTATGAATGAAATGCTCAATGATGCTAAGGAACAAATCAAGTCTCCCGATGAATATCAAAAAAAGGCGGCTGAAATTAAAGCGACACAGTTACTTGGCATAGAATTGCTTTCTAGTGTGTATATGCTTGCTATTTTGAATATGATTCTTATGGGCGATGGCAGTTCAAATATTTTGAACAAGGATTCCTTAACAGACTTTACAGGTAACTATGGTTTTGGGAAGACTAATGATAAATTTCCTGCGGATGCTTTTGTCTTAAATCCGCCGTATTCCGCATCCGGAAATGGAATGAATTTTGTTGAAAAAGCTCTGTCGATGATGCATAAAGGATATGCAGCTATCATTATCCAGAATTCAGCGGGTTCTGGAAAGGCAATTGAATACAACAAAAGGATACTGAAACATAGTACATTACTTGCGAGCATAAAAATGCCCATAGATTTGTTTATTGGTAAATCAAGTGTACAGACAAGCATTTATGTGTTCAGAGTCGGTGAAACTCATCAAAAAGATGATGTTGTTAAGTTTATAGACTTTTCTAATGACGATTATACCCGTTCCAATCGTAAAAAGGCAAGTAATAATTTAAAGGATACTGATCATGCAAAAGAGCGTTATCAAGAGGTCGTTGATTTAGTGCGCTTTGGCAAAGGTAAGCTATGCTTGTTTACGGAAAGAGAATACTATGAGGGAACGATTGATCCGGAAAACGGTGCAGATTGGAATCAGACTGCACCCATTGATACAAAGCCTACTCTGGAAGATTTCAAAAAAACCGTAAGTGATTACCTTGCATGGGAGGTTTCAAATTTACTGAAAAATCAGAATCGTGAGAATGAACGCTTGGGAAAATAAACGCCTCACTCGATGAAAAACTTCGCGGTGTCGAGTGGGGCGAATATAGAATTGGCGATTTGTTTGAAAAGATTAAAACAAACAAATTGCCATATAAAGCGGATGATCTTCCTAAGTGTGCAACAGATAAATATACTTTGCCTTGCTTAACATCAAGTTTCAATAATCAGGGGTTAAATTATTATGTGCCGCGAAATGGGGCAACTATTTTGAAGAATGTAATATCTATTCCATCCAATAGTGATGTTTATCGAGCATATTTTCAATCACGAGAATTTACGGTTTTGTCCGATGCCTATGCTATTCGCTGGAAGTCGGATGAATTAATGCCATCGCAGAATCAGTATATGTTTATGGTAATGTGTATTAACAAGGTTACTGATTTGTCGATATATTCGTATAAGAACAAATTGGGCGGATGGAATGTTGTAAAGAATAAATACATTCAATTGCCCAAAAGTGATGGCAAAATAGATTTTGCTTTTATGGAAAATTTTATTGCAGAACTTGAAGCACAGCATGTTGCGCAACTAGAAACATATTTTTCTGTCACAGGTCTGAAAGATACGCATCTTACCATTGAAGAGAAACAGTCATTGTAAGAATTTGATAAGCTAGAGTGGGGAAAATTCAATCTTGAGGCATTATATGGGAAATCAACTCGTGGAAAGCGTTTGAAAAGCGCTGATAGAATTCCGGGCAGTTTACCATTTGTGACTGCAGGCGAAGCAGATGAAGGCGTTTCTGATTTTATTGGTAATGATGTTCATATTTTTTCAAAGAACACAACTACGATTGATATGTTTGGCTCTGCTAAATATAGAAATTATGAATATGGCGGAGATGACCATGTTGCAATTGTGCATACAGAAAAATTGCCGATGAAGGCAGCCATATTTGTTACAACAGCAATTCATAAATCATCGCATAACGGTCAATTTGATTACGGTAGAAATTTTTATGCCAAAGATGCTGATAACCTTAATATCGTTTTGCCGGTAAGAAACGGACAGCCTGACTATGGTAAAATGGAAACGATTATTTCAGCAATTCATAAATTAGTTATGGCAGAAGTCGTTTTGTATGCGGATAGAAAGAGCAAGGCAACAATAGAGGTTGTATCAAGAAATAATTAAATTATAAAAATGGAGACATTGGAGAAAATGAGTGATATATTTGTAGCGAATAATGAAAGATGTCAAATAGCAGAGTTGGATGAAATCGCAATGATTTTAATGGGAATTTCAGATAATATGTTTTCTGGTCCAAGTGTTTCAGTTAGTAGTAGAGGTACATATTTTTTACAGGGAGAATCAATTACCGCATCTGAGAATACTATTAAGAGTATAGATTTTTGCTGTCAAAGAGGATATTTTGCAGATGCATTTACGTTAGCAAGAAAATATAGAGATGATATAATCCAATATGTTTTTGTGGCTCAGATTGTAGAAAATATGCAAAGGTTGGATGATGAAGAATTTAAAAAATTGTACGGTTCAGACTTAACGGTCGAAAATTTGGTTCAAGCTATAGAATCAGAAATGAAGATTTTGGCGGCAGGTACACGCAAATCAGCAGCAGATTTAGCCGTTGAATTGTGGGTTTATGATGTTTTGGAAGATGAAAAATATTTCAAGGAACGGAAACAGTATTTTGATACGTCAAAATATGTCGCACAGTTTGTTAAGGATGAAGATATAAAACAGTTGATGGAAATATATCTTAAAGATATATGGAAAGAGACAGATAGAACCCTAAATAATTATGTACATGGCAATGGGCGAAAATATATTTTGGATAATTACCCTTCATATGGAGATTATCAAAAAAGAAAGGAAAAACTAATTGAAACTGTACACAATATAACCTCAATTTTTATTAGCATTCTTTCTATTGCATTGCCGAATAAAATACAGTCATCTGACTACAGAGATGACATAGAATTTGACATTACGCCGAGAGAAGGTTGCCAATATTGGGTAATGCCAATGATTGTCGAATTTATGGATATGCATTTTCCTAAGATACATCCCGATTTATTGCAATTTTTAGAGGATAACAATAAATATGGAATGAAAATGTTGATGAAAGATTATGAGGAATAAGGATAAAGATTTTAAGAAGATGCGAATTGATGTGATCAGCATAGTGATGTGTATAATAGTGTCTTAGAACAATTAGAAAAAGCGATTTCTTTAAAAGAAGATGGATTAATTCCGGAATCAGATGCTGTGATGAATATGTTGTCATTGGAGGTTGAAAAAATAATGGCACAATTTGATGAGCCTAAAGAGAAAATTGAAAATCTGAATTTTGATAAAAGTACATTGTCAAGGCGAGGTCGGCTTCTCGCTGAAAATGATATGGTTATGTTAAGGAATATATCAGATGAGGATTATGAAGATTATATGAAAGTATCCTACGAATGCGCTATTATGAAAAGTGCTTTTAAGGAAGATACTTTTAAAAAGGATTTATGGGAATCATTTTTATCTGATACAGCTGCGAACTTTTCCATTTATGACAAAGTATCTGGAGAATATGTGGGTTACTGTGGAATAAAAAATATAAATGTAGAGAATTGGGAATTGGTAATAGAACTTTTGAAGAAATATAGGCATCGGGGATATGGATATCATGCTCTTGTAGTAATGTTAAATGCTTTAACGGAATTGACAGGAAAACCTGCATATAGAAGCAGGGTTGACTCTGACAATTATGCTTCACAGAATCTTATGAAAAAACTTGGAGCGAAACCTAACGGAATTAGCGAAATGTTTATTCATGGAGAATATTTACGCAAGTTTCAAGAAGAAAACAAAGATTTAATTGATGATAAACTAAGAAAATTGGCAAAGGAGTTTCATGTTGCTCCGATTGATTTGATTGGGCATGTGTTGGAGTTTCGTATTGACTGGAATCCAACGGATTTATAGAATGAAATGGGCAGAAAGGCAGTAAATTATGAAATACTCGATAAGATTGGCGGTAAAAGATGATTACGATAAAATTGTGCAGCTTTACGAAAAGGCATTTGAGCATAGAGAAGGTTTAGTTGCGAAATATTACACAGGCTTTAATGAGTATTTATCTTTTTTTGTTAATAGGAATAATGCATTTATACTGGAAGAAGATGGTACGATTTGCGGTGCTGTATTAGTGTATGAAACACCTGACATGTTTTGTGGTCGTTCATTATACATTGAGTTTTTAGCTGTTTTGCCCGATTATCAAAATAAAGGCGTAGGCAGGGCATTGATTGAGCATGTCTGTAATGAGGCGCACAGAAGGGGGATTACAGAAGTTTCTATCCGTACTGCCTGTTATAAAGATGCATATCTGATATATCGCCATATGGGTTTTCGGGATTCTCAAAGCGATTGTCGGTTTTTAACGATGAATTTGAAAAAGATAGATACAGATGTGGACTAAGTATGGTTGCATTTTCTCTTCGTATTGAATGAAGACCAATGAGTTTATAGAATGAGGAGAAGGCTTTTGAGTGACAAAAGAAATGACTTTATTGCAGGTAATGATCTTGCATTATATGGAGAAAAAATCATTGTAAATCTGCTGAATCAATCAAATGTGGAATGCTATTTGTCTACATATAAAAGGGCGTCTGCTTTTTCAAAAGTATATGAGATGATGCCTGATTTCTGGGAGCATCCGTGTGGGTGTATTAAAGATTATGCTGACGGAAAACGGGACAGCAAAGCAAGGTACTTGATAACTGAAAAAGTATCATTGCGGGGAGTAGGTTTCATTGAATTAGACTATAGTAATGTGGAAATGCCGGAAGTAGATATTGCAATACTTGATGAGTATCAGGGAAAAGGCTATGCCTTTGAAGCATCCAAGATACTGTGTGTAAATGTATTTGAAAATGAATCAGTAGAGTGTATTGTTTGGAACGCTTTCCGTTCAAATAAAGCAAGCTGTAGGATAGCTGAGAAGTTGGGCGGTAAGGTAGTAGAAGGAAAAAATTTGGTAGTGGAAGCTATGCGGGCAGCAGGATTAAAAGTGAATCCAGCAGAATATGCGGAAGCTCCTGCGACAGTGACATATGAGATTAGAAAAATGATATTTATTAACAGATTTTGCAATAGGAATTGTATGTGAGAAAAATTTTTATTAATGACAGGATGGGAGATGTATTGAATGAAAACGTTTGCTGAATTAAGCATGGATTTTTTATTTGATACATCTTTTTATTGCCGCTTTTGCAATTTTATTATAATTAAGGGGGCAGGGGATTTTTCCTCTGTTAGCAATTTTATAGAATTTCCTCATGGGAATTTTATAAAAAACTGTCTGTGGATGTCCATAGGCAGTGCTTGCTGTTTTATTCTGCGTATATACGCAGGCAGTGCTTGCTATTATGCTCTGTGTCATGACACAGGGAGTGCTTGCTGTTTCGGTGAGATGAACAAATGGATTTTAAGTTGTAGGGTTAGTCTGTCCAAAAACGATACCAGTGTTGCCGCCCATTTTGACAGAAAAATTTTGAAAAAGTTTTTGTAAATAGGAAGGAATTTTGCATATTTACTATGTAGAATAGTCTTTAAGGCATATGAAATAAAAGCCTGTTGGAAAACTGGATATTGCAATATGCGTACAGGACGTGAGGATATGTCTAGCCACAATGTAGGTGCGCCATGATATGCTCGCTTTAATCTATTTTCAGGCAAATGTGAAGAAATGAAAAACAAACCTCTGAAGCGAAGGCATTGAGCGATAAAAACCTGACAAAATGCACAGCAGTTGTGCAGGGCGATGAAGCATATCCGTGATAATGATACTTCTGAAATTTTATAAAAATTCAGTCATGAAATGACGGTGAAATTCCGATGTGGGCAGCGTAATGACCTGCCACTTGTATGTGGGTTTATTGGATTACAGAGCAAAGGCAAAAAAGAGAGGATTTGTAATTTTTTTGGATTGTAAAAACAGCGCAAGGGCAGTTATGAACGTAACAGTTTGTAACTGCCCTTTTTTGCGTTTTAAGGGAGGAAGGAAATGGAAAATAAGAAAAAAATCAGAAAAGAAAAACGGGAAAAGCCAACAAGGATTGTTGTGGAACGTGTCTATCTCGGCGGTCAGAGTATGGA
>CAJTXA010000053.1 GCA_910579865.1 uncultured Lachnospiraceae bacterium
CTCATAATCAACACCATCCTTTCATGGTTTGATTGTATAGGAAGATAGCTTTATATTCAAAGGTGTAAAAAGAGTGTTATGCGGGGGGATTGATAAAAGGTGTAGTTACGCTTTTCTGCTGATTCTATGCGGTTTTCTGCTCTCCACCAAAATGACAACTCCAGAGATGACGGCACGAACAACGAGAGCATGAGTATCAGCACACAGAAAACCATGCTGAAAGATTATGCCAAGCGCAACGGTTTTCTGAACTGCCAGTTTTACGTTGATATGAAGCGTCGGCAGTTACGCAAAATTAGCTTTTCTGACTTGACACAGCAGGAGGAAGATCAGCTTTGCACCTATGACACATACTTTGCAAATGACGAAGCTGTACTGTTGTACTACTTCTTTGATATGAATGACGCGGAGATTGCAAAACTTCAAAACATTCCGAGAAGCACAGTGCAATATCGCCGGACAAGCTCTTTTGATCTCTTAAAACGCTATTTGGAGGAACACACTTATGGGAAAGACTGGTAAAACCGAACAGGACGAGCGCGGCTTACTACCATACCCGGTAATCATAGCCGCCACTAAGGGCGACCCGGAAGCTATGCAGATTATTATACATCATTATGACAGCTATATTTCGTGATCCTTCACTTCCGATGAAAACTGAAGGAAGCAAATCACATTTGAGAAGCGGATTGCCAACTTTTAAATTTATCTGCCCAAAGATGAAATGGGTTTATGATAAATCCACCCAAAAATCTCACCGACAATGCGATTGCGAAAACCCATGTACCACCTCAAAATGCGGTCGTATGGTTTATATCTATCCCGAAAAAGACCTTCGGGCTTATCCCGGAACCATTCGTGAAACCGAAGAATGGAATAATACTTATAAAACCAGAACTGTAGTCGAGAGAGATATCAATCACATCAAAGATAATCTCTGTCTCGCAGGACGCCGCACTCAAAACGAAAGGACTCTGCATGCTGATCTGATTCTTGCAGGTATCACACAGGTTATGGCTAATTAGAGGTAATCAAAAGAGGAAAGGAAAAACACAATCCAGACGGAACCGGCGATACCGTCAAGAAATATTTGTGAGTTAGCAAGAAACCTGATATAATGGGGGCAAGCGCCCATCCGGGGCAGAAAGGCAGGGAGAAAAATGCACATCAGCTACAAACCGCTCTGGCACACACTGATAGAGCGCAACATGAGGAAAGAGGATTTAAGGCTTGCCGCTGGCCTGACCACAAATATGATAGCCAACATGGGAAAGGGAAAGCACATCAGTATGGAAACGCTGACGAAAATTTGTGAAACTTTAGATTGTGACATTTCAGATGTGATACAGTTGGAACATGAAGAAAAATGTACTGATTCGACAGGTAATAACTGAATTTGTGACGCTCAACTAAGCGTTTAGTATTGAATCAACGCTTAATATGTTCTAAATAGATTCTCTTTTTGATATACTGCGGTCACAAATATAGCAAAGGAGATTTATTGTATGGATCAGAAAAGAATAGGCGCATTTATTGCACAGTGCAGAAAAGAAAAAAATCTGACACAAATGCAGCTTGCAGAAACTTTAGGGATTACCAATCAGGCAGTTTCCAAATGGGAAAACGGAAGAGGAATGCCGGATATGTCGCTTTTACAGCCTTTGTGCGATGCTTTGGGTATTAGTTTAAACGAGCTTTTTTCAGGTGAGCATATATCAGCGGAGGAATACAAAGGAAAAGCGGAGGAAAATATTTCCAGACTTTTCAAAGAAAAGCAAATTGCCAGTCTTAAGCCTGTAAAATACTTATTCTCCATATGTGCTAATGCCGCTTTGCTTGTAGCAGTAATTGAATTAGCGGTTGGTCTTGTTGGGAATTTTTTTAATTCTACTATATTGGAACCCATGTTAATCAATGTTTCTGTATGGCTGATATTGTTTTTGGCTTCAATGAGTAAGCTGGTATATGACAGGAATAAATTGAAAAACCTGAAGCATTCAGGCGCTTGTATGGACTCAGAAATAGAGGATATGCTTCCGGCAGCCTGGATTAGAGTAGGAAACTACGTCACTTGCAGAATTACCTGTCGGTTTATTTATGAGGGTAAGGAATACAAAGCAGTAAGTAATTATTATGTTTTGACACAATTTATGCGAAAAGAAGATTTATATGCGAATGTTTACATCAACAAAGATAATCCTGCCAAATACAGTGTAGAGCTTTTTCAGACAGGCCAATAATTCAGGCATCTTTAAAAATCATATATACTTATCCAAAACTGCCGTTGTAAGAACGCCCATTCCCACAACGGCAGTTTTCATTTCCGCTTCTTTCTCTGGCCAACATAGCTTTTGAAGCAGGAGGATTTTGTTGACGAGGTAAAGCATTTTTATACCGACCTTATCAATCTTCTTGTAAAAGATGACAAAGAAAAACTTCATGTGTTTGACAGCAGCGGATTGTATCTCGCCACCAAGAAGATAGGGAAAAACAACCCGAAAGCGAAAAACAGATACAGACCGATAATGAAATGCGTATGCGCTGGAATTGTGAAGTAGACAGGGCAATCGTCAGCGGAGTTCCCGAAACAGAGATGCAACAGATAAAGAAAAAATATATCACATACCGCATCAGAGAATCGGTTGATATATTCGGCAGTCAGCCGGAACGTCTGGGAAGTATTATTATGACTGCTGTTACGGCACTGGCATTGCTGATTTCTAAAGTATTGGATAAGGCAAGGGAATTGTCGGCAAAGTTTTTTGAGAAAGAATTGTTACAGTCGATTGCAGAGCCAAGCGGGGGAAGAACGGTAGAAATAATACCGCAGACGGATAAAACGCCAAAGCAGGAGCATAGCCGCCTTAAAGAACCGGCTGCCAATCCGTCAGCACAAAAACAGGAGCCGCAGCACAAAACCCAAACGAAAGAAACAAATCAGGAAACACCAAAGATACTTCCAAAGCCTGCTATGTCCGCTGAAGCCGCCGCATATCCAAAGCTGCTGAAGATTTATAAGGAACTGAACCGTCAAAACGGGATTATCTTTGACGCAGAGAGGGCGCGCAATGCTTTAGAACTTGAACGTGACAGCCTGAAAGGATTGGCAAAGCTGACAAATTGAGGGGAACTGCAAAACAGGATTGACCGCAAGAACGAGGAAATAGACCTTCTGAAAGTCGGTTTGCCGGGGATTGTTAAACGGTATGGATTTCAAACGGTACATGATTTCTACAAAATCTTTGCTGCCGCTAAAACAGCTAATGACAATTATCAAGACAAAGCTGACAGGCGGGAAGATAGCATTTACAAACGATTACAGAATTATCAAAGAGAAAATGCAGATAGACAAACGAAACACACTTCAAAAAGTAAGGATAAGAGGGCAAGATAAATTACCACATCATAATGGAGATTGCAAGAAAAAGGTTATTGACAAAAACAATGAAAAATGCTATTTTGTAGAGGTAGTAATTCAATTCGTCCATTTGCGTGTTACTACCGAAGAAATTGAGAATCGTATTTGCGATTTGAATAATGTTGGATGTTGAAAATCTTCCGCATGAATGGCAAAATATACCCAAAAGTATTTGGGTTGTTTTTGCTGTCTTTATGGGAAGATTTTTTGTTTGGAAAAAGAGAATGGAGGTGAATTTATTTATGAAATATATCCGAGATATTTACTCAGTACAGTTGATACAACTGTTAGCAGATTGTGCTGAGGATAATTGAACCTGCTGACAGTTGCAACTGTACTGTTCTAATGACAATATTATCGAATGACAATTTTTGTCATTTCAGAAAAGGAGTACAGTTATGCGTTATATGAAAGAAGTTTTAAGAAATAACAAGAAATGGGTAATTGTCTATCTGTTAATCGGCTTATTCAATGCCTTTATGTCAAACTACAAAGCTGACTATTTTCAAAAGGTTATAGACGGACTGACAGACAGAACAATAACCATTTATGGGATTTTATTTTATGGTGCCATTCTTTTTATCAATTATGGAATAAACTATATAGACGAATATCCGTCTGCCAAACTTGGAAATGAGATTTACCTGGATTTTAAGTTACTGGCACTGCGTAAGATTGGCAGAATGGATTATTTTGAATACCAAAAGTTAGGAACAGGAAAGTTGGTTCAACAGATTGAAAATGGGGCTAATGCAGGAAAAGGTGTTCTCTATGACTTTTGGTTTAGCGTCGTCAGAAATTTACTGCCGACAATTCTTTTTAGCCTATATTTTATCTGGAAAATAGACAGAACGATTACATATTTTCTTTTGGCAGGATATATTATTGTATTTTTGGTAACGAATCTTCTGCTGCAAGGATTGTATCAGATAAAGGAAAAGATACTGACAAACGAGGAAGAATTAAACCATTTTCTTGTGCGTGGCTTTATGGAAATGCCGATTTTCCGCATGAAACATCAATTTCCAAATGAAGTAAAAAAGGCATTGGGGGCAAAGCGTGTTATTGTATCATCAAAAGTAAAAATGACTATGATACACGAAGCGTTTTTCACCATATTTGCATTGTTAGTTACCTGCTTAGATGTTGGGATTTTAGCTTATGCATGGAGAAACAACCATTTATCCATTGGCTCTGTAGTCGCTTTAATCACATTGATTGATAATGCATATACTCCTATCGCAATTTTTAACGTTATTTATGTACAGTACAAACTGAATAAAACGGTTTGGATGCGGTTTACGGGGCTGTTAGATTTGAAAGAAGATACACAGCTTGAACAAGGCATAGATTTTCCTGCACCTTTAAGCGAAATTCATGTTGAGGACGTATCGTTTTCCTATGAAAACAAAGAGGTGCTTCAATCTGTCAGGCTGACGATTAAAAGAGGTGAAAAAATAGCATTTGTCGGCGAATCGGGTTCGGGAAAATCTACATTGACAAAAATTTTGGTTGGACTGCTCAAGTATGATAAGGGAAATATTCTTTTTGACGACGAACCACTTAAAAATATTTCACTGGAATCATTGTATGAAAAAGTATCCTATTTATCACAGGACACTCCTGTTTTTGACGGCACAATCAGAGAAAATCTTGTGTTTGACAGGGAAGTTTCAGAAAATGATATTCATGTATGCCTTGAAAAAACACATCTGTTGTCATTGCTTGCCGCATTGGATAAAGGTGTAGAAACAAAAATAGGTGAGAAAGGAACTTGTTTATCGGGTGGAGAAAAGCAGCGATTGGCATTAGCCCGACTTTGGTTTGATAATTCTGATATAGTCGTTTTAGATGAAGCAACATCAGCACTGGACAACGTGACCGAAGGTATCGTTATGAAAAATGTTTTGGAACAGATAAAACATGCTACCGTGATTGCTGTTGCCCACCGTCTGACTTCCATTAGGGAATTTGACCGTATTATTGTATTTAGAAACGGAAAGATTGTTGGTAATGGGACTTTTGATGAATTGCTGGAAAATAACAGTTACTTTTTTGACTTATACAAGAAAGAAAAAGAAAATTCTAATTAAATGAGACTGTAATTTTATCTATTTAGAAGATAAACAATTATTGTTTAAGAAACTCCAAAATTTACTCATTAAAGGTGTTGCTTTTCTATACCCGAAATACAAATTGGAAAGGTTGATTAGCATATTGGACTTATAGATTATAGCCATCTTAAAAGTAAACAGCAGAGTAACCAAATATAAATTTGGACTCTGCTGTTTTACAAGAAATTACCACAGTTCTAACGAATCCTCCGCATCCACCCACATCTGCATATTTCCTTCAAGATACAATCTTACATATTCAAGAGGTTCGTCTATTGCCAGAGCATTTAAGGCACATTCAGAGCAGGGAGTAATTTCCAACCCTTCTTCCGCTTTATTGCAGTCTATCCGTAAAAAGTAGCCTGCATAAGTATAGATGTCAATGCTGTTATGGTGGATATTGTATGTTGCGTAAACCATATTCATTTTATCTGTCCTCTTTTCATTATTTTTTGAAGGCATTTCAATCAGTTCACAATTCCCGTATGTTTTGTGTTATAATGTTTTATGTGATTTTGTTTCCCTCATTTTTTCCCTTATCAGGGTTCGTAATGCCCTGTGGGAAGATATAACACAAGGGAAACTTTAAGGGAAAGTTCACCTGCGATAAATTTAGTGTTTTCAAGGGTTGGCGAAAATTTTAATAACAAAATATAATGACTAATATTTCCCTTAAAAATCATCAAATTACAATCGGAATTTGGGAAAATGACATGAATAAAAAAACAGAAGAATCAAGAATTGCGTACAATAAAATAGCATTTGAGTATGATACGTCAAGAGAAGGACAATATACCAGATTTCATATTAACGAGCTATCTAATATGATAGATTTGAGCGAAGGTGATATCGTTCTTGATGTTGCATGTGGAAATGGAACTCTATTGAGGGAATTATCAAAAAAAGCAAAAATACAAGCAAATGGAATAGATGTATCAGAAAACATGATTCATGCCGCAAAAATGCGTTATCCTAATATGAATTTTGAGGTAAAGTCTTGTTATCCACTTGAATGGAAAGATGAAAGTATTGATATTATAACGATATGTTGCGCATTTCATCATTTTGATAATCCACAAGGATTTGTAAATGAGTGTAAAAGGATTTTAAAGAGAAACGGTACAGTGTATATAGCTGACCCTAACTTTGGAACTGTACTTAGATTTTTTGCAAATAAATTTTGGTTTCCCTTATCAAAAAGTGGAGATGTGAGGGTATACAGTCCAAAAGAGTTAGAGAAATTTTTTTATAATTCTGGATTTAAAACTGTACAGGTTTATAGAAAAGATAAAGGATTGTTTCTTAAAGCTAAAAAGTAATTACAAATTCTTTAGGTTACAATCGATGATGGGGTAAACGAAAAAGCAGTTTTGACATTGCAGGGAACTGCCCCTTCGTTTACACCATTTTCGATTTGGCCTAATTGAACAAAGTGAGCGTCTGAGTAGCCAGTATTTATGGGCTTTTAATCCGTCTGCTCCTATTCTTGATTATACCGGATAATCAGGGAAAATGCTATGCTTTTTCCCACTCCTTTAGTGATAGGCATGACTTTAAAGCCTTTGTGTGAAAGGCTTGCGAAAAAGTATAGGATCCCTTTCGTTAACAGCGTTGCGGTATCCGTACCTGTGGTTTCCCAAGGCGTCCTCCGCATGCTTTACATATGCAAACCTTGATCCCGTAAAGATGTTCCAAAATCTCAGGCATTGCCATATCCTTTAGCTTTGAAAGGTATTTCCGGCATCCTAGAAGGTTGCGGCACAGAGCAAGCTGTTTATTTTTCGTCCTGGAGCACAGGAGCCCATAATGCCGGATCCGAACAAAACGTTTTGGCGGTACATGCATCAGAAATCTCCGGATGAACTCCACACCGGACAGTGTGAATTC
>CAJTXA010000054.1 GCA_910579865.1 uncultured Lachnospiraceae bacterium
CTCATGAGCTCTCTGATAATGAACTTTATCCAATTTCTCCACAATTTTTTCATAATACTGTTGCAGTGTATCATCCAAATCAATCGGAAACTTGTCTATATTGGAAAGAATCTGTATCTGATATCTTCTATAAACAAAATCTTTAATCTGTAGTAAGTATTCATAATATTTTAAAAGCAACCGTTCTGCCCCATCATTATCCGGCGTATAATGAGAACGCGATTCCTGCAACAGTTGATGGAACTTCCTAAGAAAATAAAATTCATTGCTTGTCTTTAAAAATTCAACAGCCTTCGGTATTGTATCATAATCTACAAAAGCATTTTCGTGTTGCTCCGCATACACCCTGACTGCAATATGTTCCACAAGGTTACGAAAATAACTCAGCATATTCTGTGCAACCTTATCTCTTGTCTTATACTCTAAATCGTCTATATTCTCACATATTGCCTTATCATCTGTTTTTATGTATTCATCTATTGTTTTCATATCGTCATCTGCTTTCTACTCCAATATTTTTAATTGCACTTCCTTTATCTTTTTCTTATGCCACTTTCTATGGCAATAGTCAAATACCTCGCAACAAGTTACAGGTTATTTACTGAAATCATGAAAACATCGCATTGACGTATAAATATTCTACGATAAATATGACCTATATTCCTTCAACTCGCTTTCATCTAATTTGCCTTTCATCTTCCTGCCAAATCCTTTGTCCTTAATAATAACAGCACACTTTCTTTTATTTTCTTCACTAGACGATTTTTGAAAAATTTCAGTAAGTATCATACATAAATTTTCTCGTTGTTTAGCAATTACTATATGCGTCAAATTACTAATTTGCACAAGAATTTGAGTACATATATCTTTTTCAAAATAATTTTCTAACAAATATCTCATAATATTTACAAGTGATTCAATATTGTTTTCTGTTACATCACTTTCACAAAATTCCAATAAGGAAATTAAATCATTTTTGCTTATACTTTCCTTATTTTCATTAATACGATAAAGCAACGCTTGAACAGAATATTTCTCTGACTTTGACAAGATTTTTACAAGCTTTTCTTTGTGTATATCGTCTTTTCCCCATTCATCAGAAATAATCTTTATAATAACACTCACTTCACAATTATCAATAAACTTTGTCAGTTTAGTGCTTGCATTATCTTCATCATATTCAATGTTCATCAACTTATGAACCAATTGCGCAACTTTTCCTATTTTTGAAAACTGTGCATTTAATATATTAATCACATCATCTGGATTAGTTGATAAGTCTATGTAATCAACCAAAAAATCAACCAATTGAGTTAAATTATCATTTTCCTTATTAAACAACTCTATTCGCCCAGTTATGATATCATAAATAACAGCATATGTTCCTTTTGTAACATACCCTAATACAGTGCCTATATTTTTACACCAAAACTCTTTACTATTTAACTTATTTACTACTCTATAAGCATTAAGTGCGTTATCCGTATCAGTAGCAATAACTTTCAAAAGTACAGTACTATACTTATCAAGAACACTTTGCGAAATCTTATCTTTATATGCGCTTACTACTTGAATAGCAAACAGTAAATAATTATCTTGGTTATAATAGTTTGCCGCTCCAGATATAATATCTTTTTCAATAACATTTATTGCTTCTTTATCATAATGATCATCCTTTGATAAATCTACTATTAAATCACTTATTATTTTATACTCCCTGCCAGACGAGTATCGGCACAAATTATCTAAGTTATTCCAGAATGTATCCGTCTGCTCTTTCGTATATCGTTTTAAAAGTCTTCTAACGTCAGATGCATATCCCTCTTCTTCAAAAGCGTACTCATTTAATCTACCAATTGTTTGCGGCAGCATATCTAAAGTATTATTATTTGAAAATGTTTCAATCATATCTGAAAATTCTATCTCTCCTACAGTATCCGAAAAAAATACATCCATATTCTTTCCTTCCTCAGCATTAACTGTATATGATAATTTTGATAGAATTCTGTACCCATAAATTCCTTTAAGATTTTTTACCCCCACTGAAGCTATCTTGATTGCAATATCTTTTGCATTCTGAATTTCCTTATATTCCATTTCACTAATTGATGCATCCAACATCTTATGCAGTATTGGATACTCATAACATGGTTCAAGTACATCTGCAATTTCCATAATAGAGTTATTCTCTAAAAAAGCACTTAGAACATTTCCAAACTGCTTAATCATTGTATCATCAAAATCATCATTATCTGTGATATGCTTTGCAATTTTTTTCACGTACTCTTTCCCATATACGTTAGCAAAATAATTGATTTCCTCACCTGCCGCATAATCTATGACATCTTGCACTCCCGTCTCATCTGATATCATCCATTCTTTGGTAAAAATTTCAAATTTGTTTAATACCTCTTCTGACAGTTCATATTTAATTCGAGAAATTTTATTGATTAAGATAACCCTATTTTTATAATTTCCATCCTGCTGATTCCTGTTTAATGCGCATTCAACCAAACCGTTATATCCATCATCATTTACCTTGTGACATACCGCTACCAAATTTTTTTCATTTATTAAATCATATCTAAAATCACATAACGAACTTGAAAGCTCTGGAATTCTTTCCGCAATGGAAAATGCCAGTTTCTCCCTATCATCTTCAGATATAGCATCATAACAGTCAATTGCAGATAATACAATATTCCCCATCATCGGTGACTCATTATATCTTAATTGTTCAATAAATAAAGAAATCAAAATTGGTGTTTCACCTATCAACTGCTTTACGGAAACAAAATTACAGCTTTCAATTGCAGCCATAAAGTCTTGCTGTTTCTGATCTCCGACCAATACCCCTTCTTTGGTCTGTGACATATACAAATACGGGGTAATATTGTTATGCCCTAAATTCTCAGTAAATATCAAATAATTAACCAACGGCTCATACTTTTTCTTAAGCACATTCTTATCATCAAAATAATTTTTTAATAATTCCGATGATTCTTTCTCGCCATTACTTCGGTGAACTTCAAGTATCTCATTAATAACATTTGCATCTTTAAAAAGTAAATCATAAAATTCATTATAATCTGACTGCAAAACTGATATTTTGGCAATCGTCTGTAAACCTATTTTTTCAGCAGCAAATCCTTCCGCTACTTTTTCCGCCTGTTCCCGATCTCTGGCAATCATTACATTTTCAACAAATGCGTTAATTATTTTTTTCACTTGTCTTGGAGTTGAAACACCACTATGTATTAGTATTTTCCCGACTATTTCTTCAAAGAGTTCATAATTATCATTACAATACTCTCTAATGAAATCACTGCAATCATTTTTGCAAATTTCAAAAGCATAATTCCTCATATCATATTTAATCAACTGTGGCAAATACATTTTATATTGAAAAATTTTATCTAAAACCATTTCGCCGTCATACTCATTTCCAAATGTACTAATTCCATTTATTCTTTTTGTCTTTAAAGCATTTTTAAGTATTTCATCATCAAAAGGTACAATAAATATAAACCTATCATATTCCATAAATAATTTTAATGCATCTAATGCCTCTACGATTTTTTCTGCACTAAGCCTATCCAAATCATCTATTACAACAATTATCCTTTTTTCTGGATTTATTTTATAATATTCCTGCAGTAAGTTTTTTAAATACATTTCATAGTCCGCTTGTGTCTGTAGCGGAAAACTTATTTCATAATTTTTATAAGCAGGTTCATTAAGCTTATCCATAAATAACTTACCAAGCCAAACAACTAACGGTATAATCAATATGCTTCCCATATTTTTACAATACCTCAAAAATGTTGATACCCAAAACTGTGTTCCTTGAAAGGCAACTCCATAAAAGCCATTACTAAAATAGCAATAGATTATAAATGCAATTATTGAAAGTACAATTGCTATAACAACAAATTTCAAAAACTTAAGAAGTCCTGCATTTTTTCTTGAAGTGCTATTTGCATCCTTCAACATTTCTTTTACTGTATCACTGTAATCTTTATGGAAAAAATTAAAGCTTAATACTTTTCGTTCACTGATACCTTCCCATAATTCTTTTAAAAATGCTTTTCCTATTTCATCTTTCTCATATTTCCATGCATTAATATCACATATAAGAAATTCTTTATTCCTATCCTTTTTTCTCAAAGGCGCAAGTGCCATATTAACTATGGAAGATTTCCCCAATCCCCATTTCCCGATAACAGCTATATTAAAAGGAACTTCATTATGTTCTATAAGCTTTCGCAAATTGTTTGCAAAATCCTGATATCTAAATAAATCATCATCAATATTATTAAGTGATTTGTCTTTCAAAAAATATTTTTTCATTATGTATAAATCCCTTCGTACTGTTCTAAAACTAATAATTCATTCAAACATCTAAACTGTTTAAATTAAATTCAGTCACATTGCAGCAAATGCTAATATTTTATTCAATTTTGATACAATTCTTTGTTGTTCTTCTAACGGTGGCAAGGGTATCAGCATATTTTTACATCTGCCAGCACTAAATCCATCTTTATCGCCTACTGTATTTCCTTTTATATACTTCTGAATATATGGACTGCAAATGCAGGTATGAACATAAAATCTCAATCTTGGATCAATCATTCTAACAATTAGGATATGTTGGTTAATACTCCCCTTTGTAAAATCATCTGGAACCAAAGCACATCTACCAATAGAGCCACCCGTAATGTTAAGAAGAATATCCATTGGCATAACAGTACTGTTTTCTCTTGTTTTAAGCAATTCCTCTGTTATATAAACCAACCCTTCTTCATGAATTCCATCATTATAGATATTTTGTTCTCTAAAAAAGCTATATCCTTTCTCCACATAGACATTTGATTTATTTCCACCTGCTGGAGTATTACCAGATGATATTTTCACAGAAATGTCTCCCAAACGTACCCATTTCCAATTTGGTGGAATGTCAAATGGTATCTCAGTCTCCGCTATTTCAGGTAAGACTTTTTCTTTCTTGGCTTTACCTTCTTGCATTAACACAGTCTTTTCTGCTTGCAACTTTGTATATAACTCCTCTGCTGTTCCATCTTCTAGGCGCTGTTCCGATAACTTGCCCTGAATAGCTGCGTCAAATAATTTATTTCTTAATGTCTCTACATTAAATAAATATTGAGATTGATATTCATCAATAGTATCTAATACACTAAATATTTCCTCAATTTTATCTACAATGCGATTTTGTTCATTTTGAGGTGGTAATGGAATCAAAGCATTTTTTAATATTTTCTGTGTAATTTGATTAATTTGCTTTGTATCATCACTATTAAAATATCTTCTAAATAATTGAGTATTTAGATAATGATAAACATACCTATAGCACGGTGTTCTGAATATTGCCATAAATGCTCCAAAAGCCACCTTTCTTGATGTTTCTTTGAATATAGCACATTTTCCAACAAGCGCTTTGCTTCCGTTCCTAACGCAAATGACGATATCATTTCTATTTAAATATTGATTTTTGCGAATTGGACAATTTACTTTAACTAAATCTGTATAGTCTATTTCGCCATTTATGATATTACTGGAACGAATTACAATTATTCCATCTTTAACAATATCCTGTGGGTGATATGTTAATCCTATATTTGTATATCCAATATCCGACAATCTACACCAACTCCAATTAGTCGGAATTTCAAATGGAATTTCATCTTTCTTCCAAGTCTCCGCATGAATCTGACCATGTAAATCTTCATTAATTCTTGAAATCAAAATATCTGCTGATTCCTCTGTAAAATCTTGTTTTACAAGTTTTCCGTTTACTGCTAAGGATAATACTTTATCTCTAATCACATTCGTATCTATCAAAAAGCTACCCCTCCTAATATCTGCTTAAGCAAAGCAACCGACTCGGCAATTCCATCCGCTTCTATCTGCATATCAGTAAGCACTTCTGGAATCGTTCTCTCATCCTTCTCTTCCAAATCAATCCACTTAAAATCAAGATTATCTGCACCTTTAACTTCTTCCTCGGAAAAACACCGCCACCGTCCATTCGGATTATCAATACTATAAGTAGCAACCCTGTCATGTTCATGACCAACACAATAGCAATCCACAAATTCCTGAAGATGCGCTCTCGTCATCGGTTTTGTCGCTAACGTATGTTTAATACCCGTTCTATAATCATAAACCCAAATTCCCTTAGTTGGCTTCCCTTTCTCAAAGAAAAGCACATTTGTTTTTACGCCATTCGCATAAAATATACCAGTAGGAAGTCTGAGAATGGTATGAAGATTGAAGTCTTTCAAAAGTTTTTCCCTTACTTTCTCCGTGGCTCCCATGTCCGTAAGAACGCTGTCTGGAAGCACCACTCCAACACGCCCATCTTTCTTTACAACAGACATTATATGTTGCAAAAAATTAACCTGATTGTCAGATGTTTTCACAAAATCAGGTCTATTAACCGCAACCTCCACACTTCCCTGCGGTCTGGTTCCAAAGGGTGGATTTGCCAGTATTACATCAAACATTCTGTCAGATGTGTCAATCAAAGAATCCTGATATGCAATAGGACTCTTATTGACACCAATATCATGCAGATACAAATTCATAGAAGCAAGCGTTACAACTAAAGATGTATTATCCGCTCCAAAGAGCGCATTATTCTTCAAAAACTGCTGCTTTTCTATATCCTTGCTTTGACTCTTCATGTGTTCGTAAGCCGCAAGCAGAAAACCACCGGTACCACAGGCGGGATCTGCAACTGTTTCTGTAATTTTAGGATTGACCACCTCAACAATAGCCTGAATCAATGCTCTCGGCGTAAAATACTGACCTGCTCCGCTTTTCTTGTCCTGTCCGTTTTTTTCAAGAATTGATTCATAGACGGCGCCTTTAAAATCCCCCTCCATCATATACCAGTTTTCTTCACTTACCATTTCTATGACTTTAGCAAGCATAACCGGAC
>CAJTXA010000055.1 GCA_910579865.1 uncultured Lachnospiraceae bacterium
GGTGTCTATCAGGAGCCGTCAGACATGATAATTAATATGGACAACATCTGATGAAGGAAGAACGCCTTCTTCTGTTGTCTAATTTTAGAAATTTATTAACCAAGTAGTCTTGATTGACTACACCATTATTATACTAGGAGGTGCTGACATGTTAGTTAGGTTTAATGTTAAAAATTTTTTGTCATTTAATACAAGGGATAATGGTAAATCAGAGGAATTTTCTATGATTGCTGGGAAGGTAAGAAGCAAGAAAGAGCATATATATGATGACGGGAAGAATAAATTGTTAAAGTTTGCTGCTGTTTATGGTGCAAATGCTGCAGGAAAATCGAATCTTGTAAAGGCAATTGAATTTATGCAACATACAGTTGTGCGTGGACTCCCCAATGGTCATACGAATAAATATTGTAAAACATCATCTTCAAATAAGGACAAAGCCAGCTATTTTGAAATGGAGATAATGCTGAATGGTCGATATTATTCATATGGATATGAAGTGGTTTTAAGTCAAAGCAGATTTGTTTCGGAGTGGCTTGTGGAACTAAATGCGGATAATACAGAGAAGATTATATTTGAACGTAATATTGAAGTTGGCAGTTATGAATTAGGGGCAACATTGAAACAAAAGGGTTTGATTGATACATTAAATATATATGCTGGTGATATTTGTGATGATTCTTCTGTTTTATTTCTATCAATAATGAATCAAAATAAGAAAAATTTGTATCAAAAATATGAAAAGATTTCCATTATACGAGACGTATTTTATTGGATAAAAAATCAGTTGGATATCAACTATCCAACTCAGCCTATATCAGATTATTCATATCTTGCAAGGGCAAACGATGTTGATGAAGTTTGTAGGATAATTTCTGCTTTTGGTACAGGTATCACAGGTTTTAGAATGGTAGACGTTCCAGTAGAAAAAGTGTTGGGAGAATTACCGCAAAAATTGCGACAACATATTATTACGGATATTGAGAAAAAACGAGCTGAAATTAGAAATGATGAGGAAGATGCAGAGATTACACTTGTTATGAGAAGCAATATTGACTTCTTTATTATTACGATTGACAAAAGTGATAAATCAAGTTGTCAGACTAT
This sequence comes from uncultured Lachnospiraceae bacterium, assembly GCA_910579865.1. Lineage (GTDB taxonomy): Bacteria > Bacillota > Clostridia > Lachnospirales > Lachnospiraceae > MGBC114844. Next base: position 1,105 of record CAJTXA010000055.1, read on the forward strand.
TGAATTTTCACATGGAACAAGTGATGTACTGTTTCAATTATCAGAGGAGTCGGATGGAACAGTACGTATCCTTGATCTTTTGGAAATATTGCTTGCTGGAGAAAATAAGATATATATTATTGATGAATTGGACAGATGTTTACATCCAAGCTTGAGTTATAAATTTGTTGAAACTTATCTACAGATTGCTGCGGAAAGAAATATACAATTGATTGTAACTACCCATGAATCACGTCTTATGGATTTTGATTTGTTAAGACGTGATGAGATATGGTTTATTGACAAACGAACGAACGGGGAATCGGATATTTATTCTTTGGAAGAATATAATGCGAGATTCGATCAGAAGATTGACAAAGCATATTTAGAAGGGCGTTATGGTGGTGTTCCTATTTTCAGCACTGTTTTTCCAATAAAGGAGGATTAGTGTATGAGAGAAAGAAAGCAATTTGCAGAACGCACTAGGGTGCTGGTTTCTGATGAAGTTAGACAAAAGTACTTTTTGGTTTATGAGGGGGAAGATACAGAACTCATATATTTTGATGCTATAACAGAATTACGGGAGAATTTGAAGTTAAACCCGCTTATCGAGCTTGTACCGATTGTGCGTAGTTATAATGAGGCGGGATGGAGTAATCCTAAAAAAATGGTTGACCGTATTATTCAAAATCTTAAGGAGAGAGATAGTGGTAAGGTGTCGTATGAAACCATATTGAATTGGATTATGGACTATCTTCAAAGTGAACAGATTCTTGTCAACAATCGTACATTGGCTAAATATATATGGAAAACCTTGGAATGGATATGCTGTGAAAAACTTGGCGTTTCGTTAAATGTGTCAACTGAGGATGTGCAGTCAGCTTGTGAACAAATCATATGTTTTTTGGAAAAGGAAACGGATTTAAAAAATTTAATGGAAGATGTAAACAAAATTATTGGTTTTGAGAATCTGACGTATGCAGAAGGATTGGACAAGATTTGTTTTATAGTGGATCGAGATAGGAAAAGTTTTACCACTAATCAATATGAGTATGTTATGGAACAATGTAGAATAAGAAACTTTGGTCTATACTTAACAAATCCCTGTTTTGAATTTTGGCTTTTGATGCATTTTGAGGATGTTAGAGAGCTTAACGATAAGCAATTGCTTGAAAATCCATTGGTTACCTCAAAACGAAGGTATACAGAACAGGAGTTAAGAAATAGATTGCCTAAATATGAAAAATCACGATATGACGCTTTAACACTTGTAAAGAATATTGATATAGCAATCAAAAATGAAAAAAGATATTGTGAGGATTTGGAGAAATTGGAAAGCGCAATAGGTAGTAATATTGGATTGTTAATCTGTGAAATGCGGAAAATGTGATTATGTTTTTCAAAAGTTCGATAGAAAGTGAGGTGGTGATAGAAAACAAGATAGTTGATTGAATGTGGCAAAAAAGCTGAAGCGGCAACTTCAGCTAATCTGCTAATGACCATAAATGATCATCGAATAAACATTCTCATCGTATCATTTATCATTCTATAATTCAATCCTAAACATCAGTTCGAAAGGGATTCCCATATCAGGTCATTATATGGTTTATATATATATTTCATTAATATCAATTGTATTATTAAGTATACAAAGGGATATTCAATAAAGAGGGATTTATTTGAGTGACTTACATGCCTAATAAAATCCAAGGCAAATTTAGGAGACAATATGAAGTGACCTCACAATTGTAGATTCGTGGATTTACCTGTATGATATTAGTTGATGAAAACAATATCAGGTAACAGGGATTACCGCATACAATAGGAGGTCACAATGAATAGTATAGTTTATGTAGGAATGGATGTCCATAAGGAAAGTTACACTTTATGTTGTTATTGTTATGATACTGATAAGGTTGAGTATAAACAAACAATACCTTCAGATTACAAGTTGATTTTAAAATATATAGAATCAATGAGAAAAGTGTATGGAGAAGATGCAACTTTTGTTTGTGGATATGAGGCTGGATGCTTAGGTTATTCGCTTTATCATCAGCTGAAAGAGCATGCAGTAGACTGTAAGATATTAGCACCAACAACAATGGCTATCACCAATACAAACCGTGTTAAGACAGATAAGCGAGATGCAGGTAATATAGCCAGATGTTTAGCGTTTCGTACTTATAGCGAGGTGTATGTTCCTGATGATGAAGATAATTCTGTTAAGGAATACATTCGCATGCGTGATGATCAGAAGCTTATGCTTAAGAAGATTAAACAGCAGATTCTTGCATTTGTACTTCGTCATGGCAAGAAGTATGAAGACGGAAAACATATTGGACAATCGCACATATGAAATGGCTTAAGAATCTTGATTTGACAGGATTAGACAAAGAAACATTGTCAGAGTATCTTGTGACTTACGAATATCTTACAGAAAAGATAGAGCGTCTTGATAATAGAATTGAAGAGCTTGCATCAGGTGAGAAATACAAGGAAAAAGTTCAAAATATGGGATGCTTCCTAGGAATTAAAACACATACAGCTTTATCAATGATTGTTGAGATTGGTGACTTTAACAGATTTGAAAAAGCACCTAAGTTTGCAGGATTTTTAGGGTTGGTTCCAAGTGAGAATTCAAGCGGTGATGATAGAAATCGATATAGTATTACTAAAGCCGGAAACAGTCATTTAAGGCGATTGATGGTAGAAGCAGCTCAAAGTTATACACGAGGTAATATAGGACACAAATCTATATCACTGAAACAACGTCAACAAGGATGTTCTGCAGAAGTAATAGCATATGCAGATAAAGCTAATGAAAGACTGCGTAGACGATTCTATAAGATGACATTAAACAAAGGGATAAATAGAAATGTAGCTACCACAGCAATAGCAAGAGAACTTGCTTGTTTCATGTGGGGAATGGCAACAGGGAATATAGGATAGATATGATATTCATCTGTTTCGGTCAAGGCTGCTTCGCACCGCTTTGCGGCAAGGCCTGTGACAGAATCAGATGAATATCATGAAAGGTAATTAAGCAGATAAAACTGATTATATCAGATTTCATCTGCAAACAAAACTAATTAACACTGGATGCAGAGGTAGAGCCTTGGAGCACTCTAAGGTCCGAATTATTTGCGATCTACCTCTGTTGACATTATATTTATATATTTTGATTCACGCTAGGAGACGGCAAGATTCACGGCGGACCATTGACCTGTTGGTAACCAATCCACGTATAACAGAGTGGCCAAGGCCGGGGACTGTTAGTCTGAGGTTCTACCTCTGTACCCAGTGTTAAAATTTAATGAAAGGAAAAGTTTGTGGTGATTTTTGTAATTTACACTTGACAAAGGTCACTTCATAACAGGTAAAAATATATGAGAAAGGCTTTATTAGTTGGAATTGATGAATATTTACAAAGTCCTTTGCATGGATGCTGTAATGATGCGGAGGCAATTAAGAAATTATTATCCAAAAACGAGAACGAGACACCTAATTTTTCGGTCAAATTGGAAAATAATGTTAAAACGAAAAGTAGGTTAAAACAATTGATCAAAGAGTGTTTTTCAGGAGATGCAGATGTGGCGTTGTTTTATTATTCCGGGCATGGTTATGTAGATTCTACAGGGGGATATCTTGTTACGCCGGATTTTTCTGAGGAAGATTACGGAGTTTCTTTGCAGGATGTATTAACAATTGCTAATGAATCAAACTGTAAAGACAAAATTGTGATTCTGGATAGTTGCTACTCAGGGGCATTGGGTAACGTTGCGGTAATGGGTCAAAATACTTCTATAATAGGAGAAGGAGTTACTATACTGACAGCTAGTCGTTCGTCTGAGACTTCTATGGAAATTAACGGACATGGTGTGTTTACAGCACTATTGTTAGAAGCTCTTAAAGGCGGTGCTGCTGACGTGACAGGACATATTTCTTTAGGTGGGATTTATGCGTATATTGATAAAGCCTTGGGTCCATGGGAGCAAAGACCAGTTTTTAAAACCAATGTAACGAGATTTACATCTTTAAGAGATGTTGTTCCGCAGGTGGACATGGAAATAATACGTAGAATATGTAAATATTTTGAAACTGAGGAAACGAATTACCAGTTAGATCCTTCGTATGAGCCAACAAACTCACCAGAGGATAATCATCAAATAACCGAACCGTATGCTCGGAAAGAGAATACAGAGATTTTTGCTGATCTGCAGAAGTTAGAGGGTGTTGGTTTGGTAACGCCAGTCGGCACAGAACATATGTATTTTGCTGCCATGGAGTCTAAGAAGTGTAAATTAACTTCAATAGGGAAACAATATTGGAGATTAGTGAACAATGAGTTGATTTAGCTCACCGATATGGAATGGAGGTAGAGAATGAAAATATTTATTTCACATAAAAAAGAAGATGAGCATACTGCGCTTAGTATACAGCAGACCTTAGTAAATGTGGGTGTCGAAGCATATTTGGATATATTGGACGATATTATTTCAGATGATGGCGAAAAACTAACAAAGCATATTCGAGAGAAATTAAGGGAATGCTCAGATGTAATAGTTGTGTTATCTAATAATACTAAACGATCATGGTGGGTTCCTTTTGAAATTGGTATGGCAACAGAAAAAGATATGCCGATTGCTAATTATTTAATGAGTTATGAGGAACTACCAGAATATCTGGAGTATTGGCCACGTTTAAAAAATCAACAAGATGTCCAAAAATATGTTGAAGTTAGAAATAAGGTGGCAAGACAAGTTGTGTTAGAAAAGCAATTAAATCATAGTTATTATGTAAGAGCAGACAGTAACATTTCGGAAACGCAGAAATTTTATGAAGAATTGAAAAAAAGTTTGTATTAGAAGGGAGAGACGTGTAATGTATAATTTATTTATTAGTCATGCTTGGAAATATAATTCTGAGTACTATAATCTTGTAGATATGTTGAATAAAGCCTCGTATTTTTCGTGGAAAAATTACAGTGTTCCTCAACATGATGCGTTAGATACACGAACAGATAAAGAACTTGATGAGGCTTTACATAGACAGATAAGTCCTTGTTCCTGTGTGTTGATAATTGCGGGGATGTATTATAATCATAGACGCTGGATTCAAAAAGAGGTTGACATTGCTAATAGTTATGGAAAACCTATTATTGTAATAAGACCTAGAGGACAAGAAAGAATGCCCTCAGAGTTATTAACAGAATCATATTATCATGTCAATTGGAATACAGAAAGTGTGGTATCAGCTATTAGGGAATATTCTTTATAGCGTGAATGGAGATGTTGCTTGCAAAATGCTTGCAAAAACTCTCGAAACGAGAAATAATCTGTAGAATGTGAAGAATTTCTATACAAAATAAGGTGATTATATTGTTGGCTAGACACAAGATATAGTTATCAAAATCGAGTTCGAGTGATGAAATGGGCTTTATGAAGCTAGTATTTATGCGGCTTCCAAACAAATTTATTTAAGTAGTGGCAACGATTTGGCAACATTTTTCACATCACGCACTAAATAATTACATCAATGGCATAAAGAAAACCTTGCTGATTTTCAGATATGGAAACTGAATATCGGCAAGGTCTTTTTTATGCTTTCTTCTTTTTCTGTTTTTTCTTTTCTTCTTTCTCGATTTTCTGAA
>CAJTXA010000056.1 GCA_910579865.1 uncultured Lachnospiraceae bacterium
GTTAAGCACGGTATCAAATAATCCCCTTGCCTTTCGTATTTGCCGCCCAGTTCCTCAAATAATGATTTTGCCATTGTCTGTTACCTCCACATTCTTTTTTATTTTGAATGTCCGCAAAATCCGTCCTACATCATTGGTAATACGAGTAATAATCGATGCTGGCCGCAAACGATCTATATTTTCCATTGAAAGCTCTTGTACATTGTGATACATATCTCTTCGCAGTTCTTTTCCGATTGTTTGGGAAACTCTACTGGCAAAGCGATTCCGTATCACGGCACAAACTGCTCCTGTCATAGCAATCCCAAGCATTATTATTCCAAATAGAAAAATTTGATTGATATTCGCATTTTTTATCCCTTGATCAACAATCATAGACATAAAGGTTGGCTGAAGAAGATCTGCCATTGCTTCCATTGCTAAGAAAAAAATGGACAATAAGAAAATACCAAGATGTTTTTTAATATAGGTTAGAATCAGTTTCATCTTCCTTTACTCCTTCTTCTTTTCCTGGACATTATTATCTTCGCAATGTAAAGTTACTTTTTCCAGTAAAAACAGCAACTCCTCTTGCTCCTTTTCTGACAGTTTTGAAAACATTTTGGTATGATTTCGATTTCGTTCTTCTGTAACAAGGATTGCTTCCTGTTTCCCTTTTTCTGTTAGTTCTATTTTAACGGTTCGATGATCCAATTCGTTCTCTGTTCGAACAATCAATTTGGCAGCTTCCATTTTTGATAATACTTCACTTGCAGAGCCAGGTGAGATTCCTAAATAATCGGTAAGTGCTGTCTGTGTTACACATCCACTTTTTAAAAGCACAGATAAGATATGTTTTTGACTTCCTTTTCCATTTGAGGTACTTCGTAGAAAGTGACTAATATTACGAAAATTCCAAATCAATTTCTCGATTCTATCTAGTTCTTTATAATTTATAAACATCGTTTTACACTCTCCTATAAAATATTAGGTACCTTATTATTATAGCAAACCCTCTGTTAAAAAACAAGTTTTCTTACTGTTTTCTTTTTATAAGATTGACTTCTATAATTTCTGGGGTATTTAAAAATCGAAATGGATATTTTGTTAATCCGATTCCACTGCTGACATATAATTGAATGGAATATTCTGAATGAATATCTTGTGCTGTATAGAATCCTTTTATAAATTGATCACAACCAACAGGAAGCAGCTTTTTTGTAATATAGGGAATCATTACTTGGCCACCATGGGTATGTCCTGATAGTACAAAACTATCTCCTGAGCCTTGAACCAATTTTGAAATAACTGGCTCATGGGTTGCAATAAGATGGAATTGATCGGTTTCTAGATGATAAAAGCTAGGTTCTGTTTGTCCTAATTGATAATCGTCAAAACCAATTAAATCAATTTGATAATTTTCTAGAATGATATGTTCATTGACTAATACTTGAAATCCGCAATCGTTCATAAAATCTTGATAGATCTTGTATGCGCCTCCTCCATAATCGTGGTTTCCAAATACAGCGTATTTTCCTGATTTTGCTTTTATTCTGCTTAATTCTTTTTGTAAGTATTCGATATCTAGGTTCTCTTTGTCTCGTTCATAGTTATCTAGCAAATCTCCACCAAAAATTATAAAATCGGCTTTTTGCTTATTTAGAGTATCTACTATTTTCTTTGCATGTTTTTCATTATATAATGCTCCAAAATGTGTATCTGAAAAAAATACTATTTTACAATCTTCTATTTCTTTATCTGTTTCTATTGTAATTTTTTTTACAACTAATCCTTCTGGTTCAATATATCTTGCATAGCAAATAATTAGTATTATTATAATAAGTAATGATAGGATAAATCGTTTTTGTATTTTCTTCATAGTCGTTTCACCTTGATTTTTATTCGTAATAGACGTTTCTTTGTAATAGACGGATAGAATGTTGTTTTCATAAATACCTCTCTTTCTTTTTTCTATGAATTTTATATTAATAGTATTGCCAGAAAATAAAGTTGTTATTGCAATTTGGATGTTGGAATACCTAAAATCTCATTGTTTCGAATACTTCCTAATTTCTATATAGATGTTTTTTAATAGTGAGTCTGATAATTTATAAAAAATAAATTGGAAACAGTATATCATAATTTCCATATTTCCTCAAGAAAGGAATTGTGAATTCTTAATAGAAATCGTAAAATACTAATAGATAAAAGAATGAATCGAACAAACTTAACATATATGGCAGCTTATTGGTATTGTCGAATTGATGATGTAAATAGAATCGTTTATCGTATAGAAAGCAATACTGTAAAAATTGTACAGTGTGGTTCTCATTATTGAGATAAGTAAAATTGGCAACAGAAAATCAGCAAGCCATAATAAATAACGTAATTGAAGTAAAAATAGGTGTGTATTTGTGCGAAAATTAAACAAAAATAGTTAATATTAGTAAAGAACACGCCGAGTTCAAATCTATTGGCTTTAGACAATGGGTAGTTCACATATATGCGATATAAAGGAAAAAGTATTGCAATCTCAATATATTTATGCTAAGATAAAAAGAAAAAGGTGGTATTAAATTATGTCTTTCTCATATAAACCGCTATGGAAATTATTAATTGATTGCGATATGTCAAAAAAGGACTTAATGAAAGCAACAAATATTTCTAAGTCTACTATGGATAAAATGGGACGTGGAGAACAAGTTTCAATGGATATTATTGATCGTCTTTGTAACTACTTTAATTGTAAAGTTGATGATGTTATCCAACATTATCAAAATAGGGAGGATGCTTGAGTGGATAAAATGGATTTTGAAAATATTCATTTATACTGTGGTGATGCGATTAAATTATATAGTAAATGGGAAACGCCTGTTGTCATAATTTGTGATGGACCGTATGGTGTAAATGGATTTCCGGGTGATTTAGTTTCATATAAGGGGCTTGCGGATTGGTATGAGCCACATATTAAAAAATGGAGTTCTTTTGCTACACCACTCACAACATTATGGTTTTGGTGTACCGAGGTCGGTTGGGCGACTGTTCACCCTGTGTTAGAAAAATATGGATGGGATTATGTTTCTTGTTGCGTATGGGATAAAGGAATGGGACATGTGGCGGGAAATACAAATACTAAAACAATTAGACATTTACCTGTGGTTACAGAAGTGTGTGTTCAATATGTAAAAAAGCCTATCTTTATGGTAGAAGGAGCGCAAATGACAATGAAAGAATGGTTGCGCTTTGAATGGGAACGTACAGGACTTCCATTTTCAAAAACAAATGAAGCTTGTGGAGTTAAAGATGCCGCAACAAGAAAATATTTTACAAAATGTCATTTATGGTATATGCCGCCTGCTGAAGCCTTTGAAAAGATTGCAGTATACGCAAATACATTTGGAACAGACAATGGGAAACCATACTTTTCTTTAAATGGTAAAACAGCTATAACAAAAAAAGAGTGGGCACAGATGCGTTCAAAGTTTTACTGCCCTATTGGCGTGACAAATGTATGGCAGGTTCCACAGTTGAGAGGGCGTGAACGCTTGAAAATTAACCAAAAGGCAATACATCTAAATCAGAAACCATTAGAATTGATTAAACGTACAATAGAAATGGTTTCTGATGTTGGCGACGTGGTTTGGGATCCATTTGCTGGATTATGTACAACAGCGGTTGCTTCAACTGAGTTGGAACGAACTTGTTTTTGTGCAGAAATAAATCATGATGTATACAATGTAGCAATAGAACGAGTAAAAAACAGTTTACAGAATGGTTTTCAATGCGCTCTCTAACTTTTTTTCATCTTTTGAGGATAAAATTTTGCTCCATTGTTTGATTGTCATACCATGAAAAACAGTGTTTAAAACACGGGTTTTAAATTGTTCAATTCCCTCATGCTCTATACGGTCAATTTTGGCATAATTTGTATCAAGTCTATAAACAAACTGTCCGTATAGAGTTTTTAGAAGCCGTTGATATTCTGGGGCAGGACTGTACCTTTTGGCATCTTTTCCCCATGTTTCAACAACAGAGGATGCTGCTTTGGCATCGCATTTATCTGATTGTAATTTATAACCATTAGTGTTAGTTTGTTGCAAATTAGCAGTACGTTCGGAGGTGTCCTCTGGTTCAAAAACAAGGTAGTCGGGTGGTCTATGGTAGTGGAAGTCCCTTGCTTCTGCAACGCTCTTACCACTAACTACAAGGACATCAATAATTTGAGGCTTTCCCCAAATAACATTTTCTGGTAACCATGCAATTAATGCCATATCTATATTATCTTGTGCAAAAATTGTTACACTATCTTTGAAACGTGCTGTGATTTCTGTTGCGAATGGGAACCAGGCTTTAATTTCAATGCCAGGGTTTGGGTGAATTATACTACTTTTGAAAAGTGCATCAGGGAATCCAGGATCTTGTCTTACCCATTCGCCCGTACCGTTCCAATCATGCTTATTTAATAAGTCAACTGTAGAAAATTCAATCATATTTCCCAACAAGGGAGATAGTTTTGAAATGACTTTTGCAAGTTGCTTTGCATATGCTAAAGTTGCTGGACGTTTGATGTCTAAGACATCAATCAAATGGCTGTCTAAAGAAGTTAATTCTTCTTTGGCAGCATTAAGAATGTCTCTATTGTTCATTTAAAATTGCTCCTTTCGACAATTAACCAAATTTTAGTATACCATGAAAATACGATTGAAGAAAGTACAGAGCTCAGAAAAAGTTGTAATTTGAATAAAATTGTAAATGATTTTATACAAAGCTCAGTCAGTTTCTTTATCCGTGTCTTATGTGGCTGGGTAACATAGTTGAAAATGTTTTACTATTTGCCGGCAGATGATATAGCGCACTTGCAAGGTGATAGCTGAACTTGGTATATAGTCGTTAAATTGTATATTTAACCGTAAGAATGAATTGACAAATAGAAAGCAATAAGGATATAATTTAACTAGCACTCAATCAGAATGAGTTCGAGTGATGAAATGGGCTTTAAGAAGCCAGTATTTATGCGGTGTGCAAACAAATTTGTTTAGGTGCTGGCAACGATTTGGCAACATTTTTCACATCACGTACTAAATAATTACATCAATGGTATATGAAAAACCTTGCTGATTTTCAGATATATAACTGAATATCGGCAAGGTCTTTTTTATGCTTTCTTCTTTTTCTGTTTTTTCTTTTCTTCTTTCTCGATTTTCTGAAATTCCTCCATGAGCATATCGCTGACCGCCTGTGAGGGGACTTTCGCCCAATGCTTTGAAGTGTCCAGTTCCGGGTACTTGTACCGCCACTGGTCGTATTCCTCTTTGGTAATCTCGCCCTGTTCCAGTTTGGCGGCTTGCTCCTGCCATGCGTGGAACATATCGAACATGGACGTATAAGTGGAATAGTCGGACTTGTCAAGGCGCAGGCAGATTTCCCCGTCAATCTCCCCGATTTTCAGCCCGTACATATCTTCCAACGCAAAGAGCGTGTGCATAAGCCCGATATAGGTATCAATATCCGGCACGGTGAGGGCGTGGGTGCTTACATCAAAGATACTCGCCATTTCTTTTACAAGGTCGTGCTTTGGTGTCCTCGCTTCGGTTTCATACTGTGCCATGCGGACATCAGAGGTCTTTCCGAGAAAACCGAGGATTTCGCCTAACTGTTTCTGTGTCATGCCTTTTCGGTTGCGGAAAAAGCGGATACGTTTGCCGATTGCCATAATAAGAACCCTCCAAAAAAATATATTATTTTTAGTATAGCATAGGAAAAAGAAAATAGCAATAAAAATGAAATAAAAAAAGTTAATATATTTTTCGACGACCCATTGACTTAACTAGAAATATTTAGTAATATAAATAATATACTAAACTATTTTATTTAATATATAAGGAGGGAGAAACTATGGAAAATAGAAACTTTATGACGGTCGATGAAGTGGCAAAAGAATTGAAAGTGTCAAAATCTTATGCTTATAAAATTGTAAAACAACTGAATGAGGAACTAAGTAAACTTGGCTATTTGACATTTTCAGGCAGAGTGAACGCAAACTATTTTTATAAAAAAGTTTGTTACACGGAGCAGTAGTCAAATGTAAAGCGAAAGGAGTTGACAACATGGCTGTATACAAAGATGGTAATAAGTGGAGGGTAATTTATCGTTATACGAATTGGAAAGGAGAGAAGAAACAAACACAAAAGCGAGGTTTTGCAACAAAGAAAGAAGCTCAAGCGTGGGAAAGAGAAATCATGCTGAAACAGCAAACAAAATTAGATATGACTTTTGCAAGTTTTTTTGAAATTTACGAACAAGACAAGAAAAAGCGATTAAAAGAAAATACTTGGGAATCTAAAAGCC
>CAJTXA010000057.1 GCA_910579865.1 uncultured Lachnospiraceae bacterium
CATTTTGGCAACAGAAAATCAGCAAGCCATAATAAATGATGTAATTGAAGTAAAAAAGGGCGTGTATTTGCACAAAACTTAAACAAATACAGTTAAGAGCAACAAAGAACACGCCGAGTTCGAGTAAATAGTAAAATCGCTATAAAGCTAGAGTTTATCAGCTTTGTAGCGATTTTTATTTTGCGTTTGGGTACGATTTGGGTACAGATTTTTATTTTGGTACAACTAAAATAAGTTATAATTTTTAACTACCCAAATTGAATGACTCTAAATTAGTTCGAAAAGACAAACTATAGATTATGCTTATTTGATTCAAAGATTGTCCATCATTTTGATCATACAATTTTTCCAGTTAGTATATGCTAATTGCTCAAAAGCCCCTTGTTTCTTATACCTTTTAATATCTTTTATAATAAATTTTGCTATTCTTCCTCTTTTTCTACGAAGAAATGCAATTGTTTCATCCACTCCTGCTCCTACTAAAAACTGACCATCAATTTCAAAATATGAATCATAGTCAATGCATTTTGCATTCCATATAGATTTTACATCATTTAAATCGCCCAAACGATAAAGTAGATAGGTGCTACATATTATAGAAAGTGGGCAATCATAAGTATTATCAATTTCTCTTGCAACGTTTGAATCATAACTACAAAGAGCTTTGCGTTCTTTTACCTCGATTGCGAATAACTTTCTAATAAGTTCAGCATATTTGTAAGAGAAATCTCGGTGTAATTCCTTATATAGTAATTTTCTGAAATCACATATTTTTAGCTTATCATCTACTTCAGTTGATTTAATGTTCTTACTGATAATTTCCAAAATCGATTCATTGTCCATGTCATCACCTCAAATATAAATAACCTTCTATTTTTTTAACATTCGGATATAAAAACAGATTATTTTATATCATTTATTTTTCCTCTTTTGGATTCAACCCAATCTTATCCATAAATTCATCATGTGTCTTTTGAATCTGAAGATTCATAGGGAAGGATTCTGATTCTGGGTAAATGTCCATCCAGACATTGAAATCTGCTTCTGCTTTTAGTAAGGCTTCTCCACGTTTCTTTACATCTTTAATAGAATTGCATTTCTCTACTTCTTGTAAATAGTTTTCATAACGGTCAAACCATGACCGCATCAAAGTTAATGTTCCAAAACTAATACCAACCATATCATTTCCATCTTGATCCTGATATTCAAAAAGGTGTCCATCATATTGACGAAATACTTGAAAAAGCCTGTGCATGGCTTTGATACCATCAAAATCGGAGTTAGTCAATACTTCCACATTAACAGCAAGTGCTTGTGCTAAAGTTTCTAACGATTTTAATTTTGGATTTCTGCGTCCACTTTCATAAGCACGAATATAGGCTTCACTAACGCCTACCATATCCCCTAATTGTTTTAATGTAAGACCACGTTCTTTTCGGATACGTCGTATATTTTCTCCAACTGTCATAATGTATGCCTCCTGTTTTAAAGCTATCCTTACTAATAGGAAAGTATCAAATGTAATCTAATCATATCATAAGATACGAAAAAAAGAAAGATATATTAAAAAATGATTGACACGCATCAAAAGATACGGTAATATAATAAGTGTATCAAAAGAAACGCAACAAAATCAAAAGATATAAAAGGAGGACAATCATATGAAAGAAAAGATTTATTACAATGCAGAAGAAGTTGCTACCATGTTAGGAGTAAGCATGGGAAAGGCTTACAAAATCCTGAGAGAAATGAATAAGGATTTGGCAGGAAAAGGGTTTCTTACCATTGCAGGGAAGATTCCAGTGGAGTATTTCAAAGAAAAATGGTATGGAGGGACAAAGGAGGTAAGTGCATGAGCTGTAGTGCAAAAAAAGATCCCAATGGTACATGGAGAATACAGTATCGTTGGACTGACTGGACAGGGACAAAAAGAAAGTCACAGAAAAGAGGATTTCAAACAAAAAAAGAAGCAGAAGAATGGTATGCACGTTTTTTATTACAACAGTCTTCGGATCCAACTATGACATTGGCTGATTTTTGGGAGATTTACAAAACAGATATGGAAAAGCGTCTGAGAAAAACGACTATGAAACAAAAAGAGTATGTTATGAAAGATAAAGTACTTCCCTATTTTGGAAAGACACCTATCAATGAAATTACAGCTCCTATGATTCGGAAATGGCAGGGAGAGATGATGGAAAAAGGATTTCGACCTACGTATTTAAAAACCATACAGAATCAATTAAGTGCAATTATGAATTATGCAGTTAATTTTTATGAATTGCGTTCTAATCCTTGTCGAAAAGCAGGGAGTATGGGAAAAAGCAGAGCAGAGGAAAGACCCTATTGGACTTTAACAGAGTTCCAAAAATTTTCCGATGCGATTATGGATAAACAGGATTCTTGGATAGCGTTTCAGATTCTATTCTGGACAGGGATTCGATTAGGCGAACTTTTAGCCTTACAAGTAAAAGACGTGAATTTTGAAGCAGGAACAATTACCATAGATGAATCGCTGGCAAGGATTGATGGAGAAGATTTGATTACTGCACCTAAGACAGAAAGTTCAATACGAGTGATCACAATTCATCAGGAATTGCAAGAAGCATTAAAGGAATATATGGCAACCCTATATCGATCCAGACCAACTACACGACTATTTGCAGGAAGAACGAAAAGTTTTTTTGAACATGAAATGGAGAGAGGAATTAGACTGTCAGGAGTAAAAAAGATTACGGTTCATTGTACTCGACATAGCCATGCAAGTATGCTTGTCCAGATGGGATTTAGTCCAATTGAAATTGCCAAACGATTAGGACATGGAAAAGTTACCACTACGATTGAAACGTATTGTCATCAGCCAATAGATGCGCAGAGAAAGATTGCAGACAGGCTCGGAAAAGTGGAAAGAGGGGAAGAACATGGCGTGTGAAAGAAAGGATCGGTTTCGGCATAATACGATTGCCTTTTGGCTAAGTGATGAAGAAAAAAATCAAGTAGAAGCAAAGATTCTTTTATCTGGTCTTTCTAAGGGAGAATATTATAGGAAGTCAATCTTGGGACAAGAAGTAACCGTAGTTGCTGGTACTTATTTGTCAGCTAGAGTGGCAAAGGCATTAGAGCAGATACTGGAACACTTAAAAGAAGGCAATACAGAAGAGGAAAAAATATTATTAGAGATGATAAAGCAGTTATTGGAAATGAACTCAAAATAAAACTGCTCCTGTTACCAGCAGGAGCAAGGAGTAAAAAGGATGAGCCTTTTTACAATAAACTTAGCAAATTTATTATAACAAAGGCTCTCCGAAATGAAAAGGAGGAACTTTGAAAATTGAATATTTTTTTGGAAGTAAAAGAACACTTGACCACAAGGCAAGTGGCAGAATTTTATGGATTACAAGTAAAAAGAAATGGATTTGCTTGTTGTCCGTTTCATGAAGAGAAGCATCCAAGTATGAAGTTAGATAGAAATTACCATTGTTTTGGCTGTGGGATTGGTGGAGATGTGATAGATTATGTTTCTCGTATGTTTGGATTGTCACAATATGAAGCAGCACTCAAACTAATAGAGGAGTTTCATTTACCAATTCAAGGAAAAGTAAAATTAGATAGATTACAAAAGAAACAATTTCGGGAAGTAAAAGCAGAACAGGCACATCTTTTTCGTATTAAAGATCGTTTTAAAAAATGGTGTAATCAAACCATAGAGAAATTAAAGGGTTGTTTATTAGAAATTGAACAGATTGGTATTTTTTTGAAAGATCAATCACCAGAAATGGTATTTTCAGAGGATTATGCAACATTGCTACATGCAGAACCAGTGATGGAATATTGGTTAGATATTTTATGTTTTGGGAGTATAGAAGAAAAACAAGAGTTATTTTTGAAAGGAAGAAAAGAGGTGGAGGAAGTTGCAGAAAGAGTTCGGACAAGTGGGAAACACCTTATGGAACGAAATAGAAGAAGTATTGGATCAGGAAATGAGTACAATAGAAGACATACAGGCTGATTTAGCAAGAAATGAGAAAGGAATCACTTGTCAGACAATCAATAATTGTATGATGGTATTACAACGTGATCCATTATTAAAAGGTGCAATTCGCAAAAATGAATTATCAGGAAAAATAGATGTGGTGGGGGATCTTGGCTGGAATCGAACTTCTTCCAGTTTAACCGATACTGATGTATATCAAATTCAGTGGTATTTGGAAAAGAATTATGGACTAAAACATGATAGAAATATCAATAAGGCAATGAATATAGTTGCAAATGAAAATAAGTATCATCCGATTCGAGAATATTTAGAACACTTAACATGGGATGGGCAATCACGTATTTTTTCTTTGTTGCCAAAGTATTTAGGAGCAGATGAAAATGCTTATACAAAAGAAATTATGCGTCTTTTAATGCTGGCGGCTATTCATAGAGTCTATGAACCAGGGTGTAAATTTGAAATTATGGTATGTTTGGTGGGTGGACAAGGTGCAGGAAAATCTACGTTCTTTCGTTTCCTTGCCATTCATGACGAATGGTTTTCTGATGATTTGAAACGAATGGATGATGAGAATGTGTATCGAAAATTACAGGGGCATTGGATTATAGAAATGTCAGAAATGATGGCAACTGTCAATGCAAAAAGTATTGAAGATATTAAGTCTTTTCTCAGCAGACAGAAGGAAACCTATAAAATACCATATGAAACACATCCAGAAGACAGACCAAGACAGTGTGTCTTTGTAGGAACTTCTAACAGTATGGATTTTTTGCCTTTGGATTGTACAGGAAACCGAAGATTTGCACCTGTGTTGGTACACCCAGAACGAGTAGAGAAGCACATTCTTGAAAATGAAACAGAGGCAAGAGAATATTTCCAACAGGCATGGGCAGAGGCAATAGAACTTTATCGAAATGGGATACAAGAATTAAAGTTATCAAAGGAAACAGAAGAATATTTAAAAGAACTACAGAAAGAGTTTATGCCAGAAGATGCAAAGGTTGGAATTATTCAGATATGGTTAGATGAATTATCAGAAAACTATGTATGTAGTATGATGATTTATAAAGAAGCCTTTTCTCATGAGTTTGATACGCCAAAAGATTGGGAATTAAAGGAAATTAACAAGGTAATGAATCATAGTATTGTTGGTTGGGAAAAAGTATCTTCTCATAGATTTCCTAAGTATGGGACACAAAGAGGATGGAAAAGAGTGACAGATGAGAATGGATTTCAGAAGTTATCCCAAGACGCAAAATTGCCTTTTCAGGAAACCAAAGGAAAAGTGAAATCAGAGGAATAAAAAAGTTTTTTCAGTCCTGTTTACAAATTCCGTTTACAAGGCTTTGTTTACCAAAATGAAAACAGTTTTGTTTACAGAAAAAGCAGTAATATATAGGGATTAGAGAGCTTGTAAACCATGTAAACAGGATTTTATGAAAAGAGTATTTGTAAACAAAACCGTGTAAACAGAGAAGGAAAGTTTGGAAGTGATTTGGATTAGGGTAGAAGAATGATAGAAGGGAAACCATTATCATGATACAGATATTTCAGGAAAGAGAACGATTGTATGTAGGACAAATTTAGCCTCGCAGAGCGCCTTACTTCTGATACAACGTGTCAGAAGTAATAAGGCGTTACTTTTGACAAAAGTAACAAAATTAGAATGGTGAGGGATTTGGGATAAGATTAGAAAAGAGGTGAGTGATTGGCAGCAAAAACAATTTCTTTTCCGAAAGGAAGAGGTCATCTTACTCATAATAACCGAGAATTTATCAGTAAAAATGTAGTGTCCGAACGAACCAGTTGGAATAGAATTTATCAAATGGAATCATTAGAGGCTGCTTATGAGAATTGTTTTGGAGAGGCACTTAGAAAGTATAATGCTGCACAAAAAAGAAAAGATCGGCAAAAAGAAAATTATCAGAAGGAAATAGAACAATCTGGAAATGGAGAAAAACTTTTTTATGAAAATATTGGTGTTAGTATATAAGTGTGGACAAGAAAAGTTGAACAATCTATACTATCAAGTGAAAGAGCAAAGGAGATGTTCAGCATGGCGAAAAACCAAAAATCCTACACCCCGGAATTCAAGCAGCAGATCGTGGATCTGTACAATGCCGGAGGAACTTCGTATCCACAACTGGAA
>CAJTXA010000058.1 GCA_910579865.1 uncultured Lachnospiraceae bacterium
GGCATAGTAAAAGGCATTCAGGGATTTATCTGTAAGCTTTGACAGGAAATGCTGTAAAGGAAACGGATGGAATCCGCTGACTCCAGTGTCAGTATGGACAGCAGGAGCAGGACTAATGTCTCGGCTGTAGGAATGGAACAAGTCTCAAAATAAATGTAAAAATAATGATAAAGTCTACCAATTATAGTTTTTTCGTTGTATAATAAGTTTGTCGTACAGGATCACTTTCTTTCGTATTTTTTGTTTGCAAACTTATTATACATCAGAAAGTCCTGTATGACATTTTTTTATGGAAAAGTTGTAAAGTGGTGTAATTCAGAGTGGTGACAACATAAAGGGTGCCACCACTTGATTAACCACTTGCAAACCAAAAATACAGAATAAAATTCTAATTACTGCTACATATCCGAGTTGATTCTCCCAATTTCTCAAAGCTATTTCCATATGAATTAATTTCATCTTGATAGATTTGGTTTTCAGCCTGTTTTGCCAATTCCCGTGTTGATGGCAACTTTGCACCCGGCTTATAATATCCATTAAATATTTTCTTTAACAGTTCAACCGCAAGTTGGTTGTATCTTTTAGAATTGATTACCTTTAACATAGTTATACACATTTCCACAGTGCTTGTCTTTTGGTCTACTACGAAATCTCACTCACTCTCCATCTTTTCATAAAGAAAGGGTATTGACAATGACATCAAAATCGCATATACTGTACTTATCGAACCAGTACGCACGTTACAGGTAATACGCATAGAGAGGAGTGAATAAATGGAAATAATCATAAGCAACAGCAGTGATAAGCCTATTTATGAGCAAATATGTATGCAGGTCAAAAATATGATTATGAACGGAACTTTATCTGCTGGTGAAGCGTTACCGTCCATGAGGGTATTAGCAAAAGACTTACATATCAGCGTTATTACTGTCCAAAGGGCTTATGAAGATTTGACCCGTGACGGATTCATAGAAACTGTATCTGGAAAAGGGAGCTTTGTTGCAGCCCAAAACAAGGAGTTTATCCAAGAAGAACAGTTGCGTGTAGCAGAGGAATTGTTACAAAAGGTTGCGGAAATCGGCAGAGCACATGGAATCAGTTATGAACAAATGACAAATATTCTAAAGTTGTTTTACGAAGAATAAACAGGAGGCGAGGACATGGAAAAAAACAACATTTTAGTACGGGATTTATGCAAACAGTTTGACGAATTTTTGTTAGACCATGTTTCATTTCAAGTTCCGAAAGGCAGGATTGTCGGCTTTATTGGCGAAAACGGGGCAGGTAAGAGTACGACCATTAACCTAATACTTGATGAATTAAAAAAAGATAATGGGCAAATACAGATTTTTGGTATGGAACATACAATTTCTTCTGTTAAGGAAAATATAGGCGTTGTCTTTGACGAGTGCAATTTCCATGGTGTATTTAATACGTCAGACATTGAAAAAATACTGTCCGGCGTATATAAGTCATGGGATAGCAGCCTTTACAGACAGTACCTAAAAAAATTCAAAATCCCCGAAAGAAAACAAATAGGCTCTTTTTCAAAGGGCATGAAGATGAAGTTATCCATTATCTGCGCTATGGCACATAAACCGAAGTTGTTGATTTTAGATGAAGCGACTACGGGGCTTGACCCGGTTGTGCGTGATGAAATGTTAGATTTATTTTTAGAATTTATACAGGACGAGGAATGTTCCATTTTCTTTTCCTCTCACATTACATCGGACATACAAAAGATTGCGGATTATGTAATCTTGATTCATCAAGGCAAAATTATTTTTGAGGAACAAAAAGACGACCTTGTTTATCATTTTGGGATAGTGAAGTGCGGGAGGGAAAAGTTTGCTTCCATTTCCCCGGATGATTATATTATCCACAGGATTACAAATGTCAGTGTGGAGTGTCTTGTCCGTGACAAAGAAGCGATAAAGCGCAAATACAAAGATATTGTAGTTGATAATGCAACACTGGAAGATATTATGCTTTTTTACATCAAAGGAGGTGCAGCATGAAAGGTTTAATTTACAAAGATATTACAATCTTCTTTAAGAGTATTGACAAAAAGCTGGTTATAATAGCAGTTGGAGCAATTATATTACTCATGGTCAATACCGGAGTTTATGCGGGGCTGCTTGCTTCTGTAATGTTCACTATGACAATAGGTATGCAGAATATAATGAGTTTTGCAAGTGATGAAAAGGCAAGCTGGAAAAAATATCAGTTAGCAATGCCTGTAAACGCAGTTTCAGTAGTGGCAGGCAAATATATTTCCGTTATTTGCACATTGGCAGTCAGCATTGTGGGAAGTATTATATTAAATCTTTTACCGAGTATTGCTTTTCAGAGTTTCAATGTTACTGTTTGGGGAGTGTCTGCTGCTGTATCTCTAATTCTTCCGTTATTATGGACTGGAATCTGTCTGCCATTAACCTATTGGTTTGGTTTCCGTTCTGCGCAGACAATGGGTCTTTTTGTAGTAATTCCCATGTTCTATTTTGTCAAATATTTTGAAGATGGGGCTGGATTTTCTGCTATGACAAATTCTATATTTTCTTATATTGTTATTGCAGGAGTTGCAGTGGTAATCCTCTTTATAATTTCAATGATAATAAGTACGATAGGGTACAGTAGAAAGAAATAATATGGCTATTGGACTGTTAAAGTAATCTTATATCTAAAAATGGCTATCAATCGGGGGCTATAGAAGCTGCAAAATTTTCTAATATTAGATTAGAAACATGGGATAGCTTTTTAAATATCATTAGGGATAAGTGGCTAGATAATAAGTTGTGGCTAATTAAAACTATGGCTGCAAGAGTTATGAGTTTTGCAGATACATACACCTATGAATTTGAAAAACTTTTTGAACAAGAATATCTGATTTACCAAGAAACATGTAGAAATATATCCAGCATAACTGAACAATGTGTTGTTATACAAAAATCGGATTTCATGGATAACACATCTGTTTTGGATAAATTTTTTATCCCACAAAAATATAATGATATTGAGCAATATCTAACAAATCTTCAACAAAAACTTAAATCAGCACTTGATATACTGGAGCAATTATCGATCCAACCAGATAACCCCAATCGCTTTATTGCAACAATGAAAACATTTATGCAAAACATTGAATAGCAAATTTATTTGACCCGCCTACTATAGCGGGTTTTTTCATACTACAAGGTATGCTAAATGAAACAGTACAAAGCCCGCCCCTGCCCCATACGCCGGGGACGGAGCCGGAACGGGACACGAGAACCGCCGAGCGTGTCTTAGAGCATATTGACGGGGCGCATACCCGGAACGCCAGCAAAAAGGCGGCAAGGAAAGCACAGGCAGAAGCGGAAAACCGCGCCCGCACTTCTGCGTTTGCAGCTTTTCATACTCTGCTTGCAGGGCGGGGACGTTGGGGAGCTTGCCGCCGATCTGCGCCGCCTTTAGTGCCTTTGCCGCCGCTTCATGGAGGATAATACCCCGTTCATGCTCTGCCCGGTATTTCTCCTTGTTCCGGGCTTTACGGTAGGCTTCATAGAGGGGCTTTGTCTTTTGGTAGGTAGTGGCATTCTTGATAAGTACCGCCATATCTTTAATAATTTCAACAATATGTCAGGTAATATATGCAGCATTCGTTGGCTTTCTATTTTGTGTTATATATTATCGTTCTAAAAACTTAATTTCATGTATGCTGTTGCATGGAATATTTGATTTTACGGCTTATTTTTGGTTTTCATTCTCTGGTAAGTAAAGAATTTCAATGGTTAGACGGAAAAGCTGATAAAGACACCTTAGTATCAGCAATCAAACAGGCAGACAAAGAATGTGGAAGCTTGTGTCAGCTCCGCAAGTTCTTCCAGCTTTAAATGGCGCTCTGTCCGTAAGTCTTTGAGCGCTCCTGTATGGTTATGCCCTGCTTTATGGTTTTATCCCCTTTCCGACGGCTTGTTACCCGCCGCCATATTGATTATACCACACCATTCCGCAAACGTGGAATTTTTTGATTTTTTCACTCCATTCCTGATTTATGGAAATACGGGAATGGGAACAAAAATATTCTATGATAGTATCAGTTCATCGATGGATTACTCCAATCGCATGACCGGGCTGATGGGATATGCTCCCCAGACGTCGTGCCGCCATGAACTGTGAAAGGGAATAAAAATCCCCGCCGCAGCGAGCGCACCAGAGGGAGCAAAACGCTGCCGGAGAAACCGGGGGCAGGAACGACATCAGGAAGAACCGGCTGGACTGTACTAAAATATAAATAACACAGTATGCAGGCAGCGGGGATTTGCGGAGCTAAGTCGCATATATCTTCTCATACCAAAAGTATAATCAGGTATTCCAAAAAGTGGTAAACAGATGTATAATAAATCCAAAGATAAATGGGAATTTTTGAGGTAAATAAGTAATGAATAAACAACTAAAAAGTAATGAATTTTATTGGTGAAGCAGAACCATATATTTTAGTTCCACATTCTATGTCAGGATCAGAAGCAATACGATGGAAACAAAAATATCCTGATGATATAAGGGCTATTATCGGAATAGATGTGGCTACACCACTGGCATATAGAAATTGGACTGATAAAAGAGTTTCAAAAATTATTGATGAAAAGAAATGCTTTTAATAAATGTTATATTAATGAATGCAGAGAAGTGTGAGGTCTTTTCATATTGTCCAATCTGAATTTTTTTGAATAATCCAGATTGGCAGGCGGTGAACGGCATCCACTGTAAAAAACAGGCTTGCAACGCAATCCGACCAAAAACGACAAAAGAAAAACCGTAAGGGCTGTCGCACCTTTACGGTTTATAGGTATTTTGGTTCTTCGTCGTTTTTTTAATTTGGTGGAGATGAGTTTGTTATGTAAAAAACAAATTATGATTGCTCACACGTTCATTGTTTCTGCATCTAAAGTGTCTGGCTCTTTGATAACTGGTACTTGTATATTTTTTTCGTATTGACGAATAATAGAGTCATTTAATTCTTGGCTGGGTTTTTGTTTTATTCTAAGTGCTTTTCTCAATAACAGTTCTATCTCGTTTTTATTGTTATTGCCTTTTGAATGATTCTTCATGAGTTTTCATCTCCCTCTATCTTGTTAAAAATTCCCTCTGCCATTCTCTGTGCCAAGATTTCCTGATAGTCGTCACTTAACAGCTTTTGACTCTCAGAATAATTTGAAAGAAATCCCATTTCCACCAAAACAGCAGGTATTTGAGTATTTCGCAAAACATAATAGTTTTCGGTTTTTGCATCCCTCGTTTTCACGTCATTGCTTAGCGAAACTGCATGGATTATGCTTTCTGCATATGCTTTGCTTTCCGTTGCGTCTGG
>CAJTXA010000059.1 GCA_910579865.1 uncultured Lachnospiraceae bacterium
GAATTTATAGAGGTATCAAAATAATCCGCTATATGAGCATATTCTTCCGCCCAATTATTAAGATGAACATTATCATAATTATCAATCCGGTTAGAAAAGAAATATATACTTTTTGAGTTCCTCCGGCGTTCTTATTTTATTTTCTAACATAATTAAACTATCCTTTCTCTAATTTTTTATACTGTTTCCAATGAGAATCTATTAAAAGCATTTTTCAATAATTTCTTTACTAAATCCAATGGAATATCTATATCATTAGATACAATTTGTGTAGCTATGCCATGAGAATATAGCCAAAAATTGATAAATAACATTTCTGCTTTTTCCGTTGATAAACCTGTCAATGCTTTGGCGTTTTCTATGGAAGCTCTATTCCATTCTGCATGAATAATATCTTGTAAAGAAGAACCTGCCATAGTCATATTCATAAATAAGCTGCTGAAAATCATTTTTTCACTACGCGCAAATTCGATATATGAAATGCCTTGACTTAACAACCGATTTTCATTAGTCATATTCTTTTCCATGAAGTCATTGTAATAATTATCAAGTTCCTTTTTAATATCCTTTTTCAGCTCCTCCATATTTTTGTAAATGCGAAAAAGAGGTTTTGTAGAACAGCTAAGAGATTTCGCCAAACTACGGGCATTTACACTGCGTATTCCGTTTTCTCTAATTAACTGAATCCCAGCGTTAATAATGTCTTGTTTAGTAATAATTGGTGTTGGTGGCATTTTAAATTACCTCCTACAGAAACATAAGTTACGCAACATTAGTTACTATTATAGTATAGCTATATTTCCTTGTCAATAGTATAGCTATATTTCCTTGTCAATAGGATAGTAAAGTATCTTGCCCGTGGCGTTGCCCTCATATAGCTTTTTCACAAGCCCGTCAAGCTCTTTATGCCGCTTCTGTGCCTTGCTGATTTTCTGCTTACATTCCTTGACGGTTTTCTCTTGGTTCTGGTCGGACGCTTCCCGAACACGTTCTGTATCTATTTTCCGACAGCCCCATCTCGTAGAGAAGATACCACGAATGGTGTTTGCTTAGATGAGAGTTCATATTTTGCGAGTTGATATTATTCGTTCAAACGGATATAATAAAAACAGTACAATTTAGGAGGACAGAAATGTTTGAGTATATGACGGCACAGGAAGCATCAGAGCGTTGGGATATATCGGTACGGCGGGTGCAAAGACTTTGCAAAGAAAAGCGGATTGAGGGTGTTATAAATATTAACCGCGTATGGCTTATTCCTAAAACAGCGAAGAAACCTGTTGATGGCAGATATAAGGAAAACAAAAAACAAGATGGAGTTGATTGACTATGAAAAGAATTTTAATTATCGATGACGACATACATATTGGAAATGTGCTTGAAGAAACACTTTCAAAAGAAGGATATGAAATCTCCCGTGCTTATTCTGGAACGGAAGCATTATTAGTGATATCTAACTCAAAACCAGACCTTGTATTATTAGATTTAATGCTGCCGGGATTGAATGGAGAAGATGTCCTTCCGAAAATAAGGGGAATACCTGTTATTGTGGTGAGTGCCAAAGTAGATATTGATAATAAAGTTGATGTGCTGCTTGGCGGTGCGGTTGATTATGTGACGAAGCCCTTTAACATGAAGGAACTTTTAGCCAGAATTTCCGTACATCTCAGAAATACGGAAAGCATGCTTGTTTCTTCAGAATTAACATTTGCAGATATTGTCCTTAATACGAATACTCATATTGCAGGGATTAACAATACGGAAATAAAATTGACAAGGACAGAATATGCCATTTTGAAACTGCTTATGCAAAACCCCACACAGGTTGTTACAAAATCACTGTTGTTAGACCGTATCAACACAGACACACCAGATTGTACGGAAAGTTCTCTGAAAATGCATATTAGCAATTTGAGGAAAAAACTTCGAGAGGTAAATAACAAAGAATATATTGAAGCGGTCTGGGGAATTGGCTTTAAAATGAGGGCAGAATAAATCTTTACGATTTCTTTACTGTTCTCTTTACTGTTTTCTTTACCAATTACAGATATAATGCCAGTACACTAAACAAGGAGGTTATGCTTTTATGGATTATGTTCTTAAAACAAATGCTTTGTGTAAAAGTTACAAAAATTACAAAGCATTAAACGGACTATCAATGAATATTCCCAAAGGAGCAATCTATGGCTTTGTAGGGAAAAATGGTGCTGGCAAGACAACACTTATCCGTCTGATTTGCGGCTTGCAAGAGCCTACATCTGGAGAATACACGCTATATGGAACAAAAAGCACAGATAAGGAGATTTTAAAAGCACGCAGACGGATGGGGGCTGTTGTGGAAACGCCCTCGATTTATCTTGATATGACAGCTGAGGACAATTTGAAACAGCAGTATCGTATTCTGGGACTTCCATCTTACGATGGATTGGCGGATATCTTAAAACTGGTTCGATTGGAGAATACAGAAAAGAAGAAAGCCAAAAATTTCTCTCTTGGTATGCGGCAACGATTGGGTATTGCTATCGCATTAGTCGGTGACCCTGATTTTTTGGTTTTGGACGAGCCTGTCAATGGTCTTGACCCGCAGGGAATTATAGAAATGAGGGAGTTAATCTTAAAACTCAATCGGGAACAGCAGATTACTGTATTGATTTCCAGTCATATCCTTGATGAATTATCCAGACTTGCAACGCATTATGGATTTATTGATAAAGGGCAGATTGTAAAAGAAATCAGTGCCAAAGAGCTGGGTACCGCCTGCCGCAAGTGTATTCGTCTTGAAGTAACGAATACCCGAACACTCTCTCGTGTGTTAGACGGAATGAATGTTGAATACACCATTGTTTCTGACAAGGCGGCTGATGTGTATGCCAGAATCAATGTTTCCAAATTAACACTCGCTTTAGCAAAAGAAAATTGTGAAGTGATTTCCATGCAGGAACGGGATGAAAGTTTGGAAAGCTATTATGTCGGTTTGGTAGGAGGGAAAGAGAATGACTAAATTGTTATCCGCAAATTTCATGCGGTTGAAAAAGGACAAAGTTTTTTGGATTGGCTTAGTTTTTATGTTTGCAGCAGGCATATTTTTCCCTGTCATGCGATACATGGATATGAAACATACAGGCACAATCAATCCGATAGATAATGCATTTTTGGGATGCGTCTTGTTTATTGGCATTATAATGGCGGTATTTTGCAGTCTGTTTATTGGTACAGAATACAGCGATGGGACTATCCGAAACAAAGTAATCGTTGGGCAAAATCGAAACGCAATTTATTTGGCAAATTTTGTTACGTGCGCAGTTGTGAGCCTTATTATGTGTATCGTATTCTTTGTTCCTTATCTTTGTATTGGCATTCCTCTGCTTGGCTTTTTTAATATGGCTACAAAAATAGTTATGTTATTTGTATTGACAGCATTTCTGCTTGCTATTGCATTTTCATCTATTTATACTTTGATTTCGATGTTAAATCATAGCAAGGCGATAACTGCTGTTATATGTATTCTTTTCGCTTTTTTGCTTCTATTTATGGGAGGGCAATTAAATAAAATGTTAAGCGAACCTGAAATGAATATGGGTTTGGTTGTAACTGAAAACGGACAAGAATATGAAGAAATACCAAATCCGCATTATTTGAATGAGGGGGAACGGAAAACAGTTCAGTTTATTTACGATTTTATTCCCGGCGGACAGGTAATTCAATGTATATCATTGGAGGCTGCAAATCTGCCGTTGTTACCTCTCTATTCATTTATCATTATTTTATCAACTACAGGTATAGGATTAATTGGTTTTAAGAAAAAAGATTTAAAATAAGGAGTATGTTATGGAAATATGGTTATGGGTATCTATCGGCATTTTGATTGCAATTATCATTGCCTTGTTAGTAAAAATACATATTTTACAAAGATCAGTAAAGGAAATTGAAATTGCTTTTGCCGATAGACTCGTAACCGATACGAATGTTTTGATTGATATTTCCAGCAGCGACAAGAATGTGCGTCGTTTAGCGAATACTATCAACGGACAGCTTCGCAAACTCCGTACGGAACGGCGCCGATTTCAGCAAGGCGATTTGGAGTTGAAAAATGCAGTTACAAATATTTCACATGATTTACGGACACCGCTTACGGCTCTCAGCGGTTACTTGGAATTGTTAGAGCAGGAAGAAAAGTCTGAATCCGTAAATCGATATATCGAAATTATAAAAGACCGTGTGGATATTTTGACACAGCTTTCAGAGGAACTTTTTAAGTACTCTGTTATCATTTCAACAAAAGACAATATAACCAAGGAACAGGTAATTATCAATACGGTATTGGAAGAAAGTATTGCAGCATTTTATACGGTTTTAACCGAACGAAATATCGTGCCAGAGATACAAGTATCTGAAACAAAAGTAGTGCGGATGCTTGACCGTTCTGCATTATCCCGTGTATTTTCCAATCTGATAAGCAATGTTATAAAATACAGTGATGGAGATTTGAAGATTGTTCTGTCAGAGAATGGGGAGATTGCCTTTTCTAATATGGCTTCTGGATTAGACGAGATACAAGTGGGAAGATTGTTTGACCGCTTTTATACTGTAGAAGCTGCCAGAAAATCAACAGGTTTAGGATTGACAATTTCTAAAACACTTGTTGAACAAATGAAAGGAACTATATCCGCAATATACGAAAACAACAGATTAAGCATTCATATCTTTTTCCCAGATCTTAAAGAATGAAAGGATTGACCTATGCAAGATGCAAAATGGATACGCTGTCCTGTTTGTGGCAACAAAACTCGTGACAGAATTAGAGAAGATACCGTTTTAAAAAACTATCCTCTCTACTGTCCGAAATGCAAGGGGGAAACTTTGATTAAAGTTAAGAACTTACAAGTAACTGTTATAAAAGAGCCAGACGCTTAAGACGCAGAGCCGATGAACAAGTGAGCACTGCTGCTTTGCAAAAATCAGAAGGGTTTGTCAAGTAAAATGTGTAAATTAATTTTTCGGCGGTCATATGACCGCCATATTTATTATCTGAAGCTCAATC
>CAJTXA010000060.1 GCA_910579865.1 uncultured Lachnospiraceae bacterium
TTGAGTGTAGCACACCTTATATAGAAAAATAAAGTATGCAGTTAGTTTTATTGTATTTCTAACTTACACACTTTATATTACACTCCCGATAATAAATATGGCGGTCATATGACCGCCGAAAAATTAATTTACACATTTTACTTGACAAACCCAAATCTTGTAAAAAATCTTTTGATAGATTTCGAAATCTGCTTATCATTCTGGTTTACTTGTGTTATACTTTTATTCATAGCATGAGCCTCCGGTTTTAATTGTTTTTCTACAACTCAATTATACCAAACCAGACGGTTTCATGCTATTTTATTGCCAGTTTTTATTGAATTTTCAAGGTGCATCTGCGCTTATTCAAATGCGAAGTTTGAGTAATTTATTTTTCTGTTCCATAGCAGCTTTCTTTAGTACTTTAAATCATTTTCAACCATGAAATAACCTCCTCAATTTCAGAGGATTCGATTTGTAAAAAATATATCTGTCTAATTGATCAGAAGAAACCAGACGGCTTCTTCCAAAAATTGACAGATGATAAGATACAGAGGGGACAGAAATGGGTAACTGCTTAGCAATCTTACCTACGAGTCTGCTCCTATTTTTCAAGTAATACTAATTTTACGTTTGTTCTTATCTTCCAAAACCTTGAATTTTAAATCTAAAAAGCCGTCTTTTTCTGTAACTCTATACATATAATTGCATTTGACAAACCTTATGGTATATTGCCAGAGTCGCCAGTAGTATCAGACAAGTAATACCAAGCATGATTATCATTTGGTAATGCGGGAATATAATGCAAAGATACAATGGAGTTAAACTGCTTGCCATTCCACCTCCAACCGTAGCCAAAACTGAAATTGCCCCACCTTTCACCGCATAATACTCACTTGTCCAATCATACTTAGGAAACTTGATATTCAGATAAATACCAAGAACCGAAATGAAAAAAGCATATACCGTAGGAATAAGAAACATCAGTACGGTCTGCATCAAGGAGCATGGAATCACAATTCTTATTAGAATTGCACTGACATATAAGACAGGGAGTATCACTGTTAATTTTACCGCAATTTTAGAATTGTAAACTGTCCTTGCTTGTGTTGGAACGGAACACATAATCCATCGGTTTTTTCCCTCTAAAGACAAGGATGCTGCTGTAGTGGAAGTCATGCTCACAAAAATAGCCAGTGCAATTGGCATGATATTTTGAATGACAATCATAATTCCCATCACTTCTACTTGCTGCCGTAAAGTGGACGGCATAAAAAATACTGCCATAACTGCCACAACGAAAAGCAGGACAATTCCAATACATGAATTCAAGGCATAAATCGTACATGAACTTAATCGGCGAAGCTCCTTTTTATACAATGCCATAAACGGCGATGAAGATTTTAATGCTCCCATTTTATAATCTTTTTTTGCATAATGTGAGAATACCGCCGTATTCAACGTTTTATAGTAATGGGAAACAATCGCTATGAAGGCAATGCCTGATACCAGGGAAACAGCGGCAAAGATGACAAAACCCACCCAATCATTATGCAATAAGGCATTTGTAAAAAGAATAGCAGGCGGATAAAATTTGTTTACCGTTTCTGCTATTGCCACGCCTAAATTGGTTATCTGCGCCTCATCCATTGATTGCGTTTTTGTAGAAGCGAGTACAATCATCAATACGGCAGCCGTACTCAAAACCAACGAATAAATATTTTTATGTTTGGAGCGTGATGAAACTGCAACAATTAAAACACCTAATGATAATGAAATTATCATAGGAATAATCGGCGTCAGAAATAATGCCCCCACTAAGAAAAGGTAGCTGCAAATCGGCGGGTGTTCATACAAGATATAAATAATGCTTGACGGCAACATGGATATAAAGCCAATTATCAGATTGATGAGATACAGCAGCGTTACACGGCTTGTTACAATAGAAATCGTATTTACAGGCATAGACATAACCATATCATAATCTTTTAATCCAATAAGCACTCCTGTACTTTTAACGAATGTAAGGGTCAAAGTTGTTAAAGAGCAGACCACTACCATGAGCGTTGGTAACGCTTTGCCAAGTCCTGCTTCCGCCATGCTATTACTGAATTTTGTTATATAGATTGCAAGAATGGCAATGGCAGTAAGTCCTAAAGCGGCAACAATCGCAGAACGTTGTTTTTCCTGTTTATCACGAGAATGAATCAATCGGTTAATTCCGAAAAGATTGTATAACTGCATTCTCAAGAGATACTTATACTTGCCTTTCATTTTCAACTACCTCCATGAATACATCTTCAAGACTATGGCTGCCTTTGATTTCTTCCATTGTTCCACTTTCTATCAATTTACCGTTATTGATGATAGTAACCTTGTCGCACAATTTTTCGGCAACTTCAAGCACATGAGTGGAGAAAAAAATTGCTGCCCCTGCATCACATAGTTCACGCATCATCTTCTTTAGATGAAAAGATGCTTCAGGGTCAAGACCTACAAATGGCTCGTCCAACACTAAAAGATGTGGGGAATGTATAAATGCACCTATCAACGCAAGCTTTTGTTTCATACCATGCGAATAGGAGCTGATTAAATCCCCCAGACTGTCCGTTAATTTGAGAACATCTGCATATTTTTTGTATTCTTGAAACTCTTTCCTTTGCAGGGACAGAAAACATATCACACATATAGTTTAAATACTGGATGCCTGTTATATAGTCATATAAGTCGGGATTGTCTGGAATATAAGCTGTCATGGATTTGCATTTCACAGGCTCGTCCTTCACGGAATGGCCATTTACAAGGATTTCCCCCTCGTCAAAGTCCATTATCCCGACAACCGCACGGATTGTTGTTGTTTTCCCTGCACCATTCGGGGCAAGTATTTATAGACAACCACCGCAACACCGCATAAATCAAGGCTTTTAAGAAACACGAAAACTAAACACGAAGCCCTATAATCACATGGTAAACGCCTTTTCCACACGGAACGGGCGTTTTTCATTGTCCGGGCTGATGAAAGGAGCTGATAACGTGGCAGTATTCCGGGTGGAGAAAAACAGGGGCTACACGGTTATGTCAAACCACCACCTACGCAATGCTGACCTCTCCCTAAAATCAAAGGGACTGCTTTCACAAATGCTATCGCTGCCCGAAGAATGGGACTACACCCTAAAGGGGCTTTCCCAAATCAACCGTGAGGGCATAGACGCTATCCGGGAAGCAATACGGGAACTGGAACGGGCGGGATATGTGACCCGTACAAGAGTGCGGAACGAAAAAGGACAGTTGGGGGCGGCTGATTATGTGATACATGAATTTTCAGTGCCGCCAAAGCCTATATTGGAAAATCCAACACAGGACAAGCCTATATCGGAAAATCCAACATTGGAAAACCCTATGCAGGAAAATCCAACGCAATTAAATAAAGAACTATCAAGTAAAGAATTATCAAATACGGATTTATTAAATACCCATTCCATTCCTATCCTTTCCACCCTTTCCAAAGGGGAAGCGGCACAGCCGCAGGAACGGAAAGGAAACGGCAGCACAAACATGGACGCAGTACGGGCTTACGAGGAAGTCATTAAGGACAATATCGAATACCGCTATCTGATACAGGACAAAAACATTGACAAGGGTATGCTTGACGAGATTGTTTCCCTCATGCTTGAAACCGTCTGCACCCGCCGCAAAGTGGTACGCATTGCCGGGGACGACTACCCCGCCGAGCTTGTGAAGTCTAAGTTTATGAAATTAAACAGCAGCCATATCCAGTTTGTGATTGACTGTATGCACCAAAACACCACCAAGATACGCAACATCAAGAAGTATCTGCTTGCGGTTCTTTTCAACGCACCAAACACCATTGACAGCTATTATACCGCCCTTGTCGCACACGATATGGCAAGCGGCGCATTTTTATCACAGGAAAGGGAGGACGACACCTTATGAAACAGGGGGCATTGATTTTTGACAGGGAAAGCGGACGCTATGATATTCGCTTTGGACTGAATGAATACTACGGCGGCTTGCATTGCGGCGAATGTTTTGACGTGTTCGCAGGCGGCAAATGGAAGCCGACACGCATTGAAATGAGTACCGGGCAGGAATGGTATCTTGTCG
>CAJTXA010000061.1 GCA_910579865.1 uncultured Lachnospiraceae bacterium
ACTTTAGAGAGCCTTAGTGACATTTGAATTTTCTTGTGGTATAGTGGACTTCCACTTTTAAGAAAAGGAGTTGATGATATATGCCACAGATGAATAAAGGCGGTAAATTTATTTTCGGAAAATCGCTGATACGAGATGACTTGACAATCCATCTCCCAACACAGGCTCTTACAGAGTACAACGCCACAGCAGAGAAAAAAGTCTATCTTTTTACTGGAAGCAAGGTCACTGGCGGCTTTTGTGTGACAAGAAAAGGATTGTTAGAACCGTCAAAATTAGGACACATTCTTACTGATAATCCGGCTTTACAGAATTATCAGACCGCAGAGGGCGAATTTGTCAAATACAAAGGGCGGTCATACTGTTGGGTAAATATTTCAGAGAATGGTGTAATTCAACTTAATCAGCAAATATTGGACTTCCTCAATCTGAAAATTGGAATGGAACTATTGTCTATCCGAAGCAGTGATATAGCTTTTACAATGGGTGCAACCGGTCCTCTGTTGGAAAGAGCCGACAATTATGAGGGCAAAATTCCCTTGTATTAAAAAAACAGTATCATGATACCCGCCCGAAATCCAGTATTCCTCAAATAATTAGAGCCATTTTAGAGCCAAACAGCATAAAACAATCCCGGAAACGCCCATTTTATCAGCATTTCCGGGATTTTATCCGCTACTCGAACTCCTCGGCGGATAGCTTGAACTGACTATTTTACTTTGATTTTTATAGAATTTATTATCCATATTCTTTAAAAATCACTCTTGTTTTTGTGCAAGCCAAAATTTTTATAGCCATAATAGAGCCAAATAATATTATATATCATCTATAGGAAATACTTTGGCGATAAATTTATAACAAGCCCCATTATAAGGTGTTCCTATACTTGCTACTACATATGCCTTTTTAAGTGTAGTACCTTCCTCAACTTCATAAAAATCGGGATCCGTAACAGACATATCTTCATATTTTATATCATTATATTTAAAAGTAACTTTTAATTTTAATTGTCCTTTATTGTTCTCTCTCCAATTAAATACCAATTTTTTAACTTTAATTAGTGTTAAGGAATAGTCAACCCCGAGTTCTTCCAAATACTCCTCTTTTACCGATGAATATCTGGTTCCAAATATATAATCATTAATTTCTTTTGGATGTATCTCCAATACATCATCCAACGTAGCAACACCATCTTTAGTTAAATAATAATTTCTATCTATTAAAATATTCTCTGGTTGAGTTTTTGTTGGAACTGCTTTTACATATGGCACATTTACTATATCCATCACTTCACACATAGTTCCATCCTTATACATAATATCATCTTTTGTTAATGCTCCATATGTATCTTCATCATCCGAAACAACTCTGATCCATTTTCCTGTATCTTTCTCAATACCAGCAACACAATTATTTTTAAATTTTGATGATTCTGTTAATATAATTATTTTCTTGGTTTTCATATAACATCCTCCGTTTATTACAAATGATTGATTTTACAACCAATTTCTTTTGCAAACTTTTCAGCCAGTAATCTTCTGTGGCATTTTTCCGGGGTCACTTCAGAACACAGCAATAAAACATTTTCGTATTTCATATACTTTTTTTGAAAAAAAGTACTCATATCTCTTAACTCTATCAAATTATTAAACTGAATTACATACTCCTCCCAGCTAATACTCCCCTTTTTATAAGAAGATAAAATCTCTTTAGTTGGCGCAAATTTTATCTCATGTTCATATAAACAATTACAAATAACCTTCAAAAAATATGATAAATCTTTTCCTTTTGAAAAGCCCGCAAGCTGAGATTGATTATTTAGTCTAACGTCAACAACCACCTGTATATTATTGCTTTTAATTTTTTCAAAAAATTGCTCAGCTGATTTTTGGGTAAACCCCATAGTGTATATATACATATTAACCCCCTATGCAAACGCATATTCTTTATTTTCCAAATGATATCCTATTTCTTTATTCCTCAACTGATATGCCATACTCAAATAATCTATATCGTTCTCACTATTAATATAATCAAAAAATGTCATCTGATTTCTATCTGGATAATATTTATTCAGTAATCTTTCATTCAACATACTTTGACTTTGAACTCTACCATCAGCTAAAATATGTTTTGCTTCTATACCTGACAAATCAAATGCACGTGCTACCATTATCGCCCTATGACAATCAAAAGGATCTTTCTCTGTACACATAAGAGCTATATTATTTCCCTTCTTTAAGCCCAAAACAACATTATTAAATCCCTTTAAAAATTGTGAAGACTTTCTTACACGCTCAAAATCTAAATACCCTTCATCACAATACAAATTTGCGTCTTCTGATCTAGCCCCAAAATATGAACCCATAAAAGAATACTTAATTCCAAAGCAAAATAATTTTTTTTCTAAAACTTCCCTATTAAATTGTTCTGCATACTTCGAATATGGCACACTTCGTACATCCAATACATAACCAATATTATATATTTTCAATAATTTCACAAAATACTCCATTGAATGTTGTGAATGACCTACAGTAAATAAATTTCCCATATAGCGCTCCTTCTATAACACATTTCAAGTCTTTTACTAAACGTGCTACTAATACTTTGTAAATATACCATCTATAAGTATATTAAATCCTATCTGCCCTTATGTTTTTCTTTCCTTTTCTGCTGTTTCAATTCAAATTTCCGCTGCTTCTCTACTTCCCGTTGTTCTCGGCTCACAATCTTTCGTTCAGTTTTTAACTTCTCCTGCTGTAATTTCAAAGCCTGTTGCGATTTTGTACCTATCCCAGTATTCTGTACCTGTTTCCGCACTTCCCGCTGCACCCGTTTAGGATTGCGACCAGCTTCTTTTACATCAGTTGCCACAGCCGGACTAAATCGTAGCCAATAGTAATTCTTCAGAACAAAATCACAAACCTCATAGTCTTTGGGTTCTGCCCCAAACGTAACCTTACACACGGATAACTTTCCCTCTGATACACGTTCAAACACTCCCACCCAAAAGGGTTCTTCAAAAAATACTGTCAATTTTCCTGATACTTTGTCCATGACAACTCCTCCTTAAAATATTGTAATGAACAAAGAACGGACGACCCTAAGGAGGGAGGGCTACTTACACCATAATGGTGCGACTGGACTACCTACCAGTTCTGCAAGTTTACCTTGCGTTGTGTTTTTATCTTTGCACCTATATATTACCACATAACCGCCTATTTTTCCATAAAAATGGGCAATTCGCTTGATATTGCTAACTGTCACATTACTATTTCCCTTATCTACATTAACTTACATGGTGCTAGCACCATGTAAAAAATAATAATTAAGGAAAAATTTATTGTCCTTATTTCCACTTACCTACTTAATATCATATTTTTCAATCCATTCATACATTGCTCTAACTACAGGTCTTAACCCTTTTCCCATTTCAGACATATAGTATTCGACCTTTGGAGGAACTTGTGGATATTCCTTACGAACAATAAGCCCATCTTTTTCCAACTCTTTTAATTGGCTTGTCAACATTTTATGCGTGATTGGCGCAAGCAAGCGTTTTAGTTCCCCATATCTTAACACTTCATGAAACGCCAACATATATATTATTCTTAATTTCCATTTTCCACCAATCATTCCCACAATCGTTTCAAATCTTTCATATCCAAAATTTTGAAGATAACAAGGTTCTTTTTTCACAATATTACTCTCCTTTTTGATAGTATCACACAAAAAAGTGTATACTTTTCAAAAAGTATTATATACCACTATAATAAAAATTGAAAGGGGAAAAGGAATGAAGATTATAATAATAAATGGAAGTTACAGAAAAAACGGAGCAACAGCATTGATACTGCATGAAATGTATCAAAAATTGGGGACTTACCCCATAAGTGCGAACTTAAATGAAAACTATACAAAAAGTGAATATTTTAGAAGATTTATAAAATAAAAAATTCACG
>CAJTXA010000062.1 GCA_910579865.1 uncultured Lachnospiraceae bacterium
GAATATACTAAAAAGCCTGTAAAATCAGATGATTCATTACTTTGTGATAATGGAACATTACCGCTGCTTCTCTGGGTCGATATTTTGAAAATAGCACACTTCATCATTACTCAATCATCTCGTCCGCAACTTCTTTTTGTTTCTTATGATTTTCTGCAACCCAATTTAAAGCTAATTTCTGTAATTTTTGAAACAATTCAATGTGTTCATTGTATTTTTCAGAAGATAAACATCTACGTTTTTCTCTTAATCTAATCACATTATTAGCTTTATCCTCTATACCCGTTTCACGTTCCGTACCAACTATAACTTGCCCATCGTCTGACATAATTAATTTCAAAGACTTAAATATACTTTCTAAATTATCTGTATCCTGTCCCTGCTGATTTGGAGTATCAATTATATAAAAGTTAAAAGGACTGTCTGTTCTTTCAAGATTATATAAATATAATGCTGATTGATACATATAAACTATTCGAGGTGTTTCACTACCAGTGTGGTCAATTACTTGCACAAAATCTCGTAATTTTATGAATGTCTTTGGTACATTGATTTTATCTGCCAATATACGGCAATTTCCTTCAATCTTATCCTTAATTTCTTTTGACCTTTTTTTAGATTTCATTTCATTAATTTCATCATCTAACTTTGCAATTTTAAATGAAATTTTATCCACTTGTTTCTCAAGGATGTCCAACTGTTGCCCACACGCCTCATACATTTCATATTGACCTTTATTTTTGTAGTATGAAGAATATGATATAAACTCTTGTGATTTTTGTATTTTTAATTCAAGCGACTCCAATTGCCTACTAATCTGCTCATACTTTTGTGCCAAATCAGATAAAGTATTTTCAGTCACATCTAATGCTTCTGTTAGCTCCTTTTTTAATTTTTCACAATGAGCATAATCAGAACTTATATTCATTTGCTCCGTTAATCCATTAGAATAAACAGCGCCGCAGGTTGGACAAACTAATTCATTTTCTTGTTTCATTGCAAATTCTATATCTTTTTCTGTTTCAATAAGATTTTGTTCAACAATATGCAATTTATGTTGATTCATATACGTCTCATTTTCATAGATTGTCATTTCCGCTTTTATAGAAAAAATATCTTTTCGTAAAGCATCTGCTTGTTGTACTAGATTCTCAATTTCTCTAGTTGCTTCCTCAATAGACTTTGAATTATCCAATTGTGACAAAGAATTAGAAATCTGTTCAACAAAGTTCTGATTGTGATTTAATTCCTTTTTCTTTTCCTCTCTCTCCATTATATGTTGCGCTTTTTGGGTTTGAAGAGAATAATACTTATCATCAAGATAACCACAAACATATTTATTTGTATTCTTTTTCCAATCTTTAATATATCCCACTTTATCAAAAGCGTCAGCTATTTTGTTCCACCCTTCATCCTGGTCGATATATTGGAACCTAAAAAGTAAAGGGGGTGTTATATTAAACTCTTTCCCCTCTTTTGAAATACACGGCATTTTAACTCCAAAAATATCCATTAAGGAATTGCTATATTTATGAAATTCATCTGATTCAATTATACATAAATATTCGCCTTTCGACTGCTCAAAAATTTGAAATTTTTTACCTTGCCGTATTATGACATATTGATTTTTCCCATATTGAAAAAAGATTAAATATGAAGATATAAGCTCTTTCCAATCCTTTTCTATTCTTTTAAGTTCACACCCAAAAGTATAAAAAATGCTTTTGATGATTGAAGATTTTCCAGTCTTATTCCCACCTAAAATAATATTCAATCCTTTTGAAAAAGGAACTTCTAATGAACGTGACTCACTCTGACTGATTACAACCAGTTTTTTTATTATCAGCCTTTTCATTATTCTTTTCCTCCTCTCTTTTTCGCATATTTCTTATTAAAAGTCGATATTTTTGTTCTATCTCAAATTTCTTTGCTGAATCTTTGCTCATAATACAACACCTCTATTAATGTTCTATCTAATGATTGCGACGAAAGCCCTTGTTTTAACAACTCATGCATACATTCTTTCTCTAAAACACTTGCATCATAAAAATCCCCCATACATTCAATATATGTAGAAATAACCTTTCGTAATGTAATGACAATTTCTTGGTACTTAAAATCATTCACATTAAGCCACCTTGAATCATGTAATGTTTTTGCAGATTCAATACAATGCAATTCCTTATCCGTTAATCCTTGCGTTGATAAATACTTATAAAAATCTGTATAATTTCCCTTTTTGCTAATTGTTGAATTGATTTTATCATTTATTTTTGAAATTTCTATTCCTTTCTTATCCACTAAACTTTTGAAGCTAATAGGCGTTTTTATTTGTTCTGTACTCTTTTTTCTCACGTCATTTACCAGCTGTTGAAAAATAAGATGCGCCGTATCTGTTGGTATATTTTTATTTGCT
Organism: uncultured Lachnospiraceae bacterium; assembly: GCA_910579865.1. Taxonomy (GTDB): domain Bacteria; phylum Bacillota; class Clostridia; order Lachnospirales; family Lachnospiraceae; genus MGBC114844. The sequence continues at coordinate 2,417 of CAJTXA010000062.1, forward strand.
AACTGGTCAAAAAACATACCTGCTGTTTGCGTCGTATATGTTGATAATTGTAATTTAGATTTATGTACAAAAGTATTTTGAATAAATATATCAAATACACTATCAAAATTAGATGGTAATGAATCTACATATTCGTCCTTAATTCTTCCTTTAATCCTTTGATAGAGTTCATTATTTTCGACCGCAACTATTTTTCCATCTTCAATATATGACTGCCAAAGACGAACATCTTTATCATAATCGTTATTTGAAATGAAGTAGCAATGTGAACATTCTACTCCAAAATTCAAAAAATTGTAATATATAAACCCTAAAAAGGATTTTTTATATCCTCCACTTTTCTTTTTTTCTCGTTTTGATAACTCCGCAACCGTCCAATCTGAAGAATCTTCTTTCGTCTTAATTTGATAAAATTGGTACTCTTCTTTCTCTGGTATAAATTCTGCCATATCGTCATGAAACTCACAAAAAACAATACATTCTGCGTTATTTTCAAGTTGACCTATAATATGACACACAATCCAGTGAACTTGATACTCAAAACGATTATATGAACCAGAACCTGCCTGTTCCCTCTGTTCCAATTCAAGAACTTTACCCATTCTGTATCCCCCTTTGTTCATCTGTTCCATTTCTGTTTGAAAGTCCAATTCTTCTTCCACTCTTCTTCATCCACTATCGCATCAAACACAGGCTCAATGAAAGTCTGAATCTCCGCAATTATTACCTCAAATTCAAGCGTAACATCTTTCATATTTTTCAAAAAATATCTCCACCGCTTCTGTATATCTTCATCTTCGGAAAGTGCCAGAATACGCTTAAAGCTATCTCTGTCATAAGGTGTTTCTCTTTTCTTCAATGTTTCAAAAATTGCCGCCCGTAGCTTCGCTCCCTCAAAATCGAATGTTCTTGCCAGATAATATATATCGTAAAAGTCTTTCATCCTGCCGGTCAATTCAAATCGTTGCAAGATAGCGTCAAATTTCTCTGCTATCGTACTTTCCAAAGAATACGTTTTTATCACTGGCTTTTCAAAATCTGGAAGCTGTGTATTGATTCTTCTTTCCTCTGCTTTCGGCACAATAATATCTCCTACACCAATATCCACATTAAATGGCACACGGACATTTTTTATTTGACCGATAATTTGAGTGCTAATGC
>CAJTXA010000063.1 GCA_910579865.1 uncultured Lachnospiraceae bacterium
ATTTTTTGTTTGCAAACTTATTATACATCAGAAAGTCCTGTATGACATTTTTTTATGGAAAAGTTGTAAAGTGGTGTTATTTTACAAATCATTTTTTATTCCCCATTTCTTTAGCAAATAAATATTTATCCCGCATAAGTGCTATAATGAAATCTGTATTCTCATCAATAGGCTTTGTTCCATCAATCCGCATAACCGGGCATTTCAAAGACTTTACCCATTCTTCAACAGCACTCTCATTTCTGGATTCAACAAAGCGGAAAAATTTTTCTTCCTGCTCAAACAAATCCCCGCCTGATAACATTCTTTTGCCAAATTTCTGAAAAGAACGCTTTTTTACTCGTTGCAATCGAATATTCTTTGGAACGTCAAGCAATATAGCATACTGAATTAAAGAGTAAATATCTTCCCAATAATCTCCTTTAACGGAAGCAAGTATAAAGTTTTTATGTGTTTTTATCTCATGTAACAAAAGCTTTTCAACTTCTTTGCGAGTACGCAGTGAAGCGTATATATAATTCGGATTTGTTTTGGGGAAATACAAATTTTCAATATCTATAAAATGAAAATGTAGTTTCTCCGCAAGAGCTTTTCCAAGCGTACTTTTTCCAGTCCCATTTAAACCACATATAATAATTCCCATAGAATGTCCTTTTCTAAGCAGGAAACCGAAAATAATCAATTTAAGACTTCCATTACTTTTTCATATTTATTATGATAGTGCTATTTGCTTTCTGTGGATAATTTTTGAAAACTTCTCGCCAATTTATTCTTTACAAACTCCTTACCATCTTCAATCCCCATTCCTTTTTGAACATAAGCCAGATACAATAAACTGGGAACACTATCAAAATGCGAACAAGTTGTTGCGCTCTTTGTATCATTCTTTCATATGCTCCAACTGCGCCCGCACTCCCTCCCGGCAATCCGGCTCTATCTTCTTATATTCCCCGGTCAGATTACGGATTGTATTATTGTTTTCCTTTATCTGCTCCGAAAGACATACCCAGTCTATCAGATTTTGCACTACCTTGTCCGTTTCGTAAAGGGCTGTATCTACCACGGTATTTGAATAGCGTTTTTTGTGATATTTTCTATGCTTTTTATTGCGGAAAACAGCGTAAAATCGCTTATTTTGTGTAGCGTATTTTTATTCGTCTGATTTCTTGGCACTGTTTTGGCACCAAAATGATTTTCTCCTTATCCGCCCATATTACATGGTGCTAGCACCATGTATAAATAACATTAACAAGGAAAATAGCAATGCGCTATTCTCCACCATTCTAATCAACAAAAAGGACTTTGGTTAAATCTTATTACAAAATTCTATGATTTCATCTTTCCTTTGTTCCACTGCATTTTTATATTCCACTGAACATAAACCTAATCTATCGCAACACTCAACTTCTAAATGCCCGTAAAAATGTTCAATGCTATCAAAAATATTCTGGCATTCTCTCATGCTTGTTCCTGTTCTTAACGCCACCACATAACCTTTCTTTCCAGTACTTAAAATTGCATGTGGCTCATGGGTATTACACCAAGGTGTACATCTATCAATAAAAACTTTAAACTGTCCGGGGATATCTGCCCAATAAGAAGGCGATACCGATATGATAATGTCTGCCCACTCATAATACTCAATTATTTTATCAACATCATCATGCTGAACACATTTTGCTGTATTATGGCACGTTCTACACCCTTTACAAAAACTAATATCAAAATCATCAATACATATGCTTCTGACCTCGTATCGCTCCTTTAGACATTCTGAAACTACGTTTACTATTTCTGCCGTTGCTCCATTTCTGACAGGACTACAATTCATCACTAAAACTTTCATTTCTTCCACCTTCCTATCAAACTCGAATTTACTTGCTTTTCTTCTTCTCATCACGTCTTATCAAGGCGATGATTAGTTCAACAATTCCCCCACATAGCCATATAATACCAACCACAATATTTTCTATCGCAAAGAACCAAACTAACGATGTGAGAATCCATGTAATTGACAAAATTAAAATTCCGTTACAGCTTATAATTATTCCTCTAGCAAATGTCGATTTGTTCTTTTGATTATACCACTTCCATCCAGTTTTTCAAACTTTCCATATCCCACAAAGTGCAATCCACACTTCCTCATAACATTTCCCGAAGCAATATTTGGCTCACAATGTTGGGAGGCAAATTTTCGTGCCCCAAAATTTGTGCGAGCATAGTTTATCATTGCCTTTACCGCTTCTGTAGCATATCCCATACCCCAACAATCATATCGAAATTATAGTATCATTCTCCACAAAAGCAAGCCACTTTCTTACTTATTCAATGTTAGTATAAGTGGTGTAAACCATATACCTTGAAACTCTTTCATCACTAACCCATTTAAACACATCTTCTGCATCAGCAATTTTAAGAGGGCGTAACTACAATCGTTCTGTTTTTAATTTGTATATCATGCATTATTATATCCTCCACCAAATTCAATTTTATAGAATAAATATATCTCTTCCACACTCCATTTTCAACAAAATATAGGGGCTGCCGCACTAAGTTATTAGTGCGACGCCCCTTTACTATGCAAAAAAACTGCCAGACCTCGAAAGAATAAATTCCGTATCGCCAAGAACCCTTCTCAAGATTGTGCTTTACTCTTACATGAACGGGGATGCTTCTTAATCCCCTGTAGCTCACAATTCTTTTTTTGTGTAGTTTTACAGCATCACTCTATCCTTAAATTTTTCCAGTGCCGCCAGATAATCCATTCCAATTTTACTGATATGCATATCTTTCCGTGTAAGATAACCGATTGTCATTTTTTCATTGGAATTAAGACGTACCGCAACATAATCCGCGCCATTCAGTTCTTCACAAATAATGCCGGAACAAATCGTAAATCCTTGAATCCCTATCATTAAATTCAAAAGGGTTGCCCTGTCACTGGCTTTTATCAATTTCTTATAGGGTACCGTACTTAAAACTTCCTCCGCAAAATAAAAGGAATTAAGCTCTCCCTGTGCAAAAGAAAGACAGGGATACTCCATAAGTTCCTCCAGTTCAATTCGCTTCTTTCCCGCCAGCGGATGCGTTTTTGCCATATAGACATACAAACCACAATCAAAAATCGGGTGAAATTCCAAACGGTAATCTGCAAATATTTTTTGTAATACCTGTCTGTTAAAATCATTTAAATACAAAATCCCCAATTCTGATTTGCAATTCCTTACATGTTCAATTACCCTATGGGTTTTCTCTTCATATATTTCAAATTCATAATCATTCATCCCATACTGTTTGATGGTTTCAATAAATGCCTGAACCGCAAATGTATAATGCTGCAGGGATACGCTGAATTTCTGTTTCATTTCCTTTTGGGTAACATATTTTGCCTCCAGCAATTCATATTGTTCTAACACCTGCCTTGCATACCCTATAAATTCTTCCCCCTCTGC
>CAJTXA010000064.1 GCA_910579865.1 uncultured Lachnospiraceae bacterium
CCTTTCATAACTCCCTCTGTTTCCGGCTTACCAGCAGAAGATGGTCCCATAAACGGCTGTCCTAATATCCTGCTGCCAACAAAAATACGGAGAAGCTCTCTCAACGTTTCTTCCTTACACTCCTGCTTAAATTTCTCAAGTCGCTGTTCCAAAAAATCTTTTGTAACCAGTTTATCGTCTTTGGTTCCGTTCTTATTTCCCAGTTCATTAAAATACATCTCCAATGCATCCATGACAATCTGATTTTTCACCCTGCCTTCATTCAACTTTTTGTCATTAAACTTCTGCAGTATTTTTACATGTTTCTCATTCTTAAGTGAAAACCGCAACGAAAACGGCCGGAATAAATCCCCACTCGCCATTCCAATTCCTCCTTGAATAATTTAAGATTTATTGTAATATTGCAAAAAATAATAGGACAAAATCATCTGCAACCATTTGATTTTACTGGGTTTCTTCTGACTTGCCCCTATTATAACACGGTCATCGTGCAAGCGTATTCTTTTCACTCCCGAAGCCTTGATACCTCTGATAATCTCATGCTCCATATAGGATTTTGTAAAACGGAACATTCTTTCGTCTGCCATAATTCCGTATAAGTGCGAAGTATACTCTTTTAATTCCTCTGTCAGAAACGGCGGTATCGTTATGATACGTTTGCTCTTTGGCGTTTTGGGCGGTGTGATAATATCCCTGCCCTCTATCCGCTGATAAGACTTGTTTACGGAAATGGTGCGCTTCTCTAAGTCAATATCATTGTAGGTAAGAGCAAGTAATTCTCCAATCCTCATGCCCGTCCAGTAAAGGAGCAGAAACGCCATTTTTGTTTCCGGCTTGTTCTCCACAGTTACAAGAAACTGCTTAAACTCCTGCTTCGTCCAAAACTCCTTTTCCCCGGCGTGGCTCTTTCCGATACTCCCGGCTTTCCTGCAAGGATTGTCTTTCAAGTCATAGTACCGAACCGCATAATTGAAGATTGCCGATAACTGATTATTGACCGTTTTCAGATACGTTTCTGAATATCCCTTTTTCATCAGTGCATTTTGCCACGCCCGAATGTCGGAAGCCTTAATCTCATTCATGTTCTTTTTCTTGAAATACGGAATGATTTTCAAATCAATAATGAATTTCTTTGTACGCATGGTATTTTCACGCAGACGGTGTTCCATATCCTCATAATAGATTTGTACGAAGTTTTCAAAATTGATGTCTAAATTCCTCTGCTGCTGTTGCAGGAAGTCACGTTCCCACTGTTCCGCTTCCGCTTTTGTCTTAAATCCCCTCTTGTTCTTCTTGTGGCTTACACCCTGCCAGTCCTTATAATAGAACTGGCAACGCCACATCTTTCCGTCCCTTGTCGCTGACATAAAATCTCTCCTCGTATATAGGAACATATCAACAATTTACTTTTATGTTAGTTTCACTTGGGGAACATATCTATTCGCATGATACAAAAGTTATCTTATTCCTCTACATCTAATATTTTCATCAATTCGTCTTTTTGATTTTGAACACAGCTTTCTACAGCTTTCATGATTTCATCCTCAGATATGCCCGGCGGGAACATCTCTCTTGGCACTCCGTGGCCAAACATCGCAACATATTTTTGTTCCAATTCAAATTTCTTATTATCAAAGCCATTGATATCTTCATCAATTAATTTACGCATAAAATATAATGTTTTATCTTCCATAATAAGTCCTTTCCTGCGCAGAAAGCTTTTGACATATTATCTTATTTTCTAACATACTGTCCAACATTTCAAATGCTGAAGGAACAGTTTTGCAAAAATCTCTTTTCCATCCCTCAATAATCCATCAAAAAAGGTTCTGTTCAGTTAATTAACTCTTCGGCTCTTTGATGATTTTTATATGTATTAGTTCGGTATACTGAAATTTGAATATTTTTCAAAATATACAAACTGTAACTCATCATTGATTACTTTATGTTTAAATGTTTTGTATCCCATTCTTTGATACAATCGTATATTTTCCTATATATACCGTCCCCCTATCCTCTTTCGCTCGTACTGAACCAATAATGCTTCCACCACTATCGAGCATTTTGAGAACACTCCCTTGCGTAAATTTTCTTGATGATAATTATATATGAGCTTTGCCATTTTTATCCTAACGTCAATAAGATATTCGATTGGTGTAATACCCAATTCTTTCTTAAACCATCTGTTAAATGATGTCTTAGACATATATCCGAGATTAGCCAATTTTTCAACTGTAATATTATCCATATAATGTTGTTCAATATAATACTGTGCTCTTGCCAGTGAATAATCCGAAGATATTGCACGCATATCCATAGTTTCGCCGAATAAACTCCGTATAAGCCAATAAGTAATAATCTCCGTTTGTGTTTCCAATGTCAATTCCGCATTCATCATACATTTGCTATACTCGAATACAAACACATTCAGCGTCTTTAATATGTCTGAACATATTTCAAATTGTTTGCATTCAAAGATAGGTATTTCTTCTGAGTACATAAGAAAACGCTTCTCAAAATAGTCTTTGTCAATTAATATATAATAACAATACATATTTTGAGCCTTATTATGTATGATGTTAGGCGATGCAATTTCTGCATGATAGTGTTTCGGCATAGATGAATACAAATCAAAGTTAATCATAATTTCATAAGCTGGATGCTTATGATTTATAGATTGCTTTCCAGTTCTATCTAATATCGGAACAAATATCCCCAAATTATCTTTTACATAGTAATCAAACAAAGAAGTATCAAATTCGATAGTATTTCCAACTAAATTTTCAATCAAAGAATTCATTTCTTCACTAATTGAAGTCATGAGTTCTTTTATGACCGTGATTTTTAATCCTTTTGCTTTAATCATACTTTCTTGTTTACATTTTGGGCAATACAGAGGATAGTTTTCTAAAATAGTATCCTCTTTTCTGCGGTTTCTTGTGCCGTCATATATTCAAACATTTTTGACCTCCTGCTATGTACTGTATATATTATAGCCGTTTAAACGAACTATATCAAGTACAGAAGTATGAATTTTAATCAAAGCTCCCCGAAAAAAAGCGACAGAGCTTTAATCCTCTGCCGCCATGTCGCCTATGCGTAAATGATTTCCTCGTTCACAACCTCTCTCGCACAAGCCCTTATGTTGCCTAGCCGCCCTGTCCATTCTAGGGCATTTTCTTCCTTTAGGCGTTCCGTTATGCCCTGTTCCTGTTTCATGCCCTCTATGAGCCTTTCAAAGCGTTCCTGCGCCTGCTTATCAATGTCGGCAAGGTAGGCGT
>CAJTXA010000065.1 GCA_910579865.1 uncultured Lachnospiraceae bacterium
CCTCAATCCATATTGGCATTCACTTCTTATATCGGCAGAAATTTTCCGTTTTTCGGGGGAAGGGAACGAAACGGCTGCTTTTCGGGAATGAAAGGCAGTGCAGAATTTCCAGTATATGGGTTTCCCGCACAGGGAAACAGCGGGCCGCAGGTGCTCCCCCCCTTTCTGAGAGGATGGAAATGCTGGTGCAGCACCGACAGGCACTTAATGAGCAGATTGCGCGGCTGCAGGAGCATAAGATAAAACTGGATGAAAAAATTGAGTTTTACAGAAATGAGATTGAGCGTGTGCAACAGAATATGCCTTAGTAAATAGTAAAAAGGACTGCCGAAACAGCCCTTTTTTTACATTGTCATTTATCCATTTAATTTTTACCGTTTTTCTCATATACAAACACGAAAACTCTGTTACTATCACGGAAACCCTTATATTATCACGAAAACTCCCATCAGGTTTCCGTGATAATACAGGCAGTTTCCGTGTTTGTATATGGGTTTTGCCTGATAGTATCCGAGTTTCCGTGATAATAACCGACTTTTGCCTACGAGTATATACTCGCAGGCAAAACAACCCCAGAACAAAAGTTCGTACCTTCTCCAATGTAAAAATGCCCCTAAAAGCACACGGAAATAATGTAACTTTGGAATCTATGTAGTGCTGAAAGTTCCGTGTTTACGGGCTTTGTAGGATTTCCGTGTCCGTATCTGCCGGGGAAGGAGACACCGTTGGGTACTAGAGATATTGCTCCCAACGTTAGAACTTTGCCAATTATATTTATATAGTTTCTTTTCTAAATTTTATTTTTATATTTTTCATACAAATGCTCAACAACCATAAGATTAAAACGAATCATTATATTCCATTCACTATTATCTAATTTCAACGGCTCATGAATTGCTCTGTAATGTGCAATTGAATTTCTTTGTTTATAATACCATCTTTCAATTTTGATATTATTATCATATTTATTCTTTACCTGCTCTAACTCTGATGTAATATGTAAGTTGCTAATTTCTTTAAAAATATCAGATATGGCACTTTCCTCATTTGGCCGCCAAGATATTTTATCTTCAATCTCCCTTGCCACATCAAGCATTGTTAAGGGCGTATTTAATACATTATAAAACTCTTCCAATCTAATAACATGAAATAAATGTTCTATGCATCTGTACGTTTCTAAAAAACTATGATTCCATTGGTTTGCCAATAAAGCTAATACTATATTGTGAAATGGTATTTTATTATTCCCATTCAAGATAATTTCTTCCAAAATATCTAATGTCCTGTCTTCCCATTTCAAAGACTCTACTTGCAACTTTTTCAGCAAATAATACGCATACGAATCATAAGGGTTCTCAATACTCAAACTACTCGTTTCTGGAATTTCATAAAAAACAATATTCTCAAAACACTCTATTAAATCATCTAAATTATGCCCATGATATGCTTCATCTTCTGGTTGGCAAAGTACATTGTTATATATTTCAATTGGTTCCTTTGTATGACTCACATTAGCATTAAGAACAAAAACTGAATATACAAACATTGCCAAATCTACTTCACACTGAATAAGTACAGCGTCTGAAAAATTTATTTTAGTCTCCCCAATTATAACCAGCATATTTTTTCCATTATATTTAACTATTGAAAAATTTGCATTGGGAATAAAATCTTGCATATATACTGTACTCATTGTATCCAGCATACATTTATCAAACTGCTGAAAATCAATATAGCATTTGCTCAAATCAAAGCCGTATGTTGAGTCAGCAGAAAGCACATAATCTGCTAATAAGCGAAAAATCTTCTCACTAGCTTCTCTTCTTGTAACTCCCAACTATATTGCCCTCCAACAAATACCTAATGTATTCACTTCTCCATTCTCGTCAATCAACACTTTAAATGCTTCATAAAATAGTTCTCTTTCATAATCTCCGACTTTTGACATTTTTCTTTCCATCTTTTGATTTAGAGTTGCAAAATCAATATAATCTAAAACGTCTTCATCACTTTTAGCTTTAAGATTTTCTGACACATTGTTTATTGTATCAAAAAACACCCTTTTGCACTCATCTATTTTCTCTTGGCTTCTTTCATCACCCGGTCTACCAATTATTTTTTCCCCCGCAGCAGAAATAAATCCTATTCTTGCCGGTTGACTAGCAAACAGGTCTTTTCCGGTTTTAAATTTGCTGGTATTTTCTTCTTCGCTTTTTTTACATTTCGTATCAATAAGAATATCCAAATTCACCATGTTTTCCAATACTTCACAAAACAAATTAACTAAGTCTATTTCTCCACTACTTTGTAAAAAATCATGTCTTGTAAATTCATCTGTTAATTTTTCTTTGGTATTAATTTTCCATGTTCTAGCTCCAAATGCCAAAAAAAGCTCAACTAAATCTCCCGCTTGATATTGTCCCCCTTTACTTCGTCTGGAAGAATCAGAAATAGTTATTACTTCTATATTATTTACTTTATCACGTATTTCCTTTATAATTCCCGAAAAAATAACTTCAATTTGCCGCCTAACGTTCCACGGAACTTGTCCTGTATTCAAAACAAGCATCCTATATAATAAACTATTGCTATTATCAGAAATCCAATATTCTACTCTTATCTCTCTTTTGTTAACATCTTCTTTCTCAGAAACAGCTTTCAAAAGAGCAGTTGTTCTTTGCATACCATCAATAATGCTCAATTGATCTATAATTATTTCATTTTTTAAATCCTCATCCGTAGCATTCCCCTTTACAATTTCATCATACCTATCTCCACTTACAACCGCTCCAACCACAATGGGCGGAAGGATAGTCCCACCCTTAATATCTTCTATCATCCTATTTCTTATTGAAATCGCCGTCTTTTGTTTTAATGCTTCCCGTTGCCCGGAAATACCGCCTCGGTTACTATATGCTTTTTCAACCAAACCTAAATAATCAGAAACTGTCATTCTTGTTAATATTGAAATACACTTTAACTTACCATCTAATAAAATATCCATAGTTTTCTCCCATTCATCATATTGCTTATCTTTCCTAGCAAATCAATTTCTATACATATATTACCACATTTATTGCTTTCTTACTATTTCTAATTTTAAGAACACATTTGTATAATGATTTCGATAACAGTTGTAAACAAACAGGCAATACTCCAAACTATCACGGAAACTCTCATACAAACACGAAAACTCCATGCAGTTTCCGTGTTTGTATCATATCCCCCGGTTTCCGACATCATTTTCCGTCAAACTAATACGC
>CAJTXA010000066.1 GCA_910579865.1 uncultured Lachnospiraceae bacterium
TCCAACAATAGGTATTATTTTTTGCACAGATAAGGATGAAACAATTGTAAAATATTCTGTGTTACATGAGAGTCAACAAATATTTGCTTCAAAATATATGACAGTTTTACCGACAGTAGAAGAATTACAGAGAGAGTTGGAAAGAAACCAACTGATTTATGATGGTGATAGGTAAAAGCTATTGTTAAGCTCATAATACAGGATATGTAACAAACTACTTTGCAAATGGTTATGACTACAAATTTGTGACTTGCATTCGTGTAATCACAAAAGCTTGCCTATAGATTAACCTTACAATGGAAAGTTACACACATTTTTATTGAAATTGCACGAATTATGTGGCTTATAGTAGTCATAACAATATCACGAAAGAAAGGATTTTCATATGCCAGAGTTCAAATTACAAGCCCCCTACAAGCCTACAGGCGACCAGCCGCAGGCCATTGCCGAGCTGGTCAAAGGCTTCAAGGAAGGCAACCAATTCCAGACTTTACTAGGGGTTACGGGTTCCGGCAAGACATTTACGATGGCGAATGTCATTCAGGAATTGCAGAAGCCAACGCTGGTCATCGCCCACAACAAGACGCTTGCGGCGCAGCTATACGGAGAATTCAAGGAGATGTTCCCTGAGAATGCAGTGGAGTATTTTGTGTCCTAATTTGGGGACAGGATGAAAATCGCATTATTTAGTGTTATTTGGTGCTGATTGTACCGTATTTTGTGGATGAAATGGGGGAATATGGACGAAATAACACTAGGCGAATGTGTGGAGTTTGTGACCTGGATTCGTGTAATGGATGATATAATATTATATAGGGAAGGTAGTCTTGCATAGAAATTTTGTTGTATTTAGAAAATGGACGTCTTATAATGGAAATAGCCAAGAAGAAAAATTGAAAAAATCTTGCATATTATAGCAATATTTGATATAATTACAGACCAATTTTTGATAGAAAGGAGTTGCTTTTATGGCTAAAAAGAAGTTTTATGCGGTTAAAGTTGGAAAGGTGCCGGGTATATATAGTACATGGAGCGAATGCGAAGAACAAGTAAAGGGATTTCCAAGTGCAAGTTATAAGTCTTTTGCCACGATGAGCGAAGCAGAGAATTTTATGTTGGACAAGGGTATGGAAAAGCTTGATTCAGATAATGGAAATTTGACAGAAGATACTATATCAACAGAAGATTTTAATTCAATGGTAAATAATAGAATAGCTTCATTGGAAGAAGATGAAGTTATTGCTTTTGTCGATGGCAGTTATAATGTAGAGGAAGAAAAATCAGCATTTGGTGCAATTATTATTAGCTCAGGTGGAAACAGAGATATCCTTTATAAAGCATTTACAAAAAATTTAGGAATGGATTTTATTGCATTAAGGAATGTTGCAGCAGAACTTGAAGGTGTAAAAGAGGCGGTAAATTGGTCTATCACATACAAAAAGAAAAAATTAACAGTTTTTTATGACTATGAAGGTATAGAAAAGTGGGCAACAGGCGAGTGGAAAGCAAAGAAAGATATAACAAAAAAATATGTATCTTTTATTCAGCAGAAGAAACAAAGTATAGATATAGAATTTATAAAAGTTTTAGCACATTCGGGAATTGAACTGAATGAAGAAGTTGATGCACTGGCTAAAAGTGCATTGTTAGCTAAAGGATATAAAACTTATAATGATGGCTCTGTATATTTTGTAGGTTATGGATTAGATGATTGGAAAGCGATTGTTGACTGTATCAATGAAGAAAATAAGAATTTATCTGAAGAAAACATACCAGAAATCAATTTGAAAACAGAAAATATGGGTTCAAGGAATAAGATAACAATTCTTCAGGCCAATAATAAGGTAGTGGTAAATTGTTATTCAAATTCTAAATCATATGTGCAGGGAAAGCAGACAGTGCTTTTCCAAAAAGTAATTGCAACTGCCATAGAATTATTACGAACAGGTCAGAGCGTAATTGAAACATTAAACAGTTATCATGCTTTAACCCTAGAGAAATCAGAAGTAGAAAATAGGTTTGATCAACTTTTACCACATTATAGAAAAGAGGGTGAAAAGCATTATGCCAATTTACTGTCAGCGGTATACAATACAATGCTGACGGGGTATATGCCCGATTATACATGCTTAGTGACACCTATTTTTAGGGCATATGAATTTTATCTGCATAGAATATTAGGAGATGTTATGGGATTGGATACAGAAACCGATAACGGAACTAATAAATTTTCATATTTTTCCAAAAATAGTGTTGGCATGTATGAATGTAATAGTAAAAAAACGGGAAAGCTAAATGCAAAGCAGATAGACTATTTAAACAAGCTTTATACCCAATACAATAGTGTCCGTCATCCATATTCCCACTGGTCTGCAAGCGACGAGGATACGGCTGTAATCACTGATTGTGCATATGCAAGGGATATAATAATGGATGGATTAGAAGTGGTAGATAAATATTACATGCTCTTTTAATGCCAACAGACATATTATATAATTGGAAAGTCCAGCTAATAAATGTCAATAGCAAAATGAGAAAAATCGAAATTATTTTTAAAGCAAAAAAGGCGCACTTACC
>CAJTXA010000067.1 GCA_910579865.1 uncultured Lachnospiraceae bacterium
ATTTAGTCCGGCTATGGCAACTGATGTAAAAGAAGCTGGTCGCAATCCTAAACGAGTACAACGTGAAGTGCGGAAACAGGTACAGAATACAGGGATAGGAACAAAATCGCAACGGGCTTTGAAATTACAGCAGGAGCAATTGAAAATCGAACGCAAAATTGTGAGCCGGGAAAAACGTGAAGCAGAGAAACAGCGACAGTTTGAACTGAAACAGCAAAAAAGGAAAGAAAAGCATAGGGGGAGGTAATAGATTCCCACTAGTGTTTTTGCAAAAATGCACACACTGAATTGTTATGTTTTAGGATGAAAGCTTGTTTAATAAAGACTCTTAAAGAATAAACGAATAGCAATGATAGTTCATAGTTTTGGTTGTGTATTAGGGGTAATTGAGATACAGGTTTGCTCTGATAACAGTAAATAAGGTGTAAAATATAAATATTATGGCTATGGGGAAACTCTAAAAAGGAATCAAATAAATGTGCTATTATATGGAGAAGGAGTAAGATAGAATGATACTAAGCAAAAGTTACTTGTCACAGCAGGCAGAGAGAAGAAATATAACTGAATATGGACAACAAAAAGAGCAAATAATATATGAAAATACGGATTTATCTATGAGGTATGATTCTGTTCAAAAAAGAAATATAAGAGAGTATGATATATTTCTTTCACATAGTTCATTGGACAAGAAATTGGTTCTTACATTGGTTAATTTATTTAATGAAGCTGGGTATTCAGTATATGTAGATTGGATTGAAGATACACAGCTTGATAGGAGTAATGTTAATAAAAATACGGCAAAAGTCTTGAGAAATAGAATGAATGGTTCAAAGGGATTGTCATATGTGGCTACAAGTAATTCAACTAATTCAAAATGGTGTCCTTGGGAATTGGGCTATTTTGACGGAAAGAAAAATGGAAGATGTTGTATTTTGCCAATTATGGAAAGTCAAACTTTCCAAGGACAAGAATACTTAGGTTTATATCCTTATTTAGAGTATGCTATGTATAGTGACAAAAGCAAATATGAGTTTTGGGTAAACAGTCAAGGAAGTGACGAATATACAACTTTGCGAAGCTGGCTTGATGGAAATGAACCATATAAACATTAGGGGGTGTGGTGTTGGAGAATAAGATAAAACATTTAGAGTTTATTCAAGCGACTATAACAAGAATGAATCAAAATTCGTTTCAAATTAAAGGCTGGATGATTACTATTATATCTGCATTGTTAGCCCTTTATGCAAGTAGTGAAAATACGATATATATTTTTATTGCCATTGTTCCAGCTATTGTGTTTTGGTTTTTGGATGCGTATTACTTGCAACAGGAACGCAAATTTCGGGGAGTATATAATGATGTTGCGGGTTTATCATCGGAAGATAGCAGATTAGAAATTAAAGATTTTGAAATGCCAATACAAAAATATCAATGTGGGAAGTATTGTTACTTTAATGTTTTGTTTTCAAAAACTATATTTCCGTTATACGGTATCGTTATAGCAGGATTGGTTATTGCTTATATTTTATTGAATTAGGGAGGAAAATGAAATGGGAAGAAAGATTTTTGTGTCTTATAAGTATGCTGATGAAAATGTTTATCCAGTTCCGAATGTGTCTGATTATAGACCCAAGGTAAGGGATTATGTGACTTGGTTAGAAAGAAAATTTTCTGATAGAGCGGATCATATATATAAGGGAGAGCATGACAATGAGGATTTATCAGATAGATCAGATGACTATATTTGGATGAAGTTAAAAGATAGAATATATGATAGTACAATAACTATTGTTCTTATTTCACCTAATATGAAAGAAGCGTATAGGTGGGATAAATCACAGTGGATTCCATGGGAAATTGCATATTCTGTTAGAGAAACCACTAGAAATGATTATACAAGCCATGCAAATGCCGTTCTTGGAGTAGTGTTGCCGGATAAATATAATAGGTATGATTATTATGGTTCTTTGAGAATGTTCAAAATACTTGAAGAAAATATAAAAGTGGGCTATATTCCAATCGTAAAATGGGAAGATTTTAAATATAATTGTGATACATATTTAAATAGAGCACTTCAAGCACAAAAGAATATTCCGAAATATAAGATAAGTAAAACAGTGTAAATGAATGTTTTCTTGCCAACTTTATAAACATGGTGCTTGCACCATGTGATAAGTGTAATTAAGGAAAGAACTAATGCATGGTGGATGGCTCTATTTTGGCTCTAAAAATTTTGACTGGCACAAAAACGAGAGCAATTTTTAAATAATACGGATAATAAATGCTTGAAAAATAAGGGAAAAACAGCCAGTTCAAGCTATCCGCCGAGGAGTTCGAGTGATGAAATGGGCTTTGAGAACCCAGAGTTTATGCGACTTCCAAGCAAATTTGTTTAGGTGTTGGCAACGATTTGGCAACATTTTCAACATCACGCACTAAATAATTACATCAATAGCATAAGAAAACCTTGCTGATTTTCAGATATGGAAACTGAATATCGGC
>CAJTXA010000068.1 GCA_910579865.1 uncultured Lachnospiraceae bacterium
CGCCAATGCTTGTCCCGCCGTATAGATACAATCGTCAGGCTTAAAAAGGAACTGTCTGCATGGGAAACGGAGCGCAATCGTAATGAGGCTAAAATACAGTGGCATTTCCAAACGGGAGATGCCAGGGAAAAGCTGATATCACTTTATCCGGTAATTTCATCTGTCACCTCATAACAGAGGTGACAGATACGCTAAATATCAATGATACAGTACACTAGTTTATGGGGAAAGAAAGCTATTGTGTGGCTATCTACGAGCAAAAAGAAAGAGTCAAAGGAGGAGGTGGTAAATCAATCACAGCATAAAACATTTAGAAATATTTGTGAGAGTGATGTTATTTTTGAGTATTTAATGTATCTTGATAAGGATTTTAAAACTCAAAATATTCATAAAAAGATTGGAATTATTGCGGGATACCGAGCGCAAAGAGATTATCTTAGTCGAGTATTTGAAAGCAGATATCATACGAGCTTTTCAAATATTAAAGTTGAAATAAATACTGTAGATGCTTTTCAAGGAAGAGAAACAGACATAATCTTCTATAGTGTGGTTCGATGTAACAATGAAGGCAACATAGGATTTTTAAGTGATATAAGAAGGTTGAATGTTGCATTTTCAAGAGCTAGGGAGTTGCTTATAATTGTTGGAAACCATGATACAGTGACAAAAAAGCCAGTTATTTATAACAAGCCTAATCCGTTTTACGAAGTGATACACTATATTTATGAGCATGATAAAGATTGTTGTTTGAGAGAGGTATAGTTGTGACGATAGAAGAATTAGCACAAAAAAATGCAAATGTTGTTGCAGGATATGATTTAGTAAAATATTTTGAAGCAGCATGCCCTGTTTATAAAATTGAATTGAATTTTACACTGCAAAAGAAAAAACCATTATCTATATTGCAGGAATTTATTCTAAAATTTCTACAAGAAAATGTTACAAGTACAAGTATGATATGTGATTTTTTAGGTATTAATTCAGATGTTGTGTTTAATGCTATTGCTGATTTAAGAGCAAACGATTTATTGACATTGGATATTTATAGAGAAAAATTAAGAATCACTGATAAAGGAAGAACGGTTCTAAAAAAGGCATCTATGATTGTGCCAGAGGAACTTACTTTTTGTGTGATAATGGATGGACTAACGGGAAATATGTTCATTGATACCAAGAGGTACTATAAGGGAAATGAGTTAAAGGATAATACAATGGTATCGCTGAAAGCTGCTCTTGAAAGACCAAATATTGAAGATATATCCTATGAAAAGCTGAATAACGCAATAAAACAATATCGAATTTCTAATGGAAAAAACAGCTTTTTTGAGGGAGAATTATTGTCTATAAATAAAATTGAAAAAATTTATACTGAATATAAGAAAATATTTATTCTTGTATATTACAATTATGAAAAGGAGACGATGGAATTACGAGCATTTGATAAATCTATAAGATGTCAAGAGTACGAAACGATTATTTTAAGAATGCAAAATGACAGACTCCACCAAATAGAATTTGATAGGAAGACAATTGTGGATGAATTAAATGAGCGTCCTCTATTGAATAGTATACCCAAAGAAATAATTGAAGAAGCAGAAGAATTTGAGAATAGAAAGACGGATTATCAAAAACAAATTGATGTTTTAAAAACAAAAATCATAGATTTTAATGAACAAATTGATGGCGAAACGTTTTCCGAAAAGGAAAAAGTGACAGCAACGCAACAAGTAAGAATTCTGGAAAAGCAGTTAGAGAAATTGCAAAGTAGACAACAAAGTGCAAATAGAATTTTAAATACTTACGATCACCGCCCATTATTATTGAGAGCATTGAAAGATGCGAGAAACCAGGTGGTTATAGTATCTCCATGGATAAAGCGATCAGGATTAAATCAGGAAGTGTTGTCATTGATTGAGAAGGCATTACAGAAAAAAGTACAAATTGTTATTGGATATGGCATTAGTGATCAACAGGATTCTGATCCTAAAATTTTGAATCAATTACAAAAAATGAGTAATAAAGAATATGGAAGGTATTTGCAAATCATTAATCTCAATAATACTCATGAGAAAGTTTTGATATGTGATAACGATTTTCTTGTAATTACAAGTTTTAACTGGCTATCGTTCAAGGGAGATCCAAAATTTGGATTTCGTCAGGAAACAGGTTATTACACGGAAATTGAAGAAGGCATTAAAAAAATGAAAGAAAATTTAAGCCAACGTATGGGAATAGATTTGTTGTAAATTACAGATTTTTTATATATATTCGGATTGGTAGTTTTTATAGCATTAAGTTTTTAACAGTAAAATGGTTGATTATCTCAAAAAAGCCTTGATTTACGGGCATACAAGCAGGATTTCAAGCTGAATTTACTACCAAT
>CAJTXA010000069.1 GCA_910579865.1 uncultured Lachnospiraceae bacterium
ACTTTTTTCTTGATGTAGCCATTTGTATTATATCGCTTATACTCAATATTATTTTGTTTTCCACGAAACATAAAATCTCTTTGCTTGTGAAAATACTTCTTTTTCTGATAACGTTGTTTTTTGCAGCATTTACAAGGCACTGTGTATGTGATGCCACGCCGTACTTCGGCAGCGTCCGTATAGTTCTCCGGTTTCCTGCTATGTGTAACGCCCAAAAAAGTAAAGGCAGATGATTTCCCTCTTTTTCTCCGACAGAGAGGACAGGCTTCGGCAAGCTCCACGTTTGTGAGTATGATTGTCTGACCGCAGATTGTAACGGGGTATTGTTCGTAAGGTGATGTGAAGTATTCATCTGATGTGCTTAGAGGATAGAACTTTTCTTCTGTGAGGTATTCAAAGGATATTTCTTTTTGCCGCCGCCTGTTCCTGTCGCGCCATGCGTTGATAGCGGCATAGCGTATGACGACTTTGCAAAAGCCATTGAAAGAATACATGATGTGTTCCCTGTATGCTTCTGTGCAATCCATAGAAATTTCCCCCTTTCTCCCCACATGGGGCGGTGCTTGGTTTACAGTTGCTTTTATATCAGAGGGGCAACAACATTGAGGCTGTCGCCCCTTTGATTATTGATTACAAAAAAGAACCGATAACCGCATTTTTTACTCTTGCGTGTTATCGGCTCTGTGTCTGTGCGTCCGGCTCTTTGATAACCGAAATATTAAATTGTGTTACATCAATTAGAGTTTCTTGTTTACATTTAGGACAGACAGTACAAGGGAAATCTTTTTAATTCGGTATCTTCTCGAAGTTTTAATCTTGTCTTTCCTCCACATATAGGACATAAAATCCAATGTTCATTTTGCATTAAAATCCTCCCAATTACTAATTGACCATTGGGAAATTACGTGCTTTCCTAAAATGGTAATAGCCTTTCTTTTACATTGATTAGCGCAGCGATAGCATAGAGTACATTTTTTTCCTGCAACCGCTTTTTCTTGTATTAAAGAAAGATTTTGCATAGGACAAGTGGAAACACAAGTACCACAACCAATGCAAGCAGTTTTATCTATATGTACGTTTTCATAATAATGAAGTGTTTTGCTAATAAACCAAAAACGCTGCCCTAAGAATCCGGCTATATGATAAAAGAACCCTAAACCGTCTTTTATCGGAACACCTTGTTTCAGCTTGTTTACAGCTAATTGAATATCTTTGCCTGCATTAAAAACGATTTGTTGGTTTTGAGATGGTGAGTGTTTAAGAGCCTTAACATCGCATATACAGTCCGGCATTTTCAAATGAAGCCCTCCCCAAATATGCGCTTTATATTTTTTGAATAGTCGTGCCGATAGTCCAGCACCGTCCCCACTAAAAAGCCCCATAGTAGAAATTATAAAGATATTTTTCTTTTCCCAAATAGTTTGATTATCATTTATAAAATCTCGTACTATCTTAGGAAGGTTGCTGTAATATATCGGATAGGCAAAAATAATGTCCTTATGCAGCATGATTTTCCCTATTACAGCACTTTCTTCCAAAGAAACCGTTTCAGCCGTAGCATCGTATAAGGCTACAAATTTTTCTAAACAGTATTTTGTGTTACCTGTTCCACTAAAATAAATCCCAATCATACTTTTTCTCCTGAGTTATCCAAAAAGGAAAGTTCAAAAATTTTCATAAAATCAATCACTTTTAGTTTCCAGTTGTTATTGTAATAAACATTATTCATAGTTGCTAATGAAGTAATCCCATGTATAAATGCCCATATTGTTATGATAATATCATTCCGCTGTTCTAATGGATAATGTACTTGTTCCAATAATTTATTTACTACATCTTTGCAAATGATATAGGGCTTATAATTTTCTTTGTCTGATATTGATAAGGATAAATCAATTTAAATATTGGATTGAGAATCAATGTTAACAACCTAACTCAAGCAACTACAACATATTGTGTTTTTCTTTTAATTGGCACGGGGTTCCCTGTGCCTTTCTTCATTCAAGACCACTATCTCAATTAAAATATTGCACAAATTTTTCGTCGAAAAATCAGCAGATTTACTATTGACAAAACCGCCCCAAAATGCGGCGCAGCCCTTGTTTATATCACTTTTTTGAAGGGAGCTGCTTCGTATGAAATTAATTCAAATCTTAGCTGATATTATCTGTAACACATTACTTGATCCATATGTCCTTGAACAAGCCCGAAACAGAAAAGGGGCTTTTACTCGCAATTGTGGGAAACTTCCCTACTGGACATTGATCAAATTGTTATTAAGAAATTCCAAGAAAACCATCTCTGCATCTCTTGATGAATTCTTTACCGAATTGCGGCACCTGTCTGGGGCTTCCATCTCTGATAC
>CAJTXA010000070.1 GCA_910579865.1 uncultured Lachnospiraceae bacterium
GTCAAGGTGTTTCCGGCGTTCGTCCTCTCCGTTGTGCCTGTCTGGGTAGAAAAATTCATCTACGGAAATATCAAAAAGGGTGACGAGCTTGTAAAAGGCATTGAGGCTGGTGTGCTGGCCCCGATTTTCAATATACATGATGGAGCGCGGGGTGAGGTCTACAAGCTGGGCCAAGTGCTCCTGCGTCCAGCCTTTAGCTTTTCGTCTGCGCTTGATTTCTTGGCCCAGGGCATGACAGTCCAGGCGCTTTTCGTATTGGTACATTTTCACATCACCCCTATATTATTTTACATTTCGGGGCGGAATATGAGAACGAAATAAAATTTTATATTTTAGTAGTATTTGTTTTCACTTTTTCTGCGTGAAATTTTTACATTTCATAGAGTGATTTGCTATTGACCTATTAGGTAAAAAGAGGTATAATGATGTTGACCTAATAGGTTAATCTTTTGCAAACGGAGGAACACACAATGTCTATTAAACTATTGGAGTTAGATCCACAAAGGCGGGATGCTATTCTAAATTCGGCATTAAAAGAATTTTCTATGCAAGGGTATGATAATGCATCGACCAATATCATCGCTAAAAATGCCGGGATTTCTAAGGCCCTAATGTTTCACTATGTAAGTAACAAACAAGAACTATTTCTTGTCGTATATGATTACTTTTCCGAACTTATCAGAAAAGAGTATTTTGAATTGATGAATTACGAAGAACGCGACATTTTCACTAGACTGCGTCAATCGTACTTTTTGCAGATTAAAATGTCTGAAAAATATCCTTGGATTTTGGACTTTAATAAGCTATCACGCCCCACAAATTCCGCTGAGGTAAACGAAGAACTTGAAAGTCGAGCACATAAAGAAAAATCGAGTTGCTACCCAAAATTGTTCGATAACATAGATGAAACCAAGTTTAGAAAAGGGTTGAACATAGAAAAATGCAAGCAGCTTATCTTTTGGTCTAATGTTGGATTTGCTGACCAGCTATTAGAAAAAATTCGAGAGCAGAAAAGCGCTGTTTTGGATAGTGCTACCATTATTTCTGAACTTGATGATTATTTTGTTGAACTACGGAAAGTTTTTTATGAAATCAGCGATAAATAAGGCTAGGGAATATCCCATAAAGTTAAAAAGAAAACAGCACATCAGTGTTGCAGTGATAATTTGGATTGTCTTTTTTTCGATTGTATTTGACGTAGGCGAAAAGCATTATAATGGAGGAGATGAAATGGAAACAGCACAGGAACCAATCGTTGTAGCATTTCCTTTAAGGGGTGAATGGCTTGCACCAAACACTCCTGGCACAAAAATTCCCAGTCACGGCACAAACCAATTAGGAACAAGATATGCTTTTGACTTTGTGCAAGTAGATTGGAATAGAACAGGTTGGCCAGCATATCGCACAAGTTTTTTGCGATACCTTTTTTCGGGTATTCCATTAAATCAATATTATTGTTGGGGACAAGAGGTATATTCACCTTGCGATGGAGTTGTTGTCCAAGCTCAAGATGGATATGCGGAAAATTCTAAAACAAATTTATTTTCAGATACGGTTAATGCGTACAAAAACGCACATTATTTTAATCCCGAAAGAGATGATATACAATCTGTTGCCGGAAACTACATTATCATAGACTGTGGCAACAATGTATATGCCGCTCTCGTTCATCTTCAAACAGGTTCTATTCAAGTTTCTGTTGGTCAAAGTGTAAAGACGGGGGATGTAATAGGTCGGGTCGGTCATTCAGGTAACTCGTATGCACCGCATTTGCATTTTCAGCTTATGGACAGTAGCGACATAACGATTGCTAATGGATTACCTTGTGCCTTTGAGGAATATGAAGTTTATCAAAACAACGAGTGGAATGTCATACAAAACGGTATTCCTACAAGCACAGATAGGATACGCTTTGAAAAAACAGACTGAGAAATAGGAAATTAGGACTGCATAGCATAAAACATCCGCCCAACGGGAAATAAAAAAAACCGTTGTTGCGGCGGCTGATTATCTGCGCGCCAAAACAAAATACAGTAGCCTAACGGCGGTTTTGAAATAACAAATTTCAAGCCGCCGTTTTCTTTTGAAAAAATAGAATACGGAGGGTGTATTAAGGTCGCCCATTTTTAAGGACACGGCGGTATCCGGGAGGTATCGTTATGTCCTTTTTGATTTCTGCTACGCGTAACTTGTCAAAAAAAGTATAGCCCCACCACCGGGTTACTCCGGCCAACAACACGAAATTTGCAAGTACATAAAGAACTGCGTCATTTCATGCGCCCGCACAGTACAACGCTGTGCGGGCGTTGTCGTTTCTTGTCGTTTCTACTTTGGGACAAACAGTCCCAAGG
>CAJTXA010000071.1 GCA_910579865.1 uncultured Lachnospiraceae bacterium
TATCTGCACAAGCCTCTTCCGCTTTTTTCTTTACTTCGTCTTCTATACGTAAACTAATTTGTGCCATCATATCACCTGTTATGAAGTGACCTTTGTCAAGTGTAAATCGCAAAAATCACCACAAACTTTTCCTTTCATTAAATTTTAACACCGGGTACAGAGGTAGAACCTCAGACTAACAGTCCCCGGCCTTGGCCACTCTGTTATACGTGGATTGGCTACCAACAGGTCAATGGTCCGCCGTGAATCTTGCCGTCTCCCAGCGTGAATCAAAATATATAAATATTAATGTCAACAGAGGTGAATCGCAAATAATTCGGACCTTAGAGTGTTCCAAGGCTCCACCTCTGCATCCGGTGTTAATTAGTTTTTTGCAGATGAAATCTGATAACATCCGTTTCATCTGCTTAATTACCCTTTATGATGTTTAGCCCGTTCTGTCACACACCTTGCCGTAAAACGGTGCGAAGCAGCCTTGACTGAAGCGGCTGAATATCATATCTATCCTATATTCCCGGTAGCCATTCCCCACATAAAACATGCTAATTCTCTTGCTATTGCCGTGGTAGCTACATTTCGATTAACTCCTTTATTCAAGGTCATTTTATAAAATCTTCTACGCAGTCTTTCATTAGCCTTATCTGCATAAGCTACAACCTCTGTTGCACATCCTTGTTGTCTCTGTTTCAATGCTATTGATTTATGCCCTATATTTCCTCTTGTAAAACTTTGGGCTGCTTCTATCAACAATCTTCTCAAATGGCTATTTCCGGTTTTTGTTATACTAAACCGATTAACTTTATCTCCACTTGAATCTTCACTCGGAACTAATCCAAGAAATCCTGCAAACTTTGGAGCCTTTTCAAATCTCTTAAAATCTCCAATTTCAACCACCATAGATAACGCCGTGTGAGTTTTTACCCCTAAAAAACAGGTCATATTTTTTACTGTCTCTTTATACTTTTCTCCCGATGCCAATTCCTCAATTCGATTATCCAAGCGTTCTATTTTATCCATCAAATACTCATATGTTACCAAATATTCTTGCAATGTTTCTTTGGCTAATCCTGTTAAATCTAAAGCTTTTAACCATTTCATATGAGCTACTGTCCAATAAGTTTTACCACCTTCAAATTTCTTTCCTTGACGAAGTACAAATGCCAAAATCTGCTGCTTAATCTTTTTAAGCATTAACTTTTGATCATCTCGCATACGAATATATTCTTTTACTGAATTATCTTCATCATCAGGAACATAAACTTCACTATAAGTACGAAAAGCTAAACAACGTGCAATATTTGCCGCATCACGTTTATCTGTTTTTACACGGCTGGTATTCGTAATAGCCATTGTCGTTGGAGCAAGTATCTTACACTCAACAGCATGCTCTCTCAACTGATGATACAGCGAATAACCCAAACATCCTGCCTCATATCCACAAACAAAATCAGCATTCTCACCATACACTTTTCTCATTGATTCAATGTATTTAAGAATCAATTTATAATCCGAAGGTATTGTCTGTTTATACTCAACCCTATCGGTATCATAACAATAACAACATAACGTGTAACTTTCCTTATGGACATCCATTCCTACATAAACTATACTATTCATTGATGACCTCCTATTGTATGTGGTAATCCCTGTTACCTATTATTCTTGACAAATAATATTTTACAGGTAAATCCACGAATCTACAATTGTGAGGTCACTTCATATTGTCTCTTTTCTACATCTCTGCTTATTCTAATTTTGTTACTTTTGTCAAAAGTAACGCCTTATTACTTCTGACGCATACGCATCAGAAGTAAGGCGCTCTCCGAGGGTAGTATTTGCCGCTGGCAAATACCGTCTGCCGGAAAAATCTTCCGACAGACTGCTCATTCCGGCAAAATACAGCCGTCATTCGCTTTGGGCAACAGTACCGAACAAAAATATTTCGGCACCACTCCATAGACTTCCTTTTCAGGATTGAGTACCAAATATAAAAATTCGGAACCTCCTATTCGCCCATTGCAAATGCAAACGCCATCATATCCTCTGATAATTCTATTTCCTGTATCTACCCATGCCCTGTGCGCCGTTTTTATGTTGCCGTAACCATGATCCAGCCCGATAATGATTCTTGTATTGTTATATTTATACATAATAAATGTCCATTTTGTTCTAATCTAATTATTGCGTTTTCCGTTTTTTCTGTTTACACCGTTTACAAATGACTGAAAGCCTTGATTTTCCTATGTTCCGCTGTAAAC
>CAJTXA010000072.1 GCA_910579865.1 uncultured Lachnospiraceae bacterium
TCTGCAAAAGGCATTAAATGTGTATTCGATATGCTCCTTGTATGCTTCTGTGCAATTCACGGAAATTCCCCCTTTCTCCCCGCATGGGGCGGTGCTTGGTTTACTGTTGCATTTTATAATTCAAGGGGTGGCGTTTTAGATTGCTTCCCCATGATTATCTTCCGGCATACCTTTAGCATTTTATTTTCAAGAAAATAGCCGACAAGTTGTGATTTCTCACAAGTCTTGTCGGCTCTGCGTCTATGCGTCTGGCTCTTTTTTATACAAATTTTTAATAACTGTTACCTGTAAATCTTTTGCGTTAATCAAGCTTTCCTGTTTACATTTCGGACAGTAAAGAGGGAAATTTTTTAATTCTGTATCTGCCCGTATCTGTAATCTTGTTTTGCTCCCGCAAACAGGACAATGTACCCATTCTATTCTTTTCATTATAGACCTCATTCCTTGCAATTACGAAAACGCAAAAAGGATAAAATACCAATAGGACAAAAATAAACGCACCAAAACTCTAATACAGCTATACCTATCCACGTCGGACTATCCGTTTTGAATACTCCGAGCATAGGAATAATCAAACAAGAGATAAAAAACACGCCATGTACCATGAGCAGATATTTCAGCCATTTATCTATCTTTCTCTGTGGTTTTATCGTCAATCCGGCAAATAGTGTAGCTAATGACATAACCCCGTAACCCAACAGGTCATAGTTAAATAGCAATCCATATTGCTGAAAATCAAGAAGTGCAACAGCTTGCTGTGTTAAATCATCTAATCGTACAGTTGTTAGCTGAGCAAAATAAACTAACAAAATAATAGCTGCGTATATGACGGAAAAGGCTACTGAAACACAACCCGCTAATTTTACTTCCTTTTCAGCAAAGTGGGCATATCCACATACCATAGCTACAAAACTGAATGCAATGAACATAGAGAAAAAGTAGCTGCCATAATCAAAGTCAAATAGCATAGACATAGCAAAACAGATTACCGCAATGAAATTAACACAAGAGCTATACACGCCTATTTTCTTATTCATCAATCTGCACCGTTCCTTTATAAAGAATACCAACCAATTTATTGATATATGTTGCCCTATCCTCGGTTTTCGTAAAATCATACCCCAATAATTGTTTGATTGTCTCACTTCCTAAAAATGCCGCCTGCATTGCAACAGTAAGAATAAATACAAACATGGATTTATCCTCATTTGAAATATCATTTCTCAAAGACAGCGAAAAGCCCCGTTGTGTAAGTACAGAATTACAGTTTTCCGTATAATTTTGTAAATCACTCAAAATAGAAATACGTGAAATAGCAGAATGTTCAAACAGAAAATTGAAAACATTAGTAGCACAATCCATTAAGCGTTCTTTATCTGTTTCATATTGGTTCGTCATTTGAAATTCTGTAACTACTTTTCCGATAATGCGCTGCACACATTCCGTTATCAATTTTTCTTTACTACCAAAGTGATAGTTGATTAAACCTAATCCAACATCTGCTTTTGTGGCAATCATACGGGCGGTTATGTCCTTAATGTTGCCGTTATGTTTTTCAATCAATTCCGTTGTAACTTCAATAATGCGATTTTTTACATTGGCATTTTTATCCATAGCAATATTCCTTTCTTGAACAACGTTCAAATATATTGTATTGAACATTGTTCTAAAAGTCAATAGATTTTATGAATTTACTCCATTTTTTACCATTCCGAGAAAACGGAATAGCGATAAATTGTTCTATTTTGTCCAATAATAAAATTTTATGAAAGAAAGGAAAGAGGGATTCCGTAGCAGTCGGCATTGTGGGAATGTGTATAACTGGCTGTCTATCTCTTGTTTTCGGTTGCTTGCTTCTTTACCGTACATGAGCATTTCTTCTTTGCATGAAGAACCGATTTTACTTTGCCGGACAAGTCTTTGAGATGGTAGTCATTCATCAGACTGCAAAAGTGCAGCATATCGGTGTTGTCCCCCTCGCTGTCCAGGCAGTCCAGAACCGGTTACTGAAACTGCACTAAGGAGAAATGGGGAAAGGGCTCACAGGCCCTTTTTCCTATTCAGAAAACCACTTGGAATGAGATGGTCAAGCTTTTTTGTAACACTTATAGGGAAAAATTTCACCAGTAATTATATTTGTGTTCTCTTTTCAAATGGTGTCATATATCC
>CAJTXA010000073.1 GCA_910579865.1 uncultured Lachnospiraceae bacterium
CATTTGCATGTTATACTATCTGAAAAAGATAAGGGGGATTGATATGGCAGCAGTAAAGACAGTATCTTTAACAAAAGAATATTCTAATGGAGAACACTATTTAAGAGCAGTTGATGATATATCTTTCACAGTTGAAGAAAATGAATTTGTAGCTATTATGGGAAGTTCAGGTTGCGGAAAGACCACGTTGCTCAATTTACTAGGTGGTTTGGAAAATCCCACACACGGATGTGTCTATATCAATGATGTAGATATTACACAGTTATCTATGGAGGAAAGGAGTTCCTTCAGAAGATGGCATATTGGGTTTATTTTTCAAAATTTTAATTTAATCCCAGAGATGAATGTATTTGAAAATATAGTTTTACCTGCCAAACTTATGGAAAGAAATATCAGTAAAAAAGAAGTAATGCGGATAGCTGAAGAACTGGAAATTGAGGAAAAACTATTACAAAATCCTATGACTTTATCTGGTGGACAACAGCAGCGGGTCGCAATCGCCAGAGCTATTTATACACATCCTACCATACTTTTGGGAGACGAGTTGACAGGAAATTTAGATTCTACAACCAGTATATCCGTTATGAAATTTTTGAAAAAGATGTGTAAAAAATATAGCCAGACAATGATTATCGTTACACATGATGAAAGAATAGCAGCTATGGCAGATCGGATTATTCAGATGAAAGATGGGAGGGTTGTATAGGATGGAGAATTACGATTGTAAT
Source organism: uncultured Lachnospiraceae bacterium (assembly GCA_910579865.1). Taxonomy (GTDB): domain Bacteria; phylum Bacillota; class Clostridia; order Lachnospirales; family Lachnospiraceae; genus MGBC114844. Next base: position 729 of record CAJTXA010000073.1, read on the forward strand.
CAGTCGGCTGAAAGAGTGCTTATGGATGCTTCCAGGAAAAAGAATCAAAACAGAAATCGTCTACTGTTTATCGTAATTACAATTACTGTAGGCGTGATTTTTAGTGTGTTCTCTTTAATCTATGGGAAGATGGAGATTGATATTCAGAAAAATATGAAAGCCGATGGTATGGCTGTATCGACCTATATTGAAAATGGTACAGCGGATATGACACAACAGCTTACACAGCTACCATGCATAGAAAGCATTGGGAAAGAAAAGTTTGCAGGAAAATTATTAGATGATTCCATAAAATATTGTGATTGCGTCATTACAGATGTGACCGGATTTGAAAAAATGATACGTCCTGCATTTACAAATGTGGCAGGGACTTATCCAGAAAAAGAAAATGAAATTATGCTTTCTACGAAAACTCTGCAATATCTTGGAATCAAGAATCCCGAAGTGGGCATGGAAATTGAACTGGATTTTTATTGGAATGACATTTTCAATACCAGTGGAACCGGTATGCAGAACTTTTTACTTTCTGGGTATTTTACAGAGTATCAAAATCAAACCTCCGGTGCTTCTGTGGCTTTTTTATCAGAGAAATCAATGGAGAAGAACGGACTTCAATGGGAGCCATGTAGGATTTTAATAGATCATACAAAGAAATATTCCAGTGGTTCGCAAATAGAACATATGCTGACAAATAACATAAAGTTGAATGAGGGACAGAGAATTGTAAGTATGAACCCAGCAGAATATCGGGCAATAAGTGAAATGATGGGAAGTTATGGATTTGCAGTCTTTTTTTCGGTTATGGTTTTACTTTCTATGTTTTTGTTTATTTACAATATCCTAAATATTTCGCTGGAAAAAGATTTACAACGTTATGGTCTTTTACAAGTAATTGGTGTGGAACAAAAGCAGAATATTAAAGTCATGAATCGTGAGATGCTAAAAATAGGACTTACGGGAAGTATCGCTGGAGCAGTTTTAGGAGGAATGTTTATATGGGGTATTATGCCATTGTTATTAGAAAAAATGTATGCAGAGAATACATGGAAATTAGAAAGAATGGTTTTCTTTCAACCCAAACTTCTTATCCTGGCGATTGTTCTTGTGATTTTCACGTTGGGAGTGGCAGTGGAATGTCTGAAAAGAAAAATGAGGAAATTAAGTCCGTTGGAGTGTATGAAATATACGGAGGCGGTCACTTATCATAAAAGCAGGAAGAAACCGAAGATAAAGAAATTCCGCTATTGGGGAAAACATCCTGAAATTTATCTTGCAAAGAAATATTTATTTCGGAATAAAAAAACATTTGGGATAACAAGTTTGTCATTATGGCTTGGGTGCGAA
>CAJTXA010000074.1 GCA_910579865.1 uncultured Lachnospiraceae bacterium
CTTCTTAGTGATAGTCGAATTTTTAACAATCATTTTCTCATCTGCTGCCCTCTCAAAAATCAATTCCATTCATACCCGTCAGAATATACCAGTATATAAAGCCATAATTTGCCGTTATTTCCTTCCATTTTCTCATGGAAGCGATCAGAATATGCCAATATATAACTTGCTTACTATTTGATGTACTAAAAACATCTATCCCCCTTTTTTAGGTGTCTTGAATGTCTTGAACAATAAGAATACTCAAAATGAAGACATCCTATAAACTTTTTCCGATTTCAAATCGGAAAATTACTTTCAGTATTCACCATACTTACAAAAATCGTTACACTCCTCAAAAATGAAGCAAATGGAAACGTTTCAAAGATAATAGAATTCGACTGAGATAACAAAAAGAAAAGATACCTCTTAAAGAGAAGAAAAGGCAGCAGTAGGCAAGATAAGCAACTCCGTTTTGAGTTGTTGCTATAAATAAGTCTATCCGAAAAACGGACACAAAAAAACTTTCTGTTTTACTCTTGTGTTCTGCTGCCAGATATGTTATATTGAGAATACAAAAGGGAAAGCCATAGAAGCGGCTACCCTCGATAGTTTGTGACTAAACTATTAAAGTCCAGCCGTCAACTACTTGGAATAGTTGGCGGCTATTTTGTTCCCTTAAAAATCTGATAACACAGACTCACAAGGGCAACAATGAATATACCAGTCTGAATCAAATCAGAATATGTAATCATCATTCGCAACCCTCCTTTCTTTCGTCTGGAGGGTATTGCTTGTCCCTCCGAAAAAGAGGGCAGCCGCCTTTGGCTCTATGGTTTCCCACGCTCCAAGTGTAACACACGTTTCTTTATTAGACAATCACTCTATTCTATTTTTTAACCTATTATTATTTTCATTAACTTTTTCAAAACCATTGGTTTCCTTTTGGTTTTCATTTTTATGAACTTTTTCAATTTCGATTTGCTTTCGTTTCGTTTTGGAAATTCCAAAAATTTCAAACATAGGTATCCTATAATTCCTTTTTCAAGCATTGCAAATAATCCTACCTTTTTGCAACATTAGCAAAATATGCAACGTTACCATTCGTTTCATACAAAACAGCAACAGAATTTTCTTTTAGGGTGTCTGAAATGTCGGGATTATTAAATCAAAAAAACTGAAAGGAAGAAAAGATCGGAAAGGTTATATTCAAATTTTTAACGAAGGACAAATGTCCGTGGTTGATTATTTTGTTAAATTAATAGCACTATTTCAATTTCTCTCTGTAAAAATAAGAAAATGTCCTATATATAAAATAACACTATATTGACCATCGATAAATTGCACATTGCATCCGAACCGACTTTCCCACATTTTCAAGGATGCCATGTAAGCAATGTCATACTTCCTTTATATCTTTTGGTATGATATAATTTATTTCTTCCAATAAAAACCGATAAAGCTTCATAAACTATGTTACTCCTTTCTATCGTATTTTAAATACAATTTCAATATATTCCATACAGGGCAGAAAGGGCAGTTTTTTTCTCCACTTTATTATTAATATATAATACCCCTTTTTTTTAAAATTTCTAAAATATTTTATAAAAAAGTGCCCTTTCTGCCCTAACCTAGAAAATACAAGGCTTTTATCAGGGCAGATTGTCTATATCTTGCTGCCCTAACC
>CAJTXA010000075.1 GCA_910579865.1 uncultured Lachnospiraceae bacterium
TACTTTTTCTCAGTGATACTTTTTGTCATGAAAAATCCAGATACAATAAAAAAGAAATGAACTGCTATCCAGCCTAATGCAGTTGGAATCTGGAATCTTGTTTCTTCCTTTATTAAAAAAGAAGAATGATAGATAACCACACAAATAGAAAAAATAAGTTTTAAAAAATCAATCTGATAATTCCTTAAAGACAAATTAAGTTTTTTCTCCAACATTTGGTTCTTATCTGATGTCATTCTTATTCTCCTTTTATCAAAATTCTTTCTTAAGAAAAAGCCGTTCAAATTCCTCAATACACTGTTTATTATAAGCTTCATAATCAATTTGCATCGGTTTTACTTTTTTATGATATAGCATTTGTAATCCTTGATAAATTCCCTCTTCGGAGCTTTCTACTAATGTTCCTCCATATTTTTTCATAAACCCTCTTGGTCCCACTATATCTGTTGAAACTACTGGTTTCCCTAATATATCTGCCTCTGCAATCACTAAACCAAATCCTTCATAAAATGAACTTAAAATAAAATAATCACATGCCTTTAGAATAGGATAGGGATTCGAAACACTTAACAATAAAATAATATTCTTTTCCAGTCCCATTTCTTTTACTTTTGCACATAAACTTTGATACCCTTTTTTTAGAGAATTCCCACCCATAATAATCAAATAGGTCTCTTTTTCTTCTATTAATAATTTCCTAAAAGCATCTACTAAACGTTCATGTCCCTTTTCTGGAGAAAATCGCCCAATTGTAATATACTTTGGTAAATCAGAATCCATCACTTCATAAAAATACTCACGTGAAACCGAACATTTTGTCGTTTTGTCTAGTGTAATTGGCAACTCTGCACGTTCTAAGATTTTTCTATTATCAATTAGATTATGAACACAAACTATATTCTCCTGTTTATCCGATAATTTTAATGTAGATGGTATCAAATCTTCTGTTACTGTAGCAACAGAACGAAATTGACGATAGGCATAGTTTAATACATCCTTTCTTTGATTCTTTCTTGTTTTAATTTCATTTACCATATCATTATGTACAAAAATTGCTTTATTTCCTGGAAATGCACTATAAAGAAGAATCATCTCATTTTCATAACCATTAAATTGAATTGCTGTATGAAACTTTGGTGTTCCATAGGCTCTCATAAAATTCTGATAAGCTCGGTCTCCCATAAACTTCATAAATTTTTCTGCAGAAAGAATCTTTTTTCTAAATAATTTACGAAGAACCTTATCACGAACTGTTAAATCAAAAAATTCTGCAATCACAAAAAAGTTTACATCTGAATGAAAAGTTGCCAGTTGTGCTGCATGATTCTTTGCCTTTCCTTGACAAAATGAAATATAATAATTTCTCTTTGACAAATCAATGGTATTTAACAAATTTCGAATAGAAGTTGTAATTCCATTTTTTGCTAAATTTCCTACATACAATACCACATTTTCCTTTCCATTATCTGGAATCTTTTCAACTTCTAAATTTGTATCTTCGCCAAGAATAATATAATCACATAACTTTTGGGAAATATTCTTTCCATCTAATGCATTAAATGTATTTCTAAAATCAATATCATTATAATTCTTTTCTGAACGCAACTCCTTTAACAA
>CAJTXA010000076.1 GCA_910579865.1 uncultured Lachnospiraceae bacterium
GTCATGGCGTGTTCCGGCACAGCTCGGCTGTTTCATACGTCTTACAGGATTGCCAGTATTCAGTTGTCAGTGATCGGCTCTTTTTAAATCCACATCACAAATAAAATGGTTTCGTCTGTCCAGTTAAATTTCCAGCTTGTCCGCACCGTACTTATGGATAATCCGGAACAGGATTTCTTTCTCTTTCCCCTCCGATTTTCCGTACAGCCTGCACAGTGTTTCAAGCTCTGTTTCTGTAAGGGTATTGGTATAGGGCTTGTAATTATCCGTGATAAAAATCCCGCCACCACAGCCCGGCTTTGTATAAATCGGGTAATCAAAAGTCAATGTGAAAATATCATGGTGTATCGTGCGTATCGTAACGCCCAATTCCCACGCAAGCTCCCTTGCCGTTATATGCCCTTTGACAGATAAAATGCTGATGATTTCCATTCTCCGGTGTGCCGTGTCCATACCTATTTCCCCTCCCATTGGCTGTTTGAAAACCGTTCAGGATTGCCAGCCCTAAAAGCACATAAAACATTCAAAAATCCTTTATATGCTTTATAAGAATGGCAATCGTTTTCTATGTAAGTCTGCCGCAGTATGGACCGAACTCATGTATGATTGACAGAATGGTTTCCCTGTCCTCTGCCGCACATGAAACAGCGAGTTTTTCCAGGCATTCCAGTTGTTCATGCGAAAGCGTATTCTGGTTTTTCCCAACGCCGTCCATCAGGAAATAGCCGCCGTTATATCCCTTTTTTGAAATGACGGAAAGTTCCTCGCCTATGACTTCAAAATCCCTGCTGATTGACCTCCTGCCCACACAGTACCTGCCCATAAGCTCCGATACCGTCAGCTTCTTCCCCGACAGCAGCATACGCTCAATCTCCCTGCGCCGCCGGAATGCATGGTCTAACATTTTCTCACCCCCTTTCTCCGCTGTTTCTGATGTTAATTGTAGATAAAGTAATATCCCCTCTATGGGGGCTTTCCTCAAAAAAATTTCTCTTTTTTTCCAATGCCCGGAAAGGCAAAAACCTTTTCCGGGAAGTAATAGCAAGCACTGCCTGTGTTCCCTCACAGGCTCCAATTTCCCCAACTTCCCCGGAGCGGAAACTTGAAAAAATTGGCTTGTAGGGGGCATATCCCCCTAACCCCCTTTGTGTCCAGAAAATCAAAAACCACCCTGCCGGAATCTTTGATTTTTTTGTACGAATGCCCCATATATGAGGGCATTTATTTTTGTAAAATCCCCTTAAAAATCTGATAAGGAGAAAGCATCAAAAATGGCAAACCGTGAGCGCAAAAATGAACTGAAAATATACCTAAGCGACAAGGAGCAATAC
>CAJTXA010000077.1 GCA_910579865.1 uncultured Lachnospiraceae bacterium
GTTCAGAACCAAATGGCACTTCGAACGAATTTCGTACAAAGGTACTATAACTAACAATTTCGTTGCCACTTGTGGCTACGGCTTTACAAGATTACATGTTAAATCAAACCTTACAAAAGGTCGTAACGCCAATTTGGGTTTTACCGTTCCCCAAAAATGGGGTACGTAGAAGATGGAAACGTTTCAAAAATAATAGGATTCGACTGGGATACTCTAAGAAAAAGATACCTAGTAAGAAGAAAAGGCAGCGGTAGGCAAAATAACCAACTTCATTTTGAGTTCGTTGTATAAGGGGTATCCATTTTAGCCATAGCTATAAAATCCCTCCAAAACAGAATGTTATAGTGACTAAACGCATTTTTGCGTTAAACTATCTACTATAGAATTTTATGCTGATTGGAGATTCCTAAACTTGATTTCTCCGATTTAAAATCGGGAAAAAGAGGACAGCCAGAAAGAATATAATTTGAAAAAGTCCTTGTGTTCTGCTGCCAGATATGTTATATTGAAAACAGAAAAGGAACAATCGCCCACAAAGTGGTTGACCAAATAAGAAAGATAACATAGAATTGCCACCCTGTTACTCGGTCAAAGTCTTGGGGTGGTTTTTCTATGCCTTAAAACATTAATGACAAATCAAATAAATGAATGTCAGTAATGCCAGAATGAATAAACCGAACTGCATTAAGTCACTAAAACTAAATCCGTTCTTCATTGGCACCACCCCCATTCTATGTAGAATAGAGGTCAAGCCACCCTGTAACACGATTGTTCTATGTTTCCATCATAGCACATCTGAATTTCTCTTTCAATCATTTTTACATGAAATTTCCGTCTTTATTCCCTACCCTTACTATTTCTACTCTCACACCATTTTCAATCAAATTTCCCCTTTTTCAGCTAATGTACTACCATGTTTACAATGATATTCCTGCATCCGTTCCCTTGCTCTTTGCCTTTGTATTTCGCTTACCTCTTTTGGCGGTGAAATTTTAATCCATAAGGTAGGAATATGGG
>CAJTXA010000078.1:0-440 GCA_910579865.1 uncultured Lachnospiraceae bacterium
ATGTGGGATAGTTCATAATTCTTGTATTGATAGGGCATTAATAGAAAAAATTATAGGCTGTAAATTAAAGGTTAATAAAGATAAAAATCAACGTATAGAATGTGGATGTGTAGAAAGCGTTGAGATAGGTGCATATAATACATGTAAAAATGGATGTGCATATTGTTATGCGAATTATAGTGCAAAAAGTGTAGAGTCGAATTCAGCAAAGTATGACCCGTTATCACCACTTCTGTGTAGTGATGTAGAAGCAGAGGATAAGGTTAATCTTAGAAAGATAATATCATTAAAGGAAACGCAATTAAGTATTTTTGATATCTGAGATATTAAAGGGTGATTGTATCATGAATTAAATAAATATAGAGATGATATATGGCTCTATTTTGGCTCTAAAAATTTTGACTGGCACAAATATAAGAGTAATTTTTGAAGAATATGGA
>CAJTXA010000078.1:450-1014 GCA_910579865.1 uncultured Lachnospiraceae bacterium
GAAAAACAGTCAGTTCAAGCTATCCGCCGAGGAGTTCGAGTGATGAGTCAGCATTTGAGGAGGTGAAATATGAAAAAGAAATTGCCGCAGAAAAATAGTAATTCTATTTTAAATATAAAAGCTTTGAAGCAGCTAGAAAAACAGACAAGTGAGAAAATACAAGAAGGCTTGAAAAAGCCTACAGCATCTACCGGGAAATCAATGAATGCTTTGAAGGGAGGTGCGAAATTTATGGCGCAGTTGTCTAATATAGGTGGCGGCTCAAAGGCAACAGGTGGAAAAGGAATAGCAGATGGATTTAATACAATTGTGCAAAATCAAAAAGCAAAAACAATCCTTCAAACTATTCCACAAAAGAATTTAAAAGATAGTGCCTCTCCCATGATATCAGATAAGAAGAAAGGAAAGAGAAAAAAGAAGTAGAAGAGATATGATACAATGACGTTTCAGGACTTTTCAGGTTAAGTATGGATTGACTTAAAAATGATGTATGGCTATAATGTATTTGTGGCAACATTTTGGCAACAGAAAATCAGCAAGCCATAATAAATGATGTAATTGATG
>CAJTXA010000079.1 GCA_910579865.1 uncultured Lachnospiraceae bacterium
GCGTTAGATTACTCTCCACCAAAAGGGACAGTCTATGTAGAGGTGCAAAAGCCGGACGGCTTTTTACAAATCTCTATAATAGATCAGGGAAGCGGCTTCACGCCGGAAGCCCTACATCATGCACAGGAACAATTCTTCATGGGGAATAAGAGCCGAACCTCAAATATGCACTTCGGTATGGGGCTATATATTACGAGCAGCATTATTAAGCAGCATAACGGACAGCTCATATTGAAAAATTCTGATAAGACAAAGGGCGCACAGGTTATTATAAAAATTCCATATTAGAAATTTGGCGGGCGGTACTGCGGTATCGCTCATTATTTTTCAAATCTTTATGAAATCCACAAAATTAGCGTTTAGCATATAGGCAAAGAATAGAAATACAATCTGCCGCACGACGGCAAAAGAAAAAAAGCCTAATATTGGCCGGGGGATATATTACCCATAAGTATGCACTGTCAAGTCAATTAAATACTGTTCACAGTTCCATTACACCCGATTGCTGAACCTATGTCAATACTTTGGACAAAAAAAGTCGAAAGATTATGCTGCTTTTTTAAGTTCCCCATCCTCCTTCTGCTGTGGTGTTATGTAGCCAATCGCACTGTGTATTCTTTTTCGGTTATACCAGCCTTCTATGTATTCAAATGAACACAGAATGGGGAGCGACTATGAACAGGAAGAGACGAAAAACGCTTGTAGTGTGTGGAGGCTGCTATGAAAGAATCCATAAATAATCGTAGAGGATGTATAGTGGGGAGCCGTATACATCGAGAGGTGTACGTGCGGTTCTGGGGCGAGGGTTCGGAAACCTGCTGTCGTGAGGCAGTAAGGCGCCGGATTCTTAGCCTACACAAAGGATTATTCGCAGGCGGACGTTGACGCGCTGAAAGTGAGGTTTGAAGAAACGGAGGGGGCAAAGACGGATACCTTTGACCGTTATGTGAATAAGATGGCTTC
>CAJTXA010000080.1 GCA_910579865.1 uncultured Lachnospiraceae bacterium
CCGCAGGGGTAGGGGAAGATGAGGAATCGGACGGAGTTTTCCCTATCGTGACTTCGGAACCGGTCAGTATTTTGACAACCGAAGAAGAACAGAATTTGCGGGACGAGGCGATGTCAGCGGCAGAGCAGTGCGGGGAGCTTTATAAGGAGGCTGAAATTGTGTATCCTGAAACAGAGTATTCCCGCATTGAGGGTTTTTCGGATCAACAGAGAAAAGAAGTAGTGAAGCGGCTGGGCGAACAGGGACTTGTAAGTGTTTCTGATGACATGAATATGGAAAACTATCAAAAAATGCAGGATTTCTATTCTGCTTATGTTTCCGGAAGGGATGCAATGGTTACCGTGTTTAGCGTATACATGGATGGGAACATAGGTGCGCTGACATTTATTCATAGAAACGGGAAAATACAGTCCTTTTATGTTTCGGTAGGCTGGAGGGAAGGCGGCATGCCGGAAATAAAAGGTTTTGGGAGCAATGATCTGGAAGAGATAAGGCTGACAGAAAAAGGGTATTTTATTTATACAAATACGGAAACAATCGCACATGGAAATCTGAGGGAGTATTACAGGGTAAAGCCTTTGTCGGATGAATGCAGGGAGCTGACAAAAAAGTACATATATGGGCTTAGCTTTGTGAACTATAATATGCTTGTGACAAACTGGGACGCCAGCAACGTGGAAGAGATTTTAATGCCATGCATGTTTGAGGACATATATCCAATATACACAGATGAACCTTTTAAGACAGAGGGCGGGTTGATACCGGCAGAAATATATGAACGTATTATGACGACCTGTTTTCCGGTATCCGTAGAACAGTTGAGGGAGCATTGCGGCTACCGTGCTGATGTGGACAGCTATGAATATGAAATGATATTTGCGAGGCAGTTTCCGCCCTTTGGGGAAGTGGTAGATTACAAACAGGGTGCGGATGGGACAATC
>CAJTXA010000081.1 GCA_910579865.1 uncultured Lachnospiraceae bacterium
CTTAATAAGCGTATAGGTAGTGTTTTTATTCCAACCCAATTCTTTTGTAAGAACGTCTGCAACATGCTTTGCCGGTACATTCCCCTCTTTCCAAAGAATGTCCATAACTTTTAGTTCAGAATCAAAAAGTTTTACAGTTTCTTTCTCCATGTAATATACACTCCTTTCAAATAAGACTGTAGTAGTCTTCGCCATATAGACTACTACAGTCTTATCCAAATGTCAATAGATAAGAATGTGGGAAAGCTGCACTTTAGCTTTTCCATGTTCTGTGAACGGACTTTTCCATGACGGAATAGCAAGTTATGCACATTTCCACGATGCTTGTCTTTTGGTCTTTGGTTTCTTTGGTTCGGAATAGTGTGGTGCTGGCGGTCTATCTCTTGTTTTCGGTTGCTTGCTTCTTTACCGTACATGAGCATTGGAGCCGGGGTTGTCCGAGCCGTAGCCCTCCAGCAGATTGACAACGCCCCAAACGCCGAGGCCCGCGCCCAGCGCGATAACAAGGGTCTGCAAAGTGGTGATAGCGGATGCGAAAAATGCCATATAGTCCTCCATTTCTCCGGGATTTTCCCGGGCACAGGAAAAGCCGCCCGGTGTAGGCGGCAGGTGACACTTCGGGACAAAATGTCCCAAAGCTATACAAAAGCGTCCGGGTCGTCCAAATCGTCATAGTTGAGGATGTCCTCGTCCTCGTCTATGGGCGTTCCGTCCGGCACGTCCGCCTCGTACACGGTGTACTGCTCGTTGGGATTGAGCTTTTTTATACGGCGGCAGATAAGCCGCTCCAGCGAAAAGGCGTTTTTCTTCTTGTCCGCCTCCGCCGTGTATCGGTAGTTGGGGTGCTGTTTCAAATCGTACTTTTTGGAATAGAACGGCGGCAGGCCCCGCAG
>CAJTXA010000082.1 GCA_910579865.1 uncultured Lachnospiraceae bacterium
ACGTTGCTCTATCCAATACTTAGCATAAGTAATAAACGTATAAGGAAGTGTTGGATCAAATCGATCCACAGCATCATAAAGAGCTAAATATCCCTCTTGCTCCAAATCTTCTAATTCTGCATATTCTTGATAGTGTATTGCAATTACATGAATAAATTTTCGATTCTGCTGCCATAAGGTAAGCATATGTTCCGCTGATTTAATTCCAGCCTTTATTCGGATCACAAGTTCTTCATTTGTCATAATATCACCTACTAAAATTATACTAAAAAATAGAAAGGAACTACAGTTCTATTATAACAAAAAGTCTCACTTTATACAAACATTTGTTCTTCTGTATGCACACAAGTATCTATTTGTTTGTTTTAAATATCCACTTGGATAATATGTCTAATGATGATCTACCGCCTTTAGGGTTATGCTTATTTTTGAGCAAAACCTCAAAATCCTTATTTTCTATCGCTTCACAGTCATTTAATCTATTTATCCAGTCAGCAAATTTACTCTTTACTTCCAATACCTGATGTTCTGATAAGTGAACTTGCATACCTTTGTATATCTACATTTATATTATAAATCGGGGTAAATTGTGGGGTAAAAATCAAAATAAAATCCTATAAATCCTCATAAATAAAGGATTTATAGAAATATATATTTGGATTTCCTGTCCAACAATCTCCCCCCTTATTCCAATAAAATCTCTATTCAATATTAGATTTTCTTCTTTTCCATTAATCTGAGTATCTCGAATATCTATAATACCTTCAATTTCTAAAAAATCCGATTCGATTTGAGAAATCCGAATCACTAAAGCATCTCTTTTTGACCAAGTTTGATTTAATTCCAATAAATAG
>CAJTXA010000083.1:0-336 GCA_910579865.1 uncultured Lachnospiraceae bacterium
GCGTATTATTGCACATTTTATGATCTGTTATACAGCGCTCCTTATCTATCGGTTATTGGAGAAGAAACTTGACATGTATGGCACACATTTCACGGTGAATAACATTATCGAAACCCTGGACAGCATGGATGTTGCCAATGTTGAAGATATGTGTTATATGTCAACTTATACCAGTTCCAGGGTCTGTACTGCTTTGAATGCGGTTACAGGACTTGGATTAGATAAAAAATACTACCAGCCAAAAGAACTGAATAAAAAAATCAAAAAAATTTTGAAATAGCATTTCCATACAACATTCTTTCAATTATAAAAAGTGGCATATCCCCAATAAATTCA
>CAJTXA010000083.1:346-838 GCA_910579865.1 uncultured Lachnospiraceae bacterium
CAGCCACTATATTTTTTGAGCTTTCCCAAACCGGACCTCACAGTCTTTCCTGTAAAACGCAATCCCGTAACAGTCAATCTTCTTGTATCCCTCTGCCTTAAGCTCCTCCATATATTTTTCATATAAAATGGTTGATTATCTCAAAAAAGCCTTGATTTAAGGGCATACAAGCAGGATTTCAAGCTGAATTTACTACCAATTTACTACTTTTGAGGGAAAGAGCCTTCTTGCTATATGCGGCTTTGCGGGCGCGGTGGCTGTCTGATAGCTGCCGCGTCTCCGTTTTTTTTGCTTTAATCGTAAAATGGGGCGGAATCAATTCTGGCTTAATTCTTATCCTTGCAATAGACAAGAAAATATTATATTGTGAGAAGAAAAAATGTAGATGTTTCAAAATTGCCCTAGCATTGCTATCGCTAGTTGCGCATTTCTAAGAAAGCGCTGATTAAATCAGCGTTTCCCTAAAATTCGACCAGGGCAAATGTCCCCCAC
>CAJTXA010000084.1 GCA_910579865.1 uncultured Lachnospiraceae bacterium
TGTTTTTGCTCCTTTCTGCATAGCCATGCATTGTTCTCTTTTGCAGTATGGGCTGTGCAGTATTTAGAAAGTCTTAACGTTCGTCAATATACTTTTAGTATAGTATTTTTGCTAATGTGAAATATTGATTATTTTTGCAGAAAATATATTTATTTCATGTTACACTAATAAAATAACTTTGAGAATGGGGTTTCCAAAATTATACATGTTTCCTACCAAAATTTGCAGTTTTTAGATTTTTTTAGGCTTTTATTTCCAGCTTTACTGTTTTTTCATTTTATATATTTCGAAAAAATGCATTGTTATAATACGTATTATATGATATTATTATTTTGCATAGAGAAAAACAAAATGCCAATGAAACCAAGGAAAATGTTTTAATGTCATCAATGTATCCCGCTTATTTCTTTCAGAAAAGTAACATCTATTCTGCTCTGAAAATTCCTTGGGTTTGTTTTCACTTATACAAAATTAATTAAAAGGAGTTAGCATGGATAATTTTTTAATGAAACCCAAAATTGATTTCGCTTTTAAAGAAATTATGATGAATGAAAAAGCACGAATCGGTTTTTTATCTGCAATATTAAATATAGAGCCTGAAGACATTAAAGAAACACAAATTTTAAATTCCTACCTTAGAAAAGGACATGAGGAGGATAAGCAGGGTATCTTAGATGTTCGGATTTTAATGAATAACGATACGGAAATTGATACCGAAATTCATCTGTCCGAATTAAAAGTCTGGGCAGACCGTTCTTTGTTTTATATTTCCAAAATGTATACAGACCAAATC
>CAJTXA010000085.1 GCA_910579865.1 uncultured Lachnospiraceae bacterium
ATAGATATATACGCAGACAATGACGCAACTCCAGTTACTTCGGCGAAGTACAATGTACCAAAGTTTTGCGTCATCATAGATGCAGGACATGGCGGAAGTGACGGGGGGACTGTCAGTGGAAAAATTATAGAAAAGGATATTAACCTTTCGGTTGCATTGAAGTTAAAAACAATTCTGGAGGATAACAATATTGAAGTTATTCTGACGAGAAACTCCGATGAGAAGATGAGCCTTGCACAGCGGACTTCTGTTGCAAACGACTCCAATGCAGATTTTTTTATCAGCCTTCATTGCAACTATTATGAAGACGATGCGCAGATAGCAGGTTTGGAATGTTATTACAATAGTCCAGACGCAACGGAAAGCAAAGCATATGCAGAAAGCATAATCCATGCAGTTTCGCTAAGCAATGACGTGAAAACGAGATATGCAAAAACCGAAAACTATTATGTTTTGCGGAATACTCAAATACCTGCTGTTCTGGTGGAAATGGGATTTCTTTCAAATTATTCTGAGAGTCAAAAGCTGTTAAATGACGACTATCAGGAAATCTTGGCGCAGAGAATGGCAGAGGGAATTTTTAACAAGATAAAAGGAGATGAAAACTTATGAAGAATCATTCAAAAGGCAATAACAATAAAAACGAGATAGAACTGTTATTGAGAAAAGCGCTTAGAATAAAACAAAAACCCAGCCAAGAACTAAATGACTCTATTATTCGTCAATACGAAAAAAATATTGAGCAAAGAAAAATTAATGTTAAAAGGCTTTAGCAGCTC
>CAJTXA010000086.1 GCA_910579865.1 uncultured Lachnospiraceae bacterium
GTCCAGCACATCACATATCCGTATGAGCGATTCCATAGAAATGTGCTGCCCTTTGTTCATGTTGGCAAGCACATTCGTGGTAAGCCCCGCTTCAATGCGCATCTGGCTCTTGGTCATTCCCCGTTCCAAGAGCAGATGCCATAAGGGTAAATAACTGACTTTCCGCATAACAGTCCTCCATTATCCGGCAGGTGCTTTTCCTGCCCGTTGTCCGTATCTGTTTTGTTTATTCTATCAGAGATATTGTCTTTTATCAATCAAATCTTGACTGTTGGCGGTATTTCCTGTTGTTTTGCCAATCATATTTTTGTTACATCTATTTGGGTATGAAGTGCTTGATTCCCTGCGATTTTGCTCATGTGAGATAAAGAAGTAAAAGAAGTGTAAAAAATTTTGCCGTTCCCTGTCTGAATATTCTAATGCTTGAGAGCCACCAATTTAAAGCTTCGGAGCCACTTGTAATTTAATGTTTGAGGGTCATCTAAGAATACTAGATATAGTATGTGCTATTTTATACCGCTTATTATATTGTTCCAGAATTGCTTTAGAACTGCAAGGGTAAATGCACTGCATTGCAGCCCTTGCAGTTCTAAAGCAATTCTGGTGTAGGGTAATCAAGCGGTTAAGGATAACCTTACTATGCCCGTGGTGTTACTACATATTGTGGTGGCTCTCAAGCATTAAAATATACAAAATCGGTGGCTCCGAAACTTTAAAACAGTGGCTCTCAAGCATTAGAATAATCACCCAGCGCAACGGG
>CAJTXA010000087.1 GCA_910579865.1 uncultured Lachnospiraceae bacterium
ACATGGACGATTTTGCGAAGGAGATAATAACAAAAATGGAAACATGTGAAAAAAAGGAGAAACGACAATTTAATAAGTATGATATGGCAATTGGACTTTTTTATGGTGTCGGGATATTTCTTGGCATTGGTATTTTCTTTGTTGGCGGTTTTATGACAATGTCGGGTGCAGGGTGGGGAGCATCACTATTTGGCGGTGGCTGCTTTTCTTTTGTATTTGGCTTGATATGCCATGCAGTTATTACATTGAGAAGAAATGACAAATGATGACATATCCTGCTTTCTAGACTTTTCGGTCATATCGCGTAAAAAAGCCGCTGCTTTTGGCTTTCCAATAGCGGCGGCTTAATGCAAGCGGCGGCAAAGAGAAATATCCTTTGAATACCTTACAGAAGAAAAGTTTTGCAGCATTACAAAAATAAAAGCCTATACCATTTTGGAAAGAAAAGATACATAATAGTCAAGACGGCAACAATCAGAAGTTATGGAGGGTAACAATGGAATATAGTAAGGAAGATTTAATGGAAGCAAAAAGGCAAATTTTGGGAGGGGGAGAGAACATGGGAACAGAGGAAAGTAAAAAAATCTGGGAGAAAAACGCACAATTTTGGGATAATGCAATGGGTGACAAATCTAATGAATTTCACAGAGAGGTAGTGCGTCCCAAAGTAACGGAACTTCTATCTCCTAATCCTGCGGATTACATTTTGGATATTGCGTGTGGCAATGGAAATTATTCTTCGTATCTTGCACAAAGA
>CAJTXA010000088.1 GCA_910579865.1 uncultured Lachnospiraceae bacterium
GACTTGAAAAACATCATGAAAAAATCCGGCATCTACAAGGATTCGCCTTTAGGAAGCCGGAAACGCTGACAGGGAAATGCCGCTGTCTGGATTTTTCCATGCAGCGGCATTTGGGTGGTGCTTATGTAGTTTTCAGATGGCAGATTGAATTGATAGTGCTGTCAAAGCAGCTCTAAAGCTCTTTTATACAGTGGGTCTAAATTACAGCCACAGCTTCCACATTCTTTGTCTGCCTGTTTGATTGCTGATACTAAGGCGTCTTTATCAGCTTTTCCGTCTAACCATTGTTGGGCAGGAACAGATATTAAATCCCAGCCAGATGCAGCGTATTTCTCCATAATCGTTTTTAATTCTTCCATGATGCTGTTCCTTTCAAATTAACCAATGTCTGTTTTTCAGTTCCACAAATGATTATTTGTTATGAAGATGTAGTCATTTCAATGTGATTACCCTCTGAGTCAACAAACTCAACAACCCAATTTTTACCTATTTTAGTCAACGGATAACATATTTCTTTGCCTTTGATTTTTGCATTAAGTATATCAAGGTTCTCCACACCGATACTTGGTAAACAGTTACTTCCAAAAGTGTGTTTCTCGTTGACAATCTTATATGCGAATAGACCAAATCGAAAACCATTTAAAGCAAATACACTATATATATTATCACGTTCCGTAACCGACTGTTCAAATAAATCTTCATAGAATTTTATTGCCCTATCCATATCTTCTACACAGATATAAAG
>CAJTXA010000089.1 GCA_910579865.1 uncultured Lachnospiraceae bacterium
GCTTTAGGTATCCTCATTTTTGAGGAAGCCCACTTTCCAGTAATAATCTCCACAAAAGTAAAGAAGTTATTCCGCTGCCATTTTCATGAAATCAGAAAGCAACTCTTTGAGATACCCATAGAATAAACGGAGATAGGGTAAATTTTAATTTTAAACGGATAGAGGCTTATTTATCATCTGGAAGTCTAAAACGCCTATATGGGCAAATTACAGTTTTATATACTGGTATATTCTGACAAATAACGTCGTCCGAATTTCGGACAACGAGATAAATTATAGATTTGTACATTGATATATTCTGACCTTCCACCTTTTTCTAAAATTTTAGAAAAAAGCAAATTAGAGTGTTATATATTGATATATTCTGACTTCTAATCCACGAATTTCGTGATTTTGAGAGGTAAATTATAACTTTATACACTTTTCTATCATTTGTGGGGAAAAGCAAATTAGATGACATATTTTGAAAGCTTCCATGAAAAAATGGAAGGGAAATGGAGTTTATTTCTGAGAGGGCAGCAGATGGAAGAAAAAGGGAATTATAAGGTTTTCCGTAATTTTGTGGAAAATTCGACTATCACCAAGAAGACAGTATCTATTATTCTTGGAATATTGATTTTCGCTTCCCAAATTTGAGAAGCAAGTTTGAAGAAGAGAGTAGCTATTACTCTTGGAATATCATTAGAACAAACGAAAACGGGGTAAACTTTGATTTTAATAGCAAAGATAATAC
>CAJTXA010000090.1 GCA_910579865.1 uncultured Lachnospiraceae bacterium
GTGTTTAAGTATATTAAAACTGGCAGAATTGTCACTTAGTATTAAAAGGCTTTCATTAAAAAAGAAGCGGTTTGCAATAGGTTTACGTCCAGTAAAATTTTTAGAAGAAGTATTGAATGCTTAAAAATTAAAAAAATAGTATATATATTTAAAATGGATGTTATAATTATTCATGCGTTTGTCCTGGTAGCTAGCAGGGAGTTGTTGATTATTGTATCATACATAGCCTGCTTGCTACTGCGAAAAAACGTGGGCAAAATCTATTCGATACTTTAGTTTCTCTTTTTTCTAAACAAATCCCTGCTGGACAATAATATGAAAAGAAATGAAAAATAGTAAAACAAAAATTGATAATACATAGGGAATATGGTATAATACTTATTTGAAAAAGAGGGGGCGAAACTCTATGTATCATGTAGCTATTTGTGACGATGACAAGGTGTTTATCTCATATATTAGAAAAATTCTTAATCAAGCTAGGGGTACGAATCAATATCAATTTAAAATTTATGAGTTTTATTCAGGAGAGGAATTAGTTAGTAGTTTAGATACCAGTATACATATAGATTTACTAATTTTGGATATGAAATTAGGTGGTATTGATGGAGATGAAACTGCAAGACGATTTCGTGTGAAATTCAAAGATTCTGTATTGGTATTTTGTTCAGGAGTACGTGCGCCAACAGTCAAATCATTTAGAGTAACTCCTTATAGAT
>CAJTXA010000091.1:0-320 GCA_910579865.1 uncultured Lachnospiraceae bacterium
ACTCAGCACCTATTCTGCCGAAACAAAACACAATGCCGTCTCTGATTACCTTTCCGGAAAAGGGACATTAAGGGAAATCCAGAAAAAGTATGGAATCCGCTCAGATAAACAGCTTCGCAACTGGATTATGAAGTATAATGGTCATGAAAATCAAAAAACTTCTTTCACAGGAGGGAACAGCAGCATGGCCAAAGGAAGAAAAACCTCATATGAGGAACGGGTGCAAATTGTAACATACTGCATAGAGCATGGAATGGATTATGCCCAGGCAGCAGAAAAACACCAGGTATCCTACCAACAGATTTACCAATGGACAAGGA
>CAJTXA010000091.1:330-716 GCA_910579865.1 uncultured Lachnospiraceae bacterium
GGCGCAGAGGGGCTTATTGACAAAAGAGGAAAAAGAAAGCCTGAAAATGAAATGTCAGAACTGGAGAAACTGCGTGCGGAAAATAAGATTCTTCAAGCGGAAAAGCGCAGAGCCCAGCTGGAGGCTGCTTTCTTAAAAAAACTCGACGAAATCGAAAGGAGGCGGTTCTAAGCCAGACACAAAATGAGACGGTTTATCTGGCAATACAGGAAATATATGATGAGCAGGGATCCCCTATATCGGAACTCTGCAGATTTGCGGGAATTATCCTATATAGAGGCGGATACGTTTAATATTACTATCAATGATGTAACCGAATGCATTGGCATCATTTGCAGCCTGAATGATGGCATTATACTTGTTTTCAGCATATGTAAGGCCAAAGC
>CAJTXA010000092.1 GCA_910579865.1 uncultured Lachnospiraceae bacterium
CAGATATAAAAGAGCAAGCAGAAGAATCAAGAAAAGAAGATTCCAGTAGTACCGCTTTATAGCGGACCAGTAAATGTGCTTGCGACATCGCCCTTTGGGGCGAGCAGCAATATAGCCCTTTGGAGGGCTAAAATCAAACCACCAGTTGAACTGGTGGTTGGTGACTTAGGAAAGACTGTCTGTTGTATTCCTACTAAAAAAGGCAGTAAAGGAGTAGAAGTGTTGTTCTTTATAGGTAAGGAATGTACATAGATTGTTTGTTTTGTGAGAATATGCTTTAGTAATACCGCCTGTTCCGTGGAATGATACATGGGGGACTTTATAAAAAATAATTAACTATTAAAAAATAAATCATTATAATCTTTAAAGAAGCTGGGATTAAACTTCAGCGAAGGGAGGAAGAGAATGGCTAAGAGTCTTTTGTTAGGAAATGGAATAAATGCAAGAATTGGGATAAAGGGGTTGGCTGTATCAGAAATAAAGGAGAGGTTTCGACATAATATGCATAGAAATTCTTTTGTGTTAGAGGCTCTTTATGGAATAAATTTATCAAAGGATGTATGTAACGATATTATTCAATCTTCAAAAGTGGATGGAATAGAATCTTTAGCGGGTTCTTTGTACACATATATTAAAATGCATGTCAAGCAAAAATGGACAGATAATGATGAAATACGTTTACAAGATGTTGTTAAATGCATTGCCTTAACA
>CAJTXA010000093.1 GCA_910579865.1 uncultured Lachnospiraceae bacterium
GGATAGAGAGGATTAGTAAATGAAGACAATAGATGAAAAATTGAATTTGTTAAAAGAAAGGTTAGCAGAAAGTAATCCAAAGATTATGATTATGGGTTTGGGGAGCGTTGGTTTGTATTTGCTGGATTATCTAGTTTCCTCCAATCATGAAATGGATATCTATGTTGTGGGAAGAAATAGAGAAAAAATGCTTTCAGATGCTAACATAGTTAGAATTTCAGCCCTGATAAGACATAAGAATAAATCAAAAATTACAATTGTATCAAATGTTGATTTTAACAATGTATTTGATATAGAGAAATGTTTAAACACATATAAACCGGATATAATTGTTAATAGCAGCAGAGCTTATTCTGGATTAAAATATGGTTCTATTTCTTGGAATAACATTCGTGCTTATGGAATTTGGTCCCCTCTTTCTATAAGATATATAAAAAATATTATGGAAGCATATGAAAATGCTGAATGTAATTCCATAGTTGTAAATACATCCTATTCTGATGCTGTGATTCCGTGGTTAAAATCTGCAGGCAGAGCATATCCAGATTTTGGAAGTGGGAATATTAATCATTTAGTTCCTAGGATTAAGTTTGCAGTAGCTGAAAAATGTGGGATTTTAGATTTTTGGAATATTGATGTCACTTATGCTGTCAGTCATTTTCATGATGTTGTTATAAGTAAAGAGGGGCATTGCGAAGGTATTGAGC
>CAJTXA010000094.1 GCA_910579865.1 uncultured Lachnospiraceae bacterium
GGCAAAAGGACGCCCTTACCAGTAACGCCAATACTGACAAGGGCAATTACCCGACCGTGTAATAAAATAAGGGTATGCAGGAATGATAACATTTCTGCTACCGGATGTAAAGAGGAAAAAGGAATCATGAATGAGAATTTAGTAAAAAAGCAGAAAGAAATTATGGAAATGATAGGAAAAAATTGAGAAGATGGAGGTATTAGAATATTTCAGTACTTTTATTCGGTTATTTTTAAAAAAGTGGGGTTGATAAAATAAAGCTGTAATTTGCCCGTATAGGAGTTTTTATACTTTAGGCAATATAGAATCCTCTTTTAGAATAAAATTGAAATTTGACCTATTTACGTTTGTTATATGGGGATTTAAAATGACAGGAAAGGTTTTTGATATGGATAAGATTAAAAGATATGTGGATCGGTTTATTAAGAAAGTAGCAGTAAATGATAGATATGATATGTCTGCTTTGGAGTTGAAAATCTTAGCACAAAGAGTAATCAGCGGAAATGTTTTAGATACAATAAGTCTTACATTTAATTTTGGTTATATCAAAGGATATAAGGCAGCTATGGCAGAAATAAAGAAAGAGGATATTAGGAAATGAAAAAAGAGATTTTAACAACAGAGCAACAACAGGCGGTAGCAGTTTTAAAAGATACATTTTCCGAAATTCAAACAAGTTTAGAATGGATCTATCAGCTTAGTTC
>CAJTXA010000095.1 GCA_910579865.1 uncultured Lachnospiraceae bacterium
CTTTCCGTGATGGAAAGAGCCTTGATATGACACATCCATTATATCATATCAAGACGGATTTTTACATCACAAAATTTAGGGATGACTGCGCTTAGGCTGTCGCCCCTTTGATTATTAATTACAAAAAAGAACCGATAACCGCATTTTAATGCGTGTCTTGCTTCCGCAAACAGGGCATAATAACCATTTGAATTGCTCGCTCTCGTTATGATTCATGGGTTTTATTCTTGCTTTCCTTTTTCAGTACAGCACTGCTGATAACGCTGATGCCGCCCAATAACGCACAAGATTTTGACGGGAAAAGGATTCCTGCCGCCACCAGACCAGTGCCGACAACTAAGTTACATACCGCTGCCGTTTTTAACGCTTTCTTTTTCGGATTGGGAAGCTCTACGGATATTCCCAGTGTGTCATTCAGCTTTTCGCAAGCCCTGTTTACTTCTTTAATCATTTTGCCCTCCTAAAATAATAACTGTATGCCGTGATTTGCAATGAGTAACACGCCAATGCCTATGACAACCCATAAGGCTGTGGCTTTCTTTTCTTTTCCTTTTCTCTTGTTCAGAAACAGGAAAAGCAATCCCACACCCACAAGGCAGATACCGACAATCAATGATATGATTGAAATAGTCTGCATGATTTCCGCACTTGGAACGGGTACAAAATCGGGAATTGGAAAATTCATGTTATCGCCCCCTTTC
>CAJTXA010000096.1 GCA_910579865.1 uncultured Lachnospiraceae bacterium
TCTCTGTATTGTACTTTGTCCTCCCTCCTGCAAATGGCAGTATTAGATTGGAGCAAGCGGAGGTATGGCGGGACAGATTGTGAGTGGGCGGCATAGTCAGTTAATTCCAATGCGTCAGCATTTGTAATTCACGCTTGCGTGAATTTGCTCCCCGCAGGGGCGAAATCCCCATTGCATAAACGCAGTTTGTGCAATGGGTGTATTTCGCTCTCAAACGCCGAGGGCTTTAAGAGAAAGGAACTCCCCTATAGGCACTCGAATTATACCTACAAAACTGCCGCCATGATAGTGAAAAATGATGCACTTTGCCATTTGTGATGGCAAAAAACGCTATCACTTCGCCTAAAATGATGCCGCTATGATAGCAAAAAGTGATGGCACTTATGACGGTAAAAACTGCCATCATGCCATCAAAAAGTGCTGCCGCACATGATAGTAAAAAGTACTACCTGAAATTTCTTTCAACTGAAAATGGAGAAAATCAGTTGAACTTTTACAGTCACTTTATGCTACATTGAAAGCGTCGCCAAAACATCAGTTGACTTTTCCAACCGAAAATACAGAAATCAGTCGATTTTTTAAGTCCGTTTTTGCCATATGGACTTATTTTTTCAACCCACTTTCTGCCCATTCCCGCAAATTTCCGCTTGTACCGGAAGGAAGCACATGATATAATCTATTTGCGTATAGG
>CAJTXA010000097.1 GCA_910579865.1 uncultured Lachnospiraceae bacterium
TTCCAGTCCAATCCCTCAAAGGATAATGACTCAAATTTATATCCATGAATATCTCTGAATCATACCCCTCCTGAACTGCCTTATCCGTATACAAATTCACAGCACCATCAGACGTTGGAAAATATCTACCCCTAAATTCGTACCTTGCGTTCTTTATACTTTTGAGAATATGCTCCTCATTCTGTGCCTGACCTATAAGCCTTACGGACTTATTCTCCAAACGGCGAAGCTGGCTACCAGCATAATTTCCGAAAGTATGAATACAAATCTTAGAAAGAAACATCTTTCGATTTGCAATAAGTTCCTTACCAATATCCGTCAGATATAAATAATGCTCTGGATTGCAACCTAATATCTCTATAGTGTTCGGATTTGACTTTGCAAGCAAGTCCAGCATCTTATTAAAAGAATAAATTGTAGTATCAGTTTCAACATCTACAACCTGTTCAAAATCCCTACCTAACAATATATCATTCTTAGAATTGAAAAATATGCCCCTTAAATCAATATCTGAAGATTCTTTATTCATACCATACGCAAAACTACCACCAAGAGCCAGAATGAATACAGAACTCCCAAGATGCTCATTATTTCTTAAAAAATCATATGAACTATCATTTAATGCTGACTTAATATCATTTAAAGTCACTACAAAACACCTACTTTCCTATCATTTATAC
>CAJTXA010000098.1 GCA_910579865.1 uncultured Lachnospiraceae bacterium
ATGCTGAACCAACTGCTGGTAATAATGGTTCATGGTATTGGGGGCATTGTAGAGGGCAGTCACCATGTACGCCCTGATGTTGGCTATTTTTGTTGTGGTTTCCTTCATGCACCCGATGACATACTCCAAATGGGAACTGTCCAGCTTTAAAAACTTAGACTTTACAAGCTCATAAGGGTAATCCTCCCCATTCACCTTTACCGTCCTGCGCTTTACACACACAATCTCGCATATTACCTCATACAGTTCCTCATACAGCCCCTTATCCTGCCAGTCCCCATATTTCATGTGATGCTCGTATTCAATGTTTCCTTTGATGATTTCCATGTAGGCAGTAGCATTATCCATCACATCAATCATACCATTATCCGGCTTGCCCGGTTCCTGTTTTTCTGTTTCTCTATCCGATTGATTGATAGGATTGGTATAACTCAGATCAGTATAATTAGTATTGTTATAATTAGGGTTCGATTTTTGAACTTCCTGAGGTTCGATTTCTGAACTTCCAGAAGTCTGCTTTTTGAAACTCTTGAAGTCTGTTTTTTGAACTTCCAGAAGTTCAATTTCTGAACTTCTGGAATCCTGATTCTTGTACTTCTTGAAGTTCAGTTTTTGAACTTCTGTGGAAACATCAGTGCCTGCGGGTTCTGCCGCTGTACCTTCCCCACCTGTGGGC
>CAJTXA010000099.1 GCA_910579865.1 uncultured Lachnospiraceae bacterium
CGGTTTGCAATAGGTTTACGTCCAGTAAAATTTTTAGAAGAGGTATTGAGTATTTAAAAACTTAAAAAATAGTATATCTATTTAAAATGGATGTTATAATTATTCATGCGTTTGTCCTGTGTGTATGGTGACTTTTCTTCCTCTGCTGGAAAAATAAATGATATCCTGTAATGGAACCATATAAGAACTAGTCCCTTTTTTGTATCGGAATAATTCTTCGTATTGGTTTGTCAGTAACAGGAGTTTATCAATTACTTTTTTTATATCCTCTGACACCACTGGCTTAACCAGAAAATTTATGGGACGATATTCAAATAATTCTAATGCATAACCTGTCTTTCCTGATACGTATGCAATCTGTATGGTTTCATCCCCCTTTGTTTCCCGGATAAATTTGCTTACTTCGATTCCATTCATTTCTTTTAATTCAATGTCTAAAAATAATAAATCAAAATCATTTTTTTGAAAATTCCTGCAAAATTCTTCCCCATTACTATAAACCTCTATTTCATATTCTAAGTTATATCCATTTAAAACCTCTTGTACAAAATCTTCTAATAAAAATTGGATGTTATATTCATCTTCGCAGATTGCAATCTTTAGTTTCATAAGAACCCCTCATTTTCATAATGATATAATTTATTTTTATATCGGATTAGGG
>CAJTXA010000100.1 GCA_910579865.1 uncultured Lachnospiraceae bacterium
GTAGGGGAACCTGCGGTTGGATCACCTCCTTACCTTAAAGAAGCGTTCTTTGAAGTGCTCACACAGATTGTCTGATAGAAAGTGAAAAGCAAGGCGTCTTGCGAAGCAGACTGATACGTCCCCTTCGTCTAGAGGCCCAGGACACCGCCCTTTCACGGCGGTAACAGGGGTTCGAATCCCCTAGGGGACGCCACTTGCTGGTTTGTGAGTGAAAGTCACCTGCCTTAATATCTCAAAACTCATCTTCGGGTGATGTTTGAGATATTTGCTCTTTAAAAATCTGGATCAAGCTGAAAATTGAAACACTGAACAACGAGAGTTGTTCGTGAGTCTCTCAAATTTTCGCAACACGATGATGAATCGAAAGAAACATCTTCGGGTTGTGAGGTTAAGCGACTAAGCGTACACGGTGGATGCCCTGGCAGTCAGAGGCGATGAAGGACGTGCTAATCTGCGATAAGCGTCGGTAAGGTGATATGAACCGTTATAACCGGCGATTTCCGAATGGGGAAACCCAGTGTGATTCGTCACACTATCATTAACTGAATCCATAGGTTAATGAGGCGAACCGGGGGAACTGAAACATCTAAGTACCCCGAGGAAAAGAAATCAACCGAGATTCCCCCAGTAGCGGCGAGCGAACGGGGAGCAGCCCAGAGC
>CAJTXA010000101.1 GCA_910579865.1 uncultured Lachnospiraceae bacterium
GATATCATCAATCGTTTTCATAATCTTAGAAATATTTTCTGAAGATTCGTTAATATCATTCATGGCGTTAACCATATGTTTCATCTGTTCATTGCCGCGGATTGCACCATTCTTAGTATTTTGTACCAATTCATTCACTGCATTTGCATCATCTGCATTTACTTTAGCCCCTGTTGCAATTTCTTCAATAGAAGCTGTAATCTGTTCAATAGCACTTGCTTGTTCTGTAGCGCCTTGTGCCAAAGCGTTGCTTGCGCTTGCAACCTCGTTGACACCTGTTGCCATTCTTGACGCCGCATCACGAATTACAGAAAGGTTCTTATTATTCTCGCGAAGCATCTTCTTTAGTGCTTTACCCATAACATCGCCTTCACTTGCCGGCTTATATTCTGCTGTTAAATCACCATCAGCAACCATCTCAGCAATACCTGCCTGCTCACCGATATTTGATATCATTGCTGAAAAGTCTTCTGCCAAATCACCATATTCATTATTTGTTGTATAATTAATTGTCTGGTCGATATCGCCTCGCGACATTTTCTTCGCCACCTCAGAGAACATATACAATGGACGAAGTATGGAATGTTCTACTACTATAATCGCAATCACAATACAAATCAATGTAATAACGATTGCCATCGCAG
>CAJTXA010000102.1 GCA_910579865.1 uncultured Lachnospiraceae bacterium
TGCTAGGAGTACATGGATTAACTCCAGAAAAAATAGCAAAGCAAATTGAGGATAAATACAGGAGAATTTGCAATGACATTGATTAACGATATTCTGCATCTGAATAAATTGAAAGTATAACAGGAGGAAAATACGATGAAGAATCTGGAAGTATATAATAATGTGTTTATAAACAATTTTGAAATTAGCGAAGATGATTTACAGGGATTGGAGTATCAGTCGATTTCTGCCTGGGATTCCGTAGGCCATATGGGCTTAATCGCAGCTTTGGAAGAAGCGTTTGATATTATGATGGATACGGATGATATTATTGATTTGAGTTCTTATGAAAAGGGCAAAGAAATTTTGGTAGATAATTATGATATTGAATTTTAATAAATAGAAGCATAATTTTTAATCGTAAGAATAAAAGCGGAGAGTTCACGTCGTGACTGAAGATCAGAGAATTATTAATGAGATTAAGTATTTAGGTTTGCCTGTTTTTATATGGGGAAATGGAGAATTGGCAGAATTAACTCAGACTTTATTGAAGGATAATGGTGTTCATGTAGAAGGCAGGGTAGTCGATATTCCTCTGGAAAACAGAGTGGAAAATATATGTTCAAAAGAGGAATTAAACCAAAAGATGGATTCCTATATTC
>CAJTXA010000103.1 GCA_910579865.1 uncultured Lachnospiraceae bacterium
GGCAGACAGGAACAGCGGCGCATGGAAAACACAGATAAGGAAAGACATCAACGCCGCCATAAAATCATCCTCCACCTATGAAGAATTTCTGCTCCTGATGCGGGCAAAAGGCTATGAGATAAAAGGAGAAACTTTTGGGGAAGACGCCCTCAAATTTATCTCCTTCCGTCCACTTGGCAAAGACCGTTTTGTGCGTGGCAGCATCAAGTCACTCGGAAAGGAATACACGAAGGAGCGGATCAAGGAACGGATTGAACTAAAACGGGAACGGAAGGCAGTTATCCCGAAAAGGGATTACGCAGATAAGAGATTGATTGACACCTCTGATGAGAAATTCCAGAACAGTCCGGGACTGCAAAGGTGGGCGGCGGTTGAGAATTTAAAGATTGCGGCACAGGCGTATAATGAAGTGGGTTCTATAAAAGAACTGGAACAGAAAATCGCTGCCACAGCCGCCACCGGGAAGGAAGCAAAGCAGACTGTCCGCAAGCTGGAGAACCGCATCAAAGACCTTGCGGAAATCATCAAATATGCGGAGCAGTACAAGGCAAATAAAGCGTATCATACCGCCTATAAGAAGTCCAAAAACCCTGACGCTTATTTCCGTAAGCATGAGAGCCAGA
>CAJTXA010000104.1 GCA_910579865.1 uncultured Lachnospiraceae bacterium
AGCCTCCTCTACAGCTTTGTTAATGCTATCCTCCATAGTCGTTTCTAACATTTCAAGACGCTGTTGCAACCTGGTATTTTCTGTACGTAGCCAAAGGTTTTCTGCCTTCAGTTCTTTATTTTCTTTTTTTAGTTTTTCATTTTCAACTGTCAACTCTTCCAACTGCTAGAACATGTCATTATTTGTTCTTTTCATATTTTTTATATCGGATATTTATCGGAATTCCTTAAATTTCCCGCTTAACAGTAACCTTTTTATTTCTTTGCTTTACTATTTCCAATAACAACATAGTATTTTGTATGATATATACGAACATCATGCTAAATACAAATTCATTAATATTACTCAACGCTATTATTAATATTATAATTAAATGTAGTAAAAGTATTAATCTTATTTTTTTTCTATATGTTTGTTTTTCTTCATGACTAATTTTTTTCATTTCCGTTTCTACTGGAGCCAACAAAAACGCGCACATCATATTTAGAAAAAATATTAACAACATCACTCTAATTGATAAATATCTCAATAGTTTTTCCAAACTATACACTTGCAATAACAATATTGCATTTGATATTAATGTACATTTCCAAATTTTATCTGCATGCCATCCACC
>CAJTXA010000105.1 GCA_910579865.1 uncultured Lachnospiraceae bacterium
TCTTTGATATTAACCGTAATTTCCCCAGCTTTGTTACCAACTGTTTTCAGCCAGTCGGAAAAAAGGATCTTTTTTCCTTGCTCGTCATACAGATGAAATGATTTATTTCTTATTCTTATAATAAATTCCCCACCACTTTTTAAACAATGCTCGATACTTGTGATAGTTCCATAGGCACGATCCGCTATGATTAAGTCTTTTTCCTTAATTTCAAAATTCTTAAGGCTTTCTCCTGTGGACTGTTCTGTTAATTGGAACTGGTTGCAGGTTAATGAAAATAGGTCAACTCCATAATGTAAGTGCCATGTTGTTTTGACTGCCCCTTTTTGGATAATGTCAGAAGCATCTACAGCAATTACCCTATATGGCTCAAGTTCTTCTGGCTTTTTATAATGAATGATTTCATTTGGAATCATCTTTGATATTAGCCATAGAATCCAATCTTTACATTGGATAAATTTTTTTATCAGTGCAGTATCACTTATGTTTCCTATATTTTTCAGGATGGCAAATTGGCTTACATCAACTAAGGAATGGTCATCATAAAGATAATACAGCAGTAATATCAGTAGATCGAGAGGGGTTTTTATTGTTCGTTTTCTCCTA
>CAJTXA010000106.1 GCA_910579865.1 uncultured Lachnospiraceae bacterium
GGGTAGGGCGGCATGAGAACCATGCCGGGGTGAAATTCCCATGAGGTTATGCTAATAACCGTCCGATTAAAGCCTTTGTTTTCTTGAATAGTGGACTTGCTGCTATTCATAGACTGTATTATATGTTTGCGAAAGAAAGGGGGATTTTCTTTGACGCAAAACCAAACGCCCGTTACCACAACGGAGCATAAAATCGGAAAAGTTACTTACCTTGTATGTTCGTCCGCAAGTGAACGCGCAACGGACACACTGGATAAAAAGATAAAGAAGCTCATTCGCAAAGACATGGAGCTGAACCCCGCAAACGCCCGAAAATAGGGCGTTTCTTCACATTTTATACATGACACAGGCAGCGGTATGTGGTATAATATAGACAGTACAAATACCATGCTTGTCTGTCGTCGGAAAGGAGGACAAAATGTTACAGACAGACAAGATTACCGCTTTATATTGCAGATTGAGCCAGGAAGATATGCAGGCCGGGGAAAGCGAGAGCATACAGAACCAAAAGCTGATTTTACAAAAGTACGCTGATGAACACCACTTTTTCAACACGCGCTTTTTCGTAGACGACGGATTTTCCGGCGTGAGCTTTGAGCGTGAGGG
>CAJTXA010000107.1 GCA_910579865.1 uncultured Lachnospiraceae bacterium
GTTTCATATCCCTTTAAAATTGCCGGAAGGGACGGCAAAGACACCGGAACGAGTGCTGATCGAACAGCCCGTTGATGATGACCACAGTGCTTTCCTGGTAGACACGAAAGGACAGCTTGGAAAGCTGTTGGTAACCACTGAGCTGGAACGGACGCCAACTGAGGATTGCAGGTTCACTGTACATTTTTCTGTATGGGACCCTGCCTCTATGGACGAACCTCTGCAAACCATGACAGCAGGGGCAGATTTTCGCCCAAATTGCTATACGATAGATGCTAACTTTGATGGTTACATGGATTTTACCTGTACCTATATCCAGGGAAATCAAGTCTATTATGATCACCTTTGGATTTGGAATGAAGGAGACAGCCGGTTTGAGAGTGTTCCGGAATATGACGAGATATCCGTTCCTGATTTGGATGAAGAAACAAAAACAATTTACGGATTTACACCCGGCAGCGGCGGGGGTACAGGACTGCATACGTTTCATCAGTGGGCTAGTGGCAATCTGCTCTGTATGCGGCAGATTGAAATTTATCATGTAGGCAGGAGCGATACTGTCCGTATGTCCATTCAAGACCGTATCGCCAATGAACTGGTTGAGAT
>CAJTXA010000108.1 GCA_910579865.1 uncultured Lachnospiraceae bacterium
TGGAAGTGCTTTTGAAGCGATAAAAACAGCTGTTTCCGGAGATTACATGGAAGCAATAGGAAAACTTAAAGATGCATTTTGGTCAAATGATGAAAAAGTGATATCCGAGGCTTCGCTGGGGTTACAAGGAGTACTATATATTTTAAAACAAAATAATGGAAATACAGATGTTATAAAAGATACCGTGTTAGAAATAATGCAGACGCTGCAATATTCGGATATAAAGTATGTTAAAAGTATTTGGAATATTCTCAAACAGCTTATTCGCAGAGTATTTAATGAGGATGATATTTATCAGGCTAAATTGGCTGAAATATTTGAAAAATGTATGCGAAGTTATTCATATCAAGGGAAAAAGGGTGATAAATATTATTTTGAGGCTATGTATAATTGTAATATGGCATTGAAGAGTTATCATGACCAAATAATTGAAAATGATTTTTCTCTAAATGCTGAGATGAAAAAAACTATTAATTATGTAAAGTCAATGGGAATCTTTGAACTGTTAACAATATGGAAATAATTGCAAAGTTGTGTTTTAATTATAGATTTAGGAGCAATCATTAAACACAAAGATGAAAAAGCAGGAAATCCTCCGATTACTC
>CAJTXA010000109.1 GCA_910579865.1 uncultured Lachnospiraceae bacterium
CTCACCGAACTCTAGGTCTGACATATCATCATAAAAGCCTTTATAGATACCGTACCCTGTAGCAAACAGTGAGCCCATCTCTTCCGTTGTCGATTTTGTGGCTTTTCCCGTCAGTGCTGCAAGTTTCGTGAACTCCGCCACGCCTTCATCCGTCAGGGATGCTATACCTGATTTTATGTCATAGGATGCCGTTATAAAGTCCGCTTTGCTTGTGCCTGCCCATGTGTCAGAAAAGCTCTTTGCGGCATCCTCTACCGCTTTGAGGTCTTTCACTCCAAGGGATGAGAGCTCCCCTAGTGCGTTCTGTGTGTCAAAGGTGGCTGTGACCGTCTTCATGCAGAGCCCGGTGATGCCTGCCCCTACCCCTGCCATTGCCGCCCCTGCCTTCTGCATGGTTCCAAAGGCTGAATTGAGCCTGCCTATAACGCCTGACACATTGTTGCCGACTCCGCCCATCTGGCCGGACAGGTTATCTACCATGTTCAGGATGACAGACAATTTGTATACAGACTCCATGCCCATGCAGCTCACGACAAACGCATGAGTAAATAAATTGTGAACATGCCTCTTTTCTGGTAAAATAAAAGAAAAGGGGCGTTGTTTA
>CAJTXA010000110.1:0-364 GCA_910579865.1 uncultured Lachnospiraceae bacterium
GGTATACGCCAACCCAGAAGGTATTCTGCATGACCCGGTCTGTATTTTCAAGATTCCCAACAATCCGATAACCCTTCCCCATTGCCCGCAATTGGTCAAAACATGGCTGCCTGGTCAGGTTCCCTGCAAATAGCATCCTCGTCTGTATACCATGCTCTTCAAGATAGGAAACTACCCGGGATTTATTTACCTTCCCACGGCAGGTAATCAAAAATCCAAACCAACTTGGTTTTGAATTAGGACATGCTTCCGGCAGGATCAGTTTATCTTCAGACCCGATAAGCGCCTCCTTTAAACGATCAAAATTATGACATCTTCTCGCTACAAAATCCGGAAATTTTTTTAGCTGGGCACACCCGATTGC
>CAJTXA010000110.1:374-604 GCA_910579865.1 uncultured Lachnospiraceae bacterium
TAACCGAGCGGTAATTCTCCATACTGCTGCTCAAACCGATGCCCACACAAATTATCACAGCCGGATGGACATACACAGTCCCTGCCCCAATCCCGCAGTGAGCGGATTATTCTATATAAAATCGGATTATCCGTATAAACTGCACCCCCCTCCCCCATAGTCATATGGTGCGGCGGATAAAATGAAGAAGTCCCGATATCCCCCACACTTCCCGTCAGCCTGTCCACACC
>CAJTXA010000111.1 GCA_910579865.1 uncultured Lachnospiraceae bacterium
ATCCCAGCGTTTCCCATAAAGGCGGATGATTTCTTCTTCGCTTAAAGACGTATCCGTTGAGATAAGGCAGAGGTACTCTTTCCGCTTATTCCGGTTGCGGACATATACGACTCTTGCGGGGATGGATTTTTCTCCCCTGATAACTTCCACCTCCACCGATAAGAGATATCTGGAACGTCCCCTGCGTTTCTTGTTCCTTTTGTAGATATTGATAAGGGAGAGTTCTTCTTTATTGTATCGGAAGAACATTTTCGGGGTTTTCTTAATCATTCCAATTACTTCATAGCCAAGATTTTTTACGGCATGAAGCGATTTAGGAGAAGAAAACCAGCTGTCAAAGAGGACATATTTTGCGGGAATACCCCCTGTTTTAGCGGCTTTGAGAAGTTCCAACATGACTTCCGTCCCTTTGGTCATAGAAAGCTTGCGGCGCTTATAACCGACGGTTCTTTTATCGAGGCTGACGGCTTCATTCACACGGTTTTTCTTATTATCTGTGGATAAAAGGATGCTGTTGACCGGAAGAAACGTACTGCCGTCAGTCCATCCCAGTGTCAGCATACGGAATCCGAACTTATAAGCATGTTTTGCATGGTCGTAAGT
>CAJTXA010000112.1 GCA_910579865.1 uncultured Lachnospiraceae bacterium
GCAGGAGGTTCTTATGTGACGAAGGAAGGCTGTGTGAAAAAGATAGACCAGTACGAAGGAAGTTTGATTTTTACAGACCGCACACGAATAAAGATTGATGATATAATAGAGATAGACATTGCAAAAGAAGATTTTTCATGTATAATAAGAGAGTAACCGAATAGACAACGGGGAGCTTGCAGAAGCGGGCTGAGAGGGGACTGACACTGTCCCGACCCATGAACCTGATTTGGATAATGCCAACGTAGGGACATAGGATTCGTAGATTTAGCGGATATGCCAATACCTGGTGTATTCGCTTTTCCTTTTTGTGGTAAACGTGTGCTTGGAAACTATGTTGGAAACGTACAAAGAAGGACGAAATGACTACACGATTATCAGGAGGAAGAACTATGGTAGGAAACTGTATCAAAAATGTAAGGGACACCGTACCGCTGGTACACAATATGACCAATTATGTGACGGTCAATGATGTAGCCAATATCCTGCTTGCCTGCGGCGCAAGCCCGATTATGTCCGATGAGCCAAAGGAGGCGGAGGAAATCACAGCAATTTGCGGAGGGCTGAATATTAATATCGGTACACTGAACAAAAG
>CAJTXA010000113.1 GCA_910579865.1 uncultured Lachnospiraceae bacterium
CCCATGCTCCCTAGCGTACTGTGCCAGCATCGCTTTTTGTGTTTTTATGCTCTCGCTGTCCCCCTGTGCCATGTCGTCCTTTGACAGCCTACAGTACAAGGCGGTTCTTAAAATGCCCATTCATTCCGTCCCCTTTCTCTCTTTTCTGTCCCCATTGTATTCTGTATCTTTTATTATCTCAAAGGTGCGGGGAGATGTTTTTCCATTCCGTACCTCGTTTACAAGCAGGGAAATAAATGCTTCCCTCATATCCCTGCCGCCCAGATAGACAGGCAGA
Organism: uncultured Lachnospiraceae bacterium; assembly: GCA_910579865.1. Lineage (GTDB taxonomy): Bacteria > Bacillota > Clostridia > Lachnospirales > Lachnospiraceae > MGBC114844. The sequence continues at coordinate 278 of CAJTXA010000113.1, forward strand.
ACCTCTATTTTCGGGCGTGTAGCTGTTTTTGCCATAGGCATATATCCTCCCTTAAAGATGGAAAAGGGGCATACGAAAACGTCCCTAATCCAAATAAAAACATTTATTTTCCAGTTCTTCTTTCAATGCTGCAAAGAGATTTTTCATTCTCTCCACCGCAATGTTCCTGCCATATTTGCCATCCGAAAAGATAATATCAGCGGCTGTTCCTGGATCTATGTCAATACTTTGGACAAAAAAAGTCGAAAGATTATGCTGTTTTTTTAAGTTCCTCATCCTCCTTTTGCTGTGGTGTCAAATAACCAATAGAGC
>CAJTXA010000114.1 GCA_910579865.1 uncultured Lachnospiraceae bacterium
ATTTAATATAACATAACTTTTTTAAATTATCTTAATAGAAATTGCCCTAATTAGAAACCAGAAAAGCGACAGGATATGATATGCCCCTTGTCAAGTAGACAGGTGAAATATCTAAAATTTAGTGTTGGTAATTCTTTTTGTCTTTATCAGCTTCTTAAATCCCCGCTTGGAAATTTCATTAAAAAATTCCTTTTTTTCTATAAAATATCCATCAAATTGATCGAACCACAATATCTCCAACATAATATTTGCATACAACGCCACATTAAAATCATCATCTTTACAGTGCCGTTTTATAATCTCATATAACGAATTCCGGCTTTCATAATCCAAATACCATAGCAACTCATACAACATCATCAACCACTCTTTTGCTCTATAATGATACTCTTCCCAATCGTCTTCAATAATTTCAAGATACTTACTGTCAGACCGAAGTAATGCAAATAAACCTGTTAGAGCTATATATCTGGTCTGAAATCTCCACCTCTGATTTTGTGGTCAAATACTCTAAAGACTGTTATGTTGTATACTCGAGGTTTCTTTTGCAAACTCATGTATCAATAATTCATATAGTACTTCTT
>CAJTXA010000115.1 GCA_910579865.1 uncultured Lachnospiraceae bacterium
TTCGTCTATACTTTGGAGTGAAGACGATATGATATTTGCACATCCATTTTGTATGTGCGAGTGAATACTCTTTCTTCGCCATAATTACCTTTCCTTTCTGCAATATAAGCCTGAACAACTTTATTGTAACTGGAAAGGTAATTTTTGTATAACTTCTGTCGCGCACCCGCATAGCGGGTGGTTTATTGTTGATTCACTTTCCATTTTTCGGAACATGAAAAACTCCAAGCGAATCAACAGACTAAAGTCCATAAATAAAAAATACCCATCCTACCATCTTAGCTAGAATGAGTATTTTTATTTTTCAATCCTCATAATGTCCTTTACAGGATTTCACAATAATTTGATTACCAGACATTTCATATACAAGACGATTTCCTTCATCTATCCGTCTACTATATAGTCCTGATTTATCATAATTTAGCGGTTCAGGCTTTTCTATGCCCTGCATTACTCCGTCTCGGTCTATGCTCTTTCGTAGCTGATTTATTCGCTTTACCGTCTTTTTATCTTGTTTCTGCCAATCTGTGTATTGATTCTAGTTCTTCCATAGTCTTAACTACTACTTTTCCGGCTTTTAGCTC
>CAJTXA010000116.1 GCA_910579865.1 uncultured Lachnospiraceae bacterium
CATCAGGATAATTTCGATAAGTCAAAAAATCCATATTATCTATCTTGTGGATTTTAAATTATTTTTTCGTGTTTCGATCAGTATGCATCATTTTGTAGTTATTCACATATGCGGCAAATTCTTTCGGTATCCGGAGAATTTCATGTAATGTCGTAGTTCCGTCCCATTGCTTTTCTAAATAATAGACTACGATTGTTACAACAGGGGAAATATCCATCATTTGCGTAGGATATTCTTATGAATGCTTTACTGGCCATACGTACAAATGCAGATGATTAGGTATAAATGGCTCTGTTTGCACAGGTGTATGAAGATTATCTTAAGATATATAAAACCTTAAAGAAGATCATCTGTATAGATAGAAAAACGATGCACTCCAACAGAAGGGGAAAGTATAGAAAAGACTGGAGAAAAGAGCATAGAAAACTGGTACTTTATCAGCAGCCTGAGAGAAGGCATAGGAATCTGAATATGATTAGGAAATGGAGTTTGAGTATATCGAAGATGCTGGAACTGACAATATGAAAATTATAAAAATTGAAAGAATTAAAACTGTTTATATGTTTATCGTGTCCGGATCGTG
>CAJTXA010000117.1 GCA_910579865.1 uncultured Lachnospiraceae bacterium
GCCTTGATTTATTCAAAGCCGCCGCTGATAGACAGGGTAATGAGTTTATAGAAACGGCTTAATATTGGGGGATATAAAGAGAGCCGACAAACTGCGATTACTCGCAAGTTTATCGGCTCTGTGTCTGTGCGTCTGGCTCTTTGATAACTGACATATTCAGTTGCTTTACATTTATAAGCGTTTCCTGTTTACATTTCGGACAGAACAATGGGAAGTTTTCAAGTATCGTGTCGCCGCGTATCTTTACCCGCGTTTTGTTGCCGCATACCGGGCATAATAACCATTGTTCAGCTATCATAGCAAATCCTTGTTTTCCGCCCAAGTTGAAAGTGTTACACTTCCATGGTGCTAATTTTGTTAGAGAGTGCTTTTGTCAAAACGAAAGCAACTAATATACTTGCCGCCGCAATCACAAGAACAATAACGCTGTTAAATATCCCTCCTGCTAAAAGGATTTCAGACGCAAAGCTACCGAAAATACATGAAACAATCACGCCCACTATAATTGTTACAGAAGCGGATTTTTTCCAATATCCAAACCACAAAGATATTACCGCCAATGCAGCAGCTATTATAGAG
>CAJTXA010000118.1 GCA_910579865.1 uncultured Lachnospiraceae bacterium
GTCTGTCATATCTTCGAACTTCCTCTTTACTTAATTCCCTAAATTCACTTAGAAGCCACTCCCGATATCCTCCTGACAGATTATAAGCGTTAAATCCTTTTTGATTCAAATTTCCGGTTGGCCCAACACTTTTTTCACCATAAGCACAATACACAATCAATTTTTTATCATTTGGAAATCTATCGTAATTTCCATCGCTGCCATCCCAACAAATTGCCCATGATATATGACCGTGCTGGTATGCATCCTCTCCTCTTATATCAATACATAAGTAATCATCCGCATCCATCACTCTCATTTGTTGAACCGGAATGTTTCTGTCTTCATTTTGTTTTCCCATATCAGTATTCCTCGTCTTCTGCTTTTTCAGCAATATCATCAACCGGCTCTTCCAATCCCTCAATCACAATGCCGTTCTTTTGTGCATAATCCCATAATGCCGCATGAATTGCCTCCTCTGCCAATAGCGAACAATGCACTTTCACAGGCGGCAGCCCATCCAGAGCTTCCATAACCGCTTTATTGGTAACAGCCAGTGCCTCCCGGACAGTTTTCCCTTTTACCAGTTCTGTAG
>CAJTXA010000119.1:0-284 GCA_910579865.1 uncultured Lachnospiraceae bacterium
CATAAAGGCTGTCTGCGCAGAAACAGACAGGGAGCCTGGGGAATTCTTTCTTCAGCCGTCCCATCAGCCTGTAACACGCGTTCCTTTCGCAATCCTGCTTTTCTGCCTCTTCCCCATTTGTATTTTCCACAAATTCTGTCATGATGCTCACAATGATGTCTGGATGGAGGACGATTTTTGCTTCCAGGATGTAATAGTAATATTCCGTATACTCCCTGTCAGTCCCCTTATTATGGACCCTGTAAAGGCTTTTCCCGTCCAGCTTTTCCCTGCTGCTGTGAATC
>CAJTXA010000119.1:294-566 GCA_910579865.1 uncultured Lachnospiraceae bacterium
GGTCCAGCCGTTCCAGATATTTATTTATGGTTTCCCAGTATGGGATCTCATCCAGGGCTGCTTCCTCCCCGCACAGCTCCCAGATATTTTGTATTACTGTTTCGGAATTAAACTTTTGGCTTGTGCTTCTCATGCTGCTGATGTAAAATATAGAAGAAAGGATACGGGTCATGAGGAGTATGACATTTGGATAGGTAATATAGCTCTGGTTCCTGGGGTCTTTCGTCTGTTTTAACAGAGGAACCAGGTCAGGGAAAAAATGTTTTATAACC
>CAJTXA010000120.1 GCA_910579865.1 uncultured Lachnospiraceae bacterium
GGAGGAATACTATGAATTTTATCAGGCGACAAAGGAGTTTGATACGGTCATTGATCTGGTTGCAGGCTTGTACCAATCTTTACCTGCAATACAGGTGGATGAGAAGAAACTCCTTGATTACTCCGCCGCCAAAAGCAGGATCATCATAAAGCTGGTCAATACAGAGAAAAACCGCACATTCTTAGAAACAGCCCCACATATCCCATTCCAGGATCTGTCTGTCGTCTACCATTATCTTATCAATGTTAACAACCTAACTCAAGCAACTACAACATATAGTGTTTCTTTTAATTGGCACGGGATTCCCTGTGCCTTTCTTTATTTATAACCACTAATACGATTAAAATATTGCACAAAATTCGCCCATAAAAACCAGCATATTTACTATTGACATAAGCTCCAAAAAATGCGGCGCAGCCCTTGTTTATATTACTTTTTTAAGGGGGCTGCATCGTATGAATTTAATTCAAATCTTAGTCGATATTATCTGTAACACATTACTTGATCCACATGTCCTTGAACGGGCCAGAAACAGAAAAGGGGCTTTTACACGCAATTGCGG
>CAJTXA010000121.1 GCA_910579865.1 uncultured Lachnospiraceae bacterium
ATCCAGCACTGTACTCTTTTCTTTCCATTGTGCTTATACACCTTTCCATTATGATTCTATACTTTTATCTGTTCCATTAACCGTACTCGGTAATACATCCAGTATTTCATCAACAGTACAATTCAATTTTCTGCAAATTTTCACTATGACATCCATTGATACATTTTCATTATGTGACAGCTTTGCAAGAGTTCCTTCACTGATACCAACCAACTTACGAAACTCTGTTTTTTTCATTCCTTTATCAATCAGCAATTTAAATAATTTGTTATAACAAACGTCCACTTTTCTTCTCCTCTATTATCTATGTGAATCTGTAAATGTTCATTGTTCTTTTAATATGAATGGACTTCATAATTCATTATTCCATCAATCCACCCGGCATCCAATTCCGTTACCCTGCCTGATGCCCAATTATTTGTACTTCGTTTATCCAACCAGTGTAGCCAACAGCACTCCACTTCATAAATCACTGCAAAATACAAAGGACACTGAAACTTACTTTTCTGTACATAATCCTTTAGCTTTTTCAGATCATCTTTCACCCAATCCGCTGTAC
>CAJTXA010000122.1 GCA_910579865.1 uncultured Lachnospiraceae bacterium
TATTGAAGGCTATGATTCGTGTAGGTATGGGATTATCGTTAAATAGAGAAATGTATATAGCTATTTTTGAAAAAAGAATAAAGGCTTGTAAGAAGTTATAAGACGATTTCCGTCTATAAAATCAATAAAAAATACAAAATAAGCAAAAGTAATTGAAAAAAGAAACACTTGTGCTAAAATGAAACCTGTGGGGGCAGAGAATTATTGCGGACATTGTGAAGCTGTCCTCACTGAAAGATTTCTAATATAAAAAATGTTAGAACCGGGCAAACTATTATACCAAATACCTGACAGAAGCATCTGACATATAAAACAGCAGAAGTACTGGTATTGATACATGATACGATTAGATGCCGTCGCATAGACAATAGCAAGTGTATAGCAGATTTTAGAGAACAGGAAAAAAGGTAGCAAAATATGCAGGAAAAGATAAGGTAGATTTGAAAGAGAACGAAGAATACGGATATTGTTCCCTGGTGAAAGCGACGAATGCTGTTCTGGAAAAGATGAAAATCGAAAATATAACGAAAGCGAAAGTAACCTTCATGCGCCCACAGG
>CAJTXA010000123.1 GCA_910579865.1 uncultured Lachnospiraceae bacterium
TCTCCATACTGCTGTAACCATCCATTTTCCATAAGGCAATCTGGATGGTAAGCCTGTCCACCTTAATCAAGACCTGATAGAGCCGCTGGTTTTCAATGCTGTCCAAAAATTCCTCAACTGTTTTTACTTCGGGCTGTGCCGTGTCCTCTGCGACTTTCTCAAGATATGTACCAGCATCCTGCAATTTCTCATAGTACTGTCTGTCGGAATTGAATACCGCCCAATCATGGACACGGAGCTTTTCAATATCGCCCTCGCTGACACCCAAGTTCCTAAGCTGCTTTTCTTCGGCTTCTTTCCATAGCCGCTATTTTCTTTCTTCTCTGGCTTTGTTGTACGCCATAATCCGTTGCCTCCAATCTGAATTTTTTTGAATAATCCAGATTGGCAGGCGGTGAACGGCATCCAACGCAAGAAATAGCCTTACGGCATATTCCAACAAAAAACGACAAAAGAAAAACCGTAAGGGCTGTCACACCTTTACGGTTTATAGGTATTTTGGTTCTTATATGTAGAAATTTGACTTCTACTTGCAGGGCAGAAATCCCCCTTGCAC
>CAJTXA010000124.1 GCA_910579865.1 uncultured Lachnospiraceae bacterium
GATATGGCCCGTGTTAATGCCAACGGGTATTTTGACGCTGAGAACTCTGCAGATGCGCGGTATGCAAAAAAGGAGGCCATGAACGCCCAGAGGATCGTGGACTATAAAAACGGCAGCTATGCACTGGGCGGCGGTGTTGTCGATCCGCTTCCGGAGGACGCGGCCTTCTTCGTGGCAGATTATCATGATTATTATAAAACAGATCGCGGCTACCATAAGCGCTCTTTAAATTCCAAGGGCGGCTGGAATGTGATCGGCTGTATGTCCTTTATGAACCAGCCCATCCTTCAGTACAGCAATGAGATCCGCGGCGCAGTCCTTATCATGCACGGGGAAAAGGCACATTCCTGCTATTTCAGCCGTGATGCTTATGACGCAATGGTGAAGGATAACCCTTATACAGATAATAAGGAGTTGCTGATTATCCCGGATGCAGTCCATACAGATCTGTATGACGGCGGCAGAAAGGATGCGATTCCATTTGATAAGCTGGAGCAGTTTTTTCGGAAAATGTGAGATGACATATATGAGATTAAAATACGAGGAGGAAGACGA
>CAJTXA010000125.1 GCA_910579865.1 uncultured Lachnospiraceae bacterium
GATAAAATACCTGATCGTCCGCTTTATCTGGTATCGTCATAATTTCTGGTATTAAATACCGTTCTTCTAACTGTTTTGTCATATCCAGCAACTTATTTAGATACCTTTTTCGCATATTATATGCAGTTGAAAGATATGCAATTAAGATTATCATCCAGACTATAAAAATAAACAAGACCGTTTGAAGCTGATTTCCGTTTGCAAATAAAAACAAGGCAAGTGCCAGCATACCCATAAGATTGACAAAAATAACTGGTATTTTATTTTTTAAATATTGTTTTCCACTCATAATATATATCCTTGTCTATGTTTCGTCTTAATAAAGTCTATCAGTCCAATTGCAGCCAATTTGTCACGAATACGGGTAATATTTACACTTAAAGCATTATCGTCAACATATAGCTGATTATCCCAAAGAAAATCCACAATATCATTTCGGGAGCAAATTTTCCCAGCATTCTTGAAAAGATAATACAGAATTTTCAATTCATTTTTGGTTAATTCGGCTTTTTGTCCATTATATTCAATCATACTGCTTTCCAAATGCAGGAC
>CAJTXA010000126.1 GCA_910579865.1 uncultured Lachnospiraceae bacterium
TCAAAGGATTACAAGGCGTATACAGCGCAGCTAAAGAAGGTATATGGGGCGCCCAGCCTGAAAGCGGCGGAAGCGGAATTTGAGCGTTTTAAGCAGGCATGGGCAAAATACCCAGGAGCCGTGGACGTATGGGTGCGTAACTGGCAGCATGTAGCCCAGCTATATAATTATGGCAGTGCCGTCAGGAAGGTTATGTATACGACAAATGCCATAGAGTCCGTCAATTCAAGCCTTCGTAAAGTCACAAAAAAAGGGGCATTCCCCAATGAGGCTGCTGTATGCAAGGCATTCTACCTGCGGATTGTGGAACTGTATAAAAAATGGAATGGCCGCCCTGCAGCCAACTGGGCATTGGTTCGCAACCAGTTGGCCATGGATGACAAGATGCAGGCACGCATTCTTAAGTATGAACAGTATTGATTCTGGCATACAAAACCGGCAGCTCTGAAAACTGCCGGTAAGGAAAAAATATAAACTTACACATTTTACTTGACAAACCCGAGATATGTAATGTATATTGCTCTTACTAATGGAATACGCTATAATGCC
>CAJTXA010000127.1 GCA_910579865.1 uncultured Lachnospiraceae bacterium
GTACAATATGTCTGGCAATGTTCTGTGCAAAGGGATCCTCCCCGTAGTCCCGGATCACCCGGAACAGTTCTTCCTGTGTATATCCATTCACAATGTCTGCCGCTGTCAGCGCCTGCCTGCGGTCCATCCGCATGTCCAGACGTGCATCGAACCGGTAGGAGAATCCCCTCTCCCCATTGTCAAACTGGTAGGAGGACACCCCCAGATCCAGCACAATGCCATCTACCTGCCCTACTCCGCAAGCTGCCAGGGCGGCACGCATATTACAGTAATTGTCATGCAGAATGGTCACTTTTTCCCCAAAAGAAGCAAGCCTCTCCCCTGCAGAATGTATGGCCGCATCGTCCTGGTCGATCCCATAGAAATGGCCGTCTTCCAGTCTGCTGCATACCTGCCAGGCATGTCCGCCCCCTCCTAAGGTACCATCCACATAGATACCGTCCGGCTTGATATGGAGTTGTTCGATGGTCTCCTTGAGCAAAACGGAGTAATGGGAAAATTCCATGTCTGTATCCTCTCGTATTCTCCTATGTACAGCCCTGCAA
>CAJTXA010000128.1 GCA_910579865.1 uncultured Lachnospiraceae bacterium
GGTAAAGACAGGACAAACCATGACCAGAAGCAAAAGTCCCTATAAAACCATAAAAAAATGCAAAAGCTACTCCCGTCATAAATGCTCCTGCCTTTTGCCCTGTAAATACAATAATAGGAAGCACCGATATAAATACAAAGCAATTCATTCCAACCATTTGGATAAGCGATTTCATTATGCTGTTAAGAGCAATTCCCTCATATCTGCAAAAAAGCGAAATGAGAACAGTAAATAAAAGTTCCACGATCGCCAGAAAGACAGCAATCATTCCGCAGACAAATACCTTACCCAAAAGCAATCTTCGGAAAGATACCGGGATTGCCATTATATTTTTCAATGTGTCGTCTGTTCTTTCACGTTCGATCATATAACCCGCAATCAGTACGATTGTTGCCGGAAAGATAAGCGAAAAGCTGTTCCATATTACATTATCTGAAAAACTGGAAAATGTCGGCGTTCCCGGCGTACCAATCTCCATAAAACAGGTTAGTAAAACAACAGACAGCATAGTTGCAATTCCAATCCAGATAACAGAGTATCGTTT
>CAJTXA010000129.1 GCA_910579865.1 uncultured Lachnospiraceae bacterium
ATACTGGCTTCCGCTACCTTACCTTCACTTGCTAATTTTTTAGTCCAATACCCCATATTGCTAAAATCAAAACTTGTTTGAGATTCAACAATCATCGTATTGAGTGTACTACGCAGTACAAACAGTATGATAAGAGAAATCAAAAACATTCCTGTAAATATTCCAAATACTATTTGAAATACTTTTCCTACTTTTCCAATGAGATAGCTTGCTTTTTTAATGTTTTCTATCCTATCCATAATTGATACTCCTTTATTTTGTTTTTTATATTATATCACATAATGGAATGCTTGTCATTATATTTTTGATGTTTTTCGTTAAATATTATATAAAATAGATAAATTAGAGTAACGCCATAGTCGGCATTCGTGGAAATGTGTATAACTGGCTTGTATATGGGACTGTGGAAAAACCTGTTTGCAGGATGTGGGAAAGCTGTACTTTGCTTTTCCATAGGTTGTGAACAGGTTTTTCCATAGTTTCATAGTCAGTTATACACATTTCCATAATGCGGCTTATCTGCGTTTCTTTTTCTTATCAGGAT
>CAJTXA010000130.1 GCA_910579865.1 uncultured Lachnospiraceae bacterium
CGCTTGGGGTACGGCTCCGCTGCCAGGTTGGGGAGGTAGTAATCGCCCACTTTCACATAGTCCAATTCGATTTTCATTGTGCTGCCCTTTCTCCCTTACGGGTCATCGTCTGGCACCAGCGCAATCACATCAGAAATATCACAATTCAGCGTTTCGCAAATCTTGATAAGGGTCGGCATGGAGATATGCTCCCCCTTGCCCATGTTGGCGATATGGTTCGTTGTCAAATGCGCCTGGAGCCGTAAATCTTTCTTGCTCATGTTCTTGTCAATCAGTGTTTTCCAGAGCGGTTTATAGCTGATTTTCATAGCCTGTTCCACCTTTCCGGGCTGGGGCCAGCAGGAACAGCCCCAGCCCTATGGCCTTTCAACCATTATACCGCCCTTATTGAGAAAACACAATGCACTCTTGCAATTCTTCTCCAAAAACTGCGGCATACACAACGCATTTGTCTTTACATCAATTTAGGTATCAAGTGCTTCATGCCCTGGCTTTTTGCTCATGTGAGATAAAGAAGTAAAAGAAGTGTAAAAAATTTTG
>CAJTXA010000131.1 GCA_910579865.1 uncultured Lachnospiraceae bacterium
TCCGAATGCTGTTGGGGTTACTAAAGCTTGGATATCTGCAAGAAGAGGCCGCGTTCCTTCAAGTGAAACAACAACTGAGGAACCAGTCGAATTAGGTAAGCGTTCGTCTAAGAAAATAGCTGAAGGATTACTTACTTCTGCTAACCCTTCATTTTTCATCTCAAACATTCCAATTTCATTAGCTGCACCAAAACGATTCTTTACTGATCTTAAAATTCGATATGAGTGGTGCCCATCTCCTTCAAAGTAAAGAACGGTATCAACCATATGTTCCATAATCTTAGGCCCAGCAATTGCTCCTTCTTTAGTTACATGGCCAATAACAAAAGTAGTTATTTGTTCATTTTTAGCAATTTTCATTAGTTCACTTGTTACTTCACGTACTTGAGAAGCAGATCCAACCATTGAATCAAGTGAAGGTTCATTCATTGTTTGAATAGAATCAATTACCAAAAAATCTGGCTTAATTTCATCAATCTGGTCACGAATATTCTGCATATTTGTTTCTGGATAAAGCAAAATTCCGCTATTGCTTACTCC
>CAJTXA010000132.1 GCA_910579865.1 uncultured Lachnospiraceae bacterium
GGTAATGATAGAGCAAAAGGAAGCATTACCACAATATTTGGCAATTGTAGAGGACGATGATGGGTATACGGAATGTATTCTTGATGTTGTAAACATTGTAAATGATAATTATTTTGAAGATTATAAATTGCAGCAAGTATTGACATATTGTCAAGAAAAACAGAAGGAAAACAAAAATATTAAATTTAGTAAAGAGGAGATATTGAAAATCAGTTTCTGATTTTTGAATCACTGTACAACTATATAATGAGTGTGTTTGAGCGGGTGTGTAAAATAAACTGTGTAAACTTTCACAGATTATTTGATACATCCGTTTTTTTAATAAAGTGAAAACGGCCACATCACAGCAGTTACCGACCAGAACGGCAGCCGCTACCTGGAAAATGAATATGACCCGAAAGGCAGAATCACAAAGCAGCGCTTCCCGGAAGGCATCTGCCAGACCTTTACATATGACGATGCACACAGAAGAAACAGCGTCTGTTACAGTGAAACCGGAAAGACGGAGATCTATGAGTACAGTAAGGAGCTGCTC
>CAJTXA010000133.1 GCA_910579865.1 uncultured Lachnospiraceae bacterium
CCTTATCTCTATCAGTTTCAACATGCTCAGACACCACTTTCTGATGATATTCTGGTTCTGCGCCGCTACCTTATCCAGTGTGGTATTTGCATCTTCCTTAAACGTCACATCCAGATGCCAGTGCATACTTTCCACTGCCCAGTGTCCCCGTACTGCCCGGCTGAACAGTTCGATGTCTTCACAAAGGCTGCTGATATAATACCGGTATTCCTCTTTCTCTGTTTCTCCCCTTCGGATGGTTTTCTTCTCCATCCCTATGCTTTTCAGCCCCTTCCACTGTTTTTTCTGGTACATCCACGCCGTCTCTTCCGTTTGGTAGTACTCCCTTATCTCTATCTGACCGTGCGCTTTCTCTGTTGTTTTTTTATACCCGGACCCTTTCTTTAGTTCTTCACATATCTGCTGTTCTTCAAAATACTGGCGTATGTCCGTTTCCAGATTTCCCTGGTTCCCCTTTACTGCCAGCACATAATCTGCACGCCTCTTCCGGATTGTTTCCGCGATTGCCGTCTGCGTCCCCATCGCATCAAT
>CAJTXA010000134.1 GCA_910579865.1 uncultured Lachnospiraceae bacterium
GGATAATATAATGTCAGCCGCTAAACCAACTTTATACAAAAGGGGACAATGCTCATGTCCTGTGCCTGACCCCCTACATCAATTTTGGATTATCTTTAAGAAAAACATCACAGGCCCTCAAAGAGCTTTGCTTGCCTTTCTTCAAGCGAAAAACCATATCAGCTTGCTTTGCAAGGTCATTAGAATGAGTAACAATAATGACGCACTTATTCATCTGATGGGCACAATTTTTTAAAACTTCTGTTATTTCGGCAGCAGTATCCTCGTCCAAATTTCCTGTTGGTTCGTCAGCCAAAATAATAGGTGTGTCTGATGCCAATGTACGGGCGATTGCAACACGCTGCTGCTGTCCGCCTGATAATTTCATTACATTGCGTTTCGCTTCATCTTCAGTTAATCCAAGTTGTTTTAACACCAGAAGGGCATCCTGCTTTGCAGTCAGATTTACATTTTCAACAGGCGTCATATAGTCAATGAGATTGTAACTTTGAAATATAAGTGAAACATGATTGCGTCTATGG
>CAJTXA010000135.1 GCA_910579865.1 uncultured Lachnospiraceae bacterium
CGCCCCCTCAACGCCGGAATTGTCCTTTTCAACGGAATGTATCTTGTTGTGGACGAAAATACCCGCTTCCTGTGCGGGGCGGGATAGCGGGTTATTGTGGGGCTTATTCTTTCCTATGGGCTTTTCCTGTTCCTCAAAATGTAGGCGGGTCTTGCCTTTCCCGGTGGCTTCATCAAAGGTGCGCTCCCGTACAAGTTTCTTTTCTTTGGGGATAGCCGCCTTTGCCGCGTCCAGACGGTCGGCTGCTTTGTCCGATTTTCGGATATACCTTTCAAGCTCCGGCGTTGCCCGTTCCTCGTCGGTAAACTGCAAGCGGGAAGATTTTTCTTTTGCTGTGGCTTCTGCCTGTGCTTTCCTCGCCGCCTTTTTGCTCGCCTTTCTGGTACGCGCCCCGTCGATACGTTCCAAGACGCGCTCGGCTGCTGCGGTGTCCTGTTCCCGTTCTGCCCCCGGCGCATGGGGAAGCGGCGGCGTGTCGGCTGTGGGCGGGGAAGTTGCGCCGCCCGGTAGGGGCTGCGC
>CAJTXA010000136.1 GCA_910579865.1 uncultured Lachnospiraceae bacterium
ATAGAACTTTCTATAAGCTCCCTTGTATCCACTGCTGCTTTCGCACTCTGGTCTGCAAGTTCCCTTATCTGGTCTGCAACAACTGCAAAACCACGGCCAGACTCACCTGCCCTTGCCGCCTCTATAGATGCATTTAAAGACAAAAGATTGGTCTGGGATGCAATGGACTCAATTTCAGAAATAATATCACCAATCCTTGTAGATGTATCATTGATACGTTTCATTGCCGCCATCATAGTATTCATTTCTTCACGGCTGTTATCAGCCTGGCTTGCATACTGCTGTGCTTTTACAAAAGACTCATCTGCACTCTCTGCACTTTTTTCCATGGCTACAGTAATATTTGCAATAGTTTCATGCAGGTCCTGTACAGTATGTGACTGTTCTGTTGCACCCTCTGCAAGTGACTGCGCCGCTGTTGCCAGGTCACCAGAACCAACAGATACCTGGTTTGAGGCTTCACCTATTGCGAGTAATGTTTCCGTCATCTGTACTTTCAGGTCATGCATTGCTTCATGT
>CAJTXA010000137.1 GCA_910579865.1 uncultured Lachnospiraceae bacterium
GTGTAAAATCAATTGATAGGACTTTTTCATCCCCTATAAAAATACCACCTTGGGTCACTAAGCGCCTAGCTTCGCTTTTACTGGAAGCTAATTTACAGATAACAAGTAAATCTAAAATACCAATTTTTCCATCTATAAACTGGTCTGGCTGGATTTGGGTAGAAGGCATATTAGAATCATCAGTGCCCATTGTAAATAACGCATGGGAAGCATTTTGGGCTTTGTTTGCCTCTTCTTCTCCATGGACTAATTTGGTAAGTTCAAAAGCAAGGATTTCTTTTGCCTTATTAAGTTCCTGTCCTTCCCATTGATCCATTTTATTAATTTCTTCTAACGGCAGGAAAGTCAACATACGGATACATTTTAGTACATCGCTGTCAGAAACATTTCTCCAATATTGATAAAATTCAAATGGGGAAGTTCTTTCTGGATCAAGCCATACAGCCCCACTAGCTGTTTTTCCCATTTTTTTGCCTTCTGAATTTGGAAGAAGGACAATTGTCATAGCATAGGCATCCT
>CAJTXA010000138.1 GCA_910579865.1 uncultured Lachnospiraceae bacterium
TCTTTATTTTCTTCATGTATTCACCTCATATTTGTAACCGATACCTTTCACAGTAATAATGCATTCTAGCCGCAGCTTTTTTCGCAGATTTTTGATATAGGTGTCTACTGTCCTGTCAATGACCGGGTAACTGTCACCCCATAAATCATCAAGTATCTGGGTACGGGTCAGTACCAGTCCCTTATGTTCTACAAGCAGCTTCAGCAAATCAATTTCCTTTGGCGTAATATCAATCTTTCCATTGGCATCCCTTGCGGTATATCCGGAAAAATCCACAAGCACATCACCAAACGCCATTGTATCAGGCAGTATTCCTTTTCCGCTTCTCCTTAAAAGGGCGGTAATACGCCGCCCTAACAAGACCATAGAAAAAGGCTTTGTAATATAATCATCTGCCTGTTCATCAAAACTTGTAACCTGTGTATATTCGTCCGCAATCGCTGTCAGCATAAGGATAGGGACAGAACTGCTTTGCCTTATTTCATGCAGGACAGAAAGCCCTGATATGTTTGGAAG
>CAJTXA010000139.1 GCA_910579865.1 uncultured Lachnospiraceae bacterium
GTTTGCTGTTGCTGTGACTGCTGCCGGGGCGTTGTCCGGCTTGCCCTGTAAAAAGGTGGAAAGCTCTGCCGGGGTCATGCGTAACGCCCTTACCATTTGTACGATTTGCAGGTTTTCAACCTCGGTTTTCTGCGCTTCCAGTTCCCGTAGCCTGCCCTGCTGTTTGGAGATTGCGTCTTTTGTCTTGTCAATCTCCGCAATGATACGTTCCAGTTTCATCATAAAAATAATTCCTCCAGTCTGAATTGATTTGTCCTTTTGTAATTAAGTTGGATATTATAAAATGCCTTTTTTGTAATTAAGTCTGATAATTTCCCATCCCGGAATGCTTTCAAGGACATCACCACATCACATTTTAGGTGCGGAAAAGAGGCTTGGACTTTTATATCGTTTCTGCATCTTCGCCCTATATCCACACTTTTTTGATGTGGCTGTCACTTAAGTCACCAACCACCAGTTCAACTGGTGGTTTGATTTTAGCCCTCCAAAGGGCTATATTGCTGCTCGCCCC
>CAJTXA010000140.1 GCA_910579865.1 uncultured Lachnospiraceae bacterium
GTCATACATTGTGGGGATTCCAAGCGGCCTTGTTTTGTCGCTCCCTTCTTTTGGGATTTCTACCCTTTTTACTGCTTTTGGCTGGTAATCCTTAAATTTACGCTGGATAATCTGCACGAACTCGCTTACTTCGATTCGCTCAATATCTTTGATATTCATATCGTCTGTACCATACGTTTTACTCCCGGCATTGTCTTTGATGTTCCTATACGCAAGTTTTATATTGTTTTCACAAGTGATATACTGCATTAGGTTCCTGAATTTCCCGCCGTCTTTGCTCTTTTGGTACAGCCCGTCATAAATATCCTGCATATCGTAGGATTCGTTGTGCCTTAGCTTCTTGTTTTTCAGTTTCTTTGTCATAGAACATCACTCCTAGTATAATAATGGTGTAGTCAATCAAGACTACTTGGTTAATATGTTTCTTTCTATAAATCAGATAACAGAAGAAGGGGTTCTTCCTTCATCAGATGTTATCCATAATAATCATGTCTGACGGCTCCTGAT
>CAJTXA010000141.1 GCA_910579865.1 uncultured Lachnospiraceae bacterium
TCATTTGGCTTTCTGCAATCCATAATGCTGTTTTTGCCACAGTGGCCGCAAAATCATTGATTTCAATTCCATAAAACTGCTCTATAGATACCTTGATCGGGCTAAAACTTTCCAAACCGCCAAATACAATCTGTCCATGCTGCAATTCAGAAATTACCCGATTTTCCAAACGGCGGATTGAAAGATAAGTTTCTGTCAAAAAATTTCCACTTCCACATGCCGGATCTAAAAATACCAGTGATGCCAGTTTTTGTTGAAACTCTTCCAGCTTTTTCTTCCGTGTACGTTCTACAGTCAATTCACAAATCGCTGCCAACTCGCTTTGCAAGTCATCCAGAAACAGAGGATCAATAACTTTGTGTATATTTTCAATAGAGGTATAATGCATCCCGCCCAGCCGCCGTGTCTCCGGATTTAATGTGCTTTCAAATACAGCGCCGAAAATAGTAGGGCTGATTTCAGACCAGTTAAATTCAGAACTTGCTTTGTTCAGCAGTAAATCCC
>CAJTXA010000142.1 GCA_910579865.1 uncultured Lachnospiraceae bacterium
TCCTACCCCTCGTATTATTTTTTGATTTAAGTCCTCTTGTCCTAAAAAATAATCTTTTATACCTTCATTGGGGTGGTATGCCATAGCATTGATTGTAAAATCTCTTCTCTGTAAATCTTCTTTTAAATTTTTTGTAAATATCACCTTATTAGGGTGACGACAATCATCATATCCTTTATCAATACGATATGTTGTTACCTCATAATGCTCCCCTTTCCAACATACTGTTATTGTTCCATGCTGTAATCCAGTATCATATGTTTTATTAAAAATTTTTTTTACTTGATATGGTTCTGCTGATGTTGTAATATCCCAGTCTTGAGGTACTCTTTTTAATAAACAGTCCCTTACACATCCTCCCACAATATAAGCATCAAAATTTTTATCATTTAGTTTTTGTAATATTTCTTCTGCTTTTTTGGGAATTATCAAATTCATATTTTTTTATCACTCCTTTTATTTATATTCGTTAAAAAAGGAGTCTATAAAATAGACTCCTCATAC
>CAJTXA010000143.1 GCA_910579865.1 uncultured Lachnospiraceae bacterium
CCTGTAATCAGGAATCCGATTCCCGCCACAATAAAGCCCCCGTATCCGGCCGTTGTCAGGCCGCCTCCCTCTGTAACAAACATCTGAAACATAAAAAAACCTCCTCTGTTTTAAGAACAAGGGAGGGGATTTTTGATATGCCTGAAAATTTGGCTTCATCGCTTCCTTACGCCGGTATTATCCGGTTCAAGTAATAAGGGTTCTGGCCTTTTATGCCATTCTCAGCTTATCGCACCCCTAGCTCATGTTTCTTATTGATAGCCGTAGTATATAATAGACCGGTTCAAAAGTCAAGGCCTGCACGAAAATTGCTGCACGGGAGAGCACATGAAAGTTCCTGTAACAGGACGCACCCTCAGGCGAGGAACAGGTATCGCTCCGGGCCGGTCAATGACCGACCGGCAGAGCATCCGCTTCTTCGGGACAGTATAATCGACAGTGCATCATAAGGCGCGACTCCCAGATCCGCTGTCTGACAGAAGGCACAGGCCAGACTCAGTGT